>NZ_NHSQ01000052.1 GCF_016653465.1 Thiocystis minor | reverse complement strand
CGCCTCAGCATCTGTGCTTGGACAAAGGATATGATGATGCCCGCGTGGAAATTGAAGTGCGGGGGCATGACTATCTTCCGCACATTCGACGCATTGGCGAGGAGAAACTGGTCGAAGGCGCTAAAACACATCCGGCCCGCCGTTGGGTGGTCGAACGAACCATCGCCTGGCTGAAGGGTTTTCGGGCCATTCGTACTCGTTATGTTTGTCAAGCACGCAACTATTTGGCCATGATTCATTTTGGCTTGTGCGCTCATTTTATTCCGGAAACTCCAACCCGCTGCAGATTAAGCAAATTCTGAACCGGATCTCCTCTTAATGGCAGTGAGGTGCCGGCTGCAAGCCGGCGATCCCAGGGGCGCATCAGGAGATTGCTGGTCGCAACCGATCAAATTAGGAATTGCTGTTACGTTTTTTGATTTTGCTCGCCGCGCGCCATTCGTTGTACCCTCATCGGCTATTTTCATGAGAGGTGCCCGATGGCCATCAAATCCGACCGCTGGATCCGCCGCATGGCCGAGCAGGGGATGATCGAACCTTTCGAGCCCGGACAGGTGCGCGAGGGCGAGAATGGGCGCGTGATCTCCTACGGCACGTCGAGCTATGGCTACGATGTCCGCTGCGCCGACGAATTCAAGATTTTTACCAATATCAATTCGGCCATCGTCGACCCCAAGAATTTCGATTCCAACGGATTCGTCGATCTCAAGTCCGATGTCTGCATCATTCCGCCCAACTCCTTCGCGCTTGCCAGAACCATCGAATATTTTCGTGTTCCAAGGAATACACTATTGATTTGCTTAGGAAAAAGCACGTATGCGCGCTGCGGAATTATAGTAAATGTGACCCCATTGGAACCGGAATGGGAAGGCCATGTCACCCTGGAATTTTCCAACACCACGCCGCTTCCCGCGAAAATTTACGCCAATGAAGGCGTGGCGCAGATTCTCTTTCTTGAATCGGACGAGATTTGCGAAACATCCTATAAAGACCGTGGCGGCAAATATCAGGGTCAGCGCGGCGTGACCTTACCGAAATCCTGACACCATGATCGCGTCAGACGCCTCGGCAGGCGCGGTTGTCGCGACCCTTGCGTCTCCTGCCGTGCCGGTTGAGCGCCCGTCATGACCTTTGACCGACCCACTCGACTCTTCGTCGTCCTCGGCGGCTTCTTCGTCTGCAATGCGCTGATCGCCGAGTTTCTGGGCGTGAAGATCTTCGCGCTGGAGGACACCCTCGGCCTGGCGCCCTTCGACTGGAATCTGTTCGGTCAGTCCGGTTCGCTGAGTTTCACGGCGGGCGTGCTGCTGTGGCCGGTGGTGTTTATCATGACCGACATCATCAATGAGTATTTCGGTCGGCGCGGGGTGCGCTTTCTCTCCTACCTAACAGTCGCGCTGATCCTCTACGCCTTTGCCTTCGCCTATCTGGCGATCGCACTGGCTCCAGCCAGTTGGTGGGTGGGGATTCAGGCCGAACAGGGCGTGCCGGACATGCAGGCGGCCTTCGGCGTGATCTTCGGTCAGGGCATGTGGATCATCGCCGGTTCGGTGATCGCCTTTCTGATCGGGCAGATCGTCGATGTGACCATCTTTCATCGGATCCGGCGGATCACGGGGAGTCGCTATGTCTGGGCGCGGGCGACGGGGTCGACGCTGGTGTCGCAGTTGATCGACAGTTTCGTGGTGCTCTACATCGCCTTCGTGCTGGGACCGCAGCAATGGTCCATGGAACTCTTTCTGGCGGTGGGGACGGTCAACTATCTCTATAAATTCGTCGTTGCCATCGCGCTGACGCCTTTGATCTATCTGGGGCGTTCTCTGATCGACCGCTATCTGGGACCGGAGCTTGCGCGGGCTTTGACCGAGCGGGCTGCCGGGCGCGAAGATCCCGCTGAGAAATGAATCACAAAAGCCGTCTCGCAGGGGATGGCTGTCGTGATCGTGGGCTAAAATTCAGTGAAGCCCATAGACTCAATCGAGAGTGCGACCATGTTGATTTCAGGTGCGAGCCAAGCGGGAATGCGGGGGATTCAAAACGGAATGGAAGGTTTGCGCGCCAATGCGTCCGAGCTGGCTAGCGCAAGACAGATGGACGGGAGCACCGCGCGTGACATCAGTAAGCCTCTGGTGGAGCAAACGCAGAATGTCCAGCAGGTCGAGGCATCGGCGAAAGTGTTGAGCGCCAGCGACGAGATGATTGGACGCCTGATCCACGAGATCGCCTAGCCTGGATTGCTCGCCGGCACGGATTGTTGAAGTCCGTTCCCGGAGACGTGATCGTAGAGTTCCAGCATGCGGTCGGCAAGCACCGGGGCCGACCAGGAGCGCGCGTGCTGGACGGCTTCTCGCGACAGCCGCTCGCGCAGGACCGGATCCGTGAGAAGATGCACGGCCTTGGCGGCGAAATCGTCCTCATCCTCCTCAGCGATGAGCGATCCCAATCCCCCAGCCAGAACCTCCTTGGTTCCCATCACCGCAGTCGACACGACCGGCACGCCCAGTGCCATGGCTTCCAGCAGAACCAGCCCCTGGGTCTCGGTGCGCGAGGCGAACACGAAGGCGGCGCCCGCGCAGTAGCAATCCTCCAGACTTCCGTCCCGGTTGAGATAGCCGGTGAACAGCGTGTGATCGGTCAGCCCCAGCGCCTGGACCTGGGCCGCGAGCTGGGATCTGGCGGGGCCTTCTCCGGCAATCACCAACAGCACGTCGGGTACCTGTGTCTTGATGCGCGCGAGCGCCCGCAGGATAAAATCGATGTTCTTTTCGAAGGCGAGACGGCTCACATGCACCAGGACCGGCCGCTCGGGCGGAATCCGGTAGCGTGCGCGGAAGCGCCTGCCGTCGCCCTGGCTGAATTGAATCAGTTCGATTCCGGTCGGAATCACCCTGGCCGGTGTCTTGACGCCATAGCGCGACAGAATGTCCAGCATGGCCTGCGAGGGCACCGCCAGGGCGTCGACATCGTTGCACTGCGCCGCGGAGAAATAGCGCGCTGCCCGCTGAAGCCAGCTTGACGGAACGAAGGAGACATAGTGATGGAGATACTGCTCGAAAAAGGTGTGGTAGCTTTCGATCACGGGGACGCCAAGCCGTTTGGCAAGTCCGAGACCGGTGTAGTGCGCGAAAAAAGGCGTATGGATGTGCACAAGGTCGAAGCCGCGGCGTTCGAGATCGGCATCGTGGCGACGAATCTGACGGGGCCGCAGCATGCGATCCTCGGGGTCGACCGGAAGATAACGCGAGGGGATGCGCAGGATTTCAAAAGGTTCCGGCGCGTCGTGGCCGTAATCCGGCGCGATCAGGGTGACCTCATGGCCCTTGCCGACAAACTCCCTCGCGAAGGTCTGGATGGACGTCGAAACGCCGGTGATGCGGGGGAAATAGACATCCGAGATCATCAAAACGCGCATAGGAGGAGTCACGCTCAACCGGCAAAGTCCGTGATGATAACCTTAGCGAATCGATATTCGCATCTAAATGAAGGAAAGATGACATGAACGATGGGTCAAAACCGGGAACAAACGTGTTTGCGGCAAGTCTGGCGTTGGTTCTGCTGGCCTTGCCGGCAGGCTGGGCAGGCGCCGGGACAGAGGGCGCGACGACGGTTCCCGCACTCTGGGGCTATGGCGTCAAGCCCTGCTCCGCCTTTCTCGCGACCGCGCCAGTGGATGCGATGTCCACCCCCATTGCCGATGAGGACTATCGGCGGTATCGCGAATGGCTGGCCGGTCTGGTGACCGGGCTCAACCTCGCGACCGGCCGCGACGTGCTGCGCGACGCCGAACTGGATGCCGCGATGCTGCGCATTCGGACGATCTGCAAGGATCATCCCGAGGATGATTTTTTCAATGCCAGTTTGCGTCTGGTGCGTTCGTTGGGACAGTTGAGCGGGAAGTGAGGGAGGCGTTGCCGTCGGGAACGTATCGGGTTCGCAGGGTGTCTCCGTCATAAAATGGTCATCAAGCCATCATATGATGTGCATCAGTCACGATCACAATACAGCCTCGCTGTTTCAATGATCTTCTGGGAGACATTTTGATGAACAAGACTCTGATCGCCTCCGCCGTCCTGCTGGCGGCCGGCTCGCTCTCGACTCAGGCCATGGCCCGCGACACCATCAACATCGTCGGCTCCTCGACGGTGTTCCCGTTCTCCACCGCGGTTGCCGAGACCTTTGGGCGCACCATGGGCTTCAAAACCCCTAAGGTCGAGTCCACCGGTACTGGCGGCGGTATGAAGCTCTTCTGCGCCGGCGTGGGCGTCGATCATCCGGACATCACTAATGCCTCGCGTCGCATGAAGGCGTCCGAGTTCGAGAATTGCCAGAAGGCTGGCGCGAAGGAGATCACCGAGGTCAAGATCGGCTTCGACGGTATCGCCATCGCGAATGCCAAAAAGGCGCCTCAACTCGACTTGACGCTAAAAGATATCTTTCTGGCGCTCGCCAAGGATGTCCCGGATGCCAGCGGTAAATTCGTCCCCAATCCGAACAAGACCTGGAAGGACGTGAACTCCGCCCTCCCGGATGCCAAGATCGAGGTTCTGGGACCGCCGCCGACGTCCGGCACCCGCGATGCGTTCGTCGAGCTGGCGATGGAAGGCGGTTGCAACAGCATTCCCGAAATCAAGGCGCTGAAGAAGAGCGACGAGAAGAAGCATAAGGCCATCTGCGGCGGTATCCGCGAAGATGGCGCCTACATCGAGGCCGGCGAGAACGATAACCTGATCGTTCAGAAGTTGGCGTCCAACAAGAACGCCCTGGGCATTTTCGGCTACAGCTTCCTCGACCAGAACACCGATAAGGTGCAGGGTTCCAAGATCGCTGGCGTCGAGCCAACCTACGAGACCATCTCCGATGGGTCTTATCCGGTGTCGCGCTCGATCTATTTTTATGTCAAGAACGCGCATGTCGGGACCATCCCCGGCATCAAGCAGTTCGTCGTCGAATTCACCAGCGATAAGGCCTGGGGCCCCGAGGGTTATCTGGCCGACAAAGGTCTGATCTCGCTGCCCGATGCCGAACGCGCCAGTGTCGCCAAGTCCGCTCAGGCGCTGGAGCCCATGTCCAAGCCGGAATAATCACGGATCGCCCGACCAGGCGAGGCAGGGAACGCCCCGCAAGCTGCCGTGGACCGCGCGCGGTCCACGGCTTTCAATGGTTTCACCAAGCGGAATTTCGATGTACGCCTGGATCCTCATTCTCACGCTGCTCGCGGTCATGGCCGTGGCTTACCAATTGGGCATTAAGCGCGCCATCTCCAGCGTTGGCGGTCTGACCCAAATTAATGCGCTCCATTCGCTGCCATCTTATTACGGCCTTTACGCCGCGCTCTGGGCTGGCATTCCAGCCCTCCTGCTCATGGGGTTGTGGATCGGGTTTCAGGATCAGATCGTCACCAGTCTGGTCACCGCCAATCTGTCCCCGGACATGCTTGAGGGTCAGTCTTCCGGGCGCATCGACCTGATCCTCAACGACATCAAGAACCTGGCGACGGGCAACATCGTGTCGGCCACCGTGACTCCGGAGGTCCAGGCTGCCGCCGATCAGTACGCGCGGTTGGAACGCATCGCCACCTGGTCCATGTGGCTGGCCGTGCTGGCCGTGGCGCTTGGCGGCATGGCGTACGCTTGGAGGAGAACCGGGCCCCAGATGCGCGCCCGCAATCGGGTCGAATCCATCTTTCTGGCGATCATGATCGTGTTTTCGTCGATTGCGATTCTGACAACCCTGGGGATCGTGCTCTCGGTTCTGTTCGAGTCACTGCGGTTCTTCGACATGGTCTCGCCGGTCGAGTTTTTCCTTGGCACCAACTGGAGTCCGCAGATCGCGCTGCGTGCCGATCAGGTTGGAGCGACCGGTGCCTTCGGCGCCATCCCGCTCTTCACCGGGACGCTGATGGTCTCGCTGATCGCCATGCTGGTAGCCGTGCCCATCGGTCTGATGTCCGCGATCTATCTGTCCGAGTATGCCCCGCGCAATGTGCGCGCGGTGGCCAAACCGGTGATTGAGATTCTGGCCGGCATTCCGACCGTGGTGTACGGTTTCTTCGCCGCCTTGACCGTGGCGCCGGCGATCCGCGATCTTGGTGCCTTGCTCGGACTGGAAGTCGCCTCCGAGAGTGCCCTGGCGGCTGGACTGGTCATGGGTATCATGATCATCCCCTTCGTGTCTTCCCTGTCGGACGACGTCATCAACGCGGTGCCCCAGTCCATGCGCGACGGCTCATACGCCTTAGGCGCGACTCAATCCGAGACCATCCGCCGGGTGATCGTGCCCGCCGCGCTGCCTGGCATCGTCGGCGGCATCCTGTTGGCCGTCTCGCGGGCGATCGGCGAAACCATGATCGTGGTGATGGCCGCGGGCATGGCCGCCAACCTGACCGCCAATCCGCTCGAGAGCGTGACCACGGTGACGGTGCAGATCGTGACCCTACTGACCGGTGACCAGGAATTCGATAGCGCTAAGACGCTTGCGGCCTTCGCGCTGGGTCTGACGCTCTTTCTGGTGACCCTGTCACTCAATATCGTCGCCTTGTCGATCGTGCGTAAATATCGGGAGCAATATGAATAACCTCGCAGCTACCGCGCCCGGTGCTCCACCGCGACGCACCATCGATATCGTCAACGAATCGCTGAAACGACGCTATGCACGGGAGCGCCGTTTTCGGCTGATGGGCGCCATCGCGGTCGGACTCGGACTAGCATTTGTCGTCCTGCTGTTCGCCGATATCGTCAGCAAGGGCTATACGGCCTTTCAACAGACCTACATTCGCCTGCCGGTCACGCTCACGGCCAGCATCGTCGATCCCGCGGGCACCAGGGACATAGAGTCCATTTCCGGCGCGAATTACAATCAATTGATCAAGGATGCGCTGCGTCAACAGTTTCCCGAGGTGACGGATCGCCGCGAACTGCGCCGGTTGTCTTCGATGCTGAGCGTCGGCGCTCCCCAGCTTTTGCGCGAACGCGTGATGGAGGATTCCAGCCTGATTGGGACCACCCAGGAGATCTGGGTGCTGGCCGATGACGATATCGACATGCTGGTCAAGGGCAATATCGACCGCGAGGCCGCCCAGGGGGATCGGCGCGTCACGGATGAGGTCATTGGTTGGGTTGGCCAGCTTGAGCAACAGGGACGGATCGAAAAACGCTTTAACACCATCTTTTTCACACACGGCACCTCGCGCGAGCCGGAACTGGCGGGGATTGCCGGGGCGCTGATGGGATCCTTATACACGCTGACGCTGACATTCTTGCTTTCCTTCCCGATCGGGGTCGGCGCCGCGCTTTATCTGGAGGAGTTCGCGCCCAAGAACCGCTGGACCGATCTCATCGAAGTCAATGTCAACAATCTGGCCGCGGTCCCTTCCATCGTCTTCGGTCTGCTGGGGTTGGCGGTCTTCATCGGCTTTTTCGGCGTGCCGCGCTCCACCCCGTTGGTGGCGGCGCTGGTGATGACCATCATGACCCTGCCGACCATCATCATCGCCAGCCGCGTCGCGCTCAAATCGGTGCCGCCCTCGATCCGCGAGGCCGCACTCGGAGTGGGCGCCTCGGCCTTGCAGACCCAGTTCCATCATGTGCTGCCGCTGGCTCTGCCCGGCATGTTGACCGGCGCCATCATCGGCATGGCGCGCGCGCTTGGCGAGACCGCGCCCTTGCTAATGATCGGCATGATCGCCTTCATCGTCGACGTGCCCAGCGGCTTCACCGATTCGGCCACCGTCCTGCCGGTGCAGATCTTCCTGTGGGCGGACAGCCCGGAGCGCGGTTTCGTGGAGCGCACCTCGGCGGCGATCATGGTGCTACTGGCCTTCCTGTTCCTGATGAACTTTGTCGCGGTGATGCTGAGACGCAAATTCGAGCGGCGCTGGTAGACGCCGTCCGCTCAAGGATCCAGGTCAATGAATTTCGAGGCACTCAAGAGTCATGAATACGATGGTTGAAGCAATCGATAAGGCGACGGGCGCGATGAGTTCCGCCGAACTGGCGGGCGGACAGCATTCCAGGGCTACGGTTGGCGATTTCACCGCCGTCGATCCGCGCATGGTCTGCCGCAACGTCGATGTCTGGTATGGCAGCAAACAGGCCATCCATGGCGTCAGCCTGGACATCGGCAAGAACGAAGTCGTCTCCATGATCGGCCCCTCGGGCTGCGGCAAGTCCACCTTCCTGCGCAGCCTGAACCGGATGAACGACACCATCGTCGGTTGCCGGGTCACGGGTTCGATTCAGCTCGACGGGCAGGAGATCTATGACAAGGGACTCGACCCGGTGCCCCTGCGGGCCAGGGTCGGGATGGTTTTTCAGAAGCCCAATCCCTTTCCCAAGTCCATTTATGAAAACGTCGCCTATGGGCCACGCATTCATGGCTTGACCAATAACAAGGCGGAACTGGACGAACTGGTCGAGGACAGTCTGCAAAAGGCCGGCCTCTGGAACGAGGTCAAGGATCGTCTCGACCAGCCCGGCACCGGACTCTCCGGCGGTCAGCAGCAGCGGCTCTGTATCGCGCGCACCATCGCCGTGTCGCCCGAGGTCATCCTGATGGACGAACCCTGTTCGGCGCTGGATCCGATCGCCACCGCCATTGTCGAGGAACTGATCGACGAACTGCGCCAGAACTTCAGCATCGCCATCGTGACCCACTCGATGCAACAGGCCGCCCGCGTCTCGCAGCGCACCGCCTATTTCCATCTGGGCGATCTGATCGAGGTCGGCGAAACCAATCATATCTTCACCAACCCCCAGCATAAATTGACGGAAGACTACATCACCGGACGGTTCGGTTAATGACCGACTCCAGTTCCCTCAAACCCATCGTCGATCTCGCCAGCGGGCATACCGTGCGTCGCTACGATCAGGAACTCGCGAAACTGCGCGGGATTATCCTGGAGATGGGCGAGCGCGTGGTGGAGCAGACACAGTCCGCCGTGAGGGCGCTGGTGGATCGGGAGGACAGTCAAGCGTTCCGGGTGCTCGACCGCGAGCCCCAGATCGATTTTCTGTCGCTCGATGCCGACGAGGAAGTCTTCCTGGTGATCGCGCGCCGCCAGCCCACGGCGGTCGATCTGCGCATCGTGCTGGCCCTGTCCAAGATCGCCGACGATGTGGAGCGCGCGGGCGACAAGGCGGTCCGCATCGCCCGCCAGGCGCTGGAGTTGCGGGATCTAAATACCGGTTCTGACCTGCTTTCGGAGACAATGAGGGAGACCCTGCGTCAGCTAGACGACAAAGCCTGCTGCATGTTCGAACGCGGCATTCAGGCTGTCGCTACCTTCGATGTCGCGCTCGCGCTGCATATTTTCGAGGATGAGCCGAGCCTCTATCAGGCCTCCCACGAGGCGCGCCAACTCCTGGGCGAACAGGATCGAGAGGGTCTGACACCGCGTCAGGCCGTCTGTCTGCTGACCACCGCCCACGCCCTGGAACGCATCGGCAATCACGCCGCCAACATCGCCGAGCAGGTGATCTATGTGGCGCTTGGGCAGGATGTCCGTTACCGCAATCGCGACATCCTCATCGAGACCCTGCGTCACCACGGGTATTGAATCGCCGGGAAGGCGGTCTACCTTGTGTAGACCGTGGCGATTGTGTTTCAGCATTGTCTTTCTGTCTGGTACGCCGGACAATCCAAGCCGCGTCCAGCATCGTAACGAGTAAAAAATAAGTTAAACAACGACAACGATGACAAAAATGGCGCCAAGAGTATTCGCTAATGGACTTGTTTAGCTTACTCATGAACCGTTCCGTAGCGAGCTGGCGCTGCCACCCATCACCGACACCCTAATGACTGGAGATCCGACCATGGCGAACGAGGGCTATCACGAGCCGACCGAGGAACTGTCCGACGAAACCCGCGACATGCACCGGGCCATCATCTCGCTGATGGAAGAACTGGAAGCGGTCGACTGGTACAACCAGCGGGTCGATGTCTGCAAGGACGCGGATCTGAAGGCGATCCTGGCGCACAATCGCGACGAAGAGAAGGAACATGCCGCCATGGTGCTGGAATGGATCCGCCGCAAGGATCCGAGCTTCGACAAGGAACTCAAGGACTATCTCTTTACCGACAAGGTCATCGCGCACCATTGATCTGAATCCGCATGGAAACCGCCACGCTTACCATTCTGTTCGACAATTATCCGGGCCTGCCCGGACTCCAGACCCTCTGGGGTTTCTCCGCGCTCATTCGGACACCGGCTCTGACCGTCCTGTTCGATACCGGGAGCAACGGCCGCGTTCTGCTCAAGAACATGCGCGCGCTGGACATCGACCCCGCCGGGCTGGACATGATCTTTCTCTCCCATGCGCACTGGGACCATATCGGCGGTCTGGACTCGATCCTGGAACTCAACCCAACTGCGACCGTGGTCATCCACGAAGGGTTTTCCAAGCATCTCGTCCATGACCTCCAAAGTCTCTGTGGCGAACTGATTGTCGTCGGCTCCGAACCCCGCGAACTGGGCCCCGGCATTCGTTCCACCGGCATGCTGGCAGCCGATCCACCGGAGCAGGCGCTGGTACTGGATCTGGACGAATCGCTCGCGGTCATTGGCGGCTGCTCGCATCCGGGGATCGAGCGGCTCGTCGAACAGACCCGGTCAGCGGATGGCAAGCCCGTCCGTTGGGCGATTGGCGGTTTCCATCTGATGTACTCCGATGCCCCCGCCATCGCGCGGGCCATCGCCTCGCTGCGCCAGCTTGGCGTCACCGAGGTGGTGCCGACCCACTGCACCGGCGATGCCGCCCGGGCGGCGCTGCGTCAGGTCTATGGCACGGGCTTCATCGAGGGTGGGGTAGGGCGCCGGATCGATTTGGTCCCCAAGGCTGCAAACGCCTGACCGCCGTTGCGCGTCAGCCATTCTCGATCGGCATCAGATACGCGGTGCGTATCGACAGGCTTGCATCCTGCTCAAGGGATGGAGATGGCCTCGATCTCCGTGCTCCATCCCACGCAACGAGAATTAGATTCACAGCGTCAACGCGATGCCCCTCCACCTCCACGGAACGGCGATCGCTTCGCTCATTTCTCGCGCGGATACGGCCAGGCCATGATGCCGCCTTCCATGACCTTGACGTTGCGCCAGCCATGCCCTTGCAGGATCGCCGCCGCTTCATAGCCCCGCAGCGAGACACGGCAATAGAGGATGATTTCCTTGTCTTTATCCTGCGGCAGTTCCGCCAAACGCCCGCGCAGTGCGCCCAGCGGGATCAGGGTCTCGCCGATGCCGAGCCGGATCTCCTCGAACTCCAATGGGGTGCGGGTATCGAGGATGAAACAGTCCGCGCCGGTCTCTGCCCGCTGTTTGACCTCGGCGACCGAGATGCCCCGCATGCGTCCGAGCAGCTTGTTTTCGAGCACCTGGGCGGCGGTGATGACATGGTCGAGCGCCAGCGAATAGGGTGGCGCGTAGGGCAGGTCCGCGTTGACCAGATCCGCGACCGTTAGATTGCCCCGGATGGCCATGGCGACCGTGGCGACCCGTTTGCTCGCGTCGCCCGGACCGATACATTGAAAACCCAGCACTCGTCCGGTCTTACGGTCCGCGATCATTTTGCTGACGAGCAGCTTGCCCTGCATGTAGGGCGGGATGTCGAGACCCGAAATCGTCGCCGTTTCGATGTCGGTCAGGCCCAGTTCGCGCGCTCGCCCGGCGCTGAGTCCGGTGAAGCCGACCGTGTAATCGAAGATCTTGCAGATGCCGGTGTGGGTGATCCCCGGAAAGGTCGCGCTCCCCTCCTGGATCAGGTTCTGTCCGACCACCCGCCCCTGCAGATTGGCGATATCGCCATAGGGCGCGCGCACTTTGTCCCCGGTGATCAGCGAGGTGCATTCCACGCAATCGCCCGCCGCGTAGATATCCGGGTCGGAAGTCTGCATGAATTCATTGACCGCGATGCCGCCCTGCGCGCCGATGTCGAGTCCGGCGGACTTGGCGAGCGCGACGTTGGGACGCACGCCGACCGCGACCACCGCGAGTTGGCAGGGGAGTTCGGTCCCGTTATCGAGCTTGACGCCGGTTAGCGTTCCGGCTTCTCCGAGGAAGGCCGCGACGCCATTGCCCGTGATGATGTCGGTCGTGAAGCCGCGCACATGGTTGGCGACCAGTTTTGCCAGCTCGGGATCCAGGAAGGGCAGGATCGAGCTGGTTTTCTCGATGATGGTTGTCTGGATGCCGGCGAGATGCAGCGCCTCGGAGACCTCGAAACCGATCAGTCCGCCGCCGACGATGACGGCGCGCTGTACCTGGTTGGCGTCCCGGATCGCGCGTAGCGAATCGGCGTCGCCGAGCGAATGCAGGGTGTGAATCCCCGCCAGGTCGGCGCCCGGAACCGGCGGATACAGCGGGGTCGCGCCGGTGGCGATCACCAGCTTGTCATAGGCAAGGGTGGAGGTTGCGCCGGTCGGCAGGTGTTTGCAGGTCACGGTCTTGGACCCGCGGTCGATGGCGACCGCCTCGGTCAGCACCTTGGCGTCGATGCCCTTGGCTTTTTCGAAGAAATTGGGGTCGCGCACGATGCCGGCCGAGGTGCAGATGAGCTGATTGCGGTCATCGAAGACCCCGCCGACATAGTAGGGGTAGCCGCAGGAGGCCATGGAGAGGTCGGCCTCCTTCTGGATGATGGTGATGGACGCATGTTCGTCCATGCGACGGGCTTTGGCCGCCGCCTTGGGACCGGCGGCGGACCCGCCAACGACAACGATTTTGATGGGTTGCGAAGTCATACGGGAAAACCTTGTTGTGACGATTGGAAAGACTTGCCTGGCGACGGGGATGGACACAGGTTCAAGACAGGACAGCGCTGGGGCGCGGTCGTCATTATGGCATTTCGTGCCTGACGCTGGTGGATCCGCTGCGGTATGATCTGCCGATTCCGCTCAGCGCTTTTCCACTCCGTATCCGCGGGAGTTCCTCTTCTGAACGATCATGACCCGCCCGAGCATGGTGGGCGGCTGCGTCAGGCCGCCGCGCGTTTCGGCATTCCATTGGCGCGCTGGCTCGATCTGTCCACCGGAATCAACCCGCGTGCGTGGCCGGTTCCGGCCTTGCCGGCGTCCGCCTGGGGCCGTTTGCCCGAGGCGGAGGATGGCCTGGAGTCGGAGGCGGCACGCTACTATGGAGCGCCCGATCCGTTGCCGCTGGCTGGATCCCAGGCCGCGATTCAGGCGCTTCCAACCATGCGCGCACCCTGTCGCGTGGGTGTGCCGCGGGTGGGCTATCGGGAGCATGCGTATGCTTGGCGCCGGGCCGGACATCGTGTGATCGAACTGGCCGACAGCGATCCGGGTCATTGGCTGGACGAAGGCCCCGAGCGGCTCGATTGTCTGGTCGTGATCAATCCCAATAATCCGACCGGCCACTGCTGGCCGGTCGCGACCCTGCTCGACTGGCACGCACGGCTTGCCGCGCGCGGCGGCTGGCTGATCGTCGACGAGGCTTTCATGGATGCCACGCCCGCGGCGAGTCTGACCCCGTACGCCGGTCGGCCCGGATTGATCCTGCTCCGCTCGCTCGGCAAGTTTTTTGGTCTGGCTGGAGCGCGGGTCGGCTTTCTGTTCGCCGAGCCGGCTTTGCAGGCGACCCTGAACGCGTGGCTCGGACCCTGGACCCTGACCGGTCCTTCGCGCCTGATTGCCCGGCAGGCCTTCGCCGACACCGCCTGGCAACGTTGCACGCGGGCGTCGCTGGCGCTGGACGCCACGCGCCTCGCCGCGCTGCTGCGACGCCACGGGCTTGCGCCAACGGGCGGCACGGCGCTTTTCCAATGGGTTCTGATCGCGGACGCGGCGCGCATTGATGCGGCGTTGGCGCAACAGGGAATTTTGGTGCGTCGTTTCGAGCGTCCCGCCAGTCTGCGTTTCGGCTTGCCGGGCGAGGAAAGGGATTGGCAACGGTTGAGCGCGGCCCTGGGATCCGCCGTCCATTCGTGAAACCTGACTGGCTTGCGGTGCCCGCCGCGGACCCGGCGGCCTATCCGGCATGGGGGCTATCGCGGCAGGACGATGCGCGTGTCGCGACCCCGTTTCGGTCTGCCGATTCTCATGCCTTGACCGTCAGTCGTCCAGGCGATGCCGAGCCAGAGCGCGTCGGGCGGGAGCGGAAAAGCGCTTGCCGGATTCGTGTCGTCCTTCTGGTTGCCGAGCGGGATCCGGTTTTCATGTCGCCGAGCGGGACGCTGGCTGCCGCGCTCGGAGCATGGACGCGGACACGGCGAAACGATCGCCGTGTTTTTGGCGCGTTACTGGCGTCCCCGGATCTCGACATCGAAATCCTCGATTCGGGGACTTCCATGCGATCCGGGGCGCGATTGTCCAATCTGGCGCGCGCTCCGAGCGGTTCGAGGGACGACGATCCGCGTCACCGCAGGTTGCTCGATATACACCGGTTGGATGTCGCCCTGAGCCTTGGCCGGCATGCCGCGGAGCGCGCGAAACTGGCTGGGCGCGATCTTTTGGTGGTCTTGGGGCCGTCCGAGCATGGGCTGGCGTCGGAGGCGATTCGAGCCGATTCTGCCTGGCACGCCAGCCTTTCGGACGATTCCTATGAAGCGCTGCGTCGTCTGGGAAGCGTCGAGATTGCCGCCCGCGTTGGCGCGCTGATCGCGGGTGCCCAGATCGGTCTGCCGGTCCTGTTGCAGGGAACGGACGCGGGCGCGGCGAGACGGGTCGCCTGCTGTCTGCATCCGCAGCTGGGCGAGTGGCTGAACATCGCCGACGGCATGTCCCGGTCTTTTGCGACCTGGACGCCGTCGGATGCCTCTTGCTTTCCCGGTTCGGCGATTCACTCGATCATGGTCGACGCACGCAGACTCGCTTCCCGGAAGGCCTCGGTCTGACGGATCGGCTGCCCCTGTTTTAGCCGATGACGCAACAGGTTGAACTCCCACGTGCGTTCGGCAAGCAGGCGACGCAGTTCGGCTTTCTCCAGTTCGGCTTTCAAGAGCTTGCGCCCCAGACAGTCGAGTCGAATGCCCACGACATCGAGCTTGATTCTGGTTCGTTCGATCGTGCGCTCAAGTCGTTTAAGTCTTTGCTCATCCAGGTTGGTAATCTGGCAGTCGATCGGGTCGGGATCCATGCAGGGTTTCTCCATTGAGTCCATCATGAGGATCTAAACCGCGTTCAGAGCCGCTTGCCTGAAACAGTTTAGAAGATAGGCTTGAATCCTAACCTTCTCATTTCCGATGGGTATCCGTGAAAACACTTAGACCCATCCAAAAGGGTCTTGGTCTGTCTCCATGCCGCCTTCGAGAATCCGACGTTTGCCCTCCAGAATGAAATGGATGGCACGGTTGAAATCGGCGAGCGAGACGACGCGCGCATCGCCTGGGCGCAGCGAGGCATAGGATGCCGCGAGCAGCACGGCGTTTTGAATGTCGCCCCCCGCCGCGCCCTCCGAAGACCGGGCGAGGGCCGCGAAGTCCACGTCGTCGGCCAGCGGCAGTTGGCGGGGAACGTGACCGCGCCAGATCATCTCACGTTGTTCGGTGGCGGGAAGCCGGAACTCCACATGCGCCAGCATCCGGCGCAGAAAGGCGGTGTCGTAGTTCCTGACCAGATTCGAGGCGAAGATGACCGCGCCATTGAAGTTGTCCAACTCGATCAGGGTGGTGCTGCGCGCGACATTGATGCTGTTGTCGGCGGACTGGGAGACGTTGAGCAGGCGCTTGCCCAGGATCGAATCGGCCTCGTCGAAAAACAGCAGGGCGCCAGTCTCGGTGGCCTTGGCGAAGGCCGCCTGGATGTTCTTGGGCGTCTCGCCGACATATTTCGACTCCAATTCGGCATAGCTGATCCGCAGGATGCGTTTGCCGAGCAGATCGGCGATGGCGTCGGCGGCCAGGGTCTTGCCGGTGCCGGGCGGGCCATAGAAGTTCAATGCCACCCGTCGTCCGGTGCGGGCGATCGAGCCGAGATTCCAGGTTTCGTAGAGCAGATCCTGGGAGACGAGGACGTTGGTGGCCTCGCGGATGCGCTCCAGGCTGTCCTGGTCAAGGATGAGATGTTCCAGCGAATAGCGCGGTTCGAGCGGTTCGAGTCCCGCCAGCCGAGGTTCCTCGTCCTCTGCCGTCCGCGGCCCCATGCCGCCGGGGGCGTTGAGGTCGTAGAGCGGACCGATCCGCTCCGCGGGTGGGGTCTCCAGATGGGTCTTGGACGGATTGAAGTCGACGCGAATCCGGGGTTTGGCAAGCCGTCCGGGGAACTCGGACGTCTCCAGCAGCCGGGCGAGCCTGCGCAGAAAATCGTTCGAGGCCGCTGCCTCGACCTCGACCGAGGTGTCCTGTCCCTTCTCGAAGCATTGCTGACAATAGAGCAGCGGCGCGCCGACCACCTCGATGAAATAGTGACCCACATTGGATTTCTTGCCATGGTGGGACAGGGTCAGTTCGCACCCATGAAGCGGGCAGAGGGGCTTTTTTTTGAGTAATGACAGCATGGGATGGAGGTTTGGCGATCTAGCAGGAATGGCGGGTCAACGGGTCTGTGGTCAGGTGTCGCGGATTTGCCCGCCCGAGGAATAAGGTGATTGTTGGAAGATAGCGTGCCAAATTGAATCCGTTCATGGTGAGTTCGTCGAACCATGAACGGATTCAATTTCAGGCGGTGACGACTTTTCGTTCGTCTTTTGGCAAGCCTTGGGCAACTCCCTGCAAATAACCGGTCAATGCCTTCCAATTACGACCAGCGAAGGAGCGCGAATCAAACCAATGCACGGCGGTTTGGAACGGAGTATCTGCGATGATCGTTGTCGTTGTCGTTGTCGTTGTCGTTATTCGACAACGACAACGACAACGAAAGGTTGAAACGTCCTTACGGGGCGCATGCCCCGTCCGGCCATGTTATTTTGCGGGAGTTTCCTTGCTTTATCTTGCCCCTTCGATCAGAACACCTGGTTCAACATGAACAGCGAGACCACCAAGAAAAGAACGGTCATGATGCCGCCGGCGCGCATGAAGTCCGCCACGCGGTAACCGCCCGGCCCCATGATCAGCGCGTTCACCTGATGGGTGGGGAGGAAAAACGAGTTGGAGGTGGCGATGGCGACGGTCAGGGCGAACACCGCCGGGTTGGCGCCGACCCCCAGGGCCATGTTGACGGCCAGCGGCACCAGCAGCACGGTGGCGCCAACGTTCGACATGACCAGCGTGAAGGCAGTGGCCAGCACCGCCAGTGCCGCCTGAACCATCCAGATGGGTACGTCGCCCAGGGCCGTCAGCGTCTCCTGCGCGATCCAGGCGGCGGTGCCGCTGGACTCGACCGCGAATCCGAGCGGGATGAGCGACGCCAACAGGAAGACGGTCTTCCAACTGACGGCGTTATAGGCTTCCTCGATCGACAGCACACGCGTCAGCACCATGCCCACGGCGCCGGTGAGCAGCGCGATCGAGAGTCTGAGGTCGGTCAAGAGGATCAACCCCAGCGTCAGCACGAACAGGAAGAGCGCGGCCGGTACCTTATGCGGACGCAGTTCCTCGTGCGGATATTCGGTGGTGACGATCACGAAGTCGCGATTCTGCTCCAGCCGGGCGAGATCGGCCCAGGTGGTATGGACGACCAGCGCATCGCCGGCGGCGAAGGGCAGGTTGCGCACGCCGCCGGTTTTGTAGGTGATCTGGTCGCCGCCACGATTGATGGCGAGCAGCGAGAGCCCGTAGGTCTTGCGCAGCCAGACATCGCGCGCGGTCTTGCCGATCAGGCTGGAGCCGGGCGGAATGACGATCTCGGCGATACCGGCCTTGGTGTGGGCCATGGCCTCGGCGAACAGCTCCAACTCGCGTTTGCGGGTGAGCTGATTGGCGTTGGCGAAATCCAGCAGCGAGTCGGCGTTGCCCAGCATGCCGAGCGTGGTGCCGGCGGCGATGCCCAGGGTACGGTCGATCCCGTCGGCCCCGAAGCGCAGTCCGTCGCCCTTTTCGACCCCGACGATCCGCACCTTCCAGGTGCGCTCCAGTTCGTCGACGTTCATCCCGATCAGATGACTTTTCTGGGGAACGCGGAACTCGCCAAGCTCGAAATCGCTGAGCCCATAGGTTTCAGCGAAGTACTGGCTGGTGTCGCTGCCTTCGAGCTTGTCGCTGCGAATCGCGGGGAGCACGAAGCGCCCGGCCAACACGAAATAAATAATGCCGGTGGCGAGCAGCGCCACGCCGATCGGTGTGACATCGAACAGTTCGAAGGTCTTCATCGACGCCACGCCATCGGGCAGCGCCTGATTCGAGGTCAGGATGAGGTCGTTGAGCAGAATCAGCGGACTGGAGCCGACCATGGTGATGGTGCCGCCGAGGATGGCGCAGAAACCCATGGGCATCAGTAGACGCGAGAGCGGTAGTCCGGTGCGTGCCGAGATGCGGCTGACGACCGGCAGGAAGAGCGCGGCCGCGCCGACATTCTGCATGAAACTGGAGATGGTGCCGACCGTGCCCGAGATCAGCGGGATGATGCGCGTCTCGGTGGAGCCGCCGATGCGCATGATGAACCCGGCAACCTGCGACATGATGCCGGTCTTATCCAATCCGGCGCCGACGATCATGACCGCGATGATGGAGATGACGGCGTTACTGGAGAAGCCGTCGAACAGTCGCTCGACCGGAACCAGCCCCTGTTCCAGCCCCATCCAGGGCGCCAGGAAACTCGTCAGTCCGAGCAGGACCATCACGGTGATCGCCGCCACGTCGACGCTGACGACCTCGAAGGCGAACAGGAAGATCGTGAGCAGCAGGAAGGCGCTGACCCAGGCGATCTCGGTGGAGGGAACCACGCTGGCAAGATAGATGCCGACGATGGCGAAAAAGGCGGCCGCGAGGTCTTGTCTGGACAAGGCGCGGAAGGTATTGGACATGGTGATTTTTCCTCTTGCTGGCTGGTTGATGACCGTGCGTCAACCGCGCATGATACGTAAAGGGTTTCCCGGATTCCTGTCTTTTTCCGTCAGGATGAGGCGTCAGTTCAAGGCCCGAGTCTGCCTGGCGGTGTCTGTCTGACGGTGGCGGACGTTCCAGCTCGCTGTTAGTCTCTCCGGTGTTGTTCGTTTCCGTTTACCGCCTGGAGATTGAACCCATGACGCTTTTTCTCCGCCGGATCTCGATTTCGTCTTCACTGATCGTCTGTGGTATCGCCTTTGCCGCGAAAGAGCCTGCGACAGTGCCCTCGGTCCCCGTCGCGACCGAACTTGAGAAGCTGATGTCCGAGCATGGTTTCGAGGTGCGCGGCATTGAGCAGACCGCCGATGCCACGGCGCGCGCCGAGGGCGGTGGATTGCTCGCGCGGCTGCACATGCTCTTGGAAAATTTCGATTATGTGCTTGTTCAGACGCCGGATGGCGGGGTCGAACGGGTACTCATTCTGGGCGAAAAGGTTGCCTACGTGCCGCCGCCCCTCGTGGTGGAAAGCGATGATGAGGATGCGGATCCCGTCACATCCGAGTCGAGCGATGCTGAAGAAATCGTCCTGTCGACGCAGCGCAAGGGCTCCTCTCATCTGTTGACCCTGACTCTCGAAGGAGCGAGCGAGCAGCAAGTCAAGCAACTCCTGCTGATCGATACCGGTGCCGATCAGGTGGTGCTGCCGGCGTCGCTGGTTGCGTCTCTGGGACTGGATACCAGCACTCTGCGTAATCAGCAGGTGCAGACGGCGAATGGTTCGGTCGATGCGCGCGTTGGGACACTGCCCGCGATCTGGCTTGGCGATACGCGCGTCGCCGATGTGTCGGCCGCGTTCATCGATGACCAGCGGCTCGGCGGTCAGGCGTTGCTTGGAATGAATGTGCTGGGGCGTTTCCGGATCACGATCGACGATGTCAATAACCAGGTGACCCTGGGGTCGAAATGAGACCCGCTCCTGTTCGGCCAGTCCTTGGCCGTCGGGATGGGGCGGTGCTACAGGCCTTGTTTGAGCCGCTTCAGATGTTCTTTAAGTTCCTTGACATCGTGATCGAGACGCTCGATCCCTTGCGCATGCGTCTGTTCATGCTTGGCCTGGTTGAGCGCCATTTGGCGCATGTATTTCCGCAATTCATGGAGTTCGCTCTCGACGCGGCCCAGGCTCGTCGTGGTTTGGTCCAAACGTTCGTTGGTCTGATCCAGGCGCGTGTTGAATTCCTCGCGCAGTTTCAGAATGCTCTCGCGAATTTCCCTCAGCAGGACAAGAACAAAGCCGGTGGACATGGTGCGCTCCAGGAGCGAAGGCGGAAATGAGGGCAGCTTCTGTGCAAAGACCGCTATAGTACGTTGTTCGGCACGCCAGTTCAGAGAACCTCCTCGCTCTCTTCATCATCCGGATCCAGCGAGTCGCGATATTGCTCCAGCCGCTCGACCGTCGCCTCCAGCATGCCGTAACGGGCGATGTGGTAGATGCCCTCGCCCTCGGTGACCAGGGGTAGATTGGTGCGCCCGATGACGATGCCGCTGGCGGGCGCGAGCACGGGCTCGTCCGAGTGACGGAAGGGATCGGTGACGATCCCCAGCGTCTCGCCTTTTTTGACGCAGGCGCCGAGCGGTGTCAGCGAAAGCAACACGCCGCTGCGGTCGGCGCGAACCCAGAGGCTGGAACGAGCAACGACCGGTTTGTGTTCGGGCGTTTTGCGGCTTGCGTGGCCGCGGATCATCCCCAGATGGCGCATCACCCCCAGAATGCCGCGCAATCCGGCGCGCACCGCGAACTCGTCGAAACGCAGCGCCTCGCCGCCCTCGTATAACAGCAGCGGGATGGCGCGCTCGATCGCCGCCGCGCGCAACGAGCCGGGCCGAACCTCGGCTTCCAGGATCACTGGCGTACCGAAGGCGTTGGCGAGTGCCGGCATGCGGACATCGGCATCGAGCGTCACCCGGATCTGCGGCAGGTTCTCGCGATGCAGCGCGCCGGTGTGCAGATCGATCCCATGGGTCGAGCCTTCCACGACCTCGCCGATCAGGGTCGCCGCCAAGCGCGCGGCCAGGGAACCTTTGTCGGAACCGGGGAAGCTCCGGTTCAGGTCGCGCCGATCCGGCAGATAGCGGGATTGGCGCACATAGCCATAGACGTTGACCACGGGTACCGCCAGCAGGGTGCCGGACAGTCGCTGCAAGGACTTTTGCAGCAGCAGACGCCGGATGATTTCGACCCCGTTAATTTCGTCGCCATGGATCGAGGCGGTGACGAACAGCCGCGGTCCCGGGCGTCGCCCCTGAAGGACATGCACCGGCATCAGGACCGGCGTTTGCGTGTAAAGGCTGGGCAGCGGGATATCGACGCGGGCGCGTTCGCCGGGTTGCACGCAGCGACCGGCGATAACAAACGGGGCAGGGGTCATCGTGAGACGTCCAGAACATGAAGCGACCGGAAAGACATCGCCCCGATCTTGTCATGAAACCGTCGCGGAGTACCAGCGAGTCAACCTCATTCTGGGACCGCCGAGTTGCACTCGGCTCTCCGGAGGCTAGGCAGGGGCGAAGAGGCCGAGTGCAACTCGGCAATCCCAGAGAGGCGGCTAGCCCTGACCGCGCGTGCGCGTCTTGCCGAGCGCGGCGTTCTTTTCGATGAAGCCGACGATCATGCCCGCGACATCCTTACCGGTCGCGCCCTCGATCCCTTCGAGCCCCGGCGACGAATTGACCTCCATCACCACTGGCCCGTGATTGGAGCGCAGGATGTCCACGCCCGCCACGTTAAGCCCCATGATGCGGGCCGCGCGGGTCGCCGTCGAGCGTTCCTCCGGAGTGATGCGGATCAGCGAGGCGCTGCCGCCGCGGTGCAGGTTGGATCGGAACTCGCCCTCCTTGGCCTGGCGTTTCATGGTCGCGACCACCTTGTCGCCGATGACGAAACAACGGATGTCCGAGCCATTGGCCTCCTTGATGTATTCCTGCACCAGGATGTTGACCTTGAGGCCCATGAAGGCTTCGATGACGCTCTCGGCGGCCTTCTGGGTCTCGGCCAGCACCACGCCGATGCCCTGGGTGCCTTCCAGCAGCTTGATGACCAGCGGCGCGCCGCCGACCATCTTGATCAGATCCTCCACGTCGTCCGGGGCGTGAGCGAAGCCGGTGATGGGCAACCCGATCCCCTTGCGCGACAGCAATTGCAGCGAGCGCAGCTTGTCGCGGGCGCGGCTGATGGCGACCGATTCGTTCAGCGGATAGACCCCCAGCATCTCGAACTGACGCAGCACCGCCGTGCCGTAAAAGGTCACCGAGGCGCCGATGCGCGGGATGACGGCATCGAAGTCAGTGAATTCCTCGCCCTTGTAGTGCATCGAGGGGGCGAGCGAGGTGATGTTCATGTAGCAGCGCAGGACATCGATGACCTTGGTCTCGTGTCCGCGCGCGCGCGCGGCCTCCACCAGTCGACGGGTCGAGTACAGCGAGGGATTGCGCGAGAGGATGGCGATTCTCATGCAGGGTCGGCGCCAGTCGCCGTGAACCTTCGTGGTCTGTGATCGGAGCGCATGATACCGGAATCGCTTGCGCGCTTCCGGTTGGTTCTGGTTTCAGACGCCGTTTTCAGACGGCGAACGGCTCGCGGTGTCGTCCGCGATCAGAGTCGCGATCAGCAGGATGATAACGCCCAGTGTTATCGCGCTGTCGGCGATATTGAAGGCGGGCCAGGGATTGAACAGATCCAGTGGAATAAAGGGCAGATAGACCTGGATGAAATCCACCACATGACCGAGCAGGATCCGGTCGATCAAATTACCGAGGGCGCCGCCGATCAGCAGCGCCAAGCCGGCGGCCAGCCAGCCCTCGCCACGCTTGAGCCGCAACAGCCAGACCGTGAGCGTGACGCTGACGGCCAGCGCGAGCCCGGTGAACAGCCAGCGCTGCCAGCCGCCCGCGTCCGAGAGAAAGCTGAAGGCCGCGCCCTCGTTGAACATCAGGGTCAGGTTGAGGTTCGGCGACAGGATGACCGGCTCGAAGGGTTGCAGGGTGGAGAGGATCAACCATTTGGTCGCCTGATCCAGGAGCAGGACGAGGAGAGAGAGCCAGAGCCAGTGTTTCACATTCGCACCATTCGGTCGACGTAAGTTTGCCGTTAGTCGATGGGTAGAGTGCTCATGGGGTCTCGTTGACATGCAGGCACGTTATCGCATCGAATAAAATCGGATTTTACCCGAACACGGGAAGTTTTGTGTCATGGGATGGATTTAGAGGCTTTTGAAAAGCCTAAACAGCGCGTCGGATAACGTACTCATTGACGTGGCCGGGGCTCATGCCGGCCTGCGCCTCACCGAGGCATAGGTCGGTATCGTCAGCGTGATCCAGGCGGGGAGAGCAGAACCGCTCAATGATCGCGACGTCCTTGCTTCTTGAGCCAGGCGTCGATGGTCTCCGGGTCGAGTCCCCGCAGCCGCTCTTCGACATTCAGTCGCTCCAGCAGGATTTGGATGGCTTTGGGATCGGCCAGGACATCTTCCAGCAGATCCTGGATCGCTTCACGCTTGAAATCCTCGACGGTGTAGGCCATGTCGGTTTCCTCCAGATGGTAGGCTTTGGCCAGTTGGTTGCGCAGAAAGATGCCTATCTCGCTACGCGGACGATAATGGGCGAACCCATACTGAGTTTGATCGCGGGCGTGGGCGAAAAGTCCCCAGGGTGCATTGCGCGGGTGCTGTTCCAGTGCATCGAGCACGATGAGCCGCACCGGGAGCGCGCCAACGACAAGGTCATAGACCCCTGAGCATGCTGTTTCCTGACAAGTTTCGGGCAGGAGCTGGCTCAGGAACTTGCGCGGGCGTCGGGTCGCGATGGCGTAGCGGCGGAAGTCGGCGGCGGGAAGCATTCCAGGATCGCGCACAGCAAAAGAGCGCCGATCAATGACTGCCGGTTGGTCATGATTCTCTCCGGTTCAGTGGGCGATGGGTTTCACGGCCACTCGGCATCCGTGCCAAACATTGGCATTCTGCCGTGGCCGTTCCGCCCCTCTACGCAAAACGCCGTGTCTCGCCCGCCCCGGCGACATTCTCGACACAGCGCCCGCACAGCTCCGGGTGCTCGGTATGGCTGCCGACATCCGCGCGATGATGCCAGCAGCGCACGCACTTGGCCTGTTCGGACGCGATGACCCGCACGGCAAGTCCGTCCAGGTTGGTATCGGCCGCATCCTCGGGGCGCTCGGCGACGGGGTACAACCGAACCTCGGAGACGATCAGTGCGAAACGCAATTCGTCTCCGAGCCGTTCGAGTGCCTCGCGCAGCGTGTCCGCGCAGTAGAGATCCAGCTCGGCGTCGAGCGAGGAGCCGATCTGGCCGGCCTTGCGGGCGGATTCCAACGCGGGTCCGACGGCCATGCGCGTGGCGATCACCCGGTCCCAGAATCCGCGATCCATGGCGTCGCCGTCTTCCAGCGCGAAGAGTCCTTCATACCAGGTCGCGGTGAAGACGGTCGCGTCGCGTTCGCCCGGAATCTCTTGCCAGATCTCATCGGCGGTGAAGCTGAGAATCGGCGCCAGCCAGCGGCTCATGGCCTCGACGATGCGATACATGGCGGTCTGACAGGAGCGCCGCGCCAGGCTGTCGGCCTGGGTGGTGTACTGGCGGTCCTTGATGACATCCAGATAGAAGCCGCCCATGTCGACCACGCAAAACTGCTGGACCTTCTGCACGATCAGATGGAACTGGTAGTCGCGATAAGCGTCGCTGAACTCCCGCTGAAGCTGCTCGGCCCGGTCGACCGCCCAGCGGTCGAGCGCTAGCATGTCGCTCGGCGCGACCGTATGGATGGCCGGGTCGAAGCCGTTCAGATTGGCGAGCAGAAAGCGCGCGGTGTTGCGAATGCGCCGGTAGGCGTCGGCGGTGCGCTTGAGAATCTCGTCGCTGACGTTCATTTCGGTGCGATAGTCGGTCGCCGCGACCCACAGCCGGATAATGTCGGCGCCGAGCGTTTTCATGACGCTTTGAGGGCTGACCACGTTCCCCTTCGACTTGGACATCTTCTCGCCCCGGGCATCGACGGTGAAGCCGTGGGTGAGCACCTGACGATAGGGCGCGCGACCGTGAATGGCCACCGAGGTCATGAGCGAGGACTGGAACCAGCCGCGATGCTGGTCCGAGCCTTCCAGATAGAGATCCGCCGGGGCGCGCAGCCCCTCGCGTTGCTCCAGCACGCAGGCATGGGTGACGCCCGAGTCGAACCAGACATCCAGAGTGTCGTGAACCTTGTCGTAGCGCGCGCCTTCCTCGTCGCCCAGAAGATCCCGCGGGTGGAGTTCAAACCAGGCTTCGATGCCGTGTTTTTCGACCCGCTTGGCGACCAGTTCGAGTAACTCGGCGGTGCGCGGATGAAGCGCGGCGGTCTCCTTGTGGACGAAGAGCGCGATGGGCACGCCCCAGGTACGCTGACGCGAGATGCACCAGTCCGGGCGTCCGCGTACCATGCCCTCGATCCGGCTCTGACCCCAATCCGGCATCCAGCGGACATTCTCGATTTCGCGCAGCGCGGTCTCGCGCAAACCCTGTTTGTCCATGCTGATGAACCATTGGGGCGTTGCACGGAAGATAATCGGCGTCTTATGGCGCCAGCAGTGCGGATAGCTGTGGGTGAAGCGGGTTTCCAGCAGCAGGGCACCCTTGGCCTTGAGCACCTCGATCACATGCTCGTTGGCCTGAAAAACGTTCTCGCCCGCGAACAGCTCGGTACCGGGCAAAAAGCGCCCGTCGCCGCCGACCGGATTGTCGACCGACAGCCCGTAGCGCTGGCCGACGAGATAGTCCTCCAGGCCATGACCGGGCGCGGTATGCACGGCGCCGGTACCGGCTTCGAGCGTGACATGCTCGCCGACGATGATCGGCACCTCGCGGTCGTGGAAGGGATGCCTGAGCATCAGGCCCTCGAACTCGATGCCGCGCCCATCGCCGACCACGCGATACTCTTCGATGCCCCAGCGGTCCATGGTGTCCTTGAGCAGGCCCTCGGCGACGATCAGACGCTCCTTCCCGTGCGCCGAGACGGCCTCGACGACGACATAATCGAGATCGGCGTTCAGCGCCACCGCCTGATTGGCGGGCAGGGTCCAGGGCGTGGTAGTCCAGATGACGACCGCCACCGGACCCTCGCCGCAGCCGTTGGGGCTGGCATGACAGCGGGCTTTCAGCGCCTCGGGTTCGGCGACCGGAAAGCGCACATCGATGGCGATGGACTGCTTGTCGGCGTATTCCACCTCGGCCTCGGCCAGCGCTGAGCCGCAGTCGATGCACCAGTGCACCGGCTTCTCGCCCTTTTGCAGATGACCGTTGGCGATGATCTGGCCGAGCGCGCGGATGATCCCGGCCTCGAAACCGAAATCCATGGTCAGATAGGGTCGCTCCCAATCGCCGAGGACGCCCAGACGCTTGAAGTCGCCGCGCTGGCCATCGACCTGTTTCGCGGCATACTCGCGGCAGGCGACGCGGAATTCGGCGGCACTGATCTTGTGGCCAGGTTTACCTTTTTTCTTCTCGACCTGAAGCTCGATCGGCAGGCCGTGACAGTCCCAGCCCGGCACATAGGGCACGTCCAGTCCGTCGAGCGTGCGCGACTTGACGATGATGTCTTTCAGTACCTTGTTGACCGCGTGACCGATGTGGATGTCGCCATTCGCATAGGGCGGACCGTCATGCAGGATGAAGGTCGCGGCGCCCGCGCGCGCGGCGCGGATACGGGCGTAGAGATCCAGCGACTCCCAACGCTTGAGCATCTCGGGCTCGCGCTGGGCCAGGTTCGCCTTCATCGCAAAGTCGGTGTTGGGGAGGTTCAGGGTATGTTTATAGTCAGTCACTGCAATCGGTCTCGGGTGCGTCGGAGGGCCTGGCGTTCAGTGGACTTGGACACGTCCAAACCCTGCACGCTACAAGTGGTCAAGCCGAGAATCAAGCGGGGAGGGTCCGAATGACTTATTCTTGGCTTTTCATGAGCGAGTGTAACGGGTTTCCGTTGCAACCTGATGCGGTTGCGTTCTTTGCGGCTCAACCGCTCGGTATCGGGATGATCGATTCGCGGCGATTTGGGTGCTTGATGTGAATAAAGAAACCGTCGATAAAAGCCAACTGCGGATCGGTTTGTTTATCCATCTTGACCTGCCCTGGATGAGTCATCCCTTCGTGACGAGCAGCTTCAAGATCCGCACCCAGAAGCAACTGGATGCCTTGCGCTCGCTCGGGATCGAGCAGGTCCGCATCGATCCCGCGCGCAGCGACGCCCCGTCGTCAGCCGCCGATCCGCCGCCCGACCCCCCGCAAACCCCGACGGACTCGAGCAGGGACGATCCGTCCGCCGCGCTCTGGGAGGAAAAACAGCAGCGTATCCGGGTGTTGAAAGAGCGCCGCACCCGTCTCAATCAATGCGCCAAACGCTACACTCAGTCGGTAGGCTCGGCGCGCAAACTCATGGCCAATCTGCGCGCTTCTCCGATTCAGGCGGCCGAGGAGGCCCAGGATCTCGTCGTGGGGATGGTCGAGGATCTCACCGAGGACCAGGAGACCACGGTCCAACTGGTCAACCTCAAGCACCAGGACGAGAACAGCTACTTTCACGCCATCAATGTCATTGCGCTGGCGCTGGTGATCGGTCAGAAGCTGAACCTGGAAAGGGCTCAACTACGCCAGCTCGGGCTCGGCGCGCTCTTTCACGACCTGGGCCATCAGAAGATCCCCTACCAGGTTCTACATAAAAAGGGCGAACTCACGCGGCCGGAACGTCTGCTGTACGAACAGCATACCCGCTATGGCGCCGAGATCGCGCGCGGCATCGGCAGTCTGCCCCCAAGCGTGGTCGAGATCATCGCCAAGCACCACGAGCATCAGGACGGCAGCGGCTTTCCCGAGGGTTTGCGCGCCGCGGACATTGGCCTGCTGACCCGCATCGTCACGGTCGTCAACCGCTATGACAATCTGTGCAACGGCCTTGGAGCGGAGCGCGGCCTGTCCCCTCATCAAGCCATCTCGCGCATGTATTCCAGGGAACGCACCTGTTATGACCCCAAGGTGCTGACCACCTTCATCACCAACCTGGGGGTCTTTCCGCCCGGTACCGTCGTCAGATTGAACGATGAGCGGATTGCCCTGGTGATCTCGCTCAACCCGACAGATCTGTTGAAGCCAAATGTTCTGATCTACTCGCCGGACATTCCCAAGGAGGAGTCGCTGGTTCTAAACCTGGCAGAGGAAGATGTAGGCATCCGCAAGAGCCTGTGCCAATCCGATCTGAGCGAGGAGCAGGTGGAATACCTCAATCTCTCGGACAAGCTCAGCTACTATTTTCAGTCATCGCCGAGCGCGAAATCCCGTTAGCGTGCACAAGTCAGCGCTCGGGTTGCCACCGCCTCGGGGTAAGTCATACGGGGTTGTCAGGCGATCCCCGCCGGTTTCTCAACACCGAGCCGCGATCAATCGCTCCGGGTATAGAAGATGCTCTTGCCTGGGGCATCTTTTTCGGGGTCGTATTCCATCGGCAGACTGTGCGCGATGCCCTTGTGACAGTCGATGCAGGTCAGTCCGGCGTCCTCCGCGTCCTGGTGTGCCTGGGAACTTCGCGACTCCTGTTTCGTATAGTCCATGGACTCGATTCCTTGTAGACATTGACTTTCATCTCATGGCAAGAGATGCAGAACGGCTCGGTATTGGTCGCTTCCATCGCGGTATTGAACCCGCCCCAGAAGAGGATGCCGATCCCGATGCCGGCCAGCAGGATGAGCCAGGTCGCTCGGCGGGCGCGGTTTTTGGGTGCTGAAGTCTGACGATGGTCCTGCATGGTGTCCTCCTGGGTCGTTTGAGGGTCGGTCAGAATGTCTCGCGAGCCAAGTGTTTGATTCAAAAAACTGGCCGCTGAAGGCTGGAAGCTGACAGCTTCTTTCAGGTTCAACGGTCCCCAAAGATATTCTCGACTAGCGGCATGGCGCCCGCCTGGGGAGCATGGCATTGCGTGCAGAAGTAGCGGCGTGGCGCGAGGCCGTCGAGCTTGTTGCCGTCACGGTCGTAAAAATGGCTGTCGGCGATCTTGGGCGCCTTGGCGGTCTCGAAGGTATCCGGGCTGTGACACTTGAAACAGCCGTTCTGACGCAGATCGATGCTGTAGTTGTCGATCGGATGCGGGATCAGCGGCGGCTGCTCTTCCCAACCCACCACAAATCCGCCGGGCACGGCCAGCGTCGGTTTGTTGAGCGAGGGATCAGAGGGATCCGTCACCGCATGCCCGCGCAGCGATTCGATCTCCTCGGCCAGTGCCATGGCCGTCAGACCGGCGGCGGCGAATCCGCATAGCATGGCTGCAACCAGTCCATAGAAGGCGCCCACCGGACAGAGGTGTCCGCACCAGCCGCGCCGGACCATCAAAAGGTCATAGAGAAAGATGCCGAGCAGCAGCATCCAGGCCCAGCCCATGCCCCAGAGCCCGCCGAAGATGAGGCCGCGATGGGTCAGGGAGACCGGATTGACGAACTCCCAGACCATAATGCCGGTCAGCAGCGGGAAGAGCAGGATCAGGCCCAGCAGCCAGTAGCGCAGGCTGCGCGAGAGTCTGCCGCTCGGGCGGATGTCGAAGCGCCGGCCGGTCCAGGCGGCCAGGTCCGTCACCAGATTCACCGGACAGACCCAGGAGCAGAAGACCCGCCCGCCGATCAGGGCATAGAAGACGAGCACGATCAGCGCGCCGATCAGTCCGCTCATGGCTGGCAGGGTTCCCGAGAGGCCGGATTGCGCGAGCAGCAGCGCATCGGTCAGCGGCAGGACATCGAGTGTCATGCTCGCGGACAAAGTGCCTGTCACGATCCAGACCCCGGCGACCGGGCCGGTCAGAAAGAGGGCGAGAATGCCGAGTTGACTGAGACGTCGCAGCAGCAGCCATTGGTGGGCCTTGAGCCAACCCTGCTCCGCGACGGCGATCTGTCCTGGTGAGTCCATGCCTGCTTTCATCCTGGAAAGAGCCGTCAGCCGTCAGCCGTCAGCCGCCAGCACTCGTGTTGTCGTGGTCTTCATCGCTTGATGCCTTCACCCAATGGGTGATCCCCAGTCGACGCCAAACACCCGCCAACTGACCGATTCCAAAAAGCTGGCCGCTGGAGTCTGAAAGCTGACAGCTCTGATCACAGCGGCCCCTTGCGGTTGAGCGCGTCCAGCGGATTGTCCGGGAGTGACATAGCCGGCGGCTCCGGCATGGCCTCCTGGATCAAGCCTGCTCCGCCATGTTCGTAGCGCATCCCCTCGGGGAGGTTGTACTGGTGCTCGGCATCGGGCGTGACCAGCGCGCCGCCCGCCTCGCGTTTCTGCTCCCAGCCCAGCCGGTAGTGCGCCCCTAATTCGCCCTTGGCCAGATGCCGCGGCAGCACCTTGATCGCGGCCTGATCGAGGATGCAGACCTCTTCGCACTTGCCGCAGCCGGTGCAGTGCCCGGAGTGGACGACCGGGATAAAGCGCGCATGCTTGCCGGAGCGTTCGTTATGCTGCATGTCGAGCGTGATCGCCTCGTTGCGCAGCGGGCAGGCATTGAAGCAGACCTCGCAGCGCAGGCCCTGAAAGGCGATGCAGTTTTCCTGATCGATCAGCACCGCGAGCCCCATCTCTGCGTCGCGGATATCGGTCAGATCATGGTCGAGCGCATTGGTCGGACAGGCCGCGACACAGGGGATGTCCTCGCACATCTCGCAACCGGCCTCGCGTGCGATGAAATAGGGCGTGCCGGTCGGGATCTCCTCGCCCAGCCGGGCTAGATGCAGCATGTCGTAGGGACAGTCGCGCACGCACAGTTCTCGGAATTCCTGGCGATCCGCGTTAATGGGCATGACGTGCTGAATCCTGAGCGAGAACGGGGAACGGTGGCGGCGCGTCCGGCCGCTCGACATCGAGCGCGGCCAGCGCGCGCAGACGGTTCAGTGAGGGGATGCGGATCCGTCTGCGTTCGACCTCGATCAATCCGCGCCGCGCCAGTCCATGCAGTTCGCGCGAGAAGGTTTCCGGGGACAGATTCAGGCTGGAGGCCACCACGGTCTTGGCCGCCGGCAGCACGAGTTCGGCGTGATCCGGCGACGCCGGATCCGAGACCGCCTCGCGCAGCAGGAAGCCCGCCACCCGCTGGATCGCCGAATGCAGACAGCAGACTTCCAGGTCGGCGGTCAGCCGCTGGGCGCGTTCGGCCACCAGCGTCAGCATCCGGAAGGCCACCTCCGGCCAGCGTTCGATCGCGAGCCGCACGCGGTTCAGGTCCACGAACAGCAGGCATGAGTCCGCCAGCGTCTGTGCATGCAGGGGACAGGGCCGACCGAGAAAGGCGGCCGACCTGCGCGGATCGCATCCGGCGGGCGATTTCTCCGCCCGCGCCACCTGGATCGGGCATGACGAACTGGGCCGGGTCGGCGCGGCCATGAACCTCATGACCGAAGGGCTCTCGGACATCTACCGCGAGCTGGAACAGCGCGTCACCGACAAGACCCGGGATCTGGCGCGTACCAATCGCTCGCTGGCTCTGCTCTATCGCACCAGCCGCGCGTTGGAGGAGGCGTCGCTCTCGGAATCGGTCCTGCGCGGTGTGCTGGAAGATTTCCGCGAGCAACTCGGACTCGTCGATCTGCGGCTCTGTCTGCGGGATGTCCCGCATGCCGACGCGCCCGCGTCCGGCTCGGTGGATTCGCCAGATGAGATCCCGACGGAAACTCCGGACAACTCCGAATCCCGTGCGCGAGACGCGACCGCCACGTCCGGCCCCAGCGTCATCGGCTTCCCGGTAGGCGAGCTGGGCCATCGCTTCGGAACCCTGCGCGTCACTCTCCCGTCGGGCGGACAGCTTGAGTCCTGGCGGCAACCGCTGCTCGAATCGCTCGCCGGGCATCTGGCGCGGTCGCTGAACCTCAAGGCGCGGATCGACGAAGACCGTCGGCTCGCGCTCCATGAGGAACGCGGCATCCAGGCTCGCGAACTCCACGATTCGCTCGCCCAGTCGCTCTCCTACCTGAAGATCCAGGTGCTGCGGATGGAAGTCGCGCTGAGCGTGCCCCAGGACGCGCCCAGGGACGCGCGCGAGCCGGCGTTGCCCCCGGCGTCCGCGATCCTGTCAGAGATCCGCGACGGCATCGACTGCGCCTATCGTGAACTGCGCGAGCTGCTGACGACCTTCCGGCTCCGGATCGACGAACGGGGATTGGCCACCGCGCTGTCGGGCACGGTGCGGGAATTTCAGGACCGCGCCAATCTCGACCTCCAACTCGTCGACCGCCTGCCCGCCGGATTGCTCACGCCCAACGAGGAGGTGCATGTCATGCGGATCATCCGCGAGGCGCTCTCGAACATCATCCGGCATGCCGGCACGCGCAATGGCTCGATCCATCTGGAGCGCAGCAACGGCGGGATCGATGTCCTGATCGCGGATGACGGTCGGGGACTCGCGCACGAGCCGGTCGGTCGCGACCATTTCGGGCTGCGCATCATGCGCGAGCGGGCGCTAAGCTTGGGGGGTGACCTCCAGATCGAGAGCCCGCTCGAAAACGGCCGGGGCACCCGGATCAGGCTGCATTTTCGCCCGCGCGGACTCGCTCCCGAGGACGCGGCCAAGGACCGCGATCGGTCCGGCGAAAACCCGGCTCAAGCTTCCACCGCTAAGGCAGGAATCACTGATGAACAAGACACTTGAGTCCTCGGTCCTGATCATCGACGACCATCCGCTGTTCCACAAAGGCGTCGCGGACCTGATCGCGATGGAGCCATCGCTGCGGCTGGTCGGCGAGGCATCGGATGGCCGGACGGGTCTGGAACTCGCGCACGCGCTGCGCCCGGATCTCATCCTGCTCGACCTCAACATGAAGGTCATGGACGGCATCGAAACCCTCCGGCATCTGCGCGCCGACGACGGGCTCGACGCCCGCATCGTCATGCTCACGGTCTCCGACACCGAGAGCGACGTCCTCGCCGCGCTGTGCGCCGGCGTCGACGGCTATCTCCTCAAGGACATGGAGCCCAAGGCCATTCTGGAGATGCTCCGCAGCGCCATGCACGGGCGTCTCGCCATCAGCACGCAGCTCACCGAGCTACTGGCCCGCGCCCTGCGCGACAGCCCGCTCCCCCGGGATCCCGACGCGGCCGGCCTGACCCCCCGGGAGCGCGAGATCCTCGACCTGATCGCGCAGGGCTGGAGCAACAAACTCATCGCCCGCGAGCTGGACTTGGCGGTCGGGACCGTCAAGGTCCACGTCAAGCACCTTCTCAAGAAGCTGGGATTGAAGAGCCGCGTGGAAGCGGCGGTCTGGGCGGTGAATGCGCGTCAGAGGTGATGTCGATGGGCGATTCGGGATGAAGCCCGAGTGCGGCCTGACGCGACAGGAAATGTCCGCGTCCAGAGGCCCTATCGATCTCGGAACGCGGAGAGCTGCCATTGGAGGTGTAAGGCGCGAGCGGGCGGAAACGACCAATCCAGCCGCTCGTCGGGATCGGGACGAGCGTCTCTTGCGTCCCCGGAACGGCCACTGGGCTTTCCTTCGTCGGTGTCGGCTCGATCCGGTTAGCGGAAAATCGAGCCTCTGGAGCGAGTGACAAGTCACGACCCTTTTCTGACGTTGAACCGGTCCGCCCGAGCGGCGGCGGTGCTGTCGCAAGCGGTCGCTGAATCCCATCACGAGGGGACCGGTCGGCTGAAGGGGCTCTCTTGACCACAGCCCTCATGCTGTTAGGAACACCCAACCATCCACTGCGCCTTCGGGGTTTTGCCCCCCTGTCGTGACTCCGTGGCATCTGCCGGGTCGCACCGTCCGGACCGGCACGCGGCACCAATGGCGCGTTTCGAGAGGTGACCGGCCGCCCCCGCGGCGCACGGGCTGGCTTGCCTCGGCAAGGCCGCAGGTTGCGGGCCAAGCACTATTGTAGGCATCATTTGCGGCGGACACGGGGTTTCTACGCCTACGCTTCCCCCCCGCAGGATAATGATTATCGGGCACCGTGATACACCGAGGATGTCGAAATGAATGGGCTTTCCAAGCTTGCCGCGAGCGAACTTGCCGAGCTGCTGCTGCGGGAGCCGGGCGTGGGCCGCTGCCTGGTGGCACCCGACGGGCGGGTGCTGCGGGCCAATGACGAATGGCTGCGCTCCACCGGTCTAAAGGACGAGACAGCCATCGGCGCGGACATCGTCGCCCTGTTCCCGGACACCCGCGACATGTCGCTCGCCATGCACGCGCGGGCGCGCGCCGGTCACCACGTCGAGGTGCCGCGCCACGTTCAGCGCCTCCAAGGTCGCGATACCTGTTGGGAAGGGAGCCTTGCGCCGGTGCCGATGGAAGACGGGATCGGGCTGCTGATCACCGCGCGCGAGGTTCCCCTGCCGGACAGTGCCGAGGCGGCGCCCGGCCTCCCGTCGGACCCGCCGCCTCCCGCCACGGAGCGCGCCAGCCTCTGCGCCGCCGTGCTGGCCGGTCGCGAGCTGCGTTACACCTACGTCAACGAGGGCTACCGACGCCTCGCCCCGGACACGCCGATGCTCGGATGCCGCTTCCGCGACGTGTTTCCGGACGCCGCCGCGAGCGACTTCGAGGAGCGCTTCCTGCGCGTGATCGAGACCGGCGAGACCTGGTCCATCGACGGTTATCGAGCGCCGATTCCGTCGGACCCCGAGGCGACCTGGGACGGCGAGGCGGTGCGTCTGCCGACGCCCGAGGGCGAGGCGCCATCGGTCGCCGTCTTTGTCGTCAACGTGAGCGATCGCCTGTGCCTGGAACGGGCGCTCAGCCGGCGCGAGGAGGAACTGCGGCAGGCGCAGGACCGATTCCGGCAGACGATCGAGCGGATCAGCGACGGGCTGCTCGTCCTCGACCGCGACTGGCGCTATACCGTCGTCAGCGAGCGGGCCACCCAGATCCTCGGGATCGCGCGCGAGCGCCTGCTCGGCGGTTGCGTGTGGGAGCTGTTTCCTCACGCGTTGGGCACGAAATTCCACGAAGGCTATCAGCGAGCGATGGAGACCGGCGAGCCGGTCCATTTCGAGGAGTACTACCCCGCGCCGCTCGAGATGTGGATCGAATGCCACTGCTACCCCGCGCCCGACGCGCTGACCGTCTATTTTCGCGACGTCACGGACTACCGGCGCGTCAACGACGCCCTGCGCGAGAGCGAGGCGCGCCTGCAGTTGGGCCTGCGAGTCGCCGGCATGGGGCTGGCTGAGATCGACTACGCGACCGGCACCTGTCATCTCACGGCCAAGGCCGCCCAGTTGTACGGGCTGGGCGAGGACGCGCTGTCCGTCCCGCGCGAGACCGTGCACGCCACCTTCCACCCGCAGGAGCGCGGGCGCCTGCATGCCCTGATCGCCGCGTGCTTGGACCCGAGTGGTCCGGGCTTCTTCGACCTGGATCATCGCGTGGTCCTGCCCGGCGGGCAGATTCGCTGGCTGCGTGTGCGCAAGCAAGTGAGCTTCGACGGTCAGGAGCCGGCACGCGCCATGCTGGCGGCCTTCGATGTCACGCCAGAACATACCGCGGCCGACGTCTTACGCGACGGCGAGCGGTTCAAGCAGGCCGTGCTAGACGCCATGCCAAGCGAGGTCGCGGTGCTCGACCGGGATGGGGTGATCGTCGCGGTCAACGCGCCCTGGCAGTGCTTTGCCCTGGAGAACGGTCCGCGGCCCGGCGAGACCGCCCCCCGCACCGGTATCGGAACCAATTATCTCGAGATTTGCGACACCGCCCGCGGCGACTCCGCCGCAGGCGCGGACGGGACGGCGGCAGGCATCCGGGCCGTCATGTCCGGCGCGACCGCTCAGTTCAACCTTGACTACCTCTGCCACGCCCCCGACCAAGTGTTCTGGTACGCCTTGACCGTCAACCCCTTGCAGCGCGAGGACGGCAGCGTGGTGGTGGTGCATACCAACATCACCGAGCGCAAGGCGGCCGAGGAGGCCCTGCGCAAAAGCGAGGAGCGGCTGCGACGCATCGCGCAGGCCGGGCGCATCGGCTTCGTCGAATGGAATGCGGCGCGGGACACAGCCTACTGGAGTCCGGAGCATTACGCCCTGTTCGGTTTTGAGCCGGACTTGCCCATCTCGTGGGAGCGGTGGTTTGAGGGCGTGCATCCCGACGATCGGGAGCGGGTGGCGCAGAACGCCGCCCGACTGCTGGAGCGCGCCCGCGCGCAAGGGCAGGTGGTAGGCCATAAGGACGAGTACCGCTTCATCCGTCCCGACCGGACCCTGGTCTGGCTGGAGGCCGACGTCTCCGTGGACATGGTCGCCGGCGAGCCCATCGTCCGCAGCGCGGTGCGCGAGGTCACCGAGCGCAAGCACGCGGAGGACGCACGGCGCCAGGCACTGGCCAAGGCCGAGGCGGGCGAGCGGATGCTGGCGACCCTGTTGGCCAACGTCCCCGAAGGCATCACCGTCTGCGATGCCGACGGCAACCTCCGTCTGGTCAGCCAGCACGGCCAGGATCTGTTGGGTGCTCCGCACGCCGACAAGCGGATCGCGGAGGTCGTCGAGAGCTGGACCGTGTATCGCCCCGACGGCCAGACCGTCATGCCGGTCGATGAGCTGCCCCTGTTACGGGCGCTGAAGGGCGAGACCGTGCGGGATGCCGAGCTGGTGCAGCTCAACGAAGACGGCCGGAGGCTGTTCTTGCTGTGTAATGCCGCGCCGATCCACGATAGCGGTGAGCGGGTCGTCGGCGCCATCGGCACCTGGCGCGACATCGGCGAGCGCAAGGCGGCCGAGGCGGCCCTGCGCGAGGCCGACCGGCGCAAGGATGCCTTCCTCGCCACCCTCGGCCATGAGCTGCGCAATCCGCTCGCGCCGATTCGCAACGCCTGCGCCATCCTCACGCTCGCCGGCGGGTCGGATCCGAGGGTGGCGGCCGCGCGCGACCTGATCGACCGCCAGGTGAGCCATCTCGTGCGCCTCGTCGACGATCTGCTCGATGTCAGCCGCATCACGCGCGGCAAGCTCGCGCTCCAGCGCGAGCGCGTCGGGCTGGCGACGGTGCTGGAGCACGGGCTCGAGGTGGCGCGACCCCTCATCAAGGCCGCCGGACAACAACTGAGCGTCTCGATCCCGCCCGAGCCCATCGCGTTCGAGGCCGATCCCGTGCGCCTCGCGCAGGTCTTTGCCAACCTGCTCAACAATGCCTCCAAATACACCCCTGCCGGCGGGGCCATTCGCCTCACGGCCACCCGGACCGCCGGAGAGGTCGTGGTCGAAGTGACCGACACCGGCATCGGCATCCCCGCCGAGCATCTGCCGCGGCTGTTCGAGCTGTTCCATCAGGTTCCGACCGACGTCGGGCGGGTCCAGACGGGGCTGGGCATTGGCCTTGCGCTGGCCCAGGGGCTGGTGGCCATGCACGAGGGGCAGGTGAGCGCGCACAGCAACGGCCCCGGAACCGGCAGCACCTTCCGCGTGCGCCTGCCGGTCGTGTCCGCGCGCCCTGTGGCGCCAGCGCAGAGCCCGCCGTCGCTGGGACGCCTCGAAGGCCGTGTCCTCGTGGTCGACGATCAAACCGATGTCGCCGAATCGCTGGCCATGCTGCTGGACCTGCAAGGCGTCACGGTGCGGACCGCGGCTGACGGGCTCGAAGCGCTTGCCGTCGCCGAGCGCTTTCGTCCTGATCTGGTGCTGCTGGATCTGGGAATGCCGAAGCTCGACGGTTTCGAGACCTGCCGACAGTTGCGTGCCAAGCCCTGGGGTCAGGCGCTGGCCATCGTCGCCATCACCGGCTGGGGGCAGGAGCAGGATCGCCAGCGCAGCGCCGCCGCAGGCTTCGATGACCACTGGACCAAGCCTGTCGAGTGCCGAGTCGTGCTGGAGCGCCTGGCGGCCATCCGCGCGCGCGGACGGTCATAGACGGCGCGGCGCGCGATCGGCACCACGCACGCCAATCATCGTGCGGCATCGATCGTCTCTCTCGCAGCGCCCAGGCTCGCCCGGCGGGCATTCCATCAAGCGCCTGCGCAATTGACCGCTTTTCCCAGTGAAGCGGCCGCTTGACTTGGCTGAGTGAGCGGAGGCGCATGGCCGAGTCCTTCCCCATAGACGGGAGCAATCCGCGAGATCCGGCGAAACGATTGGCCCCCGGCGTCGACTGTCCATATTCTCTGGCCGTGCCCGTCGAGCCAGATGCTCGACGAGCAGCTAAGATGAATGAACTTCACTCACTGAAACCACGAGCGGAGATCGAGATGAATCATGCAACGACGACGGCTGGCAAGTGTCCCGTGATGCACGGCGGAAATACCGCCGCTGGAACATCGGTCATGGAGTGGTGGCCGAAGGCGCTGAACCTCGACATCCTGCATCAGCACGACACCAAGACCAATCCGATGGGCGAGGGCTTCAACTATCGCGAAGCGCTCAAGACGCTCGATGTCGAGGCGCTCAAGCAGGATCTGCGAGCCCTGATGACCGACAGCCAGGACTGGTGGCCCGCCGACTGGGGTCATTATGGCGGTCTGATGATCCGCATGGCCTGGCATGCGGCGGGCACCTACCGGATCGCCGACGGACGGGGCGGCGCCGGTACGGGGAATCAGCGTTTTGCCCCGATCAACAGTTGGCCCGACAACGTGAACCTGGACAAGGCGCGCCGTTTGCTCTGGCCCATCAAGAGAAAATACGGCAACCAGATCAGTTGGGCCGACCTCATCGTTCTCGCCGGCACCCTGGCCTATGAGTCGATGGGGCTGAAGACCTTCGGTTTCGGCTTTGGCCGCGAGGATATCTGGCATCCTGAAAAGGACATCTACTGGGGTTCGGAGAAGGAATGGCTGGCGCCCACTGACAACCCCAACAGCCGTTACTCGGGCGAGCGGGATCTGGAGAACCCACTGGCCGCTGTCATGATGGGTCTGATCTATGTCAACCCGGAAGGCGTCGACGGCAAACCCGACCCGCTGCGCACCGCCCAGGACGTGCGCGTGACCTTCGCGCGCATGGCCATGAACGACGAGGAAACCGTCGCCCTGACCGCCGGCGGCCACACGGTCGGCAAATGCCACGGCAATGGCGATGCCAGCCTGCTGGGGCCAACGCCCGAAGCCGCCGATCTTGAGGATCAGGGGCTGGGCTGGATCAACAAGACGACCCGAGGCATTGGCCGCGACACCGTGTCCAGCGGTCTCGAAGGCGCCTGGACCACTCACCCGACCCAGTGGGACAACGGCTACTTCGCCATGCTGCTCAACCATGAGTGGGAACTGAAGAAAAGCCCGGCCGGCGCCTGGCAGTGGGAGCCCGTCGACATCAAGGAAGAAGACAAGCCCGTCGATGTCGAGGATCCCTCGATCCGCCACAACCCGATCATGACCGATGCCGACATAGGCATGAAGATGGACCCCGAGTATCGGAAGATCTCGGAGCGGTTCTATCAGGATCCCGCCTACTTCTCGGAGGTCTTCGCGCGGGCCTGGTTCAAGCTGACGCACCGCGACATGGGGCCGAAGGCGCGCTATCTCGGCCCCGATGTCCCGCAGGAAGACCTGATCTGGCAGGATCCGGTGCCCGCCGGTCGCACCGATTACGCGGTCGACGCCGTGAAGGCCCGGATCGCGGCCAGCGGCCTGAGCGTCAGCGAGATGGTCGCGACCGCCTGGGACAGCGCTCGCACCTTCCGCGGTTCGGACAATCGCGGCGGCGCCAATGGCGCGCGCATCCGTCTGGCTCCGCAGAAGGACTGGGAGGGCAACGAGCCCGCGCGTCTGTCTAAAGTACTGGGCGTACTGGAGCCCATCGCGGCCGAGAGCGGCGCGAGCCTGGCCGATGTCATCGTTCTGGCCGGCAATGTCGGGATCGAGCAGGCGGCCAAGGCGGGGGGGGGCGCCATCGCCGTTCCCTTTGCGCCCGGTCGCGGCGATGCCACCGAGGCGATGACAGATGCCGAGTCGTTCGAGGTGCTGGAACCCATTCATGACGGCTATCGCAACTGGCTCAAGAAGGACTACGTCGTCAGCGCCGAGGAACTGATGCTCGACCGGACGCAGTTGATGGGTCTGACCGCCCACGAAATGACGGTGCTGGTTGGCGGCCTGCGGGTTCTGGGCACCAATCACGGCGGTACCCGGCACGGCGTCTTCACCGATCGCGAAGGGGTGCTGACGAACGACTTTTTCGTCAATCTGACGGACATGGCCTACACCTGGAAGCCAGCCGGTAACAACCTGTACGAAATCCGTGACCGCAAGACGGATGAGGTCAAATGGACTGCGACCCGCATCGATCTTGTCTTCGGATCCAACTCGATCCTGCGCGCCTATGCCGAGGTCTATGCGCAGGATGACGGCCAGGAAAAGTTCGTGCACGACTTCGTGGCCGCCTGGACGAAGGTCATGAATGCCGACCGCTTCGATCTGGCGTAAGTCTGGGAGACGTCCTCGTCGCGCCCGTGAGCGCTGCGAGGACGTGGAAAAGCCATCAGAAGCCCCGGATTTAACTGAGCTTCTGGTTAAGCGACGATGACAGGTGCCCAACCGAATCATGGATTTGGTTGGGCACCTGTCTTTTCATCCAAGTCCTGTCGCTGAACGGTGCTTGTCGAAGGGCGGACGGAAAATCCTAAGCCTCTGAGCGTTAAGCCGTTCATGGTTCGACCCTTCGGCTGGACTGGATCGAACCCTGGATGAGCGTTTGCGCATCGCTTGGCTCAACGAGGACGAGACCAGCACCAGTCTGCTGGAGCTGCTGCGCCGCGTTCATGAGGCCCTGAGCAAGCGATACCCTGACGAATTCAAACGCGAAGCGCTGGAGCCACTGTTCGACCTGGCACCCGAGGAGGCCGAGAACGCGCTCGCCCAACTGCTACTCACGACTCTGCAGGAGCGCACCCTGGAGGAGGCGCGCGAATTGCTCCGCGGTATCGCTAGGCTCAATGGCCAGAGCGATGTCGTCGCCTTTCTCGACAGCGCCACCGGCCGCTCGTGTATCCGCGCCCTGCATCACCTCTCCGGCGGCAATCACCGTCTCTACAGGCGAGATCGCCGACTACGTCCGCGCGAGAATCCCATACACCTCGGCCAGGGCATCGTCGCCGCCGACATTCCCCGGAAAGATCACCACCGGCAGATCGGGAAAGCGCGGATGGTCGGCCGGACAGCGCACCACCGAACAGCCGGCATGCACCTGGCCGAGCACGCGCGCCGTGCGTAGCGCCAGACCTTTGCTGAGCGTGTCGTTGGAGGTGATGCCGCCCTTGCTGATGAGAAAGCCGATGTCGCGCGGCAAATCCCGCGTGAGTTCGACCAGAAAGGCGGAGACCCGCTCGCCGAATGCGAGCCGTTCCGCCTTGCTCGGAAACGAACGCTCGCCCCGGCTGGTATAGAGTACGGCGCCTCGATTTTCCCGCTGCGCGCTGGCGAGCCGTTCCAGCAGATCCCGGCGCAGGGATGCCGCGTCGCTCATCACGCGATCCAGATCGATTTCGAGCGGAACCACGTCGGTTTTTTCGATCAGCGACTCCAGTTGCCGGGTCGACTTCGCCACATGCGAACCCATCAGCACCACGCCGGGGCGTCCGTCGCGGACGAATTCGCACATGGCGTCTGGCGCCACCGGCTGGGGCGGCAGGCCGGCGAAGGCTGTCAACAGACTGGCCGCGCTGCGGAACAGGAATCGCTTGCCGTCGCCCGCCGCCATGAGTACCTGACGGGCGAAGCCGTCGAGATCGGATTGACGCTCGGCGTCGACCACGCCGCAGCGGTTGCCGTGCAGCGCGTGCAGACGCGCGCCGAGGTCGCCGCGAATGTCCGCGAGTCCGAAGCGTTCGACCTGATCCGCCGTGATCCGCCCGGCGGTCTTCTCCTCCACATAGTCGGGCAGGAAGGCATGGCGGTAGCCGAACACCGAATCGCGCGCGAATTCGGTTTCGTTGACGGGCACGGGCACGCCATCGACGATCAGATAATGCACGCCGTCGCGGGTGATGCGTCCGCCCTCGAAAAAGGCCGGAACCAGGAAATGGGCATCGAAGGGGCCTAATTCCTCGGCGATGATGTCGGTCTCGACCGGATAATGACCGCGCAGGGTCGAATCCGAGCGGCTGACCAGGACGGGATGGATGATCGTGCCCGCGTCGGCAAGCCGCGCCAGGGTCTCGCGGAGGTTGACGCAGATCTCGCGGGTGACGGACGCCGCCTCGTCGGCGCTCATGCCGCGCGTGTTGCTCAGCACGAAGAAGAGCGGCGAGTCGTCGGTCAGTGCCTCGCGCAATGTCTCCGGATCCCAGCGGGTCAGTAGCAGGCAGGAATGCACCGTCTGCGAGCCGGTCGGGTCGTCGTCGATGGCGATGATCTTGGTGGTCGGTGTCTGGCTCATGGTGCGGGTGCTCGCAAGCTGGTTTTCTCGTCACATCGTTCTGCGGTGGTGACGCATGGTTTAGCCAATAAAGAGCCGTCAGCTTCCAGCCGCCAGCCGCCAGCTTTTGGGAATCATCAACTTAGCCATTGAGCCAGACCTGCCGAGCTTCACTCATGGGGGAACGCAGCAAGAAGCGAAAACCTTGATCGATCGATGGCTGGAGGCTGGTCGCTGGCAGCCGACTGCTATTTCTCGGTTTGGTGTTCCAGGCCCCGAGACGGGCGGAAGCGTTGGCCCTAACCCAGCAAAGCCGGAACCAAAAACGTGGTCGAGGACTCTGCTCGTTGTCGTTGTCGTTGTCGTTGTCGTTGTCGTTGTCGTTGTCGTTGTCGTTGTCGTTGTCGTTGTCGCGCGGATACTCGACAACGACAACGAAATTTTTTCGACAGTTTCGTGGCGTGAAGGATGGGCACGCTGCGCTTTGCCCATCCTACTGTTATTGAACTGCGTGGCGCATCAACTCTTCCGCGCGTCCCGCCAGCCCCTCCGGCGTGATGCCATTAAACGCCATGATCTCGGTCGGGCTGGCGGTCGTTTCCCCGCGCTGCCACCCGAACAGATCCCGCGCCGCGGCACGCGAGCGCAGCATCACCGGCTCCAGTGCCACCGTGCCGCCGCCGCTCACGCCGATCAGCACGTCCCCATGAAACAGCGTCTGGAAATCCGCGTCGCTCATGAACCGATCATCGGGCTCGGCACTGTGCGACCAGGCCACCTCGTGCGGGCGATAGAGCCGGCGCGGGTTGGCCACCGCCACGATCCGCACCCGATAGCCGGCGCCTTCCAGCCGCTCCTTGGCGGCGAACACCGGCAGGAACACCATGTCACCGGTCACCGCGAAGACCACCGTACCCTTGTCGCCACTCGCCGATTCGTAGAGACAGGTCGCCCCCTGTTCGATCGCCGCGCGCGCCTGATCCGGCGTGGTGTGCACCGGCAGCGCGGACTTGGAGGCCACGATGCTGATGCACTTGTTGGACTGCTCCACCGACCAGGCATAGGCGGCCTGGATCATGTTGGCGTCGGCCGGGTAGAGCAGATAGACGTTGCCGTTGCGCACCTGCCCGCCGATATAGTTCTCGATCTCCGGGCGCTGATGGGTCCAGCCGTTACGCCCCTGTTCCAGCGCGCCGGCGGTGAACATGGTCACCACCGCCGGGGTGCGATGGCGCAATTCGGCCATCGCCTGACCCACGGTCTGCACGATCGGCCAGCCGTTGATGGCGAAGCTCTCGTAGGACAGCCACAGCGAGCGCCCGCCGAAGAGCGCCAGCGCCGCCGCGAAACCGGCGCAGGCATCCTCGTTCAGCGGCTCGTAGACCTGGCCGTTCGGCATCTGGTTGTAAAGCGGATCCTCGGTCGGATGACGGATTTTGAGCGCATCGTTGATGGCCTTCATGTTCGACGCCTCGTTGCCGTCGGCATTGGTCACCACGAATTCGGGATCGCGCTGACCGAGCGCGGCCACCATCTGCGCCATGGCGCTCGCCGGCACCGCCTGCTCGCCGGGCGCGAACGCCTGCATCGGCAGGGTGCCGATGTCCGCCAACGGACGCTCGAACTCGGTCACCACGGTCTTGCCCGCCGGACCACCGCCAGCGCGGCTCAGGTTGGTGCGCACCAGTTGCCAGATCTCGGGTGCCAGCGCGCGGCGCTCCAGGGCGGCGGCGATGTTCGGCTTCTCGGGCGTGTCGCCGGGATAGAGGTTGTGCGACTTGGCACCAACCGTATGCACTCCGGCGCCCTTGAGCTGCTTCACGATCACGGCGGTCAGGGTGCCGCTCAGGGCCGAGTCGGCGGCCTCCTGCATGCCTTCGAGGATGGCACGGCTGAAGGCCAGGCGCGCCTCGGGGCCGAAGCGGGTGCTGTCGACATAGGCGCCATCCTGTCCGGCGTCGTCATAGGTCTTGGCGTCGATCAGGATGACGCGCGCGAAGTCATGCGCCGTCCAATAGGCGAGCATGGCCTCGTTGTCCATCAACGACACCATCGAATGATGCTCCTGACTGAAGCCGTTCCAGATCAGCACCGGCAGGAAGTTGGTCACCTCCGGATAGGCGGTGTGGAAATGCTTCATCGCCGAGAGGATGTAGGGCTCGCCCAGCCCGCCGTCGCCGATGGTGCAGGGAAAGAGCTTGTCGCGATTCAGATAGGCCCCGGCCATGGCGAAATGCTGTCCCTGACCGAGCGGACCGGCGGGCGCGAGCAGACCCGGAATCGCCCCCGAGAGATGCCCGAGCAGACCGCCGCGCTCGCGGAAGCGTGTTTGCATATCGCTCAGATTCCGGATGCCCATCGCCTCCAGCGAGCCGTCGAGGAACATGGCGCTGTAGAAGCCGGGCGCGTGATGGCCCACCTCGGTCACGATATTGGTATGACCCAGCATCACTAGGGCGGCATAGGCGTCGGCGGCACTGGCGAAACCGCCGGGGTGGCCGGATTCCTTCGAGGCGCAGAGTTGAAGGGTGAGATAGCGCAGCGCATCCGCGGCGAGTTGGGTCTGGAACACAGCGGCGTTGTCGATGCGGTCGATGCCGTTCCGCCCTTCCGTGATGACTGGCTCCGCGCAGAGCGATGCGAACTCCGTGGGTAGCGCGCCGAAATGCAGCATGCCTTCACAGAAGTCCGGGGGGGGATCGAGCCTGGTGCGTGCCGAGTCGGTCATGATGTTCTCTCCAGTGGGATGATGTTCTCAGCCGACCGTTTGCGTGCGGCCGTGCGTTGGGTGAACTTTACGGAGAGGCTTGATTTTCCGCAATAGTGAATAGCTTTCATAATGCGGAAAAACGGATCGCCTGATGATGGCAGGCAAAGCGCCGTCCCGCCACGGTTCCAGGGCTCGGATCGATTTGCTCGACGCGGATGCCGCGCGGCATCGCCAAGGGGCGAATTCATTCGCCCCTACAGGGCGGCATCCCACACAAGGAGAATTGATGACACGCCCTAGCTGAAACAGCTCAGGACGAATGGAAAAATCGTCAAGCTCGTTCCCGGAAATCGCCTTAAGGCTTCAACACCCCACTCCGCTCCAGTAGAAGCTGGGTGAGCAGCGCCACCGGTCGGCCGGTGCCGCCTTTTTCCTTGCCGCCAACCCAGGCCACGCCCGCGATGTCCAGATGCGCCCAGGGATAGTCCTTGGTGTAGCGCGCCAAAAAACAGGCGGCGGTGATGGCCCCGGCCTCGCGGCCGCCGACATTGGCCATGTCGGCGAAATTGCTGTCGAGCTGCTGCTGATAGTCCTCCCACAACGGCAGACGCCAGGCCCGGTCGCCAACCGATTCGCCGGCCTTCTGGATCTCCGTGGCCAGTTGATCGTCGGCGGTGAAGAGCCCGGCGGCATGCTTGCCCAGCGCGATCACGCAGGCGCCGGTCAGGGTGGCGAGGTCGATGACCAGGGCGGGATCGAAACGCTTGCAGTAGGTCAACGCGTCGCAGAGGATCAGGCGGCCCTCGGCGTCGGTATTGAGAATCTCGATGGTCTGACCGGACATGCTGGTGACGATGTCGCCGGGCTTGTTGGCGTCGCCGTCCGGCAGATTTTCGGACGCAGGCACCACGCCCACCAGATTAATGGGCAGACCCAGTTCGCAGACGGCGCGCATGGCGCCGATCACGCTGGCACCGCCGCACATATCGTATTTCATCTCGTCCATCTCGGCGGCGGGCTTGATCGAAATGCCGCCGGCGTCGAAGGTCAGGCCCTTGCCCACGAGCACGATCGGCTTGGCGTCGGGCGTGCCGCCCCGGTAGTCCATGACGATCAGTTTGGCCGGCTGACGGCTGCCGCGCGAGACCGAGAGCAGCGCGCCCATCTTCAATTCAGCCATGGCGGCCTCGTCGAGCACCTCGACCTTGAGCGCGTCGTAACGGCCACCCAATTCCGCCGCCTGATCGGCCAGATAGGTGGGCGTGCAGAGGTTGCCCGGTAAGTTGCCTAATTCCCTTGCCAGGTTGACGCCCGCCGCCATGGCCGCGCCATGCTGGATGGCGTGTTCGGCAATGACCAGATCCGGCTCGCTCGACACCCACAGCGTCAGTTGTCCGAGCGGCGTCTTAGGCGCCTTTTTGTCTTCCTTGGTCCGGGTGTAACGATAGACCCTGTCCTCGGCCGTCATCACCGCGTCGCGGATGGCCGCGTAAAGATCCATGCCTGCCGGAAGCGTCGCCGGGAGCGCCAGCACGGCCTCGCCCGCCTGGGTCTGCTGGAGATAGGCGACGGCGGCGGCGAGCGTCTTGCGATAGTTGGTCCGGTTGCACTCCTGGGGTTTGCCGAAGTCGATCAGCAGCACCCGCTCGGCGGCGAGACCGGGGAGGTCGTAGAGCATCAGGGTCCGACCGGCCTCGCCATCGAGATCGCCCTTCTTCCACAACTCGCTCAACCGACCGCCGCTGGCGCGATCCATGGCCTCGGCGGGACCGGCGAGCGGCTGTTTCTCGAAGACCCCAAGGATGAGACAGGGCGTTTTTTGGGTGGCGAGGTCGCCGGTTTGGGTCGTGAATTCCATCGTGGTGCTCCTGAGGATGCGTGATCAGCGTGGAATCAGCCTGAAGTGGCTGACGGGCAGTAATGATAGGATGAAGTTCATAGAGTCTATCGAATGACGGGGCCTGGTCGTCGTGAAAATCCTCGATCGCTATCTTGCCTGGGCGGTGATTGGCGGCACCCTGCTGACGCTGGGCGTCCTGCTGCCGCTGCTGGGGGTCGTGATCCTCGCCGACGAACTCGACGCGATCGGCGTCGAACGCTACGGTCTGGCGGATGCCCTATTGTTCATGCTTCTGAGTCTCCCCCGTTACGCCTACCAGATCTTCCCGATCGCGACCCTGATCGGCGCGCTGATCGGGCTGGGCTCGCTGGCGAGTCGCTCGGAACTGGTCGCCATGCGCGCCGCCGGCATCTCGGTCTGGCAAATCGTGCGCGCGGGTCTGCTGGGCGGTCTGCTGCTGGCCGCGATTGCCGTCCTGATGGGCGAAGTGCTGGCCCCGCTGGCGGAACAACGCGGGGTGGAGTTGCGTCGGCAGGCGCTCTCGGGCGACGTGGCCCAGCGGACCCCCGACGGTTTCTGGGCGATCGACGACGCATCCTATGTGAATATCCGCGAGATCCGTTCCGGAACCAGCCTGCGCGACATCTTCATCTATCGCGTGGATCCCGCCCAGGGCACCCTGATCGCGACCCACGCGGCCGGCGCCCGCTATCGGGACGGGCAATGGGTGCTGGAAGAGATCGCGCGCAGCCGGGTCAGCGCGGCGGGTGTCGAGGTCGAGCGGATCGCCCAGGTCGGCTGGGATTCGATGCTGGATCCGGGGTTACTCAAGGTCATCGTCGCCGATCCGCACGCACTCCCCGTGTGGGGGCTCTACAAATACATCCGCTTCATGTCGATCAACAAGCAGGACTCCGGGGTTTACGAAGTGGCCTTTTGGGGCAAGGTTGTCCATCCGGTGCTGACCCTGTCGATGATTCTGATCGCGACCCCCTTGCTGCTCGGCTCCTCGCGCAGCACCGGGATGGGGCGGCGCATCCTGGCCGGCGTGCTGGTCGGGATTCTCTACTATCTGGTCAGCCGTACCTTCGCCTATCTGGCGCTGCTGTTCGGGATGAATCCGTTCCTTGCGGCCATTGCGCCGCCCCTGCTGTTCATTTCCGGGGCGCTGCTGTTGCTGAGACGGGTGGGATAGGAGCGGTTCGTTAATCAGCTAAACAAGCCCATTAGCGAATACCGTTGTCGTTGTCGTTGTCGCACCCTGATGGATCCGTCGCTCCTGGAAAACACAAACGGGGGGAACCTCGGTCGCAACGACAAGCGGCAACCGGCAACCGGCGACGTACGATCCGCCGGTTGCCCGTCGTCGGTTTCAGGACGCCTTCCCCGCGTTCTTCTCCAGCATCACGAGCCGGCTGTGCGACTTGCGGTCGTGCCAGGTGAGCCGGTCCCGATCGATCAGGCTCCACCAGAAACCAAGACCCGCCGGCAGCAGACTGAGAATGGCCCAGCCGAAGCGCTGGAGCGCGCTGCCGAACCCCAGATTTGCGCCATCGTCGCCGATGACCCGGAAACGCCAGGCACGCATGCCAAGCGTCTGACCGCCACGCATCCAGAAGTAGACGTAGAATGCCGCGATGACGACGAGTAGATAGAGACGCATCAGGGCGAGTGGGAGTGTCGCTTCATAGACTTTTGCGCCAGCGACGATCTCGTAGGGAATGGCGACGATGGCGGTGGCGAGCATCAGGATGCCCAGCAACAGTACGCTATCGTAGAACATCGCGCCGAGGCGCCGGAAGAGGGAAGGCTGCTTGGCAAGGGTAACGTCGAATTCCATGGTTTCTACTGCCGAATGGTTGATGATCGATAGCTTCGGACGGAAGCCGTTATGGTGAAACGAATCCTTATTAAACCACTTTTGTTTAAGCTTTTGCGACGGCTGCCCATGCCATGGATCGCAATTCTGATCGGCCTGGTCGCGGGTATCGCGGTCTGGAGCATCCTCGATCAGATCCAAAGCCGCCAGGTCGACAAAATCTTTGCACAGGAATTACGGATCCAGCTCGATCTGCGCGCGCGCGAGAGCCTGATTCGTTTTGACCGTCATCTGTCGAGTTACAGCGCGATGACGCGGCTGCTCGCCAATCACCGACGTCTTTCCGAGTATTTGGAGCCCTTGTTCTGGTCCGAGAACGAGACGCTCGCCCCGGTCGTTTATAAGGAATTTCGTCCGCACTGGCTGCCGGACGTTTTCGAGCCCGCCGTGCTGAGTCCGCCAAGTCATGTGCTGTTGACGGACTCACGGGGGCGGGTGCGGGAAGTCTTTCAGGCCGGAGAGGATCCGCTGCCGGAAGAGATCGCGACCCGCGTGAACTCGCAATTCCTGGACCGGCGTGCGGTGCTTTCAGTGATTGAGCGCGTCGGTGACCGACTCTATCTGATGAACAGCGATGCGGTCGAAGACGCCGGCGGCTATGCCATGGGCTATCTGATTGTGTTGGTTCCGGTCGATGAAGCCTTTCTGGCCGCCTCGCAGCGCGGGCTTGACGTCGGTCGCGCGGCGGTCGCGCTCGTCGATAGCGACGACCAGCGGATCGTGGCGAGCGTCGATGCGGACGCCTTGATTCCGGGCAGTCTGCTGAGCGACTGGGACGACGCCTATGTGATCACCTCCCAATCCCTGGCCGAGTATGAGGGGGCCGATTCCAACCCACTCTTCGCGACCTTTGTGCCGCATACCGTGGTGGAAAGGATGTCGCGTCATGTGCGCATCTTTGAGCGCCGTCAGCGCGTCATCGCGGCCACGGTCTTTATCAGTGTGTTTACCGCCGTCATTTATCTGGTGTCCTCGCGTCTGAATAAGGTTCTCAAACGCATGACCCGCTTCTCTCAGCGGGCGCTCGGAATCGCGGAGCCCGGTTTTCATCGCGCGGGTAACCAGCTCCTGCTGCTGGAGGATTGGATCCAACATTTCACGCAACTGGTGCTCACCGCCCGCGAGGAGATGAGCCGTCAGCATCAGGCCGCGATGCGCGAGAGCGAGGCGCTCAAGGCGGCGATGATGGAGGCTTCTCTGGATGCCATCGTGACGTTGGACCACGCCGGCCAGGTCATCGAATTCAATCCGGCGGCGGAGCGGGTCTTCGGTCAGGTGCGTCAGGAGGCGATCGGGGCGTCCTTCGCGGAGCGGTTTCTGCCCGATGTCGCCCGCCCCGCTTTCAAGCGCCTACTTGACCGCTCCCGTCATCTGCATCGCAAGCCCCAGGGGCGCGGCGAATTGATCGCCCTGCGCACGGATGGCGCGGAGCTTCCAGTGGAAATCTCCATCGCGCCGATCGAGTTGGACGATGAACGTTTTTATACGCTGTACATTCATGACATCTCCAGCCGCAAGCTGGCGGAACAGGAGATCAAGAGCCTGGCCCGTTTCGCGAGCGAAAGCCCGAACCCGATCATGCGCGTGACGGCGGAGGGACTGATCGTCTACGCCAACAACGCCAGTCGTCCGCTGCTGCTTGCCTGGGAGACGGATCCAGGCGTTCGCCTGCCCGAGGAATGGTGCGACGCGGTGGCGCTGGCATTGGGGACCGGCCAGCCGTTGGAACGGGAACTCGACCTTTCGGGTCAGGTCTATTCGCTGCTGCTCGCACCGATCCGCGATCTCGGCTACGTGAATATTTATGCCCGCGATATCACCGCCGTGCGCCGTGCCGAGCAGGAATCCCGTCAGCATCAGGCCGAACTGGTCCATGTCTGCCGGCTCAGCACCATGGGCGAGGTCGCCACCGGCATGGCCCATGAACTCAACCAACCGCTGTCGGCCATCGTCAACTATGCCAACGGCTGCAGCCGACGCCTGCAGGGCGGCGCGGGCCAGACCGCGGAATTGGTCGGCGCCATGAGTCAGATCACGGCGCAGGCCCAGCGCGCGAGCGAGATCATCAAGCGGTTGCGCGCGCTGGTCGGTAAGCAGCCGCCCGTGCGCGCGCGGACAGACTTGAATCATCTGGTGCGGGAAGTCATGTCGTTCCTGGAATTCGAGACCAACCGGCTCGGCATCCAGATGCAGCTTGACTTGGCCTCGGCGGCCATTCCGGTCCAGGTCGATCTGGTTCAGGTCGAGCAGGTGCTTCTGAATCTGGTCGGCAACGCGCTCGATGCGCTGGAAGAGCAGCCAGAAGATCGGCGTCGGTTGCGGATCCGCACCGGGACACGTGACGGCGACGCCTGGGTGGTGGTCGAGGATACGGGACCGGGGATCGCGCGGGAACGTCTCGCGGGGCTGTTCGACCCCTTTGTGACCACGAAAAAGAGCGGGATGGGGATGGGGCTGGCGATCAGCCAGACCATCGTCGAGAACCATGAGGGGCGGATCTGGGCCGAGTCGGAACTGGGTCGCGGATCGGCTTTTCACATGACCCTGCCGCTTTCGTCCCCCATCCGGGAGACCGAGGGCGGCCAAACCGAGCGACTGGAAACCTGAACGAATATGACCACCGATGCGACCGTCTTCGTCGTCGACGATGACCAGGCCATGCGCACGTCGCTGCAATGGCTGATCGAATCGACCGGAATGTCGGTACAGACCTATGAGTCCGCCGATGTCTTTCTTGCCAGCTATTACCCCGGCCGCGCCGGCTGTCTGTTGCTGGATGTGCGGATGCCCGGCATGAGTGGACTGGAATTGCAGGGTTATCTGGCACGCCAGGGCTATCGGCTTCCGGTGATCCTCATCACCGGTCATGGCGACGTGGCCATGGCGGTCAAGGCCATGAAAGCGGGCGCGGTGGATTTCATTGAAAAACCCTTCCACGATGAGGATCTGCTACGCAGCATCCACAACGCCCTGGAGTTCGATCGGAAACATCGAGCCAGCCGCTCCGCGAAGGCCGATATCGCCATGCGATTGGCGGAACTGACCCCGCGCGAGCACGAGGTCATGACCATGGTGACCGATGGCAAATCCAATCGTGAAATCGCCGCTGCGCTCGGGGTCAGCGCGAAGACCGTCGAAGCCCATCGAGCGCGTGTGATGGAGAAAATGCGCGCCGATTCGCTGGCTGAACTGGTACGGATGGCCCTGCTGGCGGCATCGGATTCGCCGTCTTGAGGTTTTCGGCGCACCGCCTCTCCCGATTCGCGCCGACAGGGTCGCTCCGCGCGCGTCCAGCATCCGGACGAGGCGAGAAGAGACCGCCGCGCAAGGCGGCGGGACGACCGGAGGCTCAATTCATTTGCAAGGAACACGGTCGGGGCGGGATGAGGTCGTCAAAATCGCTCCACTGACATTCGGTCGGGAGCGCGCACAGCGGATTCGCCTCGGCCACGATGACGCATTGCGGGCCGGACAGGGGCAGGACGATTTCAGGCTCCAACGGCGGCAGGCCCAGCAGGCGCAGCGTCACCGCATCCAGTACGCCCCCCGTTTTCCGCAGGCCCTGGCGCCACTGGAAGGCGTCGAGCGCCGCCACGGTCGCCTGGTCTGGCGCGCCGGCGAAAGGGAGCGTTTTGTAGCTCACATGCTTCTTGCGTTTTTTGTCGCGCCAGACGGACTTTCGGGTCGGCGGTGTCAGCAGTCCCTGCTCGGCCAGCGCCGTCTGCACCGTCGTCAGGTGAACAGCGGCTGACCGTCGCGCCCTCGCCGGCATTTTTTTGATGCGGTTCAGATCCGGGGCATCGCCCAAGGCTGTCTGCTGGCGAGTTTGTAGGGCGGTATATCTGGCGAGACGCTGATCATAGAGTTCGAGCGCAATCCGTTCGGCGGGCATCAGCCGGCTGGCCTGCGCCGGGTCGTCCGGCGCGTCCTTGCCGACCAGTGCGCGGAAACGGTGCAAAGCTTGCCGCACCGCCGGATGGGACGCGTCCGCGCCGGGGGGCAGCATCCGCAGGTGTTGGAGCGCGGACAGGGTCTCCGGCGGCAGAGTCTCCAGCGGTCGCTCCTCGCCTTGGCTGATCAAGGCGGCGAGGCGCTGTCGGTACTGCCGGGTTTCATCCTGGTTCAGGGTGCTGGTCAGCAGCGTCTCGGGCAACCGCGCGGTCGCGCCGTTCTCATGGGAAAACTCGGCGGCTTTAGAGGTCTGCTGCGGATTGAATGCCTGCTCCGGCAGATCGCCTCCCTTCAAATCGAACCCGACCCCATATTTGGCCCTCACCAGCGCCGGCTGGCGGTCGGCCCGAACGCGCCTGGCCAGATGCTCCATGAACTCCGCCCAGGTATAGGGCTGGCTTTGTCCTTTGCCGTCGCGATAGAACATCCCCGGGTTGCCCGTCACGGTGGGCGAGTCGGCGGGCAGCCCCCACTCGGCTGAAATCGACGGTTGGATCGAGAATTCGCGCGAGGAGAACAGCGCGGGTTCGAGGATCGCCGTTGGTTTTGCCAGGGTTCCTCCGACCGTCACCGTGGTGCGTCGGTCGGTGCTCGCTATGTGCATCTGCCGGCTTTCCAGTCCCCGCAGCAACGACACCGGACGTCGTTCTTGTAGGGTAACCGTCGACCGCGAAATCGGTTCGAGGTGCGCCGACGGCAAGGTCTGTCGGGCGGTTTGCGCACCTATGGTTGTTCGCTCGCCGAGGTCGGCCGCCAGTGCCAGCGCGGTGTCGGGAAACGGAACGGGCACCTCGACCGGCTTGACGCAGAGGGTATCGCGCGCCTCGCCTCGTGCCAGTGCCAGCACCCGTCGGCCCTGTCCCGCCCCCAGAAAGTGATACAGATAATCTTCTTCCGGCGTGGTGGCACCAGAGTCAAGACTGAGGTAGTGTTTCGCAAAGGCTAGCACCGCGAAATTGTGACGCAGGAGCTGGAGTTCCTCGTCGCTCTCGTCCCGCTTGCCGTCCACCGTGTCCTGAATCATGCGGCGCACCGTCGCGTCGGTAAACGGGCCATCCCCGAGATCCAGTCGTTCGCGGTCCGCGGCGGCCTCGCTCGCCGCCAGCAGTTGCGTGCCGAAGCGTTTGAGGATGCCGTGGAAGGTCGCGGGTTGGAACTGCCAGACCCCAGTCGCCGATCCCAGGCTGCCATTTTGCAGCGTGGGGCGGACGTGGTCGTTCCAGGTCGCGGCGCTTTCCATCTCGCCGGTCGCGAGTGCCTGTCCCAGATTCGCCCCGGTGCGCTCGGACACCTCCAGCAGAATGAGCATCTGCCGGGGAGAAATATCCTGCGTACGGTCATAATGACGGGACTGGCTCGCCGACAGGGTGCGGTACGTGGCCAGCGTCATCTCTGCCGGTCGTCCGTTTTCTGAGGACGCGGCGGATAGCGCCGGCGGATTGGCCGCCCAAGCCGACGGAAGCGTGAAAGCGACCGCCGCCGCGAGGCTGAAAAAGCGTCGGTGTTGGATCCACATTGAACTGTTTAAACTCTGTTTTTTGAGATTGACAGTGTGGCGCGAACGGTGCGGATACAGCGAATCGCGCGCCAGTGCGTGACATGAAAGCCATGATCCGGTCGATGCCAAACCTTGCCTGCCTCGCCAAACGCCCGCCGCGATCGGCGGTTCGACAACCCGGATCCAATCGCGCTACCCCAGCCATCGCTCCCGTTCGGAGACGACCATGACCGATTTACGCGACAGCATCGATACACAGGATTTTTTGATCGCCCGGCAGCCGATCTATGACCATGACATGGGGGTGGTCGGCTACGAACTCCGGTACCGTCACGCCTGCGCGGAGCGCGCCCGGATTGAGGATATGGATCTGGCGTCATTGTCGGTGATTCTCGCGAGCTTTTTGCATATCGGTCTCGACACCTTGGTGGGCAGCGCGCTTGCGTTTGTGAGGATGACACGCCGTTTGGTCGTGGACGAGTCCCTGTCGCCTTTCTTCGAGGGGCAGGTGGTCCTGGAACTGCCGGACGACGTGGAGCCGGACGAACAAGTGATCGCGGGTCTGACCCGGCTCAAGGAGGCGGGTCACAAACTCTCCTTCGGCAATCTCGCCGACCGCCCCAATGCCGGGACTTTGCTGGCGATGGCGGACTATATCAAGCTCGATGTACTCAACCATGATCCGGATTGGCTTCGGCGACGGATTGATCTCGCGCATGCGTATGGCGCGCGCGCGGTGGCGGCCAAGGTGGAGACCCAGGCGCTCCATGAAGGTTGCAAAGCACTGGGATTCGACTATTTTCAGGGCTTTTTCTATTGCCGTCCGAAGACCATCGAACAGCGAAGCCTGGCCTCCAACCAAGCGGTGGTGCTGCGATTGATTCAGCAGTTGGAGGATCCTGATGTCGAGTTACGGGATTTGGAGCGCGTTCTCGCCCAGGATGTGGTTCTGACCTACAAACTGCTGCGCTACGTCAACAGCGCGACCTTCGCCCGGCGGCGCGAGATCGAATCGCTGCGGGAGGCCTTGACCCTGATCGGTCTCAAACGCATCCGGGACTGGGCCCGTCTGATTCTCATGGGGCAGGTGGCCAACGGCAAGCCACGCGAGTTGATCGTCACCGGCATGATCCGAGCCCGCATGTGCGAGCGGCTGGCCGAACGCTTTTTGCCCGAGATCCAGCACCAGATGTTCATCGTGGGTCTGCTGTCGATTCTCGACGCGCTTCTGGATAGCGAGATGCCGGACCTGCTCGATCATCTGAGTCTGAGTCTACCGATCAAACTGGCCCTGCTGGACCGGGAAGGCCCCCAGGGGGAGCTGCTCCAACAGGTGATCGAGTACGAGCAGGGCCATTGGGAGGCGCTGGATCATGGCGGCATCCCCACCGACGAATACGCGCGCACCTACCTGGAGACACTCAAGTGGTGCGATGAGGTGATGAAGGTGTTGTCCGACGAGCGAGCGTGAGCAAGCATCCGCCGCTTCGCCTTGAGGGTCGTCAGCCGGGCGCCGCGCCTGAACGCCGTCCCACAAACAGATAGTAAGGCACTCGCAGGCCGGGCAGATAGGGCACCGGTGCGCGGTGTTCCCGCACGTCATGAGCGGGGAGCAAGTGCCGCAGCAGACGCAGATGCTCGGGGTTCGGATGCACGCCATCGTGTCCGAACCAATGCGGCCAGAACCAGCGGGTGAAGGCGTCGTGACGCACCGTGCCCGGTCCGCCGGCGGCGTCCGACACATAGAAGTCGACGACGCCGAGCGTTCCGCCCGGACGCAGCATCTCGACCGCATTGACGATGGCCCCGCGCCAGTCGGGAATCATGGTCAGCGCATAGGAAAAATAGACGACATCCGGCGGGATGTCCGGCCGATAGGTGGTGGCATCGGCCTCGATCACGCGCACGTTCGCCATGCCCGCGGTCCGCTTGCGCGCCTGCTCCAGCAGCGCGGGACAGAGATCGACCAGTTCGACGCTGGCGAAGCCGTCGAGCCGTGCCCCGAACGACATCAGGTTGCGGCCGGTGCCGCCGCCCAGTTCGAGAATCCGCGACCCCGGCGGCGGATCGAGCAACCCCACCAAGTCGTCGCGCCCCTTTAGCAGACGCTCGCGGAAGCGGTCGTAATCTCCGGCCTGCGGGCCATAGAAGGCTTGCAGCCGCTCGGCGTGCGAGCCGCGCCGCGGTTGTCCGCGTAGCAGGCGGTAGAGGACTCGGGCATCGTCGGCGATCATGCGCGCACGTCGGCGATATGGAAGCCGGCATAGGTGTGGACGCGGTCGAGCAGACTGAGTTCGCGCGCCAGCTCGGGATGAAATTCCAGATGGTCGCGTAGTCGCGCGCGGGTCGCGCCCAGCTCGATCCGATCGAGATAGGTCGGGGCGGCATGGGCGCTGCGGAAGATGATCCGGGCATTGGCGGTCGCCCGCGACAGGATGGCGAGCCATTCCTCCTCCAGCGACTCTGGATAGTAGGAACTCATCCAGTCCATGTGATCGAGTAGCACGAAGCGCGAGATGGGTTCCTTGCCGTCGCGCAGGAAGTCGGTGACGGTCGAGGTGTGCAGTTCGATCCGGTCGACCAGCCCCGCCTTCAGCGCCGCGAAGTTCTCGCGTTTGAGATATTCGGGACAGCACTGCTCGCTGTAGCGTCCACGCACATAGACCGACCAGAAATAGTTGGTCGAGAGCGGCAATTGGCGAAACACGTATTCGATCGACTCGCGCACGAATCCGGCGACCCCGTGCGCGTGCTGGGCCTGGACCTCCTTGCGTTGCGGATGCGGCACCCCAAGCATGCTCATGGTGAGCTGGCGCGAGAGCGTCCAGTTAACGCTCGGGGTCCAGATCAGGGGCTGCACCCGCGTGTCGTAGACATGGCGCTGATCGTCGAGCGTGCTGGTCTCGAACAGCTCCCGCACGCTGGCGGCCAGGCGCGGACGCGCCTTCAGATAGGTCTGGAAGAGACGTGCGACGATGCCGGACAGGCCATGGAAATAGAAGCTGCCGTTCGGATTGCCGAACCAGGCCGCGCGCCGGTCCCAGAAGGCGAGCGCGGAGGGCGACAGCTCGGCGCGCAGCGCGTCGCGGTAGATCTCGCGGAATTCGGGGTGATAGCCGTGACCGAAGACGGCGAAGAAATCCGCGTGATCCAGGCGGCGGATGCCCGCGATCTTGAGTTCGAGCAGGGCGTTCTGACGCGGATTGGCGTCGACCGCGTGGATGCGCCGGGGTCCGGTCAGGGCATAGTCGAGCACGTTGCAGCCGGCGCTGGTGATCACCAGCAGGGTGTCATCGGGCGTGAGATTGAGCGCGATCCGGTCCACCGCCGGATCCTCCCAGCAGGTGTTATAGACCAGCGCGCGCGAATAAATCGCGTTGAAGACATTCTGGTCGATACGGTCGGCAAGCGTCGGGGTCGCCTTGGTCGCTGTGGTCGTGGTCGCTGGCGTGTTCAGAGTGTGGCTCCCGGCGATGCGGCGTCGCGGCCCATCACCAAAGTCGGTTGGCGAAAATCCGATGCAGCATAGCGCCTGGGCGTGACCATTCCGTGGCGGCCACGCGTCGACTTGATTGCGGTTGGATGACCGGCGGATTGCGGTCGCGTTCCATCCTGTTCCGGGCCGCCTTTTCACATCCGTTTGCTCGGACGGCCCCTTGGGCTCAAAATAGCTCGACAAGTGTCAGGATGCCGCTCGAACGTTTTTCCTGTCTCGCGCCGCCATTCCCTCATCCCAGCCATTTTCCTCCCGGGGAGTGCGAGGAGACGGACTTGCGACGCGCGCCATCCTCGGATCCTGACGCTCCACTCAATGACCGCGCGGAGTAAATCGATGTCCGAAAAGGCCCCTTGGATCACCTTCCGACCCGAACTCAAGGTGCTCGACTGCACCATCCGGGACGGCGGGCTGGTGAACGCCCATCAATTCAGCGACGATTTCGTGAAAGCCGCCTATCGCGCCTGCGTCGAGGCCGGCATCGACTACATGGAGATCGGCTACAAGAACTCGCCGAAGGTCTTCCCCAAGGACAAGTTCGGTCCCTGGCGTCATTGCGACGAGGCGGATCTGCGCCGTGTGGTGGGGGATCACGATCCGGTCAAGACCGGGCTCAAGCTTGCGGCGATGGCCGACGCCGGCAAGAGCGATTGGGAAACCCAACTGGTTCCCGCCGCCGAGAGCCCGCTCTCGACGATCCGTGTCGCCTACTATGCGCACCAGGTCTCGGAGGCGGTGGAGATGATCCATCACGCCACCGAACTGGGCTACGAGGCGACCTCGAACCTGATGGCCGTCTCCAACATCACCGAGGAGGAAATCGATACCGTCCTGGAGGCCATCGCGCCCACCCCGGCCACCACCATGGTGATCGTCGACAGCTTCGGGTATCTCTATCGTGAGCAAGTGGATCGGCTCTACCGGAAATATACGGCGGCCTTGGAAGGGACCGGTAAGGAGATTGGCATCCACGCCCATAACAACCTGCAACTGGCCTTCGCCAACACCATTGAGGCCATCATCCTGGGCTGTAACCGGGTCGATGCCACCATGTTCGGTTTCGGTCGCGGCGCGGGCAATTGTCACACCGAGATCTTGCTTGGCTTCCTGCGCAACCCTAAATTCGAGGTACGGCCGGTCATCGAGATGATCCAGAACTATCTGCTGCCCCTGCGCCGGGAACTGGATTGGGGACCATCCATCCCCTACAACATCACCGGCCAGCTCAACCAACATCCGCGCACCGCCATCGAGTGGCGCGAGGGCCCCACCCCGGACGATTTCCTGGGTTTCTACGATAAAGTGGTGTCGGAGATCTGAACCATGTCCGCCGAAGCGACCCTGATCCTGGACGACAAGCAGTACCGGTTTCCCATCCGCGAAGGCACCGAGGGCGAGCGCGCCATCGATATCCAGGATCTGCGGGCGCGGACGGGATACATCACGCTCGACCCTGGCTATGGCAACACCGGCAGTTGTCAGAGCGCCATTACCTTCATTGACGGCGAGAACGGGATCCTGCGCTATCGCGGGATCCCCATCGAGCAGTTCGAGCAGGGGCCGAATTTTGTCGAGGTGGCCTGGCTGCTGATCTTCGGACATCTACCTAGCGACGCGGAATATCAGGCGTTCGCCACCGATCTGACGGCCTGCGCCAACCTCGACGAGAGCATGAAGCACCACTTCGAGGGCTTCCCGCGCTCGGCCCCGCCGATGGCCATCCTCTCGGCCATGATCAACGCGCTCTCCTGCTTCCATCCGGAGTCCTTTGATCTGGAAGACGAGGAGCACTTTCGGGTCGCCGCCGCCGGACTCATCAGCAAGATCCGCACCATCGCCGCCTATGCCTATCGCCATTCCATCGGGCAGCCTTATATCTATCCCGATCCGGCCCTGCGCTATGTGCCCAACTTTCTGCACATGATGTTCTCGCAGCCTTACGCGGAGCATTTCTGCGAGCCGGTGGTGCGCGACGCCATCAATCTGGTGCTGCTGCTGCACGCCGATCACGAGCAGAACTGTTCGACCTCCACCGTGCGCATGGTCGGCTCCAGTCAGGCCAATCTCTTCGCCGCCTGCGCGGCGGGTGTCTGCGCGCTCTGGGGACCGCTGCACGGCGGGGCCAATGTCGCCGTGCTGGAGATGCTGGATCAGATCCACCGGGGACACATCAGCCCGGAAGACTACGTGCGCATGGCGAAAGACAAGGACAGCAAGGTGCGTCTGATGGGCTTCGGCCACCGGGTCTACAAGAATTTCGACCCGCGCGCGCGGATGCTGGCGAACGTGGCGGAGCGTCTGCTGCCCACGCTCGGGGTCCAGGATCCGCTGCTCGACATCGCCCGTCGGCTGGAAGAAATCGCCCTGGAGGATCCCTATTTCATCGACCGCCAGCTCTATCCCAACGTCGATTTCTATAGCGGCATTATCATGCGCGCGGTGGGTATCCCGACCAACATGTTTACCGTCATGTTCTCGATGGGTCGGCTACCGGGCTGGATCGCCCACTGGTGGGAACAGTCGCAAACGCTGGGCAACAAGATTGCCCGACCGCGCCAGCTCTATGTCGGTCCCGCCGTGACGGATCATGTGCCAAGGGACGCCCGGACGTGACAGCGGCTCGACGTTAGCCGAGAGCGCGTCGCAACGCATCCTCGACCCGACCGGGATCGATCGGAAAGGGAATGGCCGCGAAAATCGGAAAACGTGCGGTCATGGCGTCGAACTTTTGCTGGAATTCGCTCGGATAGAAGCAGATGACCTTGGCCTCGGGATGCCGCTGCAAACGCGCCATCAGGGTCTCCAGATTGCTGCTGCGGTCGCGGAAATCGGACTGGAAGTTATACTCGGTCACGATCACGTCCGGGACATGACGCTTGAGCGCCGCCTGGGCCTTGCGTTGCGAGTTCACGATCTCGACCGCGAAACCCAGCGAGCGGTAGAGCGGCGCGAGGTTCGGATAGCCGCCGAGTTCGAGGATGGCGAGCAGAGTGGGCGCGGTGTCGGTCATCAGGCGAAGATCACCCAGGTGGTCGCGATGTATTTCGCGCCGGTCCGGAGGGTCGCGGCGCGGTGTTCGTGGGTCCAGAAGGGCGGGAACAGCACCAGCGTGCCGCATTCGGGCCGCACGCTGACCCCCTGATGCAGAAAATCGGTCTCCCCGCCCGGCCCCGGCACGTCGTTCAGATACCAGAGCGCGACCAGTTGCCGCTGGCTCAGTTCATGGCTGCCGCTGTCGATGTGCCAGTGATAATACTCGCCGGGCAGATAACGCTGCACCTGATAGCCTTCGTCCTTGAATGGCCCCTTGAAATAGGGAAAGGTCTCGCGAAACTCCTTGATCGCTGCCGCCAGCGAGCGAAAGAACATCTGGTCCACGTCCTTCCAGTCGGGCTTGTTGCTGACGACCAGATCGGTGGTGCGCTTGATGCCGGGATCCTCGGTGCGCAGTTGTCCGACGCGACCCGCGTACTGATGTTCGGGATGCGCCTCGAAGCGCTCGATCACCGCCGCGCAAAAGGCCGGCGGCAAGGCCAGCGTGCGGGCGAAGATGAAACTGCCGGGCTTGACTTCCCGGATGGTTGGCAGGGGCGGGATCGTGCGTTCGACGGCAGTCATCATGGAAGCATCTTCGAACTGAATTAACGACTCGACGATTGTCACGAAGGTGAATGGCGAAGGTCAACGAAAGTTTATAACGCCATTGTTCTGAAAATCACACTGGAGGATTGCATGGCGCTGCGTATCAAGAGCCATTGGCAGAACGAGGAACGGGAGCGTTCGCTCCCGGAGATCGCCAGCGCGCTGGCGTTCATCGCCTGGCGAATCGCCATGGAAAAGGCGATCAATCTGCACTGCGAACGTTTCGTCTATGCGAGCGACGAACAGCGTCTGCTGGTGATCCAGGAATATCTGGTGTTCCTGATCCAGATCGCCGACCGGCTTTCGCACGGTTCGTTGCACGACGAGGATCGCCGGATCCTGATTACCGAGTTCGCCAGGAAAGTCTTCGGGCATGTCCAGGACAACAGCCAGGATCTGCTCGGACCCGGCGACTATGGCGGTCCCTTCATCGCCCGGTTGAACGCACGTTCGAGCGAATATGCCGAATTTCAGTTTGACGCCGACGGCCCGAGCTATGCGCTGCTGCGTCACCTGGGATTCGAGATCCAGGCACTGATGGGCGTCAGCCAGGAAAACCGCTGGGTGATCGATCAGGTCATGGACCGGGACGGCTGGGATGCCTACAAGACATTCGCGAGGGCGTTCCGCGACCTGTTCGAGTGATTTCGCATGAAAGCGCTTTCCAGCCTTGCTTTTTGAGTCATCGACCGCCATGATTCGACCGTCGCGCCAGGTCTCGTCCCGCGCCTTCCGCTCCCTGAGACACCCCGGCGACACAATCCATCGAGGCGATAGCGCCCTCATCCGTTCCACTCGATCCCTGAAACGCGGCAAAGAACGCGGAATTCGGTCGAGCCCATGGAGAAAGTCAAGCATGCTCATGAAGATAGGCGGGGATACGCTCGCACTGGATGCCGATATCCGTCGTCAGATCGAATCCGAGGCCATGAAATTCGCGGCCCGGTTTCCCGATGGGCAGGTCGATGCCCAGGTCACCATTCAAGAAGAGTTCGACCCGCTGCACGGGCACCGCGTCCGCTGCGAATTGAGCGCCAAGGTCGGTGCCGGTCGTCAGGTCGTCGTGCGCGACGCGCGCAAGACCGCCGGCGAGGCGATCCGCGAGGTGTTCACGGCCGCGGGCCGCAATGTCCGCCGTTTGCGCCGTCAACACATTCTGAGTCTGGCGCCCGTGCGCCCACCGCTTCTGCACGCGGCACAGACCGCCGCCCGTTGACTCCCGCTTCCGGTTTCTCCTTGCGCACCCCGTGCGATGTCGACGAACTGTCTTGACTGACGTTGTTCAGACCTTATGTTTGAAAGACCTCCCGCTTCAACCGCGTCTCGCCGACCGCCATGAGCGACTCCAGGGCTCAGGCGACCCGCCACAGGGCATCTCGCGCCGGACGCGGTTAACGTCATCGCTCAGGAGTTCATCATGAAAGTTGCAGTGATTGGCGGTACCGGATTCGTTGGCTTCCACCTCGTGCGGCATTTGATCGCCGCCGGTCATCTACCGCGGCTGCTGGTGCGTCCAGGCAGCGAGGGCAAGATCGAGCAGATCGCCGACTGCGAGATTGTCCACGGGCATGTCGGGGATTCCGCGACATTGACCGATTGTCTCGCCGGCACCGATGCCGTGATCTATCTGATTGGCATCCTGCGCGAGTTTCCCGCGCGCGGCATCACCTTCGAGGCGCTTCAGCATCAGGGCGTGGTCGACACCATTGCTGCCGCGCAGGCGACTGGCGTGGGGCGCTTCCTGCTGATGAGCGCGAACGGGATTCACGCCGACGGCACGCCGTATCAGCGCACCAAATATCAGGCCGAGTTAGCGCTCAAGATCTCGTCGCTGCGCTGGACCATCTTCCGGCCCTCGGTGATCTTCGGCGATCCCCAGGGGCGCATGGAATTCTGTTCGCAGCTCAAGAAGGACATCATCGACAGCCCCATGCCCGCGCCGCTCTTTTTCAAGGGCCTGCTGCCCACCGGCGCAGGCACATTCGAACTGGCGCCGGTCAGCGTCGAGGATGTGGCCAAGGCTTTCGTGATCGCCCTGGCCGAGCCGCGCACCGAGTCCCAGACCTATAGCCTGTGCGGTCCCCAGCGGTACACCTGGAAGGCGATCCTGAGCACCATCGCCGCCGCGTCCGGCAAGACCAAGCTGATGGTGCCCGCCCCGGCGCTGGCGGTCCAAGCTGTGGCCGGAGTCTTCGATCGGTACTCCTGGTTCCCGATCTCGCGCGATCAGATCCAGATGCTGATGGAAGGCAACGTCTGTACCGAAAACGACAGCTTCGCGCGGCTGGGGCTGACGCCGACGCCTTTTGGGGTTGATCGATTAGATTATCTCTAACCGCCTAAGGATCGAATCGGCGTCATGGCTGACCAAAGGTCTGAAGCCGTTCCAGTTCGTCCGCGTCGAAACCGGCGCGGCGACGCGCCTCCAGGTTGAGCGGGCCGCGAATGTCGCCGGTCATGTAGGTGTCGAGCAGCGCGAAATAGGTCGGCGCGGGCACAAGCTGACGCTGATCGCAGAGGGCACGGAACCAGCGCGATCCCGCCGCGACATGCCCGACCTCCTCGCTCAGAATCACCCCGAGCCGGGCGGCCGTCTCGGCATCGTCAGCCCCCTGAAAACGCTGGATCATCCCTGGCGTCACATCCAGGCCGCGCGCTTCCAGCACCCTCGGCACCAGCGCCATGCGAATCAGCGGATCGTGCGCGGTGCGCCGGGCCATTTCCCAGAGCCCGTCATGCGCGGGGAAATCGCCGTAGTCGTAGCCCAGATCCTGAAGTCGCTCGCGCATCAGACCGAAGTGTTCGGCCTCCTCGGCGGCGATCCGCACCCAATCGTCCAGAAAGGCGCGCGGCATCGCCCGAAATCGCTGCACGGCGTCCCAGGCCAGATTGATGGCGTTGAACTCGATATGGACGACGGCATGGATCATGGCCGCGCGACCGTCCCGACTGGTCAGCTTGCGGGCCTTCAACTGGCGGGGTGGGACCAGTTCCAGGCGCGCGGGGCGACCCGGACGCTCGGCGACGGGACTGGCGCGCGTGGCATCCACTTCCAGCCGACCGGCCAGCCAGTCCGCCGCGACCTGCCGCGTCAGGGCCTGTTTGCGCGTGGGATCCGGCTCGCCAAGACAGCGGGCCGCGAGGTCGAAGAGCGTGTCGGGGCGACGGTCGGGGGAGGCGGTCGGATGTCCGCCGCTGCTGGGTTCGCTCAGGGTTTCGGTCACAGTTTCAGTCCCAGGATCAGGTCCATCACATTGGTGCCGGTCGGTCCGGTGTCGATCAGGTCGCCGCTCGCCTCCAGAAAAGTCCCCGAATCGGCGCGCTCCAGACAATCCAGCGCGTCGAGGCCCGCCAGTTGCGCGCGCCCGAGGGTTCCGCCGTCGACCAGGGCGCCGGCATCGTTCGTGGGTCCGTCGGTCCCGTCGGTTCCCGCGCTCAGCAGCAGACAGTCGTCCCGGCCCGCGAGTTCGACCGCCGCCGCCAGGACCAGGTGCTGGTTGCGCCCGCCGCGCCCAGGCGATTCCGGCAGACGCACGGTCGTCTCTCCGCCCCAGAGATGCAGGCCGGGCGGACCCTCCATCAGGGCACGGGCCAGCGATCGACCGCGCTCGACGGCATCGCCCTGAACCAGCGACTCGTGTCGATACGCCGTCACGCCTTCCCGCCGGGCGGCCTCCAGCGCCGCGTTCATGGCGGTTGTCAGGGTGGCGACTAGTTCCATGGCGGGTGGGCGGTCGGGCGGAGTCGCCGGAGTCAGGCGGTCGGCGCTGGCGCGCTCGATCAAGCCATGCCGGATCCAGTCCGCCAGCCAGTCGGGGAGATCCAAATGACGCGCGCGCCGCGCCAGATCCGGCTCGGGCGTCAACAGACCCGAGCCGATGACGCCGGGACGATCGCCAGGCACATCGGAGATCGCCAGTTGTCGGATGGGGCGGTCTGCAAGGTATCCAAGCAATCCGCCAGCCTTGATCCGCGAGACCGACTTACGGACCAGATTCATGTCCTCGATGGGCAGTCCGCTGCCGAGTAACCAGCGATTCAGACGTTGCAGATCCGCGAGATCGAACCCCGCAACCGGCACCTCGACCAGACTCGACGCCCCGCCCGAGAGCAGAAAGAGCAGGGTGGCATCGGTCGGTGCCTCCCGGAGCGCGGCGAGCAGTCGCGCGCCCGCGTCCAGGCTGGCGGCGGTGGGAACCGGATGGCCGCCGACCAGGGACTCGATCCCAAGGCTCCCGAGCCGGGACTGGTTCAGGTGTCCGGACTTGGTGATCAGCAATCCGCCAGCACAGGTTGCGCCCAGGCTGTCACAGGCACCCAGCGCCATCGACTCCGCCGCCTTGCCAATGGCGCAGAGCCAGGCCGGTTCGGCGATCGGTCGGGCGGCCAGCGCGCGACGTACCGCCGCCCGGCCCTCGACCGACTGGAGCGCCGCCGCCAGGATCCGCGCGAGCCGTTGGCGTGACTCGCCGCAGTCAGTCATGCGACCTTGGCCGGTCCTCGCCGGACGTCTTTATTTGTGGAGATTGACCCATTTCAATGCGCTTTCCATCGGGAAGAGTTCTAAGCTAACTGGGCGTCCAGTGTGCTTTGCGTCGTTTTGAGCAATCGGCCAGGTTGGCACAGACACTTGGTCGTCGGAGCAGACGCGGTATTCGGTGTCATCAGGCAGGCGGAGCCTGACTGTCCTTTCCGCGAGCCACATCCATGTCAGTCTAGGGATGGCGTCGACGGGTTCCATTCCAGAACCTTAAGAGAGTGATCCAGCATGAACCTTTGCCCTAAGTGCAACCCCCCGGCCTGGACTTTTGCCGTCATCTTCATGATCACCAGCGTCATCGCTTTCGTCACCTGGTTGATGCTCGGGCTATCCATGATCGCGCCCCTGCCGCGCGCCGCGATCACGGGCGCTGCCTTCCTCGCCGTCGGCGCCACCCTCGTTCACTATGTCATGAGTTGCATCAAACGGCATTGTCGGCATGATCAGCAGTCGGTACGCGCCTAGAGTACCCGGAGATCGTCTACTCGCGAATCAACCCAAGCGCCTGTGCGCGCAGCAGCAGATCCCGCGCGATCGGAGCCGCGACCGCGGAACCATACCCCCCCTGTTCGACCAGCACGGCGACCGCCAACTCCGGACGCTCGGCGGGGGCGAAACCGACGAACCAACTGTGCGAATCGCCTTGCGGATTCTGCGCGGTGCCGGTCTTGCCGGCGATGGCGAGGGTCGGCTGGTCGATGCCGCGCCCCGTCCCCTCCGTGACAACCTTGCGCAGCATGGGCGCGAGCTTCCCGGCGACCGCTTCGCTCATGAAGCGGGCAAGCGGTCTGGGCGGCTCGCCTTCGATCAGCCGGGGCGTCATCGCCAGTCCCTGGTTGGCGACCGCGCCCGCCATGACGGCCATGTAGGCCGGCGTCACCAGCAAGCGCCCCTGCCCGATGGACATTTGCGCCAGACCGTATTGATCCGAGCGATCGAGACGCGGCGCTTGACCGGTGCGCATCGACCAGACGCCGTAAGGACTCTCATGGAGCCGGATCTGACGATTGAGCTGGAACCGATCGGTCATGGCGTCGAAGGCGTCGTGACCGTACCGCACCCCGAGTTGCGCAAAAAAGACGTTGGACGATTTTGCCAGCGCCCGCGTCAGATCCAGCCGCCCGCCCCCCTTCCAGACCGTGCCGTTGTTGCGCGCCGTGTAATACTCGTGATCGCGAATTCGGCGGTAGCGAGCGGAGGTCGTGAAACCGTCCGCCGGGCAGTCGAGCGTGCCGGTGAAGCCCTGCTCGAGCGCCAGGCTGGCCAGGGCGATCTTGAAGGTGGAGCCCGGCGGATAGAGCCCCTGGGTCGCGCGGTTCAGCAAGGGCGAGCCGGGATCGCCGCCCTGAAAGAGCGCTGGGGTGATCTGGTTGGGATCGTAGGAGGGGACGCTCGCCAGCACGCGAACCGCGCCATCGCGCGGATTCAGCAGCACCACCGCGCCCCGGCGCTCGCCGAGCCGTTCGACCGCGAGGCGTTGCAGGTCGGCGTCCAGCGTCAGGGTCAGATCCTGTCCGCGCGGGCGCTTCTCTTGGATCACCAGTTGCCGGCCCAATTCGCTCCAGTTTTCCAGACTCACGGCCGTGCCGCCATTCAGATGGACGGTCGCCACGGCCTCCATCCCGGTCGCCCCGAACATTGGCTGCGTATAGCCGACCACCGGCGAGAACGCCGGCCCGTCGGGATAGATCCGGTAGACCTTGCCGAGAATCTCCTCGCTGTAGGCGAGCACCTCGCCTCGGCGGTCGAGAATCCGTCCGCGTTGAATCCAGTGGGCCGGATTGAACGCGCGCCGGTCGTGCAATTGCATGAAGGTAATGAACTGAGGCCGAAAGACGCCGGTCAGTTGCCAGGTCGCCTGATAGAGCAAGAGACCGAGAAACAACAGGATCAGCATGATCGTCGGGATCCGATAGGCGCCCGTCGGTTTGGCCAGATGCCGCAATCGGGCGACTTCGCGGACCTCATACATGGATTTGAGCAGCGCGAACACGGCCACGAAAAAAGCGACCTGCAGGATCAGTCGCAGGACCGACCAGACTTCGGGATCCAGGCTCGCGTTCATGGGGATGGATCGAATCCCGAGCCCGCCGTCCGAGGCAGATCGATCTGGCCGTGCCGCGGGCGCGGGGCGGGGCCAAGATCGGCGTCCAGCCAGTCCGCCGTCGCGAGTCCGTGAGGGATGGGACTGCCGATGGCGGCGGCCAGTTGCGCGGTCGGCCACAGACCCGCCGCGCTTTCAACCAGGCTGGTGACGACGACCTCGACCCCCGCCGCCCTGGCGCGTGCCGACAGCGTGAGCGTGCGCGCCAGACCGCCGACCACGGCCGGTTTGAGGACAATGCGCCGCACGCCGAGCGTGGCGGGATCAAGGTCCGCGAGCCGTCTATGCAACGGGCCATGCAGCGATTCGTCGCGCGCCAATGGAAAGGCCGCGCCGGTCTGAAGCGCCGCCAGCCTGTCGGCGTCGGGCTCTCGCAGGGGTTCTTCGAGCGATTCGATGGGGAGTGGGTTCAGCCCGTCGATCAGGCGTCTGGCCGCGTCCAGCTCCCAGGCGCCGTTGGCGTCGAGCCGCAACCCGATGCCGGGCGGCAGATGGCGGGCGAGTTCGACCAGATGTTTGAGTTCGGCGGTCGGATCCTGGAGTCCAACCTTGATCTTCAAGACCTTGAATCCCGCGTCGCAGGCCGTCTGGAGATCGGCTGGGGCGAGCGTCCCGAGAGGGCCGAGCATGGCGTTCACCGGAACCTCGTCGCGCGCGCATTCGGAGAGTCCGTGCCGCAACGGAACTCCCCGGCGACGGCTGGCCAGATCGAGCAGGGCGCATTCGAGGGCGAAACGGGCGGCGGGGGCCGCCGCCAACACCGGCGCCAACGCATCCAGCAGGGTCTCCGCCGACCGGGACGCCGCGCAAGCCTGCGCCTGACGCAGCGCCTCCCAGGCCGCCTCGGGCGTTTCGGTGCCGGCGGCCGGCAGCGGCGCGCAATCGCCATAGCCATGCAGCCCCTCGGCGCTCGCCTGGATCAGCCAGCCCCTGCGCCACACGAAACCGCCTCGGGCACTTTCCCAAATGCGGTGTAGCGGCAATTCATAGGGGCTGACTTGAAGTCGCTCGATCACGGCGATCCAGGGAGCAGAAAACCGACGATCAACAGCACGACGAGCAAGGACTGAAAGAGCGCCGTGCGGGCGAGTTGGGCATTGAGCGGCTCGCCACGGGCACCGCGAAAGAGTTGGAGACTCAAGAACGCGGCCAGCGGCAGGGCGGCGAGCAGCGGCCAAGCAGCGCCGGGGAGATCCGCCGTCAGCAGGACGAGGACCGGCGCCAGCAGCAGCAGCATATACAGAATCCGCGCGCGCGGACGGTCGAGGTAATGACAGAGGGTCCGGCGCCCGGCCGCGCGATCGGTCTCCAGATCGCGGTAGTTGTTCACCAGCAACACGGCGGCGGCGGGCAGTCCGAGCGCGAAACCCAGCCATAGCGGCCGCCAGCCGAAAGTCAGGGTCTGAAGATAATAACTGCCGCCCACCGCCGCCATGCCAAAAAAGAGCAGGACAAAAACCTCGCCGAAAGGGCCATAGGCGATGGGTCGCGGACCGCTGGTATAGGCATAGCCGGCGGCGAGCGAGGTCAACCCGACGAGCAGGATCGGCCAGCCGCCGCGCGCGATCAGGGTCAGCCCCAGCAGAAAGGCGAGCGCGAACGTCAGGTGCGCGGCGGTCTTGACCTGTCGCGCGCTGAACCAACCCTGGGCCGTCGCGCGCGGGGGACCGAGACGTTCGGCGGTATCCGTGCCGCGCTCGAAGTCCGCCGCGTCGTTATGCAGATTGGTCCCGATCTGGATCAGCATGGCCGCGAGCAGGGTGCAGAGCGCCGCCAGCGGGGCCAGTTGTCCCGTCTCGGCAAAGGCGAGCGCGATGCCCGCGATCACGGGAGACAGCGTCAGCGGCAAGGTCTTGGGGCGCGCGGCGGAAATCCAGCGCGTCCAGTGCGAGGGCGTTTCCGGGGCCTTTACAGAAAGGCAAGCCTGCGAGGTATGGGTCATGATGCGGTCGATGGTCGGTGTTGATGAGTCGGCGAGCGAGGCGCGGCGAACCTGGACCGGAGCGGCATCGCTCCGGGTTTCAGGCATCCGCCCTGGGATTCAGGATCTGTACGCCAGTGGGTGCGAAGTCGGGAACATTTCGGGTGACCACGGTCATGCCATGCACCAGCGCGGTTGCCGCAATGAGTGCGTCGCGCGCCATCGGACGTACAAGCCCCGTTGCTCGCGGCGGCTCGAAATCGACATCCGGAGCCGCAGTCTGGGCCAGGGCATCCAGCAAGGTCATCCGGACGCCCGACAATTTTCGCTCGTCGTCGATACTCATGAGCACATGCCGCAAGTCTCAAGGCCGCCGCGGAAACCGATGAAAATCGGGCTCGCGTTTTTCAAGAAAGGCATTGCGTCCCTCCTGCCCCTCCTCGGTGGTATAGAAAAGCGCGGTGGCGTTGCCCGCGAGTTCCTGAATCCCGGCCAGCCCGTCGGTGTCGGCGTTGAAGGACGACTTGAGTACGCGCAGCGCGGTCGGCGAGAGCCGGTTCATCTGGCGGCACCAATCAACCGTCTCGGACTCCAGTTCGCGCAGGGGCACGACGGTATTGACCAGGCCCATGGCGAGCGCCTCGCGGGCATCGTACTGACGACACAGAAACCAGATTTCCTTGGCCTTCTTGAGCCCCACGGTCCGGGCCATGAGACCGGCCCCGAAACCGCCGTCGAAACTGCCGACCCTGGGGCCGGTCTGACCGAAGCGCGCATTGTCGGCGGCAATCGTCAGGTCGCAGATCAGATGCAGCACATGCCCGCCGCCGATCGCATAGCCCGCGACCATGGCGACCACCGGCTTGGGCAGCGTGCGGATCTGGCGTTGCAGTTCCAACACGTTCAGATGTTCCACGCCGGACTCGTCCTGATAACCCGCGTCGCCGCGAATCCGCTGATCGCCGCCCGAGCAGAAGGCCAGATCGCCAGCGCCGGTCAGGACGATGACCCCGATCTCGGGGTCCAGGTGGGCGCGATGAAAGGCGTCGATCAGCTCGCGCACCGTCTGGGGGCGAAAGGCGTTGCGCACCTCGGGGCGGTTGATGGTGATCTTCGCGATCCGCTCGGCCTGTTGATAGAGGATGTCCCGGTAGCGGTCAGCCGCGGGCGTCTCCCAGACGATCGGCGCGCGCTTGGTGTCTGGCCGGCCTGCGGGTTGTTGCATGTTCTCTGGCGCCACCGGTAAACCTCATTGGGATAGAAAGCAGACTTGGGATTTTATCCGCAAATGGGGTTGGATTGAGGATTGGTTTCCGATGTGTCCGCCGTTGTTCGCGGGGACGGTCGCGGTCGATTCGCCTGGCGGTTCCGGGTCGGTGCCGATCCGGGCGGTGACGCTCTCAGCCCGGGCTTGCGACACATCGACCCGCCCTGACACGGGAGGCTTGGTTCAGGTAAGGGTTCACTGGGTCGGCGCGGCGGCCTTGGTCCAGGGTTGGATGGCAACCGCCGTGACGCTGTTCTTCGGCGACCCCTCGATGATCCGGTCGCTATAGCTCAGATAGACCAGCGCATGGCGCGGCGCATCGTAGAAGCGGACGACCTGAAGCGTCTTGAATAGGATCGAGGTGCGCTTCTTGAACACATCCTCACCGTCGCGCTTGCCCGAGCGCACATCGTCCGGCAAGTCGATGGGGCCGATCTGGACGCAGTCGAGCGAGGCATCCGAGGTGTCCTCGGCGATGCCGACTGCGCCGGAGACGCCGCCGGTTTTGGCGCGGCTGAGATAACAGGCGACACCGGGGATGAGTTCGTCCTGAAAGACCTCGATGACGATTTTGTCGTTCGGTCCCATCCATTTGAACTTGGTGGCGACGCTGCCGATCTGCTCGGCCGCGGTCGGCGCGGAGAGACCGACGAGGATCAGGGCGACGAGGGTTTTACGCATGGCGCATGTTCCTGTGGGTTGATGCCAAATGAGAGAGCCGACCTCTGGGATGGCCGAGTTGTATTCGGCCCGCTGGGCGTCAGGCCAGCGGTGGGCGCCAACGGCAAGTCGGCGATCCCAGCGGCCTCGGTTGAGTTGATGAAATCAACCTTATGTGACCGTCATTCTACGTCACCCTTGGAAGACGAAGTTTTGGGGAAACCTCAGTCAGGCGTAGTGTAGTGGTTCGATGGGTTTCACGGCCAATCAGCCTCTGCGCCAATCGTCAGCGTCGTGCCATGGCCGTTCTTCTACCCATCCTTGTATCTTGAACCTCGTGATGGTTAGCTCCCATCGCACGAGACCGAGGCAGCTTGCACCCATCCTGAAGGCATCGACCTTGTGAGGTAGATCAAGCCCTCGGTCTCTTCTCTCACGCCAGCACTGACACTGAACGCATCCCATTACACACAACTTTACGTGTCCGGCATCTCCCTGGCATATTTGGCATATTTGGCATATTTGATTCCAGCCGCGAAATCCATGATGCGCTGCATGCCCAGCCAGATCGTCTTCAAGCCGG
>NZ_NHSQ01000051.1 GCF_016653465.1 Thiocystis minor | reverse complement strand
CCAGGGCGCCCAGGCCGCCCTGTTCCGACCGTCAAGGGTTCAATCCGCCCGCTTCGCCCGCGTCGGCCCCCCTCCTGGCGACTGAATCGCCTTTGAACCCCACCAAGATCGTCGGTTTCTGGACCTGCCCACAGGTCTATGAAATATCCGGGCTAGGTCAGCTTGAGAGGATCAGTACCAAGGATGATCGACTCCGTTCGCTGCTGTGCCGCTTTGAAACATTCGTCACCTGGCCAACGGCGCGCTGGCTTCACCTTGCAGCACAACGGTTCAGCGCTATCGGAGAACCAGTCGACGCGAAGGAATACTGGGAAGCGCTATTGGCTCTCCCGGAAGGGGCCAGGCCAGATTGCCGAAACTCACTCCAGTCGCTGGATGCATCGCGCAACTTGGCGCTTCTGTTCGCGGCGGATGGTCCCTTCCCCGACCCCAAGCGTCATGGGGTCTTGATTGTCCAGGTGCTTCAGCAGCAGCCAGAGCTCGCTGCCGAGATAATCATCCCTGACGTCGCTGCCTGGAGCATCGAATGCGTGTGCCATATATTGGTGGTCACGCCGGACGTCTGTCACGAGGATATTCTGAGCGTGTGGTTCCGTACCGCGCAGATCGACATCGAATCCATTTTTTCCGATTTGGAAACAGTGCTGACTGAACACTCGGGTTTACAGCAGCGCCCAGCGATCAAATTCCGGCTTGTTTCCCATTTACTGAACGCCTTGCGGAAATATCGACACGCACTTTTGACGCGCAACTCAATGATCGAGGGAGCACGGATTCGCCAATGGCTGGAGCATTGGACATCAGTCGATTGGTATTCATCTTCTGCGTCTCTTCCAGAGAAAATATCACTTATTATCAGAGGTCTGATGGAGAGTGCCTATCATGCGGATGCATGTGTCTTAGGTTGCCTAACGAATCAGGTCAAAGGCGGTTTTAAGGTCGATCTAGGAGGGGTCGCGGCATTTCTTCCAGTGAGCGAGGCAAACCGATTGCGAATCGCCTCGACGAACCCTGACCAGGGATTTGAATTCAAGATTCTCGATGTTCCGACTAACCCGAACAAAGACATGGTTCTTTCGCGTCGTCTTCTGGCCGAGCAACGATTCGATCAGTTGACGAAAGGCCAGGTGATCGAAGGAATCGTCACAACCGTCGTCGATTACGGCGTATTCGTTGACCTTGGAGGCATTGTAGGTCTCCTGCACAAAAGCAGGATGGGAAATCAGGGCTTACTGACTCCATCAGACCTTCTGCAAGAAGGTCAGAAAGTCTTGGTGGAGATCATTGGAATTAATCGAGATACTCGAAACGTCGCCCTTAAGCTAACGTGACGGCGAGGGGGAATTGGGGGCGCACTACGATTTGTAGATTTCGTCCGATTCAAGACGATTCACCCCCCTTCTGAAGCGCGAGCCGATACACCGAATCATCCAGCCAGAAGCAGGCATCGGTTCTCAGCGCATCGAGGCACGGACGGATTGCCGGCAACAATCCGCGTTCTTCGCCAGCATCAGAACCCCGACCACGCCCATGGGCGTCAATCCCTGTTGTTGTGCAAGTCGTCGCTCGTCCTGCTCGTCCAGCAAGATGAGATCCACGCCCAGTTCAACCGCGAGTGCGATGCTCGCGGATTCGCCCCGGTCGAGATCCCGCTGCAAGGAGCGAATCAGCGCACGGTTGCTGGGTGCCTGGCGAACGATCCAGGACGCCTGCGCCACCTCGTCGCGACCGGGCCAGGATCGGCCGTTGGCGTTTAACTCATCCCAGACTGCATGGGCAATGTCGACACGGCCGAACAGCGCATGCAGCAAATCGAGTTGGCCGCTCGCGGCGAGATTGGTCAGTGGCGAGGTGTTGCTGACCACTCGTCTCATGACGCCGAGCGGTCCCAGGTAGAGACACTATCCAGATCAACGAACAAATCCGACTCGTCATAGTGAGCGGGTAGCTCCCGCGACGCCAGCAACTGCCGAAACCGCCACAGGGACATCCCGGCAAGCTCGCGTGCCTTACCGATCGACAGTCGCCGCTGAGTGTAGAGACTGATGGCAAGCTCCTGCTTGAGCTGATCCGGCGACAAGCGGGCAGAGTCTAGAATATCCTGCGGAATGTCGATCTGAGCTGAAGCCATGCTGGACTCCTGGGGACACTGGGGATAAGGCCAAGTTGGTCGATCAGCGCGGCTGAACGTCTAATCGACTCGCGAAAGGCATTCACGGCTTCCAGGATTTCCCAATGACTGCGGCGTGGAATATCCGCTGCATCGATTTCATCGAGCATGGCGGATACGGCTCGCCACGGCGATGACGATTGGCTTTCTCCATCCTCAAGACTGATGCGCACCTGTTGACCGCGATACCGATCCGGGACTCTTGCCGTCAGCACACCCTCTCGCGAAACATCGGCTTCGATCTGCATGAGAGACCTCGGGTCTGATGAATTCAGTCAGGATTCTGGCAGGGCCTGGCATTTGCTGCAATCTTGGTGACCAGCATCGTCGATGGAGATGTCACCGTAGCAGCCAAAAGGCGATCCAGACCGCCGAGCGCGCGGCCCAGGGTGCCGCCGGTGGTTGACTACTCGACCCTGATGGCGGTCGCCGGATGCCGCCCCAGGTATCTGGATCAACTGGCCGAGACCCTAGGCGGGAAGTTGATCGGTACATGATCGACTACACCCGGAGCGAGGGAGGGACTCTTGCGCTCCCGGCGGGTTGCAACCGCCGGTTTTGAGGAAGAGGGACGCAGTTTAGCCGGACTGCTCGATCGAGCGGTCGCGCGCGGCCTTGGCGCGCGCGAAGATCTCCAGCAGATGATCGCCGTCGGCGCGGCGGATGCTCTCGGCGAGGTCCGTCATCTCCACGCCGAAGCGCGCGAGCATGGCGCTTAACGCCTCGCGGTTTGCGAGGCAGATGTCGCGCCACATGACCGGGTTGCTGGAGGCGATGCGGGTGAAGTCGCGGAAGCCGCCGGCGGCATAGCGGAAAATCTCGTCGTTCTCGCGCATGCGCGCCAATGCGTCGACCAGCCCGAAAGCGAGCATGTGGGGGAGATGGCTGGTGGCGGCGAGCACTTCGTCATGGTGCGCCACCGACATGAGCGTCACCTCGGCGCCGCAGGTCTCCCACATGGTTTGTACGCGCGCGAGCGCATCGTGATCCGTGTCGGGCAGGGGGGTCAGAATGACGCGACGATTCCGATACAACTCGGCGAAGGATGCCTCGACCCCGCTATGCTCGGTCCCGGCGATGGGATGGCCCGGTACCAGACGTGGCGGCAGTGCGCCGAAGGCCGCGCTGGCGTCCAGAACCACGCTGCCTTTGACGCTGCCCCCATCGGTGATCACGGTCTCCGGCTGGAGATGCGCGCGAATCGCGTCGAAGACGCCGCGCATGGCTCCGAGCGGCACGGCGACAAAGATCAGGTCGGCATTCCGCACGGCCTCGGCGGGATCCTGGGTGAAACGGTCGATGACGCCGAGCGCGCGCGCCTTCTCCAGATTCGGCAGGGCGCGGCCGCAGCCGACGACCTCGCGCACCGCGCCGGCGGCGCGTAGGGCACGGGCCAGCGAGCCGCCGATCAGCCCGACCCCGATGATCGCGAGCCGCTCGATCATACCGCGAGCACGTCTTCCAGGGCATCGATGAAGCGCGCGTTTTCCCGCTCTAGCCCCACGCTGATGCGCAGATGGTTCGGCAGACCGTAGTTGCCGACGGGACGTACGATGATGCCGCGATGCAGCAGGGCGTCGTTGACCGGGCCGGCCGGGCGTCCGAGGTTGAGGGTGACGAAGTTGCCGACCGAGGGGATGTAGTCGAGCCCCAGCCGGACGAACGCCTCGATCAACTGTCGCATGCCGGCGCGGTTCAGTTCCACCGAGGCGCGCACATGCTCGCGGTCGGTGATGGCGGCGGCGGCGGCGGTTTGGGCCATGGCGTTGACGTTGAAGGGCTGACGGACCCGATTCAGCAAATCCGCCACGCGCGGATCGCTGATGCCATAACCGACCCGCAGCGCGGCCAGACCGTGTGCTTTAGCGAAGGTACGGGTGACGATCAGGTTCGGACAGCTTTCGATCCAATGGGTGGTGTCCGGGAAATCCGGCTCGGACACATATTCGGTGTAGGCTTCGTCGATCACCACCACACAGGTTTTCGGCAGCGCGCCGAGAAAGGATTTGAGCGCCTGTGCGGACAGCCAGGTTCCGGTCGGATTGTTGGGGTTGGCGATCCAGACGACGCGGGTCTGGTCGGTGACCAGCGAGGCCATGGCGTTAAGGTCATGACCATAATCGCGTGCCTTGGCAACCCGCGCGGTGGCACCGACGGCCTGGGTCGCGATCGGATAAACAGCGAAGGCAAATTCGGAAAAGAGCGACTCGACGCCGGGTTGCAGAAAGGTGCGCGCCACCAGATCCAGCACGTCGTTGGAGCCGTTGCCGAGCGTGATGGACGCCGGCGAGACGTTGTGGAAGTCGGCCAGCGCGCGGCGCAGATCGAAACCGCCGCCATCGGGATAGCGGCCGATTTCGTCCAGCATCGCCGCGATGGCGGCCCGCGCCTTGGGTCCGGGTCCAAGCGGGTTTTCGTTCGAGGCCAGTTTCACCGAGTCGCGGATCCCGAGTTCGCGTTCCAGTTCCGAGATCGGCTTGCCCGGCACATAGGGCGTGAGTCCGGCGATCCAGGGGGCCGCAAAGGCCAGAAAGGGGTTGTCAGCTTGGCTCATAAGGCATCGAAAGGGTTATTGAAATGGAATGTCGTCTGGTACGTTGGGGAATAATCGGGAATGATCGATTGAGTCGCGGCAAGTGAAAAACCGCAGACGACCATCCTCATCGCAAACCCAAACCTCCCGCGCCCCTTTGGACAGATATAAATTGATCTTTTCCTCGATTTCCAGCGTCGAGTCGGACGGAGAAACGATCTCGACACACAGCTCCGGGGCTTCCCGGTAAGGCGTTTCCAGTCCATTCCTTGCGAAGAAATCCTGCGACCCCCACGCGACATCCGTCACCTTGACGCCTTTGGCGGTGCTGATCGAACATGCAGAACCGGATCCGCGAGAACCTGCGACCATCTCATGTAGAGAGCCCCCATCGAATGTCAGCGGCAAGGCACCGTGAAGGCTCGGGATTACAACACGGCCACCGGATAGGATCCAAGGATCTTGAACAGCGCCGCGTCCTTCTCCAGATGCTCCAGGGCGGCGGTGACCGCCAGATCCTGGCGATGACCGAGGATATCGATAAAAAAGACATAATCCCAGATGCCCCGGCGCGAGGGGCGCGATTCGATCCGGGTCATGCTGATCCCGTGGGCTGCCAGTGGCATCAGCAAGGCATGCAGACCGCCCGCCTGATTGCGGCAGGAGAGCAGCAGACTGGTCTTGTCCTGACCGCTCGGCGGCGAATCCGTTTTGCCGATAACCAGAAAGCGGGTGGTGTTGCCGGGGTCGTCCTCGATCCGTTCGGCGAGCACCGTCAGGCCGTAGATTTCGGCCGCCTGCAAACCGGCAACCGCCGCCGACCCCGGCTCGGTCGCCGCCGTGCGCGCGGCGTCGGCGTTGCTTCCGACGGCAATTCGCTCGGCGTGGGGCAGGTGGCGGTCGAGCCAGCCGCGGCACTGGGCCAGCGATTGCTGATGGGAGTAAAGCACGCGAATCGCGCTCGGATCGGACTCATGACTCATCAGATGATGATGAATCCGCAGCGTCACCTCGCCGGTGATTCGCAGCGGCGAACTCATGAAGAGATCCAGGGTATGACTGACCACGCCCTCGGTCGAGTTCTCCACCGGTACCACGCCGAAATCGCAGGCCCCGGATTCGACCTCGCGAAAGATCTCGTCGATGGTCGCCATGGCGCGGGTCACGACCGAATGGCCAAAGTGCTTGATCGCCGCTGCTTGGGTAAAGGTGCCTGCCGGCCCCAGAAAGGCCGTGTTGAGCGGGCGCTCCAGCGCCAGGCAGGCGGACATGATCTCGCGGAACAGGCGGGCGACCTCCTCGCTGTCCAGCGGCCCCGGATTGGCGTCCTTGATGCGGCGCAGTACCGCGACCTCGCGCTCCGGTCGATAGAACTGGACCTGGTCGCCATTGGATTCGGTTTTGAGATGCGCGACCCGCTGGGCGCAGCGGGCGCGTTCGCTGATCAGCCGCAATAACTCCTGATCGATGGCATCGATCCGGCTGCGTACCTGATCGAGCCCGTCGCTGCTGACTGTCGCCATGACGCGGGAACTCCGTTCAGCCGCCGAGCCGGCGGACCGAGAGCACGCCCGCGATGGATTGAAGCTGGGCCAGCGTGTCATCGGGACAAGGCTTGTCGATATCGATGAGCGTCACCGCCACGTCGCCGCGCGAGCGGTTGAGCATGTCGAGGATATTGAGCCCGGCAGTGGCGAGATCGGTGGAAATCTGACCGACCATGTTCGGTACATTGCTGTTGACGATGGCCAGCCGCGGACCGCCATTGAGCGGCAGACAGATCTCCGGGAAGTTGACCGCATTGGTGACGTTGCCGTTTTCCAGGTACTCGCGGATCTGATCGGCGACCATGATGGCGCAATTGTCCTCGGCCTCGCGGGTGGAGGCGCCCAGATGCGGCAGGGTCACGACGCGCGGATGGTTTTTCAGCAGGTTACTCGGAAAATCGCAGCAATAGGCGTAGAGATGGCCTTGATCCAACGCGGCAACCACGGCGGCATCGTCGAGAATGCCCTCGCGGGAGAAGTTCAGCAGCACGGCGCCCTTGGGCAGGGTGCGGATGCGCTCGGCGTTGATCATGTGCCGGGTCTCGTCGGTGAGCGGCACATGGAAGGTCACGAAGTCCGAGCGCGAGAGCAGATCGTCGATGCTCAGGGCCGGCTGGACATCGCTGGCGAGCTGCCAGGCGCGGTGGACGGTGATGGTCGGATCGTAGCCGACGACCTTCATCCCCAGGGCGCGCGCGGCGTTGGCCACCTTGACGCCGATGGCGCCGAGTCCGACCACGCCGAGAGTGCGACCGGGAAGCTCGAAGCCGCCGAATTGTTTTTTGCCGGATTCGACCGCCTGATTGATGGCGGTGTCGTCGCCGTCGAGCCCGCGCGCGAACTGCCACGCTTGCGCGATGTTGCGGGCGGCGATCAGCATGCCCGCGATCACCAGTTCCTTGACGGCGTTGGCGTTGGCGCCGGGGGCGTTGAAAACCGCCACGCCGCGTGCCGTCATGGCCGGGACCGGCACATTGTTGGTGCCGGCGCCGGCGCGTCCGATGGCCTTGACCGTGGCGGGGATCTCCATGTCGTGCATCTTGGCGGAGCGCACCAGGATGGCGTCCGGATGGGCGATCTCGGAGGCGACCTCGTAGCGGTCGCGCGGCAGGCGCTCCAGTCCGGCGACGGAGATATTATTCAGCGTTTGGATTTTGAACATAAGATCAAAGGTGTCAGTTTTTAGTTGTCAGGTGTCAGGTGTCAGTGATCAGTTGTCAGTGAAGAGGTCGTTGCCAACTGACAACTGCCACCTGACAACTTGCGTTTAACCTTGTCTGCGCTCGAACTCCCGCATGAAGGCCACCAGCGCCTCGACGCCCGCCTCGGGCATGGCATTGTAGATGCTCGCGCGCATGCCGCCGACTGACCGATGCCCCTTGAGCGTGGTCAGATTTGCCGCCTTGGCCTCCTTGAGGAAGGTTTCGTCCAGCTCGGGATTGGCCAGCGTGAAGGGTACGTTCATCCAGGAACGCGCATCCGGCTGGACCGGGTTGGCGTAGAAACCGGACGCATCGATGGTGTCATAGAGCAGCTTAGCCTTGCGCGCGTTGATCACGGCCATCGCCTCGAGACCGCCCAGATCTTTCAACCATTTGAACACCAATCCGGCCAGATACCAGGCATAGGTGGCCGGGGTGTTGTACATCGAATCGTTGTCGGCGTGGATCTTGTAGTCGAACATGGTCGGCGTGCCCGTGATCGGTTGACCGAGCAGATCCTCGCGGACGATGACGATGGTCAATCCAGCCGGGCCGATGTTCTTCTGCGCGCCCGCGTAGATCAATCCGAAGCGCGAGACATCGATCGGGCGCGACAGCAGGGTCGATGACATATCGGCCACCAGCGGAATGCCGGCAGTCTCGGGCACGTAGGGGAACTCGACGCCCTCGATGGTTTCGTTCGGAGTGTAGTGAACGTAGGCCGCGCTATCGCTCAGCTTCAGTTCGTCCTGGGACGGCGCGCGGGTGAATTTGCTGTCCTCGGTGTTTGCCGCGACGTTCACGGTGCAGTAACGCCGCGCCTCCGAGATGGCCTTCTTGGACCAGGAGCCGGTGTTCAGATAGTCGGCCGCGCCGCCGCCGCGCAGCAGGTTCATCGGGACCGCCGAGAACTGGCTGGAGGCGCCGCCCTGCAGGAACAGCACCTTATAGTTGGCCGGAATCTTCAGCAGATCGCGCAGGTCCGACTCGGCCTGGGCGGCGATGGACATGTATTCCTTGCCGCGGTGGCTCATCTCGGCCACGCACATGCCGCTGCCCTGCCAGTCGAGCATTTCATCCCGGGCCTGGCAGAGCACCGACTCAGGCAGCATCGCCGGACCGGCGCTGAAATTAAAGACGCGAGCCATATTGACCTTCCTCATGCGGATTGCAGTTGTTCATTGCTATTTTCGACCCTTCGGCTCCGCTCAGGAGTCAGGACGAACGGAAAATCAGTCAAATTTTTTACCTGAAATGACCTGGGGCGCGCCATCAATTGTTTTCGTGTGGGACGATCATCGCCCCGCCAGGCTGTTCCAAGGTGCGGATGTTACGCGCCCAACGCGGCGAATAAATTCGCCCCTACATCCCCTCGATCAGTCAGGAGTTAAATCCTTTGGCGCAAACCGCCTAATGCACCTGTGCGAAAGTCCCAAGGCCGTCTCAGGTCGTTGTCGTTGTCGTAATCGTAATCGAATATTCGCCATGTCGAGACCGCGACAACGACAACGACAACGACAACGACAACGACAACGACAACGACAACGACAACGAGGATGCCCCGGTCTCGGAACTTGAGCAGCGAAGCACTAATCTTCCGCGTCGGTTTCCGAATCGCTGTCGTCTTCCGGATCCGGTTCGCCGTTTTCAATGGGATCGTCTTCAGGTGCGCGATTCTGAAGCGGATCTTCGGTCTCGCCGTTCTCCCCATCGCTCTCCAGGGCCACGATTCGCTCGACATAGACCAGACGCTCGCCCTCGCCCAGGTTGATGAGTTTAACGCCCTGCGCGCTCCGACCGACGACCGGGATCTGATCGACGGTGGTTCGGATCAGGGTGCCGCCCTCGGTGATCAGCATGATCTCGTCGCCGGGGCGCACCAGCACCGCGCCGACCTGGGCGCCGTTGCGCTCGGAGGTGCTGATGCCAATCACGCCCTGAGTGCCGCGCCCCTTGGTCGGGAAATCCTCGACCCGGGTGCGTTTGCCATAACCGTTTTCGGTCACGCTGAGTACGGTTCCGGGCTCCGGCACCAGCAGCGAGATGACGCGCTGACCGTCCTGCAGGCGGACACCGCGCACGCCGTGCGCGGTGCGTCCCATGACCCGGACATGTCCCTCGGAAAAGCGCACCGCCTTGCCGTCGGACGTAAAGAGCATCAGATCCCGCTTGCCGTCGGTGATGACAACCCCGACCAGCACCTCGTCCTCGCGCAGATCGATGGCGATGATGCCGCGCGACAGCGGTCGCGAGAAGTCCGTGAGCGGGGTCTTTTTCACCGTCCCGGCGCTGGTCGCCATGAACACGAACAACCCTTCCTCATACTCGCGGATCGGCAGCAGCGCATTGATGCGCTCGCCCGGCTCCAGCGGCAGCAGGTTGACCATGGGCCGCCCGCGCGCGCCCCGCCCGGAATGGGGCAGTTCGTAGACCTTGAGCCAATAGACCCGGCCGCGGCTGGAGAAACAGAGCACGGTATCGAGCGAGTTGGCGACGAAGATGCGATCGATGAAATCCTCTTCCCGGAACGAGGTCGCGCTCTTGCCCTTGCCGCCGCGCCGCTGGGCCTGATAATCGCTGATCGGTTGGGCCTTGACATAGCCCTGATGCGAGAGCGTCACCACCACATCCTCGGGATTGATCAAGTCCTCCAGGGTCAGATCCGTATGATCGACCTGAATCTCGGTGCGCCGGGCGTCGCCGAACTGGTCGCGGATGGCGACGAGTTCCTCGCGAATCACCTCCATCAGACGATCCGGATCCGACAGGATCAGCAGCAGCGCGGCGATCTGGTCCAGAATCTCCTCGAATTCCTTGAGGATCTTCTCCTGCTCCAGGCCGGTGAGCCGATGCAATTGCAGATCCAGGATCGCCTTGGCCTGACGCTCGCTCAACCGATAGCCCGAGTCGGTCAGACCGAATTCGCGTTCGAGATCCTCCGGACGGGTTTGGTCGGCCCCCGCGCGCGCCAGCATGCCGCTGACGGCGCCGGGCGCCCAAGCCCGCGTCATCAGGCGCTCGCGCGCATCGCTCGGACTCGCCGACGCCTTGATGGTGGCGATCACCTCGTCGATGTTCGCCAACGCGATCGCATAGCCTTCCAGGACATGTGCCCGATTGCGCGCCTTGCGCAGTTCGAACAGGGTACGGCGCGTCACCACATCGCGGCGATGGCGCAGGAAATATTCGAGGATCTGCTTGAGATTGAGCGTCAGCGGCTGGCCGTCCACCAGCGCGACCATGTTGATGCCGAACACCTGCTGCATCTGGGTGTGCTGATACAGATTGTTCAGCAACACCTCGGCGTGTGCGTCGCGTTTCAGCTCGATGACGATCCGCATGCCGTCCTTATCGGACTCGTCGCGCATGCCGTCCTGCGCGATACCGTCGATCTTCTTTTCCTTGACCAACTCGGCGATGCGCTCCAGCAGGCGTGCCTTGTTGACCTGATAGGGAATCTCGGTGACGACGATCGCCTCGCGTCCGCTGCGCTTCTGCACCTCGGTGATGGTGCGCGCGCGCATCACGCAGCGCCCGCGCCCGGTGCGATAGGCTTCGCGGATACCGCGTACCCCATTGATGAGCGCCGCCGTCGGGAAATCCGGCCCCGGCACGATCTCCATGAGTTCCTCGATGGCGATCAGCGGGTTCTCGATGATCGCCAGGCAGGCATCGATGACCTCGCGCAGGTTATGCGGCGGGATATTGGTCGCCATGCCGACCGCGATCCCGGACGATCCGTTGACCAGCAGATTCGGAAAGCGCGCGGGCAACACCGTCGGTTCGTGCTCGGTGTTGTCGTAGTTTGGAATGAAATCGACGGTTTCCTTGTCCAGATCGTCCAGCAAAGCATCGGCGAGGCGCATCATGCGCACTTCCGTGTAACGCATAGCCGCCGGCGGATCGCCATCGACGGAGTTATGGACGAACACGCCAGCGGCTAACAGGAAATTGTGGTGCTCGTCGACCGTGATGTCGTAGGTGTCCGCCGTGTCATCGAGCATGCGCATCGCGACGACGCGGTAGTCATTCATGCCCTGCTTGACTGGCGCCGTGTCGAAAACCCCCGGCATCAGGCTGTCGTCGGGCGTCAGCACCTGGGCTGCCTTATAGGTTCCGTCACGCAGCATGAACCGATGGTCGGGTGTGCAGCGGATGGCGACACCATGATCGAGCGTCAGCTCCATGAGCGCGGTCTCGGGACGGGTCACGCGCGAATAACGACCCTCGGCGATGACGATCTTGCCGGTCTTGTCGACCGCATAGACATGGAAAATCTCGTCCGGTGGCAGCTTTGCCAGTTCCGCGAAGGTTTTTTCGGTGCCGTCGGCAAGTTTGATGGCGGTATCGCCGGTAAAACACCCGAAGTTACCTTGGCCATCGACCAAGAGATAGCGCAGCGAGAAACGTTGGGCCATGCGGACCATGGTGTCGTAGATGGCCGAGTCGCCATGCGGGTGATACTTACCCATGACATCGCCGACCACGCGGGCGGACTTGCGATAGGCGCGGTTCCAGACGTTGCCCTGCTCGCTCATGGAGAACAGAACCCGTCGATGCACGGGCTTGAGACCGTCGCGGACATCCGGCAGGGCCCGCCCCACGATCACGCTCATGGCGTAATCGAGGTAGGACTTGCGCATCTCGTCCTCAAGATTGATGGGTATGACTTCTCTGGCGAAATCTGGCATGGGCGTGATAAACCGGCTGTGATCTAACTGCGCGATCCTAAAGCATGGATCGCGTTATGCTTAATCTCAAAAACAGTCAATTCTATCATGCTGGCAGGTTCCTCGCTCCCACCCTGTTACCTTGCGATTGCTGGCATGAAACTGGCTTGAATTCAACCGGCGTGATTATCCCCGGCGAGAACGTGGCAGTGGATGCGGGCGACTGGCGCTAGGAAATATGCCGGTTCGGTGGATACCCTGACCCTGATCAAGCGACAGTCTTCCCGGCTTGGGTTTCCGGATTAACCTTATGGTAATGTTCCGCCCGTTTTCATCTCCAGAGAAGAGTAGGGCGCGACGATGCAATATTCCGGCTTGAAGGCGTTGGCGGTGACATGTGGACTGGTCGTGGCGCCGCTGGTGTCCGCGTATGATCTACCGGCCGTCAACATTGGTTTCACTAGCTTTCTGGACGGCGCACCGCCTGCGGGTCCAGGCTGGTATGTCCAGCAATATGTTCAGTTCTACCGGAGCGGCCGACTCAAGGACTCCGACGGCGACGATCTGCGTCTGCCGACCCTGCGTGGTCTGGAAAAGGCCGAGGTGGATGTCAACATCGGCATCACTCAACTGACGTTCCAGTCCGATCAGGCGCTGGCGTTCGGCGGCAAATGGGGGATGAACCTGATGCTGCCCTATGCCGCCTTCGATCTGGAGCCCGAAGACAATTTTGCGCTCTCCGCCAACAGCGCCAATCTCGGCGATCTGCTGATCGGTCCTTTTCTCCAGTGGGATCCCATCATGGGGCCAAACGGACCGAGGTTCGTGCAGCGGGTCGAGTTGCAGATGCTCCTGCCGACCGGCGCTTATGACGAGGACCATGCGCTGAATCCGGGCAGCAACTTTTTTTCGTTCAATCCCTACTGGGCCGCGACCGCCTTCCTGATGCCGAAATGGACGCTCTCCTGGCGTCTGCATTATCTGTGGAATGCCGAGAACGAGGATCCCTACCGACCGCTGGGCGCCGACGATGCGCAGGCTGGACAGGCCGTCCATCTCAACTTCGCGAGCGAATACGAGGTGCTGCCGAATCGGCTGCGGGTTGGAATCAACGGCTACTATCTCAAGCAGTTCACCGACAGCAAACTCGACGGTCATGACGTTGCCGATAGCAAGGAGCAGGTGTTCGGGATTGGCCCTGGACTCGTCTACCACTTCTCGCAACACGACCATGTGTTTCTCAATGCCTATTGGGAGACCGGCGCGGAGAATCGTCCGGAGGGATCGCGGATGAACCTGCGGTATGTTCATCACTTTCATTGAATCAGAACCGGCCCGCTTGAAGATCCCCGCCCTGAAGGGCGGGTTTTGTCGTGGCGGTCAAACGCCCTCATGAATTAAAGGCACCCGACGCCCGATTCCGGTAAAGAGCTGATAGGCGATGGTGTCGCTGGCCTGGGCGACCTCATTGGCCGGGATGGTCGCGCCCCAGAGTTCCACCGGAGCGCCGATGTGGGCATCCGCTATCCCGGTCAGGTCGAGCGTGATCATATCCATCGAGACGCGGCCGATAATCCGGGTACGTTGTCCATTGACGGCGACTGGGGTGCCGTCGCGCGCATGCCGCGGGTAGCCGTCCGCATAGCCGACGGCGGCTACGCCAACGCGGGTCGGCCGCTCGCAGACGAAACGCCCGCCATAGCCAACCGGTTCGCCCGGCGCCAGATCCCGGATCGAGATCAGCGCGGACTCCAGCGTCATCGTGGGGCGTAGCGCCGTTGCTTGTGGATGCGCGCCCGGCAGCGGCGAGACGCCATAGATCATGATGCCGGGTCGCGTCCATTCGCCATGCGATTGGGGCCAGGCCAGGATGGCGGCCGAGTTGGCGAGACTGCGGGGGATCCGGAGCCCGCCAAGCGCCTGACCGAAGATCGCGATCTGTCGCTCGGTATAGGGATGCTCCGGCTCGTCGGCCCGCGCGAAATGGCTCATCGCGACCAGCTCGCCGATCTGGGGCGCGGCGGTCAGCGCGGCATGGGCGGCCGCGAAATCGTCCGGCGCCAGTCCGACCCGGTGCATGCCCGAGTCCAGCTTGATCCAGCAATCCAGGCGGCGCGCCGGACGCGCGGCCAGAATCCAATCCAGTTGTTCGCGGTTATGGATCACTGTGGTCAGTCCGGCGCGGTCGACCAGCGCGATTTCGTGCGGCGCGAAGACGCCCTCCAGTAACAGGATCGGATGGCGAATGCCCGATTCGCGCAACTCCATCGCCTCGTCGACACAGGCCACCGCGAAACCGTCGGCCTCGTCCGCCAGCGCGCGTGCCACGGCAACCGCCCCATGACCGTAGCCGTTGGCCTTGACCACGGCGAGCGCGCGCGCGGCTGGCGCCAAACGCTTGGCATGACGATAGTTATGGATCAGCGCATCGAGATGGATGCGCGCGCGGAGCGGGCGGGCTGGTGCGTTCATCATGTTCAGCTCGGATTCAACTCCGGTAGGCCCACCCAGCGGACCTTGCTGCTTTCTCGCGGTCGTTTCCGAAATCCAATCCCGCGTCCGATCTGATGCATGAACTCGCGCTTCCAGCGGGGGAAGTCGAGCGTCCGTCGGCCATAGAGCGCGGCGTCCAACTCCGCGATCAGGCGCGCGAGGGTCTCGCGATCCGCACCGGGGCGTAGCGCGAGGATGCCTTGCGTCAAGGCGGATGGCGTGAGATCGCCCTGGTCACAGAGTCGCGCCCGCGCCTCCCGCTCGAAGCGTTCGCGCCATTCGCCAGGGCTCGTGGCCCGATTCGCGCGGTGCAGACAAGTACGGAAATGACGGCTCGCCGGAAGCCGGCGCGACCAGCTCACACGCGCCCTGGCTAGGATGGGTTGGGGATTCAGTCGGGTCAGCGCGCGTCGAAATTGTCTCAAGGCGCTCGACAGGGCGGTGCGCAATCGGCGGCCCAGGGCGATCTTCAACGCGAGCCCGGGTTGCCCTCGATGTTCGCGATAATAGACGCCGCCCCAATAGCCGGTCAGCAGGAGCAGCAGTCCGGCCAGGGGTAGCCAGAAGACGCCCAGTCCCGGTCCGGACAGCGCGGACGCCGAGAGCCCCAGCGGTCCGCCGCCGCGCACGTTCAGCGTTTTGATGGGCAGACGGGCGACTTCGCGTACCTCCCGATCGACATTCCACCAGGGGATACTCATCTCGGGCAGGGTGAGCCGGCCGCCGGTTTGGGGCACCAGGGTGTAATACTCGGTGCGCCTGGCGAACAAGTCGCGCCCCTCCGGCGACAGGCCGCTCTCCGTCAGCGTTTGCTCGCGGTAGAGGCGAAAATCCGGCCCGGTCAATTGTCCTTCGAGGCTTGGTAGCTGGGCCTCGGTGGCGCCAATCGCGGCGATTTCCAGCATCAGGGTGACGGGCTGGCCCGGCTCCAGCGTCCCTTCGCGGTCGATGCTGGATTTCAGGGTCAAAGACCTCAACGGCAGCCAGGGTTGCACCGAACTCAGTGGAGGGCGCACGCGCAGAGCGATGGGGCGCGCGGTGACGGACTCGAAGCGCTGTGCCATGCCGCCGCCGGCTTGGGTGCCGGTGATTTTGAGCGGCGGCAAATCCAGGTTTCCCGAGCGCAAGGGGATGACGCTGAGCACGAAGGCGTTGACGATCTCTCGCTGCCCGCCCGTGGTGCGGGCACTGGTGGTGGGTTCGCCCACTTGCTTGATCAGAACATCGTTGCTGGCGGGCAACTCCAGGTTTGCCGTGCTGAGGTTGCCGCGACTGATCAGGTCCAGCCGCAGAATGACGGGCTGTTGCAGATAGGGTTGGTTCTCGTCGAGCGACCATTCGAGTCGCGGCGGCGCGGTTTGCGCGGCTGGCATGAAACCCTGCGGATAGCCTGGCGGCCAAGAGGGTTGGTAGCCGGGCATCGAGTAGGGCCTCTGGCCCGGATTGGGCGCGAACTGGTCGCTCGGCGGAACGCCTTGGGCATTCGTGGGGGGAATGGGCCGGAATCCCCATTGGGTCGCCTGCGGCGGAGGCTGGCCGTATTGCGCTTGGGGCTGACCATAATAGGGTTGAGCCTCGACGCCACCGATGCAGAGCCAGAGTAAGGCGGTCGCCAAGCGGGCGGTTTTCCAGATCACCATGGTCGATTCTCCCGCCAGGGGCCGGTCAGATCCTGCATCTGGCGCATCTCTTCGAGCCGGAATTGATTGCGGATGAGCAGGGTCGGATCGCCTTCGACCTGTTGCAGCCGCTGTTCCATCACGGCCATGCCCGCCCCGCCCATCGCGGTCGGACCGTCCAGCGAAAGTATCCGGCCTTCCTTGGTCTCGGACTCCCGGTCCACGCCGGGCTGACGACCGAGCTGGTCGAAGTCTTCGACCGCCTCGGCCTGACGGTCCTTCAGCGCCGCGTCGGGAGGCGGAACCTCCGCCCGGCCGCGCCCGTTCGCGCGACCGCTTTGCTCGGGTGGGGGTTCGGTCTTCCGGTTTTGATCGGCATCCCTGGCGTCGCTCTCCTGTCGGTCTCCACCGGTGCCCGCGTCCGAGCGGTCGCGATCCTGACGGTCGCCAGCCCCCTTGTCGGCATCGTCCCGATCGCCGCCGGTCGGTTGGTCGCGTGTGTGTTCCCCGCCGCCGGCCAAGGTGTCCGTGTCTTGTTCTTTCGACTCACGCTCGCCGGACTCTTCGCCCTCGTTGCCGGATGTCGACTGATCGGGCGGCTCGGAAGACGTCTCGCGGGATTTGCCACTTTCGGTCTCCGGGCGTGATTTCTCGCCATCTTCACCCTGCTCGCGCGTCTCCTGTGACGATCCGCTCTCTTCGGATGGTTTCCGGTCGCGCGATGTTCGCGTCCCCTGTTGATCCTCGGACGACGGCTCGTCATCGCCTTTGCCCGAATCGGTTTGTTCGCCGGCTTTGCCGCCCGAACCGGATTCTTGGCGATCTTTTGCCTCTTGACCAGCGTTCTCGTCCTGGCCTTGCTTGGTACCCTGGGCGCTGTCCTGCTCGGCACCCGTGCCTTCGGATGCTTTCTCCGATTGGCTCTTGCCCGTCTGCTCATCCTGCTCGCTTGAATCGTCGCCCTTGCCGGTCTGTGACGAATCCTTGCCGCCGGCCTGATCCTTGGATTCGGACCCTTCGGAAGACGATTCCTGGGAGTCGCCTTCGCCGGACTCCTGTTGTTCGCTCTCCTGTTGTTGACCGGATTGCTGCTGTTCGCTGGACTGTTGCTGTTGATCCGACGCTTGCTGCTCGCTGGATTCCTGCTGCTCCGACTGTTGTTCGCTGGACTTTTGCTGCTCGTCCGATGGCTGCTGTTTGCTGGATGCTTCCTGCTTGTCTTTGCTCTTTTCCTGTTTCTTTTCCTTTTCCGTGTCCTTTTTCTGTTCGGACTGATCGCGGAATTGTTCCTGCTCCAGTCGTGCCAGCCGGGCGCGGGTCAGCGCCAGATTCTGGGCCGCATCCTCATGGGCGGGATTGGCGCTCAGGACGTCTTCATAGGCTTGAGCCGCGCTGGCGTAATCGCCAAGCTGAAAGCGGGCGTTCCCCTGATTGTAGCGGGCGGACTCGGCCTGACTGCCGCTCGCGGCCTCGCCGAAGGCTTGCGTGGCTTCCTGATACTGCCCGGCCCGATAGAGCGCGACGCCCTGACGGTACGGATCCTCGAAGGACTTGGCGGCGGTTTCATAGTCGCCGGCGCGATAGGTCTCATAGGCCGCCTGCTCCTTGTTCTTGAACCAATCGGCGCTCACCGGAGCGGCGGGAAGCAGGATCAGGCCGCAAAAAATGGCCAGCGTAGGATGGGCAAAGCGCAGCATGCCCATCCTAACCACGCCGAGGAAAAAGATGGGCACGCTGCGCTTTGCCCATCCTACGTTCTGGTATTTGCTCATGAAGAGAAATCTCCGCGAGTCTGGCGGCGCGCGCCTTGCCAACGCGGCAGCCGACGAAACCGAGGCAGCAGCAGCCCGGCCAGCACAAGCACCGGCAGCCAATACCGCTCGTTCCAGATTCGGGTGCGCGTATCGCTGGCCTCCGGGGGCAGACGGCTGACGGCGGCGGCCTTCAGAATGGCGTCGGTGTCCGCGTCGCGATAATCGGCGCGACGATAGAGCCCGCCGCCGACCTGGGCCAGGGCTTCAAGCTGCGCTTCGTTCAGACGCGAGCGTACCGGCTGACGTCCGGGATCGGCGGGATCGACGATGAACCCGCCCAGCGGCGCCGGCACGCTCGCGCCGTCCGTTGTCCCCATCCCGAGCGCATGCAGCCGGATGCCCTGTTCGGCCAGTCGAGCGATCCGCTCCGTCAGGCCGGGCTCGTCGAAATCGCCGTCCGAGATCAGCAGAATGGCCCGCGCGCTGTCCTCGGGCAGACCGGCGAGCAGGCTTTCGGCACGGTCCAGCGTGCGCGTCAGGCTGCTGCCTTGCAGGTTAGGGCTGGCGAGATCCGCCGACAGCGCGGGCAGGGTATTGAGCAGGCTGCCGATGTCCTCGGTGATGGGCGAGAGCACATGCGGCGTCGAGGCGAAGACGATCAGCCCGAGTCGCACCTGTTGGTCTCTGGCGATCAGATCCTGCAACTCCTGGCGGGCGCGTCCGAGTCGGCTCGGGCTCACGTCCTGGGCCAGCATGGAGCGCGAAATGTCCAGCAGAACCAGCAGATTGTTGCCGGGATGGAAGAGTCGCACATCGGTCGAATCCCAGCGCGGGCCGGCCATCGCCGTGAGCAGCAGCGTCCAGAGCAGCGCCCAGCGCAGAAAACGCCCCCAGCGCTCGGTGGTCCTGAGATCGCGGGTCCCGCTGAGGTGCGGGAGCAGATGCGGATCCGCGTACCGGTGGATGGGACCGCGCGCGGCGCGGGCGGCGCTGCGCATCAGCCAGAGCGCCACCGGGAGGATGACGAGCAGACCCAGAAACCAGAGCGGCTGCTCGAAGTGGAAGACTTGATCGACGATGGGGTTAGTCACTGGCGAGCCTGCGCACGAAGCGTTTGCGTCCTTCCGGGAAGAGCCCCAGCCACAGCAGGGCCAGCAGGGCCACCCCCAGCGGCCAGCGATAGAGCGGCCGGGGCAGATAGGCGGTGCGTGCCTCGGCCTCGGTCTTTTCCAACTGACCGATACGCTCGGAAATCTCCTCCAGCGCGCGGGTGTTGGTGGCGCGGAAATAGCCGCCGCCGGTCAGGTCGGCGATCTGCTGGAGCGTGGCCTCGTCCATGGTGAGATCGTCGCGAAACCGCACCGCGCCATCCTCCAGGATGGGGATGCTGGTCTGCTGGCTGCCGACCCCGATGACATAGATCCGCACCCCCGCGAGACGGGCAAGCTGGGCCGCTTCCTTCGGGGCAAAACCGCCGGCATTGTTGTCGCCGTCGGCGATGACGATCATCACTCGGGAGCCCTCGGGGCGGTCGCGCAGCTTCTTAACACCGAGCGCGATGGCGTCGCCCAGCGCGGTGGCCGGACCGGCGATGCCGGGAATCACGCCGTCGAGCAGCAGACGCACGGCATGCCGGTCGAGACTCAGGGGCGCGAGGACGAACGCCTGACTGCCGAACAGGACGAGTCCGACGCGATCGCCCGCGCGGGTGTCGATGAAGCGGCCCATCACGCCCTTGACCACCGACATGCGGTTGACCTGGCGGCCCTCGACGGTGAAATCGAGCGCCTCCATGGAATGTGAGGCGTCCACGGCAATCATGAGGTCATAGCCCGGCGTGCTGACCTCGGTGTAGGGCGTCAGCCACTGCGGGCGCATCAGGGCGAGGATCAGACTGATCCAGAGCAGGAACAGCAGCGCCCAATAGAGCCAGCCGCCGAGTTGCAGGCGCGGCTTGCGGAGACTGAAGGCCGCTTTCAGATCGTCCAGATGCGGGTGCAGCAGGGTTTGACGCTGACCTTGCAGGGTCTCCTCGCTCTGGCCCCCCGGTTCGGGCCACAGAAACGGCAGGAGCAGTGGCAGCGGAAGCAGGAGTGCGGCCCAGGGCCAGTGGAATTCAAACACCGGATGACGCCCTCGCACGGAACCAGCGGAAGGGAATGGTCGTGGGCTCGCGGGTCGTCACCCAGCCCTCGACCGCCTCGATCAAATCCAGCAGATGAGCGTCGCTGACCTGGCCGGCTGGCGCATAGGGCGCGTTCAGCAGAATCCGCCCGCGCTCGCGCCACCGAAAGCCCCTGGGATCGTTCCTCTCCAGCCAGTCGAGCCAGTCGTTTCCGGTCAAGCCAGCGCAGGCGGGGCGTCCGAGCCGCGCCATGGCGATGCGGCGCAGCAATTCGGACAGCTCGCTGGCGGTCGTCTTGGACGACTGCCCGGCGCGCGCGCGCCGTCGCAGATCGCGCAGCGCGCCCGCGGCATCCCAGCGCCAGCTTCCGAGCGTGAGCCCTGGGATCGGAATGCGCAGACTGAGGACGGCGCGCCAGCGCCAGAGGGCGAAGGCGAGCAGCAGGATAGCAAGTGCCAGCAGCCACCAGCCGGGCGCGAGCGGCCACCAGGGGACCGATTGGATGTCGTGGATATCCCGAAGCTGTTGCATGGGTCATGACCCTGAAAAGCGCAGTTGAACCGCGTCCAGCGCGATATTCGTAATTTCCAGTTTGTGTTTGGCTCTGGGGATTTCACCAGCCTCACTAGAGACGCGGTTTAAAATTATATATTTTTTAATACCTTAAACCGCGTCTGCTCCGACTATCGTCGATGCGGCCAAGGTTAATCCAATCCAAGAACATCGCATACCGCACTGGACGCGGTTTAAACCGAATACCGGCTTCAGGATGGCCGGTCCGAATTCAGACCGCCCGCGAGCGCGCGCGCTGTTCGAGATCGCGGATCAGGGTGAGGTGGATTTCCGTATCCGTGCGCACCGGCAGCAGCACGATACGCAGACGATGGGCCATCGCCTGAAGCCGTTCGCGGCGCTCCTCCCAACGTTGTCGGTAGAGCCGTTTTGCATGCGGATCGTCGGTATCGATCTCGATCAGTGCGCCATCGGTGCCGGTGAAGGTGGTCACGCCCATGGATGGAATCTCCCAATCGGCCGGATCGTCCACTGGAATCAGTGCGACGGTGTTGCGTTGGCTGAGATCGCCGAGCACCTGCTCCAGCCCTAGCGTATCGCGGTTCAGATCGGCGATCACGAACACCAGCGATCCGGTCGGCAGACCCGAGCAGGCCCGTCGCAACGCGCCGCCCAAACAGTCGATGGACGGGTCCAGGTCGGCGCCCGGTTCGGTCAGCGTGCGCAGCAACTGCCAGAGCGCCCGCCGACCGCGCGAGGGCCGAAAATGCTGGAGACCGGTCTTCGGATCGCCGAACACCAGACCGCCGACGCGATCGTTCAGACGACTGGCGGCCCAGCCGATCAGCGCCGCCGCCCGCGCCGTCTGGACCGACTTGAAGGTGCCGCGCGTGCCGAAGCTCATGTGCGGCCCTTTGTCGACACAGAGCACCACCGACCGCTCGCGTTCTTCGCGAAAGATCTTCAGATGCGGCTCGTTGGTGCGCGCCGTCACCTTCCAGTCCATATAGCGGATATCGTCGCCCTCGCGGTACTCGCGCACCTCCTCGAAGTTGACCCCAGCGCCACGGAACACCGAGGCATAGAGCCCGGCAAAGGTCGAGTTCACCAGATGATGCGAGGGCAGGCCCAGGGTGTGGGCCTGATGGCGCAGCTCCAGCAGGTCATCGAGTCGGGGGTAGAGGCTCATTTATGAATAAAGTTATCAGTTGCCAGTTGGCGCGTTGATGCCTTTGCTATCCTGATAATAAAACGGACCCCATGTCCAGTTCGGTTTTTCCCCAAATTGGCAGCAATTCTCATTTTGGCGCCGCTCGGCCTGTTTTGGGCTTCACTGTGTCATCCAGCGGTGAGGGGGGGCATCAATCCTGTGTCAAACCTTCCGGATCAACGCGGGGATCGCGGTCGCTTGCGACGAGCACACAGGACGCTTCCGGTTTGAGCGGAATCCATCCCGTGGACGGAAAGAGCGCTTCCTCCAGTGCATCCAGGTCGAGTGGCTTGCGCAGACAGATGCCGACTGACGGTTGATCCTCCTGAGTCCAGGGTTCTTTATCCCGACTGGTGACGAGGACGACCGGCAGATTGGGCGACAGGTGGCGCAATGCCTGTGCCATTGCGATGCCGGACATGCCGGGGAGATCGAGATCGAAGATCGCGCCGGTCAATGGAAAAATCGCGGACCGGTTGATCCCGAGATGCAGGGTCAATCGTCCGTCATCCTGGCGGATTGCCCGCAACAGACTTTCGCCCGAACGGTAGTGGGTCGCCCGCAGGCCATGAAGATCCAGCCATGCCCCCAGCGCACGCGCGAGACGCGGGCCGTCGTCGACAATGGCGACCATGCCGGACATTCTCATGAGCCTGCCCACCGCAACCGTCGTGCAAATGGACGTTTCTGTACCATCACCGTCTCCCAAGAAAATACGTTTCTCAACCGTGTCCGGTTGCGTGAAGAGTCGGATGGTAGCGATTGGTTGGAGAAGCGCAATTGCCCCAAGGGGCAAAAGGGGCGAAAGGCAATCGAACAAATCCGACGCGCCAGCTTCCTGTCGGGTGTCAATGTTCCGGCGAACGCGTCGGTCTGGCGTCCTGGGCGTGACACGCCTGACCGGTGATGCCCCGGCTCTCTGAGCCTAAGAGCTGAATGTAACGGTTCGCGACGGTCTCGGGCGCGGGATGGATGCCGGGATCCTCGCCCGGATAGAGGGTTGCCCGTAGCGCGGTGCGCACGAGGCCGGGGTCGAGACTGTTGACGCGGATCTGGCTGCTGTCGCGGGTTTCTGCCGCCAGCACCTGCATCAGTCCTTCAATCCCGAATTTGGCGGCGGCATAGGCACCCCAGTAGGCTTTGCCGGTGCGTCCGACGCGATCCGAGGTGAACACGATGGCGGCATCCTTCGACGCGCGCAGCAGCGGCAGACAGGCTTGGGTCAACAGAAAGGGCGCGGTCAGGTTGATCCGGATCACGCGCTCCCACTCGTTGGAGTCATAGTCGTCGATGCGGCTCAGATAGGGCGCGAAAGCGGCGCAGTGGGCCAGCCCGTCAAGACGGACGAAGGTCTCGCCCAGAAGATTCGCTGCGGCGATGAAATCCGCCTCGGTTGCCTTTTCCAGATCGAGCGGCAGGATCGCGGGCTCGGGATCGCCGTGGGCGACGATGGCGTCGTACACCGGCTCCAGATCTGCTTCCTTGAAGGACGACAGAACGACGGTCGCGCCTTGGGCCGCGCACGCGAACGCCACGGCGCGGCCAATGCCCTCAAGGGCGCCGGTGACGAGGATAACGCGCTCTTGCAGCCGCTTCATGTCGGCGGGTATATAGTCCATCGGATGATTGGTCCTCTCTTGATAAAGTCAGTTAAACCGCGTCCGCTCCGACTATCGTCGATGCGGGCAAGGTTAATCCAATCCAAAAACATCGCATACCGCACTGGACGCGGTTTAGGTTCCCGGCAGCCAATCGAGCACGTCGAGCGGATGCTCGATCAGTCCATGCGCGCCCCAACGATCAGGCGCGTCGTCGGTGCCGAGATACCCGAACAGTGCGACCAGCGTGCCCATGCCGGCGGCGAGGCCCGCCTGAATGTCGCGCTCGGCGTCGCCGACATACCAGCAGCGCCGCGGATCGACTCGCAGCAGATCGCAGGCATGAAACAAGGGGTCGGGATAGGGTTTGGGGCGCGCCGCCGTGTCGCCGCTGACCACACAACCGGCGCGCTCGCGCAGACCGAGTAGTTCCATCAGCGGATCGGTCAGCCAGCCGGGTTTGTTGGTGACGATGCCCCAGGAGATGCCACGCCGCTCCAGGGTGTCGATCAGTTCGACGATGCCGGGAAAAAGCACCGTGTCCTTGACTAGCGCCGCCGCGTAAATCTCCATGAATTCCAAGCGTAGCGGTTCGTAATCCTGGTCATTCGGTCCCAGGTCGAAACCGATCCGCAGCATGCCCCGCCCGCCGTGGGAGACGTAGGGCCGCACCCGCGCGAACGGCAACGGCGCTCGGCCATGGCGGTCGAGCAGTCGGTTCAGCGCGGCGGCCATGTCGGGCGCGGTGTCGGCGAAGGTGCCGTCCAGGTCGAACAGCACGGCGCCATCGCGCGGCGCAGGCAGCTCAGACATGCGGTTCGCGCACGCAGGTCACGAGATAATTCACGTCCAGATTGCGCGGGTCGAGGCGGTAGGTACGCGTCAAGGGGTTATAGGTCATGCCCATCAGATCGACGGTGCGCAGCTCGGTGGGACGGATCCAGGCGTCCAGCTCCGAGGGACGGATGAAGCGCGCATAGTCATGGGTGCCACGCGGCAGCATACCCATCACATATTCCGCCCCGATGACCGCCATCAGGAAGGCTTTCGGATTGCGGTTGAGGGTGGAGAAAAACACCTTGCCGCCCGGTCGCACCAGTCGGGCGCAGGCCTCCACCACCGAGGCCGGATGCGGCACATGCTCCAGCATCTCCATGCAGGTCACGACATCGAAACTCCCCGGCTGCTCCTCGGCCAGGGTCTCGACCGTGACGCGCCGGTAATCGACCTCGACGCCGCTCTCCAGGGTATGCAGCTCGGCCACCCGCAGCGGCATGGCGCCCATGTCGATGCCGGTGACTTGCGCGCCGCGCAGCGCCATGCTCTCGGACAGAATGCCGCCGCCGCAGCCGACATCCAGGATGCGCTTGTCGGCCAGCCCGCCCGCGCCCCGTTCGATATAGTCCAGACGCAGCGGGTTGATGTCGTGCAGCGTTTTGAATTCGCTGTGCGGATCCCACCAGCGCGAGGCGAGTTCCTCGAACTTGCTGATCTCGGCGTGATCGACGTTGTGGATGGTCTCGGTCATGGCGGCGGGTCCGGGGATTGAGGGCGGATGGGCGCAAGCGAGGCGCGTCTACCGCGAAATAGCGATGCAGGCGGCTATTCTAAAGCGAACGGCGTTCCTTCATCCAGAAATCGCCACGGGTGCGCAAACCTCGCGATCCCTGCAGGACGCGGTTTAATCGGCGACGTGGGCGCGCGAAATCGCTAAAATACGTCGCTTTGCATGACCGGGGCCGTGAAAATGTTCGAGAAAACCCTACAGATCAGCGATTACGATCCGGAACTCTGGGCCGCCATCCAGGACGAGGAGCGTCGGCAGGAAGAGCATGTCGAACTCATCGCCTCCGAGAATTACGCCAGCCCGCGCGTGATGCAGGCGCAGGGCAGTGTCCTGACCAACAAATACGCCGAGGGCTATCCAGGCAAGCGCTATTACGGCGGCTGCGAGCATGTCGACGTGGCCGAGCAGCTCGCCATCGATCGCGCCAAACAGTTGTTCGGCGCCGCTTATGCCAATGTTCAGCCGCATTCCGGTTCGCAGGCCAATGCCGCGGTCTTCCTGGCGCTCTGCAACGCGGGCGACACCGTGCTTGGCATGAGTCTGGCCCACGGCGGGCATCTAACCCATGGGGCCAAGCCGAACTTCTCCGGCAAGCTCTATCACGCCGTTCAGTACGGTCTGAACCCGGAAACCGGCGAGATCGACTACGACGAGGTCGAGCGTCTGGCCCAGGAGCACAAGCCGCGCATGGTCATCGCCGGTTTCTCCGCCTATTCGCGCATCGTCGACTGGCAGCGTTTCCGCGACATCGCCGACAGCGTGGGCGCGTTTCTGCTGGTCGACATGGCGCATGTCGCCGGACTCGTGGCCGCCGGGGTCTACCCGAGCCCGGTCCAGATCGCCGATGTGACCACCACCACCACGCACAAAACTCTGCGCGGTCCGCGCGGCGGTCTGATCCTGGCCAAGGCCAACCCCGAGATCGAGAAAAAACTCAACTCGGTGGTCTTTCCCGGCATCCAGGGCGGTCCGCTGATGCATGTGATTGCCGCCAAGGCGGTAGCCTTCAAGGAGGCGCTGGAGCCTGGATTCAAGACTTATCAGGAACAGGTGGTGCGCAACGCGCGGATCATGGCCGAGGTCTTCATCGCGCGCGGTTATGACGTCGTGTCGGGCGGCACCGACGATCATCTCTTCCTGGTGAGCTTCATCCATCAGGGCCTGACCGGCAAGGATGTGGACGCCTGGCTGGGCGCGGCCAATATCACGGTCAACAAGAATGCCGTCCCCAACGATCCGCAATCGCCCTTCGTGACCAGCGGGATTCGGGTCGGCACGCCGGCCATCACCACCCGCGGTTTCGGCGCCGACGAGGCGCGCGCGCTGGCCGGCTGGATGTGCGATCTGATCGATGCGCGCGGCGAGCCGGGCACCATCGCAACCGTGAAGGCGAAGGTGCTGGAGCTGTGTAAGCGGTTTCCGGTGTATGAGCGTTGAGGACAGCGCTCGACCCGCGGAATCGACGCCATCGTTACGTCAGACCTGACGCATCAGGCATCAGGCATCAGGCATCAGGCATCAGGCATCAGGCATCGGGCAATGGCGGCAAAGGCGTGAATAAACTTGCTCATGTCCGCGCCGCCAGCGCGAGGATCTCCTCGGCGGGGATCTGCGCGGCGCGGATGAGCGACTGCTCCGCCCGCAGACTGGCGACCTCGCCGTCGCGAATCAGGTAGAACTCGCCGACCGCTTGATGCGGCAGCTTGGCTGTCACGTCCGTTTTCGCCTCGCTCAACATCGGTTTGAGCTTTCTGAGCGCCGTCTCCTCTTTGATCTTGCCGACGAACCATGAGGAAATCTGATCGCGCGACCGGTAATCCAGGTCGCCGGGGCTTTGCGTGGCGAGTAGCAGCCCGATCCCCGCCGAGCGCGCCCGTCTGAGCAGATTTTCCAACGGCTCCTTGGTGGCCGGTTTCGACTGCGCCGGCAGATAGAGATCGGCCTCGTCGAACAGGATGACCGTCTGGAGCGCATCCGACGGGTGCCGGGTGGCGTAGCGGCCAATTTCCAGCAGCAACTGCGCGACCCAAAACAGGACATTGGCATTGCTGCCCAGAAAGGCCGTGCTGACGATCGTCAGGCGGGTCCGCCCGTCTGGCACCCCGGCCCCTCGTCCGAGCAGGGTCGCGATGTCAAGCCGCTCGTCCTCGTGCTGGAACAGTTTGCCATTGTGCAGGCTCAGGGTCTGCAAATCCTCGGCCAAGCGTTTGAAATTCCGGGTGTCCAGGTGTCCGACGGCGTTGACGAGCAGTGGGTCTTCCGTAGCAACGAAGGCCATCAGGCGCTCCAGGTCGAGCGGGGTGCCGGGTTCCAGTTCGGCGAGCAGGCCGATCGCCTGGCCGAGAATGGCCAGGCGTTGCTGATCGCTACGGCTGGTTCGGTAATTCATCAGACCGCCCAATGCGCTCGCCGAGAATTGCGCGAGTTGCTGGCGCTCGCCGCTCGGGAGTTCGCCAAGCCCAGGCGGGGCGATGGAGATCCCGAGCGGACGCCCCCGACCTGCGCTGGCGCCGGGCGTGTAGAGCGCCACCTCGATCCGGGAACGCAAGGCGTCGCGCGCCGGTTGCCGCGCGGCGTCGGCGGCCGGCATCCGCCAGGACCGCGGGCGCGCGTAACCGCACAGATCGCCCTTGCGATCGACCAGCAGCGCGGGGATGCCTTGCAGCAGCAATTGTTCGATGAGATGGAGCGCCAGCGTGGTCTTGCCCGAGCCGGAACCGCCGAGGAAGGCCGCGTGCCGGACCAGACTGGCGGTCACCAGCGAGAGCGTCCGTGGCTGAAAATCGCGCGTTTCGCCGAGCCGGGGCGCGACCTCCTGCCGCGGCGTCCGCCCGGTCTCGCTCCCGTTCCCCGCGGGGGGCGGAGAAAGACGGGCGGGCGGCGTGGGTTCCGCTGGCCTCGCGGGTTCGGTTCCTCCCGGCTGGAGCGTGTGCAGCGCAAGCAGATCCCGCAGTGCCGGCAGGCGCGTCAGCGGACAATCGGCGCGCAGCCAGTCAGGGAACGCGGGGTCGGCGCCATGTTGCGCCAGGAAGGAGGGCATGGCGGCCATGGCCCGCCAATCGGAATCGGCGACCACGACCCGTCGTCCGCCAGCGGCCACGAATTGCCCCAGCCGTTCCGCGATCCTGGTCCTGGGGTTGCTTGGGAACGCGGTCGAGCGGACCGCCACCGGCACGCGCCCGCCAGCGCGTTGCGCGAGTGCCGCGATCTGCTTTTCGAGCGCCCCGCCCAGGGCGGATTTCTGGCAGGGCGCGACCAAGAGCCGTTGCTTCACGACACCGCCGGCATTGGCAATCTCGACGGCCAGCGCGTCGCCCTGGTCAAGGACCGTGAAGCGATGTCCGCTGGTCAGTTCCAGCGCGCCCTGTGCGATGGTCGCGGCCAGCAGACGCAACAGCGCCGCCTCCGTTTCGGGGACCGGGTGAATGCCGGTGAGATGATCGTTCCAGGCTTGCTCCAGTTGCCGCCCGCTGGCGGCGGCCGGCGGCGCGGCGGCGTCATGCACCGCCACCGGCAGATCCTGAAAACCCTGGTCGCGCCGCTCCCGACACCAGTCGAGGATGTGACGGGTCGGCAGACGGGCGAGCGTCGACGGCGTGTCTGGCGGAAAGGGAAACAGCGGTTCCCGCGCGTCTCCAGGAATCTCCTGTTCATCCAGAAAGGCGCTCACGCGACGGGCGATCAGGAGCGAGACCTCATCCGCCGAGCGTTCGGCGATCAATTTGACCGGCGCGGGGTCTTTTTCGAGACGATCGCGCTGGGGTTCCGACATGTGCTGGCGAAGCGTCGTATAAAAATCGGCCAGGCAGGCGATCACCGCAATCACATTCGGCACCTCGGCCAGGGTGACGACCGTGCGGATGGCATTGCGAAATTTCTGCTCCGCCGCCTCCATCTGCAGGATGTCCTCCAACTGATCCAGACAGATGACCAGCGCGCCGGCGCCAAGGGCCTGGATCAACTGCGCGAGGGCGACGAGCATCCGCTGCGGGTCGTCCTCTTCGGTGCGGGGCGCGAGCAAACCCCCCAGAAGCTGCTGGTCCTGCTGGGCCAGCGGCTCGCAGCGCAGAAATCGGAACACCCGGTGATTGATGGCCGGGTCGCTCGATTGCAGAAACAAGAGTGCGCGCACCAGGTCGAGGTCGACCTGGCGAAAAGGCGTGAGCTTGAGCACGCGGTCGGCGAGCCGGTCGATCAGATCGCGACGATCCCGCGCGGACAACCGACCGCTGCGCAGGAGTTCCAGGGCGGCCGGCGTGACGGCCGTCGTGTTCTCGACCAGTGCATTGGACAGACGCAGCAGGCCCGTGGTCGCGCCCATTGGCATGAAATAGGGCTTGTCCAGCGAGTCGATGGTCTGACGCAGCACGTAACGGGCATAATTCGGGACCGCCGAGGTCATCTGCATGTAGCTGAAATAGCCGCTGGCCTGGGCGTGCGTCGTGTTGCGCAGGGCGCGCACCAGGTGTGTCTTGCCGGCACCGGAATCGCCGAGCAACAGCAGGATGCGCCCCGCATCGGGCGCGTGCGACGGCGCCACGCGATGCAGCAGGCGCCGATAGCCGTCACGCGCCTCCTGATGGATGGTCTCCACATCGAAAGGGTCCGGCAACCAGATCTGATGCTGATGGGTGACGGAGTGAAAAAGCCCCTCGCCGCGCGCGGAGCAAAGGGCATGCAGGCGTGGATCGGGTTCCATGCGCGACGGGTGTCTCAATCCAGCCGAATGAAGTGGAAGGTGGCGGTGAGATAGCGAAGCTCGGAGCGGGCGACGTCGTCCGGGTCGAGCGTATAGGCCAGATCGGCCCGGCTCAGACGCAACAGCCCCTGGCGATTCGCCTCGGCAAGCCGCTCCTTGAACTGGGTCTCGGTGAGTTCGGCGTCCCGACCTGCTTCGCGCAGGCGCTCCCAGACATGAGAAATGAAGATCTTATCCTCGCCAAAACGGCCCGTGGCGGTTGTCCGCGCGGTTTGTATCACCGTCGCGGCAAAGGCGGCGAGGTCGACCGACGCTGGCGTGGCCTGGTCCGGCGCCGCCAGCGTTGCCGGCGCGTCCGGGACCGCGTCCGCCAGCGCGCGTCGCAGCACCGTGAGCCGCAGTTCGTTCACGTCCGTGCGGCGCGCGCCGATGGACTGGGCGACGAGTTGCTTGAGCGCGTTGTCCACCGGCAGGTCGCTCGCGGTGCCGAGTAAGTCGTTCAGCAGGATCTTGGGGGCGTTGTGCATAAACCGCTGACCGCTGACGGCCGGCCACCGCTCGCGCCGGTGGCGCGGGTTCTCGGGCGCGGCCAGCAGCAGCCACCAGAGCAGCGCGTTGCGGGCCTGCGCGAGCGTCGGATAGGGTCCGCCGGGCAGCGAATACTGCACGGCCAGAATCGCCGCGCGCAGGCCGTCGGCGCTGGCAAGTTGCTTGCGTTCCTGATCGGTCCTTGGCGGCGGCAGGCCCAACGCGCGGGCTTGCAGAGCGATGTTCCTCACCTGTGGCCAGGACAGCGGCTTGGCGGTTTGCCGCACGGACAGCCAGGCGAGCCCCGCCTCGCGACCCGCCGTCGTCAGGCGCCAACGGGAGGCGCCTTGCCGTTCAAGCTGACCGGTCTCTTGCAGCGGCGCGAGCGCATCGGCCAAGGCGCGCGACCAGGCCGCGCCGGTGGTGTCGGGCCGCAGCGGTTGCAGCGATTTCGTCATTTCGCTGGCGGTCAATCCCGCTGGCGCGGCGGCCAATAGGCGGGCGCGGAGCAACTCCGTCAGGGTGAAGGCGGGGGCGTTCATTCAGGGGGCCTCCGAGCAGGCAAGATCGTTGGGTGTTGAAGCGCATGACGCAGCGTATCGAGAATCGACTCCAGATCGCTGACCACATCCTCGGCGAGAAAGCGCAACACGAGCAAGCCCTGTTGTTGCAGCGCCAAATCCTTACGGCGGTCGCGCCGATAGCGTGCGGCGTCCTGAAAGTGATGATACCCGTCAATCTCCACCGCGACACCCGGCGGATCGGCCAGGAGGTCGACCTCCAGCGGGCGGTTGCCGAACGGGATAGCGAGTTGGGCGTTGAGTCGGAACCGGCCGGCCAGCTCGGGGATGGATTCGAGCAGGCGGAAGAGAAACCGCTCGGCCTGACTACGCGCCGCCGCGCTGTCCTCCGGGGTGGCGCGCGCGTGCAGACAGCGCAGCAAAGACACGGCCTCGCGCAGCACCGTCGGGGCCGCGCCATGACGCGCCAGAACGGCGATCAGCGGACGCGGATCGGGATCGCTGCCCAGCGCCTGCCGGACGAACCAGTCCTGGAGCCGCTCCTGGCTGGGCGCGGCCAGTCGGACGACGCCTTCGCGCAGGATCGCCTTGTAGCGGGATTCTGGCGCGGTCTCCAGATAACGGTCGTACCGATCGGTCGCGATCGCGACCGCCAGCGGCAACCGCGGCGCCTGCTCGGCGATCCGCGCCGCCATCTCCAGGGGCGCCGCCGACCGGGTCTCGCGCGCCACGACGATCAGCAGGCCCGGCAGGGTCTCCGCCGACAGGCGCGTCAGTAGCCAGGCAAACGTTCGCGCCTCGCCCCAGGGGGCATCGTCAGGCGGTTGCCGGGCGAGCGCCACGGCCACGTCGGACACCCGCGCGGCACGCTCGGCGCGGCGCTCCCGCAGCCAGGGCGGCAATTGCGCCAGGATGTCCTCGTCCGCGCCTGAAATGCCGTCCTGGGTCGGGGCGCGCAGGAGGACGTCGCCGCCCGCGCGCAGTGCCGCCAGCCAGACATCCAGGCAGGTGTCGGCGCGATCGGACGACCAGACGGCCCCGCTGCGCCGCGCCCGTGCGTTCCATTGGGTCCAGGCGCGGTACGCGGTCGCGGACGGGCCGGCCAGTACGGTGACCGTTGGCAGTTGTTGTCGCCGCCGACAGTGGTGCGCTTCGAGCCGCGCCAGTACGTCGCGCGACGTTTCCGTGGCTGATTGGGGGCGGTGGTCCAGGGTCTTTTTTCCCATGGCCTGGATGTTACCGTGAAACACCGCCGCGGGCGCTCCCTGGGCGAGACGTTGCCCCGGACGCGCGGCGCTCGCGAGCGATGCGCTTTGCTTCGTTTCGCGCATCCCTGTATCTTCGCTTCCCTGGATCATGGTGCTGCCGTGGTCCCCCGCGACGGCAGGCTCGCTGTCTGCGTGTCGCGACCACTCTCACCACGACCTAACTGACCACGACCACATGCGTTGTCCCTTCTGCGGTGCCCAGGATACCAAGGTCGTCGACTCGCGCCTGTCGGGCGAGGGCGATCAGGTGCGTCGACGGCGCAAATGCGTGGTGTGCAAGGAGCGTTTCACGACCTACGAATCCGCCGAACTCAATCTGCCGCGCATCGTCAAACGCGATGGCAGTCGGGTGCCTTTCGACGGTCGCAAGCTCCGCTCGGGGATGATTCGGGCGCTGGAGAAGCGCCCCGTGAGCACCGAGCAGATCGACACGGCGATGTCGCACATCCAGCGGCGCTTGATGTCGAGTGGGGAGAGCGAGGTGCCCTCGTTGCGGATCGGCGAGTTGGTCATGGACGAACTGCGCCAGCTCGATCAGGTCGCCTATGTGCGCTTCGCCTCGGTCTATCGGAAATTCGAGGACGTGGCCGCCTTCCGCGAGGAGATCGAACGGCTCGAACGTCAACCCTCGCCCGAGGCCAATCGTCATCAGATGGATCTGCTCAAGGAATTGGAGTCCAACGCCGAATGAACGGCACGGCGGACTCAGGCGCGCAGCGGGTCTCCGATGAGGTTGTCATGGCGGAGGCGATCCATCTGGCCAAACGGGGGCACTATAGCGCCGACCCCAATCCGTGCGTGGGCTGCGTGCTGGTGCGCGACGGTCTACCGGTCGGCGAGGGCTGGCATCGTCGCGCCGGCGAGCCGCACGCCGAGCGCAACGCGCTGGCCCAGGCGGGCGAGGCCGCGCGCGGGGCGACGGCCTACGTCACCCTGGAGCCCTGCTGTCATCATGGCCGCACGCCGCCCTGCACGGACGCGCTCATCGCGGCGGGCGTGACGCGGGTGGTCTGCGCCATGGCGGACCCGAATCCGCTGGTCGCCGGCAAGGGGATCGCCAGTCTGCGCGAGGCGGGCATCGAGGTGAAAACCGGCGTGCTGGAGGATCTGGCGCGGGCGTTGAATCCCGGTTTCATCAAACGCATGGAACAGGGGCGGCCCTTTGTCCGCTGCAAACTGGCGGCGAGCCTGGACGGTCGCACGGCCATGGCCAGCGGCGAGAGCCAATGGATCAGCTCGACGGCATCGCGACGCGAAGTGCAGCTCTGGCGCGCCGCGAGTTCGGCCATTCTGACCGGGATCGGCACGGTGCTCGCGGACGATCCGAGCCTGAACGTGCGTCTGTCGGCGGACGAGGTGCCGGAACTGGATCCGCTGGATCGGATGGAGATGGAACTGGAGTTGAATCTGGAGCTGAAGCCGGAGCCGGGCGTCCCGCTCCGTCAACCGCTGCGGATCGTGGTCGACAGTCATTGGCGCATGCCGCTGCAGGCGCGGATGCTGACTCTGCCCGGCGAGACGCTGGTAGTGGGCGTGGACGACGCGCCCGCGCGGATGGACGCGCTCGCGGCCGCCGGCGCCTTGGTGTATCGCTGTCCGCAACGCGAAGGGCGGGTGGATCTGGCGGCGCTGATGGGCGAGCTGGCGCGTCGGGACATCAACGAGTTGCTGCTGGAAACCGGCGCGACCCTGGCCGGAGCCATGCTGGCCGCCGGGCTGATCGACGAGATCGTGCTCTATCAGGCACCGCATCTTATGGGCGATGCCGGGATGGGGTTATTTCATCTGCCGGGGGTCACGACGATGGCCGAGCGGATTGCGCTGGAGATCGTCGATGTGCGGCGGGTTGGGGTTGATCTGCGGGTTCGGGCGCGGCCGGTCATGTCGCGCGAGGATTAAAACCTCGATGGCGCTCAAATCGCGCGCGGCGCTTTTAGTCCAGCGAATTCGCAAGCCTGGACTCCCAATGCTGCTTCAGAGCGGAGTGCTCAACGAAGTTTCCGACGTCGGCTTCGCTGACGCCCTGCTCGATCGCTTCGACTTGCCAGGCGTTGAGCTTGACGAAGTCATCGATGGCCCGCGTTGCCAGGTACGATGTCGAGCGGTCCATTGCCTTGGCGAGCACCTCAAGGGATTGGCTGGTTTTTTCATCGAGTCGTAATCTCATCGTCGGCATTGTGCGTATCCTGTTTGCATGCATTCGATTGCAAGTGTATTGCCACGATTGATACCGTCTAGTTTCTGGAGCCAGCATCGAACATCATGTTTACCGGAATCATTCAATCCATCGGCCAGATCCAGCGCCTTGAGCCACGCGGCGGCGATGTCCGGCTGACGATCGACACCGGCAAGCTGCCGCTCGCCGAGGTGGCGATCGGCGACAGTATCGCCGTCAACGGGGTCTGTCTGACCGCCGTGGAGCTGACCGGCCGGGGCTTCTCCGCCGATGTCTCGCGCGAATCGCTCTCCTTGACCACCCTGGGTGCGCTTGGCCCCGGCGGCCGGGTCAATCTGGAAAAGGCGCTGACGCTCTCGACGCCGCTCGGCGGACATCTGGTCAGCGGTCATGTCGACGGAGTCGGCGTCCTGCTGGAACGTCACGAGGACGCCCGCTCCTGGCGGCTGCGCATCCAGGCCCCCGACGAACTGGCTCGCTATATCGCCCAGAAGGGATCCATCTGCGTCGATGGCGTCAGCTTGACCGTCAATCGGGTCGATGGCGCGGTCTTCGAGTTGAACATCGTCCCGCACACCATCCGGGAGACCATTATCGGCGGTTATCGGACGGGCGCCCGCGTCAACCTGGAGGTTGATCTGATCGCCCGCTATCTGGAGCGACTCCTGTTGGGCGAGCGCGCCGCTACGCCAACCTCATCCGGAGTGACGCTTGAGTTTCTCGCGGAGCACGGTTTTGTCAATCCATGAACTCAGCCTTTTTTGTTAGTCTAACGGGCTTTCCCACACGAAGACATCCAGTCCATGAGCAGTAGCCGCGTCAACAGCACCGAGGAAATCATCGAGGATCTGCGCCAGGGTCGCATGGTCGTGATCATGGACGACGAGGATCGCGAAAACGAGGGCGATCTGCTGCTCGCCGCCGACTGCGTCACCGCCGAGGCGGTGAATTTCATGGCCAAGTACGGACGCGGTCTGATCTGTCTGACACTGACCAAGGAACGCTGCGAGCAACTGCGTCTGCCGCTGATGGTCAGCGACAATCAGGCGGCGCATTCAACCGCCTTCACGGTGTCCATTGAGGCCGCGCGCGGCGTCACCACCGGGATTTCAGCCGCCGACCGCGCGGTCACCATCCGCGCCGCGGTCGCGCCCGAGGCGAGCGCTCGGGATCTGGTCCAGCCCGGCCATATCTTTCCGCTCATGGCCCAGCCGGGCGGGGTGCTGGTGCGCGCCGGACACACCGAGGCCGGCTGCGATCTGGCGCGACTGGCCGGGTTCAGCCCGGCGGCGGCGATCGTCGAGATCCTGAACGAAGACGGCACCATGGCCCGTCGTCCGGACCTGGAGATCTTCGCCCGCACCCACGGCATCAAGATCGGAACCATCGCCGATCTGATTCAATACCGCGTTCGCCACGAAAAGGCGGTGCTGCGCGAATGCGAGTGCGAACTGCCGACCGCCGAGGCGACCTTTCGTCTGGTCGCCTACCGTGACAGTATCGACAACGAGATTCATCTGGCCCTGACCCTGGGCGACATCAGCCCGGAGCGCCCGACGCTGGTGCGGGTGCATCTTCAGAATACGCTCTGCGATCTGTTCGAGACCTCGCACAACGCCTGCGGCTGGCCGCTGCGGGATGTGATGCGTCAGGTGGCGGCGGCGGGCGAAGGCGTGATCGTGGTGCTGCGCAATCGCGACAGTTCCGCCGACCTGCTGGCGCGTCTCAAGGACTTCAAACTGCATGACCGCGACGATCCGGTGCCCGTCCGTCAACAGGATCGCCGCGAGCTGCGCACTTATGGGATCGGCGCGCAGATTCTCTCGGATCTCGGGGTGCGCAAGATGCGGGTGATGAGCGCGCCAAAGTCGATGCACGCTATTTCCGGATTCGATCTGGAAGTGGTCGAGTACACGGGCGGCAGGGCTGCCTAGTGCTTCGCTGCTCAAGTTCCTATTCGTTTAGGTAATCAATGTATGAGTATCAATGTCATAGAAGGCGCGCTCCGCGCCGACGAGAACGCCCGCTTCTGTCTGGTGGTCTCGCGCTGGAACAGCTTCGTGGTGGAGAGCCTGGAAAAAGGCGCCATCGATACGCTCCGGCGTCATGGCGTCGCCGATGAGAATCTAACCGTCGTGCGGGTACCCGGCGCCTTCGAGATGCCGGTGGCCATCGAGCGGATCGCCGCCAAGGGCGGATTCGACGCCATCGTCGCCCTGGGCGCGGTGATCCGTGGCGGCACGCCGCATTTCGAGTATGTCGCCGGCGAATGCGTCAAGGGTATGGCCCAGGTCAGTCTGAAATACGGTCTGCCGGTCGCCTTTGGTGTGCTGACCGTCGACAGCATCGAACAGGCGATCGAGCGTTCCGGCACCAAGGCCGGCAATAAGGGCGCCGAGGCGGCGATGTCCGCCCTGGAAATGGCCGATCTACTGAGACAGATCAACTGACCGAATGACGAACACCGACAAGGTAAGCCCCCGCAGCCAGGCACGCCGCTATGCCGCGCTTGCGCTCTATCAATGGCGTTTGACCGGCGAGGATCCGATGTCGATCAAACGCCACCTGCTCGACGATCCCGAATGGCTCGATGCCGTCGCGATGTCCCTGAGCGGCGCCGACGATGACGCCCCGCCCGATCCCAAGCAGCGTTTCAAGTTCAATCTGGAACTCCTGGAGCAACTGCTCACCGGCGTGCCAGCGCGGGTCAAGGAGATCGACGCCCAACTGGATCGTTTCCTGGATCGTCCGATCACCCAGGTGGATCCGGTCGAACTCGCGATTCTGCGTCTGGGCGCCTTCGAGATTCTATTCTCGGACAATATTCCGAATCGCGTCGCCATCAACGAGGCAATCGAGTTGACCAAGCTGCTTGGCGCCCATGAGGGGCACAAGTATGTCAACGGTGTGCTGGACAAAATCGCCCGCCACCATGCCGTGGCGATGGAGCGGAGTTCGCTGCAAACCACGCCCTCCGCCAGCGAGGAACCGTCCTCCGATGCATAGAACCCGATCCGGAATCGCCGCGCATCCGCCAGCCTTGCAGCGTGTCTGAATTCGATCTGATCCGCGCCTTTTTTGCCGACATCGGCCCACGGCGGGCGGATGTGGCCTTGGGTGTCGGCGACGATTGCGCACTGCTCGCGATTCCCGAAGGGCAGTGCCTGGCCGTCAGTATCGACACGCTGTCCGCCGGAATTCATTTCTTCCCCGACTGCGCTCCCGAGGCCATCGGCCATAAAGCGCTGGCCGTGGGACTCAGCGATCTGGCCGCCATGGGCGCCGCGCCGGCGTGGTCGACGCTTGCCCTGACGCTGCCGTCAGCGGATGAAGACTGGATCCGCCCCTTTACCGCCGGCTTCGCCGCGCTCTCGAAGACGCATGGAATCCGGCTGGTGGGCGGCGATACCACGCGCGGTCCATTGAGCGTGACGGTGCAGGTGCATGGCCATGTGCCGGTCGGCGCGGCGGTGCGGCGCAGTGGCGCCCGTCCGGGCGATCTCGTCTGCGTGAGCGGTACTCTGGGCGATGCGGGGCTGGCACTGCGCGGTTTGCTCGCGGGCGAGGCGGTCGACTCCGCGTTGCGCTGGCGCCTCGAGTATCCGACTCCAAGGGTCGAACTAGGGTTGCGGCTGCGCGGGCTGGCGACCGCTATGATCGATCTCTCGGACGGCCTGGCCGGGGATCTGGGGCACATTCTGGCCGCCTCCGGGGTGGGAGCGGAACTGGATCTGGCGCGCTTGCCGCTCTCGCCGTCGGTGGCCGAGGTCGTGGCCCAAACGGGCGACTGGACGCTACCGCTGTCCTCCGGGGACGATTACGAACTCTGCTTCTGTCTTCCAGCCGAGCATGCTCGGGAGGTTCGGGAGTTGGGCGCCGGGCTGGATTGTCCGATCCGGACGGTGGGACGGATGCGGGCGAAAGCGGGTCTGACGTGTCGATTGCCGGATGGCGGGTTATTCGCAATCGATGGGGGAGGTTACGATCACTTCGCCGCTGGAGGCGGCGGTTAGTGCAGATCCGCAGATATCCTGAGGCCATTCGTTGTCGTTGTCGTGATCGCGGTCTCGACATGGCGAATATTCGATTACGACAACGACAACGACAACGACAACGACAACGACAACGACAACGACAACGACAACGACAACGACAACGAGGATGCCCCGGTCTTGGAACTTGAGCAGCAAAGCAGTAGGAGTCACGGCTAACACGGATTTGCCACCGGTTTTACGGTTTGCCTCCCGTTTCCGCATCCCCCATGACTTTATCTTAAATTCCCTTAGGAGCCTAAGCCTCCCATGCCAATCGTTGCCCATAACGACCTGCCCACCTTCGCCCGACTGCGCGAGGAGGGCCAGCAGATTCTCGACCCGGATCGGGCGCTTCAGCAGGATATCCGCGAGTTGCACGTCGGGTTGCTCAACATGATGCCCGATGCGGCCCTGGCCGCGACAGAACGGCAGTTCTTTCGCCTGGTGGGGCAGAGTAACCCGATTGCGCAGTTTTACGTGCATCCCTTCACCCTGGATACCCTGGCGCGTGGCCCCGAAACCCAGGCGTATATTCAGCGCTATTACGAGCCTTTCGAGAAGATTCGCGAGGAAGGGCTGGATGCGCTGATCATCACCGGGGCCAATGTCACCGGCTCGGATCTGTCCAACGAACCCTTCTGGGAGCCGCTGATCGAGGTGGTCGACTGGGCCTACGACAAGGTGTGCTCGACGCTTTGTTCCTGCCTGGCGACCCATGCCGTGATGCAGTTTCGCTACCGTCAGGCGCGCCAGCCCTTGCCGGCGAAGTGCTGGGGGGTGTATGCGCACCGGGTGGTGGAGCGGACGCATCCGCTGGTGAGCGATGTCAATACGCGCTTCGATGTGCCGCATTCGCGTTTCAATGACATCAGCCGCGCGCAGTTCGATGCCGCCGGGCTGCATGTCCTCACCGAGAGCGACGACGCGGGCGTTCACCTGGCCGTCAGCGCGGACGGCTTCCGGCAGATCTTCTTTCAGGGGCATCCCGAATACGACATGATCTCGCTGCTGAAGGAGTATAAGCGCGAGGTCAAGCGGTTTGCCGCCGGCGCGAGGGTCGACTATCCGCCTTTCCCGGAGAATTATTTCAGTCTGCAATCGCGCGCCATTCTGGAGGAGCATCGCGGGCAGATTCTGGAGGCGCTGGATCAGGGGCGCGAGTTACCCGTCTTTCCGGAAGACCGGATCGTGGCGCGGCTGCACAACACCTGGCACGACACCGCCCAAGGCGTGGTCGGCAATTGGATGGGGTTGGTCTACCGGGTCACCAATAATGATCGAAGGCTGCGCTTCATGGCGCATGTGAACCCGGACGATCCGCTGGCGCTTGGGTGGAGCGGGGCGCCCGTGCTTTATTAGGATTCGTTTGCGTCGAGCTGCCTCAACCGATGCGTTCAGGCGACATGCGCCATTGTTCCAGTGTCCTCCCGGCCTGTTTCAGCGCGGTGATGCGCGCCTCCAATCGGTTCTTCGCCGCAAAAGTTGCATAAATGTAACAGTTTTCGCGGCTCTCGCCCTTGCGGGTTTTGTGGAATCTGCGTTAATTCGATAGGTGTATCACGAAATTTTCTGACGAGCAGAGTTGTTGTTTGTTGCATTTCAAACTAAACTTTACGCTATGAGATGCGGCATGTGACCAAAAAGGAACGCCCTGTTGTGCGGTTGCTCCAAAATTGGGTGCGGTGGGCAGCTCAGCCGGTTTCCCGGGCGGGATAACCAGCTACTCTAAAAAAGATTCCACTGAGAAGGTCAGCCATGTTTGACAAAGCCGAAAACACGATCCGCTATAAATGGGATCCAAAAACCTACACCGGCTTCAAATTGCGTTTTGATGCCGACGGCGCGGCCAAGGGCGGCCACTGCTGCTTTCATGTCGAAGACTGGACCTGCCGGACCGTGACCAACGAATGGCCGTGCGAGGATCTGGATGAGGCACTTGAAGTGCTCAACCATTTCTTCAGTGTCGACATCAACAATGAACGCGAGCGTTTGAGCGCTTGGTTGCCCACTGATTACCGCGCGGCAGCCTAGTTCTTCAGCGTCATCAAGCATTCGTCAGGGGCCGTTCGCGGCCCCTTTTTTTGTCTCGGGCGCCTCGGTTTCTTAATTCCTAATATTGTGTGGGTTTGAAACATCCACTGTCTGGCGCTTAGAATGCGGGCCTTGTCTCGTTTCGTTCCCGCCGAAGGTATCCCTCATGCAGGACCCAGTTGCTTACTCGGACAGTCTGGTTGGCCGAGTCGAGGTCAAGGAAACCACCTGTTACATGTGTGCCTGCCGCTGCGGCATCCGGGTGCATCTGCGCGACGGCGAGGTTCGCTATATCGACGGCAATCCGAATCATCCGCTCAATAAGGGTGTGATCTGCGCCAAGGGCAGTTCGGGGATCATGAAACAGTATTCGCCGGGGCGGATCACCCAGCCGCTGCGGCGCAAGGCCGGGGCCGAGCGGGGCGCCAGCGAGTTCGAGGTCATCTCCTGGGACGAAGCCTTCGGGATGCTGACCGAGCGATTGGCCAAGCTGCGCGCCGAGGATCCGAAAAAGTTCGCGCTCTTCACCGGCCGCGATCAGATGCAGGCGCTGACCGGCATGTTCGCCAAACAGTTCGGTACACCGAACTATGCCGCCCACGGCGGTTTCTGCTCGGTCAACATGGCCGCCGGGCTCATCTACACCATCGGCGGCTCCTTCTGGGAGTTCGGCGGGCCGGATCTGGAGCGCGCCAAGCTGTTCGTGATGATCGGCACCGCCGAGGATCATCATTCCAACCCGCTCAAGATCGACATCGCCGCCTTCAAGCGCCGGGGCGGGCGCTTCATCTCGGTCAATCCCATCCGAACCGGTTATTCGGCCATCGCCGACGAATGGGTTCCGATCAAGCCGGGTACCGATGGGGCGTTGTTGCTGGCCATCGTCAACGAGATCATCAAACAAGGTCTTTATGACCGTGAGTTTCTGGTTCAGTACACCAACTCCGCAGAGTTGGTGATCGACGACCCGACGCGTGACAACCACGGCCTGTTTTACCGCGCCGAGATGCACATCGAAGAAGGCTGTTTCGATCCGCAAAATAAACTGTGGTGGGATCGTGAACTGAACATTCCGATCAGCACCCACACGCCGGGCGTTGAGCCGCGTTTAATGGGCAGCTATACGCTTGACGATGGCACCCCGGTCAAGCCCGCCTTCCAGTTGCTGAAAGAGCGCGTCGAGCAATATACCGCCGAGTGGGCGGCGCCGATCACCGGCATCCCCGCCGAGACTATCCGCCGCCTGGCCCACGAAATGGGCGTGACCGCGCGCGATCAGAAGATCGAGCTGCCGATCACCTGGACCGACTGCTGGGACAACGAACATAACTCGGTGACCGGCAACCCGGTCGCCTTCCATGCCATGCGCGGCATGGCCGCCCACTCTAACGGTTTCCAGACCATCCGCGCGCTTGGCATCTTGATGACCGTGCTCGGCACCATCGACCGTCCCGGCGGGTTCCGCCACAAGGCGCCCTATCCGCGCCCCATCCCGCCCTGTCCCAAGCCGCCGCACGGCCCCGAGGCGGTGCAGCCGAATACCCCGCTCGACGGCATGCCGCTCGGTTGGCCCGCCAAGCCCGAAGATCTGTTCGTCGACGCGGACGGCGAGGCGGTGCGCATCGACAAGGCGTTCTCCTGGGAGTATCCGCTTTCCGTTCACGGCCTGATGCACAACGTCATCACCAATGCCTGGCGCGGCGATCCCTACCCGATCGACACCCTGCTGCTGTTCATGGCCAACATGGCCTGGAACTCGTCGATGAACACCAGCGAAGTGCGCAAGATGCTGGTCGATAAGCAGCCGAACGGCGAGTACAAGATCCCCTTTCTGGTGGTCTGCGATACCTTCGCCTCCGAGACGGTGGCCTTCGCCGATCTGGTGCTGCCCGATACCAGCTATCTGGAGCGTCACGACGCGCTCTCGATGCTCGACCGTCCGATCTCCGAGTTCGACGGTCCGGTGGACGCGGTGCGCATCCCGGTGCTGCCGCCCAAGGGCGAGTGCAAGCCGTTTCAGGATGTGCTGGTCGAATTGGGCTCCAGGCTCAAGCTGCCGGCCTTCACCAATGCCGATGGCAGTCGCAAGTATCGCGATTATCCGGATCTGATCGTCAACTACGAGACCTCGCCCGGCTCTGGGATCGGCTTTCTGGCCGGCTGGCGCGGCAAGAGCGGCGATCAGTTTCTCAAGGGCGAGCCGAATCCGCGCCAGTGGGAAATGTACGCGCAGAACGGCTGCGTCTTCCACCACGAACTGCCGCGCAGCTACCAGTACATGCGCAACTGGAACAAGGGCTATCTGCACTGGGCGCGCGCGCACGGCATGATCCGTTATGCCGAGCCGATCGGGCTCCATCTCTATTCCGAGGTACTTCAGAAGTTCCGGCTCGCCGCGCAGGGCAAGTGGCCCGGTCGCCAGCCGCCCGAGCGTCTGCGCCAGCGGGTCGAGACCTACTTCGATCCCTTGCCCTTCTACTACGATCCGCTGGAGACGCAGGTCACCGATCCCCGGCGCTATCCGCTCAATGCGCTGACTCAGCGCCCCATGGCCATGTATCACAGTTGGGACAGCCAGAACGCCTGGCTGCGCCAGATCCACAGTCACAACTATCTGTTCCTCAATCCCCGCGTCGGCCTGGAGAACGGCTTCGGCGACGGCGACTGGATCTGGGTCGAGTCGCCGCATGGACGGGTGCGCTGCATGTGCCGCTTCTCCGAGGCCGTCGAGCCCGGCACCGTCTGGACCTGGAACGCCATCGGCAAGGCCGCCGGCGCCTGGGGGCTGGGAGCGAACGCCGACGAGTCGCGCAAGGGCTTCCTGCTCAACCATGTCATCGCCGAGGAACTGCCGCCCAGCGCGGCGGGCGATCACCTCTCCAACTCCGACCCGATCACCGGACAGGCCGCCTGGTTCGACGTGCGGGTGCGGGTCTACAAGGCCGCCCCCGGCGAGGAGAAGATCACCTCGCCCCAGTTCAAGCCCATGCCCCGTTTGCCGGGTCAGGAAAAGCCGCGTGGCAAATGGCAGGCCTATGTGGCTGGCGCCTTCGGAAAGAAATCATGACTCAACTCGCACTCGTCATCGATCTGAATGTCTGCGTCGGCTGCCATGCCTGCGTGACCTCGTGCAAGGAATGGAATACCTCCGGCTGGGCCGGTCCCATGGTGGACCAGAACCCCTATGACGGTTCCCCGACCGGTACCTTTTTCAACCGGGTGCAGACCTTCGAGGTCGGCGTCTATCCCAAGACCGAAACGGTCCATTTCCCCAAAAGCTGCCTGCACTGCGAGGAGCCGCCCTGCGTGCCCGTCTGCCCGACCGGCGCCTCCTACAAGCGCCCGGACAACGGCGTCGTGCTGGTCGATTACGACAAGTGCATCGGCTGCAAGTACTGCTCCTGGGCCTGCCCCTATGGCGCGCGCGAGTTGGACGAGCAGCAGCAGGTGATGAAAAAATGCACGCTGTGCATCGACCGTATCACGGACGCGAAGCTGTCGGATCGCGATCGTCGGCCGGCCTGCGTCCTCGCCTGTCCGACCAGCGCTCGACTCTTCGGCGATGTCCATGATCCGGATTCCGAGGTCTCGATCGCGATCCGCGAGCGCGGCGGTTATCAGCTCATGCCCGAATGGGGCACCAAGCCGGCCAATCATTATCTGCCGCGTCGTAAGACGGTCATGCACATCGACCAGGACGAACTCACGCGCGTCGACAATCCGCTGCGCAAGGAAGACCTCACCACCTACACCGGCGAGGAAACCCTCGACGACGTGGCTTGGTAAATTTGGCGTAAGGTACGCATCGCGTACCGTTCTCCTGACCAACTTGGAACGAATCTATGCATCCCGCCTTTTCAGTCATCTTTCTGACCACACTGATCGGTGCCGGTCAAGGTCTGTTCCTGGCCATGGTCACCGGTCAACTTTACGCCATCGCGCGTTTTCTGCCGGTCCAGGCGGATCGTTTCTATGCCGTCGGCAGTCTGGTGGCCCTGATCCTGCTGCTGGCCGGGCTGGCGTCCTCCTTCTTTCATCTCGGCCGTCCCGAGCGCGCGTGGCGGGCCGCGGCCAAGTGGCGGACCTCCTGGCTGTCGCGCGAGGTCATCGTCCTGCCGATCGTCATGGCCCTGGTGTTTGCCTATGGCATCGCACACTGGATGGCGTGGACTCAACCGCTGTTTCGGGTCGGCGAATCGCTCCAGGTGGACGCCACGCTTCTGCTGGGCCTGCTGGGAACCCTGGCGAGCTTCGCGCTCTTCGTCTGCACGGCGATGATCTATGCGGGCGTGAAATTCCTGCAGGAATGGCATACCCCGCTGACGGTGGTGAATTTTACCTTCCTGGGGGCCGCCTCCGGATTCATGCTGGCCGCCGCCTATTCCGCCTATATCGGCAACCCGCTGGTGACCTTTTTTGGCACCTGGGCGGTCATTTTGACTTTGGTCGGTCTGATCTCGCGACTGGCGCACCTGTCACGCAATGCCCATCTCAAGCACAAAAGTAGCGTCCAGACCGCGATCGGCGTGCGTCATACGGCGGTCGTCCAGAAGGCCCAGGGCGCCACAGGCGGAAGTTTCAATACCCGAGAGTTCTTTCATGGACGGAGCGAATCGACTGCCGGCACCGTGCGGCTGGTCTTTCTGGTGCTGGTCTTTCCGGTCCCCATCCTGCTGATCGGCGCCGCCTATGTTACTGCCTCGCCGACCCTGCCGATCCTTGCCTTCGTCGCGCAATATGTTGGTCTGATGGCCGAGCGCTGGTCATTCTTTGCCGAAGCGAGGCACCCGCAGAATCTGTATTACCAGTCGGTGGCTTGACCTAAGTTTAATGGGCGTTGATATAGCGCCGAGCATCTTCAAGAATCTGTTTGTTTTTGAGCAGGATCTGCCAGCGGGAGCCGCCGACCTGTCGCCACAGCATGGCGGCGCGCACCCCGGCGAGGAGCAGTGCGCGAATCCGGTTCTGATTGTCTTGATTGCGCAGATGCGAGGATTCGCCGCGAACGACGATTCGTGGCTCCAGTTGGCTCAAGGTCTCGCTGTAGAGATCGGCGAAGTGCGCGAGCAGGGTAGGGTGGAGCAGGGCAAAATGTTCGCGTTTGAAGGATGCCGCCTCGATACCCTCGCCAATGCGCGTTAAAAGATCTGGGCGTCCGGAGAGGGTGCGTTCCAGCCGCATTAAGAGCACGACATAGCGAGTCAGTTCCAGATTGCGCTCGGGGACGCCGGTCAACGAGGAAACGATCTGACGCGAGCCATTCGCAACCGCGCCCGGCTCGCCAAACACGGCATCCACGTTCTCCGCGTTGACCTGGAACAGGCTGTGAATGCAGGGCTCCATGGCATCCGTGTCGGTCGTTCCATGCCGGGCGATCTGGATCACGCAATGGACGGCTTGATAGATGCCGGCAAGGGCGATGACACGGTCCAGATTGTCGTGGGGCATACGTTTGGAATCTCTAGTGTGATTAAGCCAGTCGGCATTTGCATCCGAAGGCATGGTGAAACCGGAGTGTATACCGCGTCGAACCTGAAAATCACGCTACTGACTTGCAGCGACCCATCCCAGGTCGATCACGGCTCCACCCAGGCACTCGCCATCGCGATAAAAAACGATTGACTGTCCAGGTGTCACTGCGCGCTGCAGCTCTCTGAAACGCACCTGACAGCCGCCATCCTCCGTGCTCAGTACCTCACAATCCTGCAGTGGCTGGCGATGGCGCAGCCGGGCCTGGCAATCAAAGGGGAGTTGCGCCGGTGGGAATCCAGCGATCCAATGCGGGCGCAGCCCGCTCAAACCCCATGACATCAATAAGGGGTGATCGCTGTGCTGGACCAGAATCAGCGCATTGCGTTCCGCATCCTTCACCGCGACGTACCAGGGCGCCTCGCGTCCGCTGGCGATGCCGCCGATACCAAGTCCCTGACGCTGACCGATCGTGTAATAGGAGAGCCCCTGATGCTCGCCCAAGGTCACACCCTCGGGCGTTTCGATCGGTCCAGGTTCGCGAGGCAGATACTGGGCCAGAAAGTCCCGAAAACGCCGCTCTCCGATGAAACAGATGCCGGTGCTATCTTTTTTCTCGGCGTTCGCGAGTCCAATCTCGCGGGCGATAGCCCGGACTTCGGCCTTGGTCAGGTCATGCAGCGGGAACAGGCTGCTGGCTAGTTGAGCTTGATCGAGCAGATGCAGGAAATAGGTTTGGTCCTTCTCTCCATCCTGGCAGAGCAAGAGATGACTGCCCGCGTCGTCGTGCTCGACCCGCGCATAGTGACCGGTCGCGATGGCATCGGCGCCTAATCCGAGTGCATGATCCAGAAAGGCCGCGAACTTGATTTCCCGGTTGCACAGGGCATCCGGATTGGGTGTCCGCATGGCTTGGTACTCTCTCAGAAATTCGGCGAAGACCCGATCCCAGTATTCGGTGGCGAAGTTCACGGTATGCAGCCGGATGCCGAGTCGCTCGGCGACGATTCGGGCATCGGCCAGATCGCTGGCTGCGGCGCAGTAGCCGGCCCGGTCGTCTTCCTCCCAGTTTTTCATGAAAAGCGCCTCGACCTCGTAGCCCTGTTCGAGCAGGAGATGGGCGGCGACGGCCGAGTCGACCCCTCCAGACAGGCCGACAATGATGCGTTTTTGCAAGCTGGTCGATGGTTTAGGGGTCATGACAACGATCTTAACCTTGTAGGTATGCGGCCTTGGCAGGCATCAAGATGCGCCGCGGCAGACGTGACAGTGAAGATGCAGGCTGTCGCAATTTTAAAAAATATACAGAAAATATGTTGACACTAATATGCTAATACTCTAATAAATAGAGCTGTGGCTTGCATGATCAAGCCTTGCGGCTCGGAGTCAGATTCCCGCAACTGTTCGTGTGAATCGATTTCGACTCTAAAACTCTGTTTATTTGGGAGTATGTCATGAAGTACGCAGCTATTCTGAGAGAACTGACCGGTAGCGAGATGGTGTCGATCGCAGTCGTTGTGGTTGCACCCTTGATGATTGCGTATACCTTGCTGTTTTGAAAAAGATTTCTGTTTTCTGGTTGAGCCACGGCACGCGTTGCAGCCGCCTTGATGTCTGGCGGCGGTGTGCCGTGTTGGATCTGCTTTTAGAATTGCCCGGGGCCGGCCTTAACCCTGCTTGATGCCGTCTGCATTCACCTGACCTCGAAACGCGCTCCTTCACCTCGAACGTTCACCGTCAATCCCACCATTGGAACCCGTTTTTCGGTTCACATTCCCGCTGCTCCTGGCACGGCTAAACGCCTGAAGCCTTCGTGTTCCTTCCTCATTGAAGAAGTCGCTGGATCGCTCATCCTGGCAATGCAATAACCAACGATAAACGGTGGGCGTAAAGCAGTTTGCATTGGGATTTTCGACTGGATAAATGGCGCAGATAAAAAATCTATAATCGGTAATTAATAATCTGCTTATAACGCGATTTAACGAATTTGTTTTATATTGATTTTAGATGGTTAGGTCTTCCCCCAAAGACTGCTTTCAATAGTATCTTTACGCATCTCTGATCGATTAAAGCGTGTTTCGATCAAGATCTGTCGATCACTAGGGTTTTTGATTTGAGTCAAATGACTTTTCGTCATTAACGTGCCTATACTCCCTGCACCTAAGAATAAGCGCGATCAAATCTTGTATAGGTTTCTCTTATACAGATTGATTCATCGAAAACGATGGGGGAGTGAATGGCCAAAGAAACGACCTTAGGCGATCTATTGCGCAGTCAAGGCGTGAGCCGGCGCGCCTTTCTCCAGTTCTGCACGACGACGGCGACCATGATGGCCCTGCCGGCGGCGGTCATCCCAAGCATGGCGCGCGCGCTGGAACAGGCGCGCCGGCCCTCCGTGATCTGGCTGTCCTTCCAGGAATGCACCGGTTGCACCGAGGCGCTGCTCCGCTCGCACGCGCCAAGCATCGAAAGCCTGATCTTCGATTTTATCTCGCTCGATTATCACCACACCCTCCAGGCCGCGTCCGGCGACGCCGCCGAGAAGGCGCGCGAGCAGGCGATGCACGAGCACGCCGGCGAGTATCTGCTACTGGTCGACGGCTCGATTCCCACGCTTAAGGGCACCTCGACCATCGCCGGCATCAACAACCTCGACATGCTGATGGAAGGCGCGGCGGGCGCGGCGGCCATCCTCGCGGTCGGCACCTGCGCGGCCTATGGCGGTCTGCCCAAGGCGGCGCCCAATCCCACCGGGGCGCGCTCGGTCGAGGAGCTGATTACTGACAAGCCGATCGTCAATCTCCCCGGCTGTCCGCCGATTCCGCTGGCGATCACCGGCGTGATCGCGCATTACCTGACCATGGGCGCGCTGCCGGAGGTCGATCATCTGAAGCGTCCGCTCGCCTTCTACGGCGAGAACGTCCACGACCGTTGCTATCGCCGTCCCTTCTATGATCGCGGCCTCTTCGCCGAGACCTTCGATGACGAGGGCGCGCGCAAGGGCTGGTGTCTCTACAAACTCGGTTGCAAGGCGCCGGAAACCTACAACGCCTGCGCCACGATCAAATGGAATCAGGGCGTGAGCTTCCCGATCCAGTCGGGTCACGGCTGCATCGGCTGCTCCGAGCCGAACTTCTGGGACAAGGGCGGCATCTACGATTCAGTTCCGATGGCGCAGTTCGGTTCTGGCCCCAAGATCGCGGTGGCTGGCGCGGTCGGCGTTGTCGCGGGCGCGGGTGCCGCGTTGCTCGCACGCACCAAGAAACACAAAAAAGAGGCGGAGCTTCACGCGGACGAGTGATTCGTTCGGTTTGCGGTATCCATCCAATCCAAAGGATGCATAGAGAGGAAACGACACCATGTCACTGTTAGATTTCGCGCGTGGTCCGGCGATTCACTGGGCGCTGATCATCCTGGTCGCTGGCACCATCTGGCGTCTGCTGGGCGTGCTGGTCCTGACCCGTGGCGCCGATCTGTCCCGCCCTCGGGACGCCTTCGGTAACTTCAAGGGCTATCGAACCGTCTTCAGCCGCGCCTGGCCGAGCGGCGAGTTCACGACCGCCACCCGCTATCAAACGGGGATGGCCTATGTGTTTCACATCGCCACCCTGATCGTCGTGATCGGGATCGTGCCTCACATCGAGTTTATCACCGGGCTGACCGGCGCCTCCTGGCCGGGCCTGCCCAATGCCGCTGGCGTGGCCTTCGGCATCATCGCGCTGGCCTCGCTGCTGGCCCTGATCCTGCGCCGGATCGCCAAGCCGGCGGTCTACTGCTCGAATTGGGGCGATTATTTCGCCTGGTTCGTGATGGCCGCGCCGCTGGTGACCGGCCTGATGGCATTCGCGCACATCGGTCCCCGCTACGAGACCATGCTGGCCATTCATATCCTGAGCGTCGCCCTGCTGTTCGCCTGGTTCCCGTTCGGCAAGCTGATGCATTCCTTCTGGTTCATCTTTTCGCGCGCCCAAAGTGGCGTTGCCTATGCGCACAAAGGGGTTCGGATATGAGCACGACCGCCACCACAGCACCCATTTTCCCGAGCTTCGAGCAGGTGGTTCAGGGCTTTGCCGGTCAGATCGGTCAATTGCGCGAGATGGCGCCGAAACCGACCCTGTCCGACGCGGTTCGTGTGCGCCGGGCCATCGATACCCTGATCGCCGAGACCAATGCCGACGAGGCGGTCTGGCTGGAGAGCTGTATCCGCTGCGGTCAGTGCACCACCGCCTGCCATTATTTTCAGGCGACCGGCGAAACCAAGTACGCGCCGATGCGCAAGATGAATCTCTATCGCAAGGTCTATCAGCGCGAGATCGGGCCGTTCCGCTGGTGGTATCAACTGGTCACCCGCGAGGTCAAGCTCAAGGATCTGGAGGAATTACAGGAACTGGTCTACGACTCCTGCTCCGAATGCGGCCGCTGCACCATGGTCTGTCCGATGGGGATCGACACCGCCTCGCTGGTCCATCATCAGCGCAGTGCGCTGGTGGCCGCCGAGCTGGTGCCACCGGAGCTGGCGGCCCTGCGCATGGAACAGAAGCACGCCGGGACGGTGTTCGGCGCCTCGGCCGACTCGCTGCGGAAGATGGTCGATACGATTCGGGAAAAGGCTGGCGTGATCATCCCGCTCGACAAGGAGCGCGCCGAAATCATGGTCCTGAGTTCCGCTGTCGATCTGGTCGGCAACGGTAACGGCCTGCTCGCGACCGCCAAGGTGATGAATCATCTGGGCGTGGACTGGACTGTTTGTAGCGACGGCTTCGAGAGCGCGAACTTCGGTCTCCTGTCTGGCGATATGTCGCTCTGGAAGAAGCAGGTCGATCCCATTGTCGCCGCCGCGCAACGTATCGGCGCCAAGATGTTGGTCATCGCCGAATGCGGACACGCCTATCCGGCGCTGCGCTGGAATCCGATGCTCAAAAGCGACGATCTGCCCTTCGAGATGATGTACATGTCGGAATATCTCGGGCGTCAGGCCAAAGCTGGCAAGCTGAAGCTGACCCCGCTCAAGGGCAAGATCACCTATCACGATCCCTGCAAAACGGGACGTCGCGGCGGCGCCTTCGAGGAACCGCGCGCGGTGCTGAAGGCGATGGACGCGGATTTCGTCGAGATGCCGGCGAACAAGGAATACAACTGGTGCTGCGGCGGCGGCGCGGGGATCTTCCTGCTGGAGCGTGCGACCCGGCTGCGCGACGAGTCGTTCAAGATCAAGATGGAGCAGGTCAACATCACGGGCGCCGAAACCGTCGTCGTCAGTTGCGCGAGTTGCCGACTGAATTTTGAGGCCGGTCGCGTCAAGAACCATTGGGATCGCAAGGTCGAAAGCCTGGTCGAGTTGGTTGCGGAGCATCTGATCGAGGATCCGCGCACCGTCCCAATCAATCCAGCCCAGGGAGTGAGTGCATGAGTACGCGAATCGTTGTCGACCCCATCACCCGAATCGAGGGGCATCTGCGCATCGAGGCGCAGATGGAAGGGGGTGTGATTCAAAATGCCTATTCCTCGGGAACCATGGTGCGCGGAATCGAGACCATCGTGCAGGGTCGCGACCCGCGCGATGCCTGGGCCTTCGTGCAGCGTATCTGCGGCGTCTGCACCCTGGTGCATGGTCTGGCCGGCGTGCGCGCCGTGGAGGATGCGCTCAAATATCCGATTCCGCCCAATGCGGAGCTGATCCGTAATCTGATGGTGGCGGCTCAGTACGTGCACGATCATGTGATGCATTTTTATCACCTGCACGCGCTGGACTGGGTGGATCTGGTCTCGGCCCTGAGCGCAGACCCCCAGGCCACCTCAACGCTGGCGCAGTCCATCAGCCGCTATCCGCGTTCCTCGCCGGGCTATTTCTCGGATGTGCAGAAGAAGCTGAAGGGGTTCGTCGAGAGTGGACAGTTGGGGATCTTCGCCAACGGCTACTGGGGACATCCGGCCTACAAGCTGCCGCCCGAGGCCAATCTCATGGCCGTCGCGCATTATCTGGACGCCCTGGCCTGGCAGCGCGATGTCGCCCAGCTTCATGCCATCTTCGGTGGCAAGAATCCGCATCCGAACCTGGTCGTCGGCGGCATGCCCTGCGCCATCAGCATCGACTCGGGCAATCAGGCCGGAACCGCGGTGGATGTCGTCGGTCTGGAGCTGGTGCGCAGCCTGATCGTCAAGATGCATGAGTTCGTCGAACAGGTCTATGTGCCCGACACCGTGGCCATCGCCGGGTTCTACAAGGACTGGTTCACCCAGGGCGAAGGGGTTGGTAACTTCATGTGTTATGGCGATTTCCCGGCCAAGGGTTTCGGCGACCGGAGTTCCTATCGGGTGCCGGGCGGCGTCATTCTGAAGCGGGATCTCTCCAAGATCCACGAGGTCGATCTGCACGCCGAGGACGAGATCCAGGAATTCGTCACACGCGCCTGGTACGACTACAAGGATGGCAAGAACCAAGGGCTGCATCCCTATCAGGGCGAGACCGAATTCGCCTATACCGGCCCCGAGACGCCCTACAAACACCTGGACGTGGAGAATCAATACTCCTGGCTCAAATCGCCGCGCTGGCGCGGTCAGCCGGTGGAGGTCGGGCCGCTGGCGCGCATCCTCATGCTCTACGCCACCGAGGATGCGCAGACCAAGGAACTGGTCGATGGGACGCTCAAGACGCTCGATCTGCCCTTCGAGGCGCTCTACTCGACCATGGGTCGCACGGCCGCCCGCACCCTGGAGACCCAGATCATGGTCGACGCCATGGACGGCTGGTACGACCAACTCCTGGCCAACATCCGCGCGGGCGATGTCAGAACCTTCAACGAGGAACTCTGGGATCCCGCGACCTGGCCCAGCCAGGCCCAGGGCGTCGGCCACATGGAAGCGCCGCGCGGCGCGCTCGGTCACTGGATCGTCATTGAGAATGGCAAGACCGCCAACTATCAAGCCGTGGTTCCGAGTACCTGGAACGCCGGGCCGCGCGACGCGCAGGGCCAGACCGGACCCTATGAGGCCGCGCTGCAGGGTCACACGCTCCTCGATCCCGAGCAGCCCATCGAGATCCTGCGCACGGTCCACAGCTTCGATCCCTGCATCGCCTGCGCGGTGCATCTGACGGACCCCAATGGGGAGGAGGTGCTGAAAATCCATGTGCGCTGAACCGAGCCGATGGCGGACGGCCGGCAAGTCGCGCACGGCGTGGCGAGTCGGTCATCCGGACCATCGAGGAATGCAGAGAACCGAATAAAAAAACAAGAGGATGATGGAGATGAAAGGTTTAGACAGACTCGCTGAACAGCATATCCGTGAGCATCAAGTCAGACAGCTCAAGTTTGACGAGATCGAGGCACGGGAACACGCGGAAAGACTGCGGAGCCTGGCGGCGCAGGCCGAGATTTTGGCCGATTGGCGCCAGAAGAGCATCAATCAGGCGGGTCCGATGGGCGTTCTGGACATCGTCGCGCAGGATCTGGAGAGCTTTGTCGAGTTATTCGAGCATGCTCCGCGTTGCGAGCTGCCGGCGATGTCACTCGAACTTCGCCGTCCTGTGCAAGTGTCCTGAGCTCACCGAGACCCGCCCGGATCGCCCCGCCCGTATGGGGGGCGGGCTTGGCCTTGTCTAGACCGCCCCCGCATGCCTTGAAATCCCGCCTTGCATGAAGATAATCGCTTTCGTCCGTCGCGCCAGTTTTGCGCGGCAGTCACGTCGAACACGGATGTCACCATCACCGCCTTGCTGGCCAGCGAAATCAATCCACCTGCCGATGAAGACCCGCTCGATGATGGGATGTTCGACTTGTCGTCGGCCTTTTTCGGTTATCGCCGAGGTGTTCCGGTTGGTCGTGCCCCATCGGCGGCTGATCGAGCGGGCGGTTTTCGAGAACCTCTAAGCACTAATCGTGATCGAGATAGAGCCTTCGGATCGCCTCGGCATAGCGCCGTTCCACTTCCTCTCGCTTGACCTTCAGCGTTGGCGTCAGAAGGCCGTTGTCGAGGGTCCAGGGGCTCAGCAGCAGATGCACGCCATGCACCTGTTCATGCGCCGGAGATGCGCGCAACAGTCCGGCAATGCGTTCGATGACCGCCGCGTTGGCGCGCGCGTCCCGCAATGACCCTTCATCCTCTGCATCCAGCGACAAGCTTTCCGCCAGCGCGCTCCAGGCCTGGCGCTCCAGAACCAGCAGCGCGGTGACAAAGGGCTTGCCTTCGCCCACCACCAGCGCCTGCTCGAACCAGGGATCCTCCAGGATGGTCCGCGCCAGATCGCCCGCCGGGACTTTCTCTCCGGTGGACATCACCAGAATGTCCTTGAGACGCCCGCGGATGAAGAGATGTCCGTCGCGCATCTCGGCGAGGTCGCCGGTATGCAGCCAGCCGTCCGGCTCGATGGCTGTCCGGGTCTCGTCCGGGCGTTTCCAGTAGCCCAGCATCACGCTCGGGCTGCGCGCCAGGAGTTCCCCGTTGTCAGCGATCCGGACCTCCATCCCAGGGATCGGCACGCCGGCCGAGCCGGGCACGTTGTCCTCGGCCGGGTTACCGGCGATCGTGGGCGCGGCCTCGGTCAGTCCGTAACCTTCGAGCAGATTGAGCCCGAGCCCAATGAAACAGCGCGCGACCTCCGCCCGCAGGGGCGCCGCGCCGCTGATGGCGATCCGCAGACGCCCGCCCAGCCGCGCCAGCAGCTTGTCCGCCACCAGCGGTCGCAAGAGCCGCCAGAGCAGTCGGTCCAGCAGTCCGGGCGGATCGCCGCGTCCCTGTTCGGCGAGGAAACGCGCCCAACCGAGATCCACTGCCTTGCTGAATAGCCATTGCGCGAGTCGACCCTCCTCGGCCAGCTTCGCCTGAATCCGCGCATAGGCGCGCTCGTAGATGCGAGGGACCGAGATCAGCACCGTCGGGCGGATGGTCAGCAGATCTTCGCGGAGATCCTGCAGCGAACGGGCGTAGGCCACGCAACTGCCGGCCATCATCGGAAAATAGTAGCCAACCGTGCGCTCGAAGGTATGCGACAGGGGCAGGAAGGAGAGAAAGGTATCTTCGTGATCGGTGAGCACCATTTTGAGCTGCGCCTCGGCATTCCACAGGATGCTGAAGTGCGACAGCATCACGCCCTTCGGCCTGCCGGTGGTGCCGGAGGTGTAGACGATGGTGGCCAGATCCTCGGGGGCGGCGCGGTGATCGGGCGGTTCGTCGGTCTCGCGGCGCAGAAAATCCGCCACGGTGCTGAACGTCAGATCGTCGGCCGGCGGCGGTTCGCCGGAAGGTTCCAGGCACAGCACCTGCGCCAGCGCGGGGAACCGCTCGCGCAGCGGTGCCAGGGCCTGCCACTGTGCCAGGGTTTCCACCAGCAGCACCCGGCTGTCCGAATCCTGGAGAATGTAGGACAGGTTCCCTGGATTATCGTCCGGGTACAGCGGCACCACCACCAGACCCAGGGCGAGCGCGGCCTGCTCATAACCGACCCAGTCCAGCCCATTGCGAAGCTGGACCGCCACGCGCTCCCCCGGTGCCAACCCCAGGGTGGCGAGCGACCGCCGCCAGTGTCCGACCCGCTCGGACATCGCTTGCCAGGTGACATCGATCCATTGCGCTCGGGCGATATCGAACTGCCGATAGGCGACGAGATCCGGGGTCCGCCGCACGCGGAGGCGGAAGAGTTCAGGCAGGGTTCCCGCCGCGTCGGCGGGGATGACATCCGAACGAAGATCAGTGCGTGTTTTCATGCGATGCCTCTCCACCGGTTGCGTCAGTGTCGACCCGCAGCATGATCCCTTGTTCATCGAGCCCAACCTGGCCCCGGCTTCCATCCGGACACTGACCGGTGACGATCAGCATGGCCAGCGGGTTTTCCAGTTGGCGCTCGACCTCGCGGCGCAATGGGCGGGCGCCATAGATCGGATCGAAACCGTCCCGAGCGAGTTTGTCGATCACCGTCGGCTCGACGACGACCTCGATCCGGCGCACCGCCAAACGTTGGTCGAGCAGATCGATCGCCTTGTCCGGCAACTGGCGCTCGGTCAGATAGCGCTCGGCAAGCTGGGCCGCCGCCTCCAGCGCCAGCAGACGCTTGTTCAGCAACGTATCGGGCACCTCGGCGTCGGCGATGCGCTGCGCCAGACCCTCGACGATCACGGTCTTGCCCACTCCTGCCTCGCCGATCAGGGCGGGGTTGTTCTTCTTGCGCCGCGACAGCGTCTGGATCACCTGGGCGATCTCGTTCTCGCGCCCGATCACCGGGTCCAGCTCGCGCCGACGTGCCAGCTCGGTGAGATCGCGGGTGAAGCGCGCCAGCACATCCGGCTCGCTCTCGGCCTCGGCGGTGGTGACGGTGCGCCCGCCGCGCAGCGTCTCCAGCGCCTTGCGCGCTTCGTCGAGCCCGATTCCGGCCTCGCTCAAGAGCGTCGCGGTCGGTCCGCAGTGCGCATCGAAGAGCGCCAGGAACAGGGTGCCGGTGGTGATGAGACTGTCGCCGAACCGTTTCGCCTCCGCGCGGGCGATCCGCACCGCCTGCTCGATCTCCTGACTGATGAGGATTTGATTCCCGGTGGTAGAAACGGCCGCGCGATAATGTTCCTGCACTCGGCCGCGGATCCGCGCCACCGCTTGCGCGGGGTTCGACAGCAGTTGCTCCAGGATGCGCATCGGCTCCGCATCCTCCTGCGAGATCAGCGTCATCAGCAGGACATCCGTGGTCAGCAAATTCTGGCGCAGCGCAACCAGCTCGTTCACCGCCGTCTCGAACGTCTGCATCACGCGCAGCGTGCTGAGTTGGTTGATGTTCTGGATCATGGCCGGAGGATCGTCAGCGCGTTTTGGATCGGTGATTGCGCGAGTGAGCGCCCGATTGCCTTCAACTATGACTATAGCCTTTCGTCGCGCGAGTGGCGGCGGGATGGACTCTGCGATTGCTGGGTTGTGCCCGGTTGCCCCGGCAATGGTCAGCCCCAAATGGCGGAACTCCGCTCGGAGTTCCGCCTTTCGCGTACAACTCTATTATTGACGCTCGCGTACCCGACCAACCAAGGCTTAGGGCGGATGCCCGCTCAAGTAATCGCCCTGACTGCCGTTACATGTAGTCGCGGTACCCGCGTCCGGTCGTCATGCCGTGTCCCGGACGGGTGATTCGCGTATCCGCAAGCACTACCCGCACTTGAAAAACGGGAACGAAGTGAACGATAAAAGCGCCGATAGGCGCACGACGTCCCGGATCGCAGGCCCTATGGATTACATCTATGGGAATGCCTTCTTTTGCCTGGTTCCATTGAAGATTCGTCATTTGCCGGAGTTCGGCACCGGATGAGTAGGGTTTTGGAAAACATTGCCTATCCTCACACAGTCACGCGATCAGGAGATTGTCATGTTTAGATCGTTCGGTTTTGTTCTTGCGGCCTGTGTTTGCGCGACGCCTGCTCTCTTCCCCGTCGAGGCGCGGGCTGCCAGGCAAGCAGAAGTGCAGTGGCAGGCGGAGATCGAACTGGCGCCGGACGCGCGCCGAGAACTGGCCGACGAGGCCGGGCCCTGGCACGACTCGGCGGAGTCGGTCGCGGCTTCGATGCAGCACCTTGGAATTAAGGCCAGTCTCGACGCCGACAAGCTCGCCCTCGCCGGCGCTCAGGACGTCGAGTCGCTGCGCCGCGCGCTCTTTGATCACGTCGGTGAATGGGCCGATTTTCTTGGCGGTCCCGTGGAGTTGACGCTGGAACTGCCGGCCGGCAATCAGCCCGTGACATTGGAACTGCAGACCCGTTTGTCAGCGGGTTATCGTTGGGAGGTGATACCCACCAGGCAGGGGCGCTACGCCGAGTCGGACGAGTCCCGCTTCGAGATGCGTTATCCCGGATTCGGTGCGCCCGCCATTCAGACGCTGGAGCTTCAATCAACCGGTGCGGGTGACGGGGTCGTGCAGTTGGTTTACCGCCGTCCTTTCGACACGCAAGAACCAATTCATGCGCGGCTTCAAATGCGCGTTGTCCGCAATGCCGGCTTGATCGAAATCACGGATCCGACGCCAACCGAGCTGCTGCTCGAGGATGCCAGTCAAACCACCGCCAACGGCGACCCCTACGCCCAACTCCTGGCCAAGGCGCTACCCGCGTCCTACGACGCACGCACCTTGGGCATCGTCCCGCCCGTGCGAGATCAGAAAACCTGCGGTTCCTGCTGGTCCTTCGGGACGGTCGCCGTCATGGAAACGGCGATCAAGAAGGGCGGCGGTCCCCTCGCTGACCTCTCCGAGCAGTTCCTGATTTCCTGCAACAAGAACGGCTGGGGCTGCAATGGCGGACTGACCGCCAGCCAGTATCACTACAATACGCTCGGCTATTCGCAGACCGTCGCCGGCGCGGTGCTGGAGACGGCCAAACCCTATCTTGCGACCAATGGCTCCTGCCCCTCCGCCTATCCGCACCCCTACAAAGCCTCGGCCTGGCAGTTTATCACCGGCTCGGAGTGGACCATGCCCACCAATGATCAGATCAAAAACGCCATCATCACCTATGGGGCGGTGACCGCGGGCGTCTGTGTCGACAATGGCTGGGATTCCTATACTGGCGGCGTTTATCGTTCGACCTCGAATGTGTGTAATGGCAGTACGAATCATCAGATTGCTTTAGTGGGCTGGAACGATGCGACGCAGAGCTGGATTCTGCGCAACAGTTGGGGACCGAACTGGGGCGAAAGCGGTTACATGCGGATCGCATACGACCCCGCTGGCAAAACCTCGCGGGTGGGCGAGGGCACGTCCTGGATCAAATATGTTGGCACCACGCCGCCATCGACGATTCCCACGACCTACACGCCCTCCGGCATCACCTATTCCAATACGCCGACCTACACCTGGTCCAGGATAGCGGGTGTCAATGCCTACCGGCTCCGGGTCAGAAATGTCGCGACGGGCCTCTATCCAATCAATGGCGTGACCGTTAGCAGTGCGTTCTGCAGCACCGTGACCAATCGCTGTTCATACACGCCAATGACCGCCTTGCCCTATAACACCTCTTACCAATGGCAGGTTGCCGCCGGTAACGGCGCTTACAGCGCATTCAAACCGTTTGCACCGGCCCCCGGCTTTGTCTCGCCATTCAGCGGCAGCGCCCCGGGTTGGATCGTGCGTCCCGGTGGTGCCTGGGCGAATTCCGGGATAACGCAATTCACCAACGGCATGGCCTCAAAATGGTCGACGATTAGCTACAATCAGCGTTTCCAAAACTTCACCTACGAGGCGCGCATGAAGCGGCTGGACACCTCGGGTTGGTCCAGTGGTGTGCGCATTCGTGGAGACGCCACCTTCGATGCCGATAATGACCAACGCAACGATTACCAGTTAGTCTACGCCGTGTCTGGGGTCAGCAAGTACTTCAGTGTGTGGAAGCACACTGGCGGGGTCGAGACAGCGCTCAAGGGCTGGACCACAACAGCCGCCGTGAAAGCAAACGATTGGAATACCCTCAAGGTCTCGACCTGGGGAGCCACGTTGCGCTTTTACATCAATGGCATCCTGGTGTGGAGCGGGAGTGACGCCGCGATGGCAACCGGTCAAGTGGGATTGACCATGTATCGTGGGTCCACGCCATCGCGCCTCGACGTCGATTGGGCCAGGCTGGGCATGTCCGATGTCTACAAAGCGGCCGCCGTGCGCCTTGAGGAGGGTCAGGTGCCATTGGCCACCGGCGCAGCGATTGACGCGGCAGGGTCGTCGCGCATGCCGCTGCGCCACTAAGTCGATCTGGGAGTCAGGCATGCACACTCAAGGCATCCGGCAGTCGCTTGCAGCCATGGCCATGATGGTGTCGGGATGGAGTGGCCAAGCCCTCTCGACCGACAGCGCAGGTCAGCCCCTCCCGGCAGCCCCTGAGCCGACGGTGCAAGCCGTTGGCGGGGGCTTGGGGCCGGACGGCCAGCAGGCGCAGAACCCCAATGGAGCGCTTGTGCAAATCACCGAAGAGCAGAACGGTGGTCTCGTGGCGCTGGCCCCCATGGATGAACTGCAGGTGCTGATCGAGGGCAATCCGACGACAGGATTCGGCTGGCTGGCCGATCACCTGGAAGAGGCCATGCTGCAACCGGTAGGCGTGCCTGTCTTTCTGCCATACAGCGATCTGGCCGGCAGCGGAGGCAATTTCATGCTCACCTTCAGGGCGTTGAAACCCGGGGCGACCCGGTTACGTCTCCTCTATCGGCGACCGTTCGAGCCGGATCGCCCGCCCGAACGTCTCTATGAAGTCGCGATCGAGATTCAATGAAGTTTTCTCGCCCAGGGTGTGTTTTGAGTGAGGTTCCTCCGAAATTTCGTCTTCCAAGGGTGATATAACCTGACGTTCACACGAGAGACGATGATAGCGAAACCCATCATTCCCCACGCCGACGTTACGATTCGCGCCCAAGCAAAAACGCCCTCGGTTTCCCGAGGGCGTTCAAAGGTCAGGCGTTGGTTCGGTGGGTTTCGTGACCAATCGGCATCCGTGCCAACGATCGGCGTCATAACGTGGTCACTCTACCCACCCTTGCTACCTTGCTGGCTATCCAATATCAAGACGCCGCTCATTTTCAGTCACGGTGTTTTTCAGCAAATAGGTATCATTGGTTGAAGTATAGAGCAGTCGTCAGCATCCATGCTACGTCGCCACGTCGGATGGTGGAGTGCCCTCCAAGCGTTGGTGCAGTGAACGATGGGTTCGCTATCGCTTGCTACCCAGCAAGATCCAATCGTCGTTCAATACGCTCAAGTCGCTCTTCGTGATGGTCGAGACGTTTATGGGTGATCGCAATGTCCCCGTGCAGAAGAGATAAATCCTGGCGCATGCCCGCAATATGTTCTTCAATCGATCCAACATGCAGTTTCAAATCCGAAAGATCCAATCTTCAAGGTCATACCCTGGCTGTTCTACTCATCCACCTGCTAAAGAAATTTCACCAGTGCCGCAATGGAAAGGACGGCGGCCATCATCATTGCACCCATTTTGATGATCAAACGATATTCGAGTTCACGCAAGCGCATATCCAAATGATCTTTCGTCACCAAGGAATCTTCAATGATTCGCCGATGTTCAGAGGCAAACACTTCGGCTTGTTCTTGTGTAAAACCCACGGATTGCAGTTTTTTGACAAATTCATGGGTGTCAAAACTGATCGTCGTCATGATATCGACTCCATCAAGATGCAACGCCGTTCAATATAGCATTACCGCACGGAAACAACTCAGATTCGCGAGACTGGCTGAGTTGCTGTGGTCGTGGCGATGGTGGGCGTAAGTGGGTGCATGCCAGAGCGGTACATCGAATCCCGCATCGGCGTGTCGTCACGACTGTCAGAAAAAACGACCCGCCCGGCCAATCGCAACGGCGATCATGCCACATGATCAAGCGATTCCGTTGTCGACCAAGCGACATCTTACCATCCTGTGGTACGCATCGCGTGCCGTCCAGCGACCCACGCCAACACGCGTACCGCGCACCCTTTGCCACATAAAAAACGTCACGTTTCGGAGGATTCGCGGCGGTTTAATCATGCGTTCAAGCCATTGATCGGCGTCCGTGCCGATTGTGAGGGCGTAAGGTACGCGATGCGTACCCTGGCTCAACAGAATCAAGAGTGGCGAATGAAAATGTCGACTTCAATTCAGTATTTTAAAAAATCTTTAAAAATCAATATATATTATATATATGTTATTTATAAACAAATGATTAGATCCTACAAACAATTGTGATGAGGTACTTACTGTACTGAGGTAAAACCCACGGATTGCAGTTTTTTGGCAAATTCATGGGTGTCAAAACTGATCGTCGTCATGATATCGACTCCATCAAGATGCTAAATGCCGCCATTTTTTGATTTCTTGGATGCTGCCAGTCGCCAATGACATCGAGTTCAAGTTTTGCGAGCTTTGCCATGTCAGCAAGTTCTTCTATTGAATAATGAAAGGGATCGGCGTCGTACTTGGTGACAATGCCTCCTGGCTGATGAACGATCGGGTCCAGGTGTGAAGGACTGGGCGCCTGAAAAAACGTCGAGTAATAGATGCCATGTGGTAACAGGCTTTCTCTTGCTCGATGTAAACATCGCACGATGACATTAAACGGAAGATGGGTAAATAATGAAACAGAAACGATAAAATCAAATTTTTCGCCAAACCTGCCGCACGCAAATTCATCATCAACGATCAGCGTTGGGTGCTTGCGAGAAAGACCGGCTTGCTCGACTTCGATTTTCCCTGCCTCAATTAATGAGGCATTGATATCGAGACCGAAATAATTCCCCTCGTCAAGATATCTTATGTAGTGAACGCCGCCTCTTAAACAGCCGCAGCCGATATCCAGAAGTTTATGATGCGGTTTTAGTCCGTGCTGGATTAAAAAATTCAGTTGCAGCTCTCCCAGCTCATCCCACAACCCGCCGACAAATTCTCGATGCGCTTGGTGTTTTATTTCTTCGTCCGATAATTGTCTGAAATAGGCATTCACGCCTTTCATGGTGCTCATAGGCTGAGACTCCAGCTTGGGGGAGGTTCGCGGGCCGCTGAGATCCGGAGACAATCCGTCTCTTTCCGTTGAAGTATTCATCAAAAATCCGATGCGTTCAACCGGCGCATAAAAAAACCGCCGCGTTGCCTCAAGGCACGCGGCGGTTCAATCAGGCTATCGCCCCCTCAATCAGCGCCCATGCCGGTTGAGAGGGTGTCAGGTACGCGATCCGTACCTGACCGGGCAGACTGATTTAATCTTATGGTGCTGTTTTTCCTACGTCTTGTAGGGTATGAGGAATGATCGAGCCAAACGCCGTATTTGACTGACCAATATTGCGGCGGGTGAAGGCGAAGCCATCAACCGCGACATCGGCATTAGTACCCAGATTGAGCGAGGCCCAGCCATAAGGCTGCACTACCCCGGTGGTGTCAAACAGCATGTCGAGATCGTCCTTGGCGCGCAGGACGGGATTGAAGTTGCCGCTGTCATCGCTGAAGCTGAGGACGTTGACCTCATTGCAGAGATAGGTCGGATCCTCCGAGGGGGAGGGCGAAATGATTGCGCCGCCGCCTTCGACATCGCCTTCCTCGCGATTGTACAGCTTCACCGTGGTCTCAGTGCAGCGAAGCTCGAGATTGGAATCCTCTGTATCAAAGGGCGGGGCGTAATCGCTCTCGACGACCTTGAGACCATTCACCGTCGTCGCGTTTCTAGATGTGCGATACAGATACTTTGTGGGGAAAGTCACGACCCAGTCCGTGCCGACGCCATTACCTGGATTCACCGACCAGTTGTTGGCCACACTCGCGGCGGCGATGGAGCCATTGTCCAGCGCGGATGCTGTAGCCTTACCGCCGCCGGTCACCACAGCGGAAGAGTCACCCAAATGTGGATGGTAGTATTGCTTGTTATCGTAATTGTCTTGCAATGTGGATGTCGCTGCAAGTGATCCAAGCTGGAAGAAGAGCAGCCCGGGCAGCCCGGAAATACTGGGGGCGGGGGTAGTCCAAACTGCATCGTCCCAGTTGCTCAACGCCATCGCGCTGCCGCCGCCGGAGAAGCCGCTCGCCTGCGCCGTGATGGTATAGGATCCACGCAGGTCGTTCTCGACCGCCGTCGCGCCGCCAGCTGCACCTGCAAGCGTCGAACGGAGCAATGCCTCGGTAGTCACGCCTGCCACCAACCCTCCGAACAGCTTGTTCAGTGTCGAGCAATCGGCTGGCAGGGGCGGATTTTTGGTCTGGTCATGGATAGCCATTAAACCATACGTTGATGCAGGGTCCAGGGCGGCCATCGGGATCACTTCCATGTGACCTTCCTGGGAGGCGGCAAGATTGGGCACGTCGCCTTTCGATGCGGTGTAACTGCTCTTGCCAAAGGGAACACGGCAGGAGTTTTCATCGGCGGGGAAATTGACGCGGGGCGTGCCGTCGGCGGTGCGGTCCATATAAGCGACCACCTCGTCATGCGGGGACATGATCCACATGAAGTCGAGCACGTCATCGGAATTTTTGCTGTCGCGCAGCCGGAACTTCAGGACCAGTACATCATCGCCCGTATTGGTGACGGTGAACGTGGTGATCAGCGGGTTGCCGCTGGCGTCATCGCGTACCGTGTAATAGGGGAACAGGAGGGTATCGCCGGTTTGACTGGCTGTGTCCCACTCGGAAGTGGTAGGGGTAGCAATGTCGAGCGCCGGGTTGGCCGATGCCTGGTAGGCGGTGCCCATGCCAGCCGCCAACGCCAAGGCGATGGAAGAGGCCAGGGTGAGTTGCGAGAATTGCTTCATGTGTGAACGCTCCTTAAAGAGTTGCAGTTTGCCGAGCTACCTTAAAAAAACCACTTGTCACATCGCCAGACGGGGTTTGGATGGATGCCGCGCCTGGGATGGATAAAGCCGCAGACGCGCACTGAATAACCCGGCAGTGAACTTCCGTGTCATCCACCACCCGCGCCGAAACGCCATCCAGGCAGGGCGAGCGCGCTTAAATCCTCAGCCGAACACCACCTTGGCGCGATAGTCATCGTTCCACGCGGCCTTGCGGCGCTTCTTGGCCAAGCTGATCGCCGACCCCTCCTGTTCGAACAGGTTCATGCT
>NZ_NHSQ01000050.1 GCF_016653465.1 Thiocystis minor | reverse complement strand
ACTGACCCCGGAGAACATCGTGACCGGTCGCCTCGAACTCACCGTGAAGTTTACGCAACTGCCTCAGCCCCTCCCGGTCAAAGCCGGCATGAAGATCGGCATCCAGACGGACACGGCGCTGGTGGTCGCCACCCTGCCGCCGAAGGTCTGGAAGAAGCTGGAACAGGCCGCGCGCGAGTGGCCGTCGTGGATCGCCTCTCTGACCGGCAAGCTCGGCGCTCAGGCGGGTTCGGATGCCGGGGCCGTGGTGGTGTTGGAGCAAGCGGCGGTGCAGGTATTTGAGCGGAAGGCGAAGCCCGCGCCCACCGAGTAGTCGGCGCCCGCCCGAAACCGATCAGGATCAAGACGATGGATGCTCTACACTCCCTTCCGCGGCTAACGCCACCCGAACCCGATGCATCGCTCTGTGCCGGCCTGACCTTCGCGCTCTACATCGACGCGGATAACCAGCCTGCCCACCATGCCGCGACGCTACTCGATCTGCTGCAAGAAGGGTTCGGCGGACAGGTCAAACAGATCACGGTCGCCGGAAACGAGAAGGGCAACAAAAATGCCGTCTGGGTCGAGGCACTGCACACACAACATCCCGATCTGGCCATTCAGAGCGTCGTGGTACCTTGTCGGCCCAATGCCGCCGACATCGCGCTTATGCTCGCCCTGGGAGCGGATCTGTCCGAACATCGCCGATGTGGCACGCGGGTCGTGGTGGTCTCGCGCGATGCCTTGTTACTGGATGCCGCCGAGCAGGTGAAGGAGAGCGGTATCCACCTCGATGTGGCTTACGCCGATAGCGAAATTCCGACCGCCAAGCGCACGAAACTCACCACCTTCCTGCTGCCAATGGCCGTGGAGACCGCGAAGGCGTTGCCCATCCCGGTGGCGGTTCCCGCCTCCGCGCCTCCCAAGGTACCTGCCCAGACGCCGATTCCCAGCGAGATCGCGAAGGTGATGGCTCAGGTGCGTTCGACCTGCACGCGACAACCCAAGGGCGGTTATAGCAGCAATGACGTTGGTCAGGCGTTGGCCAAACTCGGTTACTCCACGCCAGCCGAACGCAAGCAGATACTGGCGCAGTTCCCTAATCTCCAGGTGCAGGGCCAAGGTCCAGACAGGTGCCTTGTCTTCTAATCTCATCGGTACCCGCCGCCGGCGAGATCCCCGCCAGGAACGCGCCACCTGCTGTACCAGGTGCATCGTCACCGAATCGCCTGCTCATTCGGGCATCGACGACATTCGCAAGTTCAGCGCAACTGATCGCGACCGCCATCATCCCTTTTCAGATCACCGCAGGGCTCGATCAACGCCGGGTCATCCTGGGCCGGCGTATTCACCCGCCGGTCAAACCGGATAGGCCATCAACGGCGTGGGATCGCAGGGCGTGAGCAGCGCTTGCAGCGGCTCGGGGCGGGTCAGCCCCGGATCCAGCCAGACCTCATCATCCGCCGGCGACAGAATCACCGGCATCCGGTCATGGATGGGTCTCACCACGGCGTTGGCGTCAGTCACGATGATCGTGGTGCTGTCGATGCGCTCGCCGCTCGCGGGATCGGTCCACGTTTCCCACAACCCGGCGAAGGCGAAAGGCTGGCGATCCCGCCGGGCAATGAAAGACGGTTGCTTGCCGGAACCGGTCGCCTGCCATTCGTCGAAGCCATCGGCGGGGATCAGGCAACGGCGTTGCCGGAAGGCCGCGCGAAAGGAGGGCTTCTCGGCCACCGTCTCGGCGCGGGCATTGATCGTGCGGTAGCCGATCTTGCGATCCTTCGCCCAAGGCGGGATGAGTCCCCAATGGAACGTCGTGAAGGTTCGCGGACCGGCGGAGTCCGCGCGCACGGCCAGAAGCTGGCTCCCCGGCGCGATGTTATCGCGTGGCGGCAGCCACACCCCGTCGAAGGAGGCGCCAAACTGGGCTTCCAGTTCCGTGCCGCTGCGAGCGACCGCACATGCTGTCTCCACACACCTCGCTGAACGGGATGGACGAATCAGGCCAGACCCACGCAATTTAGCACGCCCGCACCCTCGGTAACGCCCCCCAGCGCGTCGTCGAGATCGGCGAGACGCGCCCCGCGCGCCGCGGCCAGCCGGTGCCGATCAGTTCGCCCCCATAGCGCAGCTTCTCGCGCCCGAAACGGCGGTTGATACCGTCCAGGGCCGCCATCCGGAGCGTCGCGCGTGCCTCCTCGTCCGGGGCCGCGAACAGATCCGCCGGCGCCCGCCCGACCGGAACCAGATCCGGTAACAGCACCCCTGCCCGCCGATAGGCGTCTCCGCGCCGGCACAGCCGCGCAGCGCCCGCGAGCGCCTGCGCAATCAGCGCGGCGCTGTTCTGGGTCGGAGCGACGAAGGGGATGGTGACGGCATTGGTATAGAAGGGCCGCGCGGTGTCGAAGGGATCGGTCTGGATAAAGACGGTCAGCGCCGGGGCACGCAGCTTCTCCCCCGGTGCGGGTGGCGAAGTGAGTCAGCATGGCGCGCCGCTCGGCCAACGTCGACACCAGGATGCCAAAGCTGCGCGAGGTCGTGATCGGCCGGCGCAGTGGCATATGGATCAACGCCGGATGCCAGGAATACTGGCCCCCTCCTCCGGCTGCACGCCGACGATCCGGATCGCCGGATTCCGTTCCTTGAGAGAGCGCCCGGTGCCCATGATCGTCCCCGTGGTGCCCATGGCACTGACGAAGTGCGTCACCTGCCCGTCCGTGTCGCGCCAGATCTCGGGACCGGTGGTCTCGTAATGGGCGGCGGGGTTGTCCGGGTTGAAGAACTGATCGAGCCGGATCCCCTCGCCGCGCGCCTCCATGGCGTTGGCCAGATCGTTGGCCGCCCCCGACAAATCGTCATGCGGAATGTCGGGTTAAACCTCGGGATGCGCCCCTGGCCACTCGCTCCAGCGCGGATCGGAGCGCCAGGCGGCGAGCCAGCCGGGTAGCTCGTGAGCCGGTAGTGGATGGGCGATGCGGAAGCCCTGGGCCAGCTCGCAGCCGAGTTGCAGCAGTCGCTCGCCCTGTTCCAGGGTTTCCACCCCTTCGGCGATGGCCTGGCGGCGGAAGGCGGCGGCCAGACCCAGAATGCTCTCGATGATCGCCAGATCATCCGGATTGTCGAGCATGTCGCCGACGAAGCTGCGGTCGATCTTCAGCACGGTGACCGCCAAGTGCTTCAGATAGGTCAGCGAGGAATAGCCGACGCCAAAATCGTCCAGGGTGCAACTCACCCCGAGTTCGCGGCAATCCGCGACGATTTTGGAGAAGTGCGCCAGGTCTTGCATCGCGCTGGTTTCCAGGATCTCCAGCG
>NZ_NHSQ01000049.1:17012-74729 GCF_016653465.1 Thiocystis minor | reverse complement strand
AGCATGAACCTGTTCGAACAGGAGGGGTCGGCGATCAGCTTGGCCAAGAAGCGCCGCAAGGCCGCGTGGAACGATGACTATCGCGCCAAGGTGGTGTTCGGCTGAGGATTTAAGCGCGCTCGCCCTGGACAGGAACCGGGGACTGACGCGCGTCCGGCATGGCCTGTGTCATAATCGAGCGCGTTTTGTCTGTGTCGATACCTCTTTCAATATTTAAACCGCGCCCCGCCGATCGTCCATGGTGACGCAACGCGAGTTGAAGAGCCATGAAAGGACGTTTCTCGCTCTGGGCGCGGTTTAGCAACGATCAAAAGATTCTCGATATGCGCTTTCCCGAAGTCAAAATCGGCCAGCCCCGCCCGCTTGCCTGGCGCGAACGTCTCTACCGCTATCTGGTGCTGGTGCGCCTGCATCGCCCCATCGGCATCTTTCTGCTGATGTGGCCCGCGCTTTGGGCACTCTGGCTAGCGGGCGAGGGTCATCCGCCCTGGTTTGTGGTGCTGATCTTCGTCCTGGGGGTGGTGCTGATGCGCTCGGCGGGGTGTGCGATCAACGACTTCGCCGACCGCAAGGTCGATGGACAGGTGACGCGCACCCGGCAGCGACCCCTGGCGACAGGCGAGGTCTCGCCTGTGGAGGCGGTGGGGGTATTTCTGCTCCTGAGTCTGCTGGCCTTCGGTCTGGTGCTCCAGTTGAACTGGCAGACCGTGGCGCTGTCGGTGGTGGCGCTGCTGCTGACCTTCATCTATCCCTTCATGAAGCGGGTCACGCATATCCCGCAGTTGTTTCTCGGCGCGGCCTTCGGCTGGGCGATTCCCATGGCCTTCACGGCGGTCACGGGTCAGATTCCCGGTTATGCCTGGGTTTTGTTCGTCGCGACTCTGATCTGGGCACTGATCTACGATACGCAGTATGCGATGGTCGATCGCGAGGATGATCTGAAGATCGGCATCAAGTCGACGGCGATCCTCTTCGGTCGCTGGGACCGGCTGGCGATCGGCCTGTTACAGATCCTGCTGCTCGGGCTTCTGGTCTGGATCGGCGCGACCGCCGGTCGGGGGATGTTTTTTTTCGGGGGGCTTGTTGCCGCCGCCGCGCTGGCGGTCTATCAGCAGGTTTTGATCCGCGAGCGCGAACCCGCGGCCTGTTTTCGGGCGTTTCTGAACAACAACTATTTTGGCATGGCGATCTTCATCGGCCTGATCCTTGACTATCTTGCCTGAGATCGCAAAATGCTGGCCGCCGAGTCAGATTTGTCGTTGTCGTTGTCGTTGTCGTTGTCGTTGTCGTGTTCGTGTTCGTGTTCGTGTTTGTTGTCGTAGTCCTAATCGACTATCCGATTACGACAACGACAACGACAACGACCGCTGTTCAGCTTTGCTTAAGCGATGATCATGATTCGTCGGTCCGAGTTACGACCATCGCCATCATCGATCTTGAATCCTGTTCAACCGCGCTTTTTAGGTTGATGCCTTTGGATCGTTTCCAATCAATCACCTTCACTCACCACACCGTTACTCGGGAGCCTTGCGATGTTCGGCCAATCAATCATTCGGATCCTGTTCGGTCTCCTGCTGACCGCGCAGGCGAGCGCCTTCGACGAGGGCTTCGACTATACCCGTCTTGCGCAGGCGCAGCCGACGCAAACCGGCGACAAGGTGGAGGTGCTGGAGGTCTTCATGTACGGCTGTCCCCACTGCCGCAATCTCGAACCGGCCCTGACTGAATGGTTGAAAACCCTGCCCGAGGGTGCCGCATTCCGTCGCATGCCCGCGACCGGCTGGCGCTGGGTTCCGCAAGCCCGCGCCCATTACGCGGCCCGTTCGCTGGGCAAGCTGGACGTCTTTCACCCCGCGCTGTTCGATGCCATCCACGCGCAGAAGCGGCTGATCCAGACCGAGGACGAACTGGTCGCCTTCGCGACGGAACTCGGCATGGAGGCGGACGCTTTCAGGGCGGCCTACAACGCTCCCGAGGTTCAAAATCAGGTTCGTCAGGACGAGATGATGGTGAGGAACTATGGCGTCGAGAATGTCCCCACGCTGATCGTCAACGGCAAATACCGCGTCAGTCTCACGCAGGCCGGAGGGCATGCGCATCTCTTCGAGGTACTCGATGCGCTCCTGGCTCAGGAGCTTGGCAAGGGGTCATAACCCGATAGGCGATGCTGTTGTCGTCGCAGGATCCAAGGAAAACCAGCGCCCATGACTCAATTCGCCCGGCATCAACGACTCTCGGTCGAGGGCTACCTCGCCGCCGAGGACGGCCCCGACATCCGCCATGAATATATCGATGGCGAACTCTACGCCATGACCGGCGCGAGCCGTCGGCATGGCCTCATCACTCAAACCCTCTCCAGTCTGCGGGAGTATCTGCTAATCGATCAGAACGCACGCGCAGTCGAGGTTCATCGACGCGAGCAGAGTTGGCGGCGGGAGATTGTCACCGAGGGTTCGATCCCGCTCGACTGTCTCGATGTCGAACTGTCCCTGGACACGATCTACGAGGACGTCGTCACGCTTTAATCCCCGTAGGAGCCCGCTTGCGGGCGAAGGGTGGGCGCACGGAAGGCATCTTGGCATGTCACGTCGCCCGCAAGCTGGCTCCTACGGGTAGGATCTTTCCCGGAAATCACCTTATGCCTTCGGATTCGGAAAACGCTCGACCACCCAATGGGGCAGTTTCGCCTGATTGGCGTGATAGAGCGCGTCGGATTCGATCATGACCAGCACCAGGATGCTCGCCATCACCGGCAGGATGCCGATGCCCGCGACCAGCGCCCAGACCGCTTCCTTCATCATTCCGCCGTAGGTATACCCGGCCCAGCCCAGGGCGACCGCCAGCAGCAGGAGGCCGAGCATGAGCATGAAGAGACGGCTGCGGCGCGCGCAGACCTGCCAGTGACACATCACATACCAGGAATCGTGCTCGATGGCGCGGCGGGCGCGCCAGAGCGTGAAACCGAGGATGCCAAACGAGATCGCTGGGATCAGCGCCATGACCCAGGGATAGCTTCCGGCAAGGCCACCGAGCCCCACGGTCAGCAGAATGTGATTGCCGATCAGGTTGATCAGAAAGAGTTCGTGGGGCACGTTGGCCCGCTTGATCTCGTCGTGCGTGACGTCAAAGCGCATGGGCGGGACTTCTCAGAAGGTGACATTGTAGGAGAGCGAAAAGACGTTGACCTGCCGCCCGCCGCTGTCTTCGTCCGCGGGTGGGTCGACGAAGTTGGAAACGCTGCCGGTTTGCGTGTGTAGCCATTCAGCCTTGAGTTTGCTGGTGGGCGAGAGGCTATAGGAAGTGCCGATGGCGACCGAATACTGGTCGAAGGCCCCCTGAAGATCGGCCGCCATGCGCTGGGAGGCATTGATCGCTGCGGCCTCTGGGATAAAGTCAGGTACTCGATTATTGTTCACGACCGTGTAGAGACCCAAGGCATCCGCCTGGGTGCGAATGCCCGCCCAATAGACATAGGGCGTCCAGCGCCCGACGCGCTTGAGCAGGGCCAGGTAACCGGCGCTGGTATCCGGCCCCATGGTGGCGTTGTTGATCCGGCGTCGGCCATATTCGCCGACGAGCCGGAAATCGTTGGGCAGGGCGATCTCGGCGCTCAGCGTCAGGATGTCGATGATGAGCCGATCGACGGTCGGGACGGGAGGTCCGGGCATCGCGCTGTCGAGCTTGTAGTAGCCGATACCGGGCGCGATGGGCACAAAGGGATAAGAACTGGGGAACTGCCCATACTCGGATTCCACTTCGCCCCGATGCAGACCGAGGCGCCAGGTATTGTCGCCAGCGTGTAATGAGATCGCCAATCCGATCATGTCGATCTTGTCATCGGTATAGGTCGCGCCGCCAGGAAAATCCGGCGGCATGTCCTCGCGTAGAAAATCGCGCCAATAGGTCTCCGTCCGGCCCAAATAGCCCTCAAAAGTCCATTCGCGTTCGCCATCGAGCCAGGTTCGCGCGATCGCTAGGCCACCGACATCCGTGCTCGGCATCAGCGAATAGACCTCGGTCGGCAGGCGCGCGAAATCGAAGGTGACACCCACGTCGCTGTTGGCCGAGTAGAGCATCAGCGGCAGGCGCAGCTTGCCGGCGCGCAGCAGCAGGTCGTTATCCGGACGCCAGGAGAGAAAGGCCCAGCTCAGAGTTGGCTCCCAGCCGGTGTCGCTGTGCGTCGAGGGCGCGGCCTTGGCCTGGAGCGTCAGACTCCAGGCGTCGGCGAGCCGGGCGTCCAACTGGAGACCGAGCAGCGAATCGCGATTCAGCGTGCCGCCGTTGTCAATGGAACGCTGGTAGACGAAATCCTGATCGGAGGCGGCGCCGCCCAGGGTGGCAAAGCCGGAGACCTGAACCTCGGCGCCGACCGCGAGCGGAACGACGGCGAGCCAGGCGAGCAGGGAAGCGAGCCGCAGGCGCGGACAGTGGGTCATGGCGTTTTGCCCTGACAGACCGGGGGCCTGGACGTTGGCGGGTGCATGCGCGTTCATCGGAATGTCAGGCTGTAGGAGAGCGAAAAGGTATTGATCTGGCGTCCGCCGCTCTCTTCGGCGGCGGGTGCGTCGACAAAGCCGGACACCGCTCCGGTTTGGGTGTGCAGCCATTCAGCCTTGAGTTTGCTGGTGGGAGACAGGCGATAGGACACGCCGAGCGCCACCGCAGACTGGTCGTGCGCGCCCATGAGATCCGCCGCCGCGCGCTGGGAGGCGTTGACGGTCGCCGCGCCCGGAATCGCATCGGGGAGACGGTTGCGGTTCACCGCCCGGTAGAGTCCCAAGGCCTCGCCGCTGGTCCGGATGCCCGCCCAATACAGATACGGCGTCCAGCGTCCGATGCGCTTGAGCAGCGCGAGATAGCCGGCGCTGGTATCCGGTCCCATGATGGCGTTGTCGATGCGGCGGCGTCCATATTCGCCGACCAGTCGGAAATCGTTGGGCAGGGCGATCTCGGCGCCCAGCGTCAGGATGTCGATCACGAGCCGGTCGACGGTCGGGATCGGGGGGCCTGGCATCTCATTCACGACTTTGAAATAGCCGACTCCGGGCGCGACGGGCACAAAGAGATAGGAACTGGGTAATTGCCCATACGAGGATTCCAGTTCGCCCCGATGCAGACCCAGGCGCCAAGTGTTGTCGCCTGCGCGACAGGAGAGCGCCAGCCCGGCCATGTCGATCACGACATCGGTATAGAGCGTGCCGCCAGGAAATTCCGGCGGCAGATCCACGCGCAAAAAGTCACGCCAATAGGTCTGTGTCCGGCCCGCGTAACCTTCCAGCGTCCATTCGCGCGCGCCATCGAGCCAGGTTTGCGCAAACGCCAGGCCGTCGAGATCCTTGCTCGGCAGCAGCGAATAGACCTCCGTTGGCAGACGCGCGAAGTCGAAGGTGACGCCCACGTCGCTGTTGGCCGAATAGAGCATCAGCGGCAGGCGCAGGCGTCCGGCGCGCAGCAGCCGGTCGTTGTCCGGGCGCCAGGAGAGAAAGGCCCAGCTCAGGGTCGGTTCCCAGGCGTTGTCGTCGTGGACCGAGGGTGCGGCCTTGAGCTGGAACGTCAGGCCCCAGGCATCGGCGAGTCGGAGGTCCATCTGGAGACCGAGCAGCGAATCGCGGTTGAGCGTGCCGCCGTCGTCGATGAATCGCTGGTAGACGAAATCCTGATCCGAGATTGCCCCGCCGAGGGTGGCGAAGCCGGAGAACTGCACCTCCGCGCGGAGCATGTCGGAGAAAATGCAAAGGAATACCATCGGCGCGATGCGCCGGAGTGACGACCCTCGGATCATGGCGTCATCCGCAGGAGGATCCGGGCATCGGAGGTCAGCTCGGTCTCGTCGATATAGCCGATGGCCCCGGGGGTTCTGGCGATGAATTGCTTGACCTCCCCGGTGGTGCCGAATTCGCGGGGCGGGGCGCCTTTCCCGACATAGCGCCGCACGGTCCAGTAGCCGGTATATTTATCCTCGTCCTGCCCCAGATAGTCGCGCAGGAAACGTGCGCGTAACTCGTTGCCGGGCGTCAGATTGACCGGTGTGACCCGCGCTCCGTTCACTTCGACGACCTTGCCGGTATAGATGCGTTGCAGGGTTTCGCGATCGAGCGGAGCCAGGTTGGGGTGGCCGACGATCATGGGTTCCGCCAGGACGGGGAGGGCGGCGCAGAGCAGGAGAGTCAGCGGGATGCGCATCGTGTCGCCTTCAGAATGCGAAACTGTAGGAAAGGGAAAACACGTTGATCTGGCGTCCGCCGCTGTCTTCGCCGGCGGGGGGGTCAACTAGGCTGGATAGGACTCCGGTACGTGTGTGCATCCATTCGGCCTTAAGTTTGCTGGTGGGTGACAGGCTATAGGAGGCGCCGATGGCCCAGGACTGCTGGTCGAAGGGACCGAGCATGTCCGCTCCCGCGCGTTGCGTGGCATTGATGGCGGCGGCACCGGGGATAACGTCCGGCACTCGGTTGCGGTTGAGCGCGTCTCCGAAATCCAGTGCCGGCGGGCGCGAGCGGATACCGGCCCAGTAGACATAGGGGGTCCAGCGCCCGATGCGCTTGAGCAGCGACAGATAAGCCGCGTGCGTGTTGGGACCGGCGATGCTGGCATTGTCGACGCGACGCTGTCCGTATTCGCCGACCAGTCGAACATCCTGGGGCAAAGTCATCTCCACGCCCAGGGTCAGTACATAGATGATGTACTTGTCGACGAACGAGACGCCCGGTCCGGGCATGGCGTCCGCGACTTGGTAGTAACCGATGTCGGTACCGGGCACCAGGGTGACGAAGGGGAATTTGCGCGGGATCGGGCCTTGATCGGCCTCGGCATCGGTGCGGTGCAGTCCGATGCGCCAGATGTTTTCCCGCTCGCGTCGCGACAACGTCAGGCCGCCCATGACGAAATCGTAGCTGAGGAAGGAGACACCGGCCGGAAAAAGGGGTTCCATGTTGTCGCGCAGATAATAGCGCCAGTGGGTCTCCGTCGTGCCCAGATACCCTTCTAGAGTCCATTCGCGCGAGCCGTCGAGCCAGGTTCTGGCGAATGACAGTCCGTTGACATCCGTGGTAGGCAGGAGCGAATAGACCTCGGTCGGCAGCCGAGCGAACTCGAAGGTGACACCCACGTCACTGTTGGCCGAATACAGCATCAGCGGCAGGCGCAGCCGACCGGCGCGCAGCAGCAGATCGTTGTCCGGCCGCCAGGAGAGAAAGGCCCAGCTCAGGGTCGGTTCCCAGGCGTTTTCGTCATGTGTCGATGGAGCGGCCTTGGCCTGGAGCGTCAGGCCCCAGGCGTCGGCGAGTTGGGCGTCCAACTGGAGACCGATCAGCGAATCGCGATTCAGCGTGCCGCCGTCGTCGATGAAACGCTGATAGATGAAATCCTGGTCGGAGACGGCCGCTCCCAGGGTGCCAAAGCCGGAAATTCGTACCTCGGCGCGGGCCGCGAACGGGACGATCAAGACCAAAGCGGTCAGGCTGGCGAGCCAGTGCGACGCGCGTGGGTGGGTGTCTGGATTCGCGCGTGCGCTTGCGATGGATGGGGCGCATCCGGTTGCACCGGAGACCGCGGGCTCGTTATTTCTGCTGATGGCAAGGATGTTCATAAGCAATGGCTGACCAGTGCGCGGCTGTCAACGCCGATACTGGCGCATAGTATCACTATTCGATACTATCAACCCATGAACAGCACGCACCGCAAGACCCTTGAGGCGATCTTCGCGAGCCCGGTCAACGGCAATCTGCCGTGGCGCAAGATCGAGGCGCTGTTGCTGGCGCTTGGCGCGGAGCAAGACGAAGGCTCCGGCTCCGCCGTGACCTTTTTTCTCCATGGTCAACGCGCCGATTTCCATCGTCCGCACCCGCGGAAAGAAGCGCTGAAATACCGTGTGAAGGCGGTTCGCGAATTGCTCGAAAACGCCGGATTCAAACCATGAGCACCATGACCTATCGCGGCTATGCCGCACGCATTGAATACGACGCCGATGATCGAATTTTTATCGGGCGACTGGCGGGCATCAAGGATATTGCCGTGTTCCATGGGAGCACGGTCGATGAACTGGAAACGGCCTTTCGCGAAACTGTCGATCATTATCTGGAGGTCAGCGCACGCACGGGACGCCCCGCGCAAAAGCCATACTCGGGTCGGCTGCTCCTGCGCCTCGAACCGGAAACCCATGCGGCGATCGCGGTCGCCGCCGAGTTATCCGGGGTGAGTCTCAACCAGTGGGCGGCCAGCGCGCTGAAGGATGCCGTGCGGCAGTGAGCGTTTATTGCCGGCGCCTCGGTCGGCAATCCATCGCGTCCTCGCGGCATTTCGCAGCCGAAGATGCTTGTCAATGAATTCATAGGGTCATCGATCCGCCAAGGTCTCGGCGATTTTCGCGAACTCGCTTTCCAGGGCCATGAAGGCATCCGCCACATCCGGATCGAAATGGCGGTTCCGTCCCTCTTCGATGAGGTTCAGGGTGGCGGCATGCGTGAAGGGGCGTTTGTAGGGGCGCGACGAACGCAGTGCGTCATACACATCGGCGACCGCCATGAGACGCGCGGCCAGCGGGATCGCCGTGCCAGCGAGTCCGTCCGGGTAGCCGCTGCCGTTCCAGCGCTCATGATGGTGACGGGTAATCTGGGAGGCATAAAACAATTGCGGGTTGTCGTGTCCCATCGACTGGCGCGCCTGCTCCAGGATCTCGAAACCGCGCAGCGAGTGCGTCTTCATAATCTCGAATTCATCGCTGTTCAGTTGCGCGGGTTTGAGCAGGATATGATCGGGGATGGCGATCTTGCCGATGTCGTGCAGCGGCGCGGCCTGGGCCATCTGGTCCACCGTCGCGGGGGTCAATTCGGCGGGATGCAGCCCTTTGCGCAGCATCCAGTCGCCGAGCAGACGGACGTATTCCTGGGTGCGGCGGATATGGTTGCCGGTCTCCTCGTCGCGGAACTCGGCCATGGACACCATGACATGGATGGCGGAGGACTGGAGTTGCAACACCTGGTTGACCTGGCGCGCCACTTCCTGCTGGAGCCAGGCGCTCTGGTCTTCCATGAAATCCTGCCAGCGCTTGATCTGGAGATGGGTCTTGATGCGCGCCAGCACGATGGGCGGCGTGACGGGCTTGTGGATGTAATCCACCGCGCCGACCTCGAAGCCGAGCCGCTCGTCCTCCACGTCCATGGCGGCGGTGACGAAGATCACCGGAACGCGCGCGGTGTCCGGGTTGGCCTTGAGTCGCCGGCAGACCTCGAAACCGTTCATGCCCGGCATCATGACATCGCACAGCAGCAGGTCGGGCGGCGCGGCGGTGGCCAGATCGAGCGCCCGCTGACCGTGATTGGCCAGTTTCACCCGGTAGTCGTCCTTCAGGATCTGACCAAGCAGACTCAGGTTGGCCGGGGTATCGTCCACCACCAGGATGGTGGGTCGCTCCAGTTCTACGGGCGCCATCATCGAATCCATGTCCTTGAGGAGAGTCGTTGCGATGGTAGTGCATGCCGACGGCTTCCGAAAACAGGATTCTCACTTGACTGGAGCGAATTGATTGCGGCCGATCAGTTTCCGTTCATAAAAGAGATCGGTTGACTGGGGCTGGTTCCGAGCAACGCTAGCGCGGCGTCGAAATCAAAACTGTCCAATGCGCGCCGGATCTGTCGCCGGGTGGTGGCGGACAGGATGTCGGCAAACTCGTCGGCGTGCCGCTGCCACAGCTCGGTGGCTTCCGCATCGCCTTCGGCCAGCAATTGACGCAGACGCTCCAGGTGGCGAGCCGTCTCCTCTGGGTTGACTGCCACGGCCAGCGCGGTTGGCGGGCGGGGCGCGGAGACCGCGTTCAGGGCTTCGAGGATGGGGCTCAGCGTCTCGTCGAGCGCTTGAAGAAGATCGCCGGCACCCGCATCCCGCGACTGTACCGCCCGCTCCAGTGCGGCGGCGGCATCCCGCAGGGCGTCCATGCCAAGGGTGCCCGCCAGGCCCTTGAGGGTATGCGCATAGCGCACGGCCGACTCCCAGTCTTCCTGCTCTAGGTGATCCCGTAGCGTCGCGCGCGCCATCCGAAACTGATCGCGAAAGGCGATCAGCAGCTTGCGATAGAAGTCTGGATTGCCGCCGCTGCGCGCCAGACCGCGGCGCGCATCCACGCCGGGAATGACGGGCAGCGCGTCCAGCGACATGGGCGGCGGCGGTGGCTCCGGAGCGGCCGCGCCCAGCGGATGATAACGGGCCAGGATGGCGAAGAGTTCGGCGGGCTCGAAGGGTTTGGCCAGATACCCCTGCATGCCCAGGTCCAGCCCGCGCTGGCGCTCCTCCACCAGGGCGTGGGCCGTCATGGCGATAATGGGGAGGTCGGCATAGCGCGGGTCGGCGCGCAGTCGGGCGGTTGCCTGATAGCCGTCGAGCACCGGCATCTGCAAGTCCATCAGCACCACGGCATAGTCATCCGGCGCGCGCGCGGCCAGCCGGGCCAGCGCCTCGGCGCCATTCTCCGCCACGTCCACCGCGACGGCGCGCGCGCGCATCAATTCGACGGCGATCTGCTGGTTGAGCGGATTGTCCTCCACCAACAGCACCCGCAAACCTTGCAGCGAGGCGGGCGCGGGAACGGCTTGCACGCGCGCGCTGGCTGGCTGGCCACTGGCGAAGCGGCTCAAATAGTCCCGCAGCGCCCGTGGCATCACGGGTTTGGTGATGAAATCGTAGACGCCGAACGGTTGTGCCTGATCGCGGATGTCGCCTGGATCATAGGCGGAGACGATGAGGATATGCGAGGGCGCGGGAATCTTCCGTTCCTGGAGTGTGCGCAGGACGGCGGCGCCGTCCAGGTCTGGCATGACCCAGTCCAGGATCAGCAGGTCATAGGGATCGCCCGCCGCCCAGGCGGCGTCCAGGCGCTCAATCGCCTCGGCGCCGGTGGCGCAGTCGTCCAGCCGGGTGAGCGCCAAGTGTCTCAGCAGACTGAGCAGGGTCGCGCGTGCCTCCGGGTAATCGTCGACCACCAGCACGCGCGGTTGGATCATCGTTTCGCCGAACGCCGAGGTCTCGACCGGCGTGGAGACGCGCGCGCAACGGATCGTGAACTGGAAGGTCGAGCCCTGCCCTGGCTGGCTGGTCACCTCAAGCTGTCCGCCCATCATTTCCACCAGACGCTTGGAGATGGCGAGTCCGAGTCCGGTGCCGCCGTATTGACGGGTGGTGGAGCTATCCGCCTGGGTGAATTCCTCGAACAGCCGCCCGATCTGCTCGGGCGTCATGCCGATGCCGCTATCCTCGACGGCCAGACGCAGGACGATCTCTCGGGCGGTTTCGCGAACTAGCTCCAGAATCAGGCGCACATGCCCGGCAGGGGTGAACTTGACCGCGTTCGCGAGCAGGTTGGCCAGTACCTGACGCAGTCGCAGCGCATCGCCGAGCAATTCGCCGCCCTGACGGATCGCCCAGAGTCCACGCGCATCGAACAGCAGCTCGATTTCCTTCTCCTGGGCGCGTTGCTGGACCAGTAGCAAAGCCTCGCCGATGACCTGTTCGAGTTGAAACGGGGCGGGATCGAGTTCCAACCGACCCGCTTCCACCTTGGAAAAATCGAGGATGTCGTTGAGGATGCCGAGCAGCGATTGCGCCGCCGAGCGGGCCTTGGCGAGATAGTCGCGCTGCTGCGCGGTGAGCGGGGTGCCGAGCGCCAGATAGAGCATCCCGATCACGGCGTTCATCGGCGTGCGGATCTCGTGGCTCATGTTGGCGAGAAAGCGGCTCTTGGCCTCGGTCGCCGACTCGGCCCGCCGGCGCGCGGTTTCCAGTTCTTGTTGGACCGCCTCGCGTTGATGGATGTCGGCCGCGATGGCGCGGGCCATCTCATCGAGCGTGCCGCCGAGGACGGCCAATTCCTCCACCCCGCCTACTTTGCCAACGCGGGCATCGTAGTGTCCCTCCGCCAGACGCCCGGCGATGGCGAGCAGTTGCTGCAAGGGTCGCAGGACGTGACGGGTGAGGATGCGGATTTCCACCGCGATCAGCGTGGTCATGATCAGGAAGCCCAGGATGGAGGCCAGAATCCAGTCCTGCAGACGGGAGCGGGCGCGCAGAAGCTCGTCGCTGGTACGTTGGTCGACCCGCTCCAGCAGTGCCTCGATCGCCTCCGAGAGACGCAGGCGCCGCTGATTGTAGTCGCGGCTGGCGATGACTTGCCGGGCATACGCCGGGTTGGGCTGGCCGTCGGAGACGAAGTCGCGAAGCGCCGGATCGTAGAGTCCCTGGGTCGCGGCGAAGGCGATCTGCTCGATCTCCTTGAGCGCCTCGGTGGCCGCGAAGGCGTGCTCCAGGGCGTCCAGCTCGGCCGCGCTGAAGCCAACCGAACGCATCCGTTCACGCATGGATTGGCGGGAACCCGTCGTCGGCAGATTGTGTTCGGCTTCGCCAGCGATGACCTTTTCCCAGTAGATATGCGAGTTGGTGTCCGCGGGCGCCGGTTTCTCCCCCTCGCGAATTCCCAGGATGTCGTAATAGGCGAGCAGGAAGCGCGTGTCTCCCGCGTTCGCATAGAGGCCGACGAGACGCGCCAGCAACTCCGATTCCAGACGCAGTTCGCGCACCAGAAGCAGCGCCCGCTGACGGTGTTCCTGCGCCTCGCCGAGCAGAACGTGCGCGTTCCAGACAAAGAGGGTAAAGGCGCCGTTGACCCCCAGCATCAGCAGGAGCGTGGCGGAAAAGACGACTGAGAGTCGGCTGAGTTTCATATCGACAGCCGGCTTGCCGCGGCTCGGGTAGCGGATGAGGCGGGATGGCCTCAACCAGAAAGATCGTGGGGAATTCTACAATAGATTCAAATCCTGGAGAGCCAATTCGATGTTGGACCGTTTCCGAAGAGGCTCGGGCAGGAGGCGGAGGGCTTCCAGAATCAAGGGTTCGATGGCCGCGGAGGCGGCCGTCCGGTCGGTGTCGCGCGGAGACGGATGATCGGCCAGGAGGCGCCGCGCATCGTCGAGCCTTGAAATCTCCGTGGCGGTCCTGTAGGTAGCGGTAAGCGTCATCCCGGTGGGACCAGTCGTTGAGCGACGGGATCAGCAGATCGATCTCCTGTTGCAGGCTCAGCACCGTGCGCTCCAGGTGTCGGGTCGCCTGGGCGCGTTCCAGTTCCAGCAACCGGGGATAGGCGAATAGGCGCAGGGCGGCCTATTCCAGGCCGACCGCGACGACGAACACAGACAACAGGAGGAGGGTGATCCGAGTGCGCACTGACATACTTCGATACTCTCGACGGAACGGATGGCGATGTCGCGATCTGCAAAGCGAGGTCTAGCTTAAGCGGACGTGGCGGATGCCGTATTAACAAGACATAAACAAAAGATAAACGACTGAGCCGCCGATTGTCCCTGGACAGGCTTTCCGATCGAGCGCTCCATCAAGCAACCGGCGCAACCGGTCTCGGCTTACAAGGAATGGACGGATGCAATTTTCACTGATGTCGGCCCGGCGTTCCCTGGGGCTCCTCGTCGCGCTGACGCTGATCGGCGGCTGGCTCGCGTCGGCCAGCCTGTACGGCGCCGAGGTGGACGTGACGGAGCGGGCGGAGTCCGGCCAGTCCGCGTCCGGTATCGTGCTGACGCCCGAGGAACGCGCCTGGCTCGACGCGCATCCCGACATCGTCCTGGGTATGTCGGATCGTTTCCAGCCGGCGTTGATTCGGGCGGACGACGGGCGCCTGTCCGGCATCGTTCCCGAGTATCTGGAGCTGATCAATCGGCGTTTGGGGACCAACATCCGCCTGGCGGTGAGCAGTTCCTGGGAGGATCTGGGCCAACAGGCCGAACGGCGCGAGATCGACGGGCTTGCCGCGGGCGGGCGCAAGACGGCGCGGGATCGCTTCGTCAATCACACGCTGCCCTATCTCGTCACCTACTACTATCTGTATATCCGCGCCGACGAGACGCTGGCGACGACCCGACTCGACGAACTCGCCGGCAAGCGGATCGGCTATCTCAAGGGGGCGCTGCACCCGCGCTCCATCCTTGATCGCTATCCCGGCGTGATCCCCGTGCCCTTGGCGAATCAGGAGGACATGGCCGCCGCGCTGACGAACCGCCGGGTCGATCTGATCTTCGACATCCTGTTCCTGGAGTGGTGGCGCAAACAACACGCCCAGGTGTCGTTCAAGATCGGCGGTCTGGTGGAGGGGCATTCCAATCCGCTGACCTTCGCCATCCGCAACGACTGGCCGCTGCTGCCGGGGATTCTGAATCAGGCGTTGCGGGATATCCCCGAGAGCGAGCATGCCCGCATCAAGAACCGCTGGCTTGATAAGGTGGTCCAGGAGCCGGAGCCGGATTTCCGCCTGGCGCTGACCCCTGTCGAGCGCGCTTGGCTGACCGAGCATCCGGTCATCCGTTATGCCGTGGACCCGGACTGGGCGCCGGTCGAATTTCTCGATCCGGAGGGGCAGGCGAGCGGGATCGGCCCCGAGTATCTGGCCCGGATCGAGCCGCTGCTGGGCGTGCGTTTCGTGTCCGTGCCGACCGTCAACTGGGCGGAGGCGCTGCGCCTGCTCGAACGTGGCGAAGTCGATCTGCTGCCGTCCACGTCCCCGACCCCTGAGCGTCGGAAACGCTTTCATTTCTCTACGCCCCATCTTGCCTTCCCGATCGCCATCTTCGCGCCCGTCGAGGCGCCCTTTCTCGGAAATCTGGAGGCGCTGGCTGGAAAACGGGTGGGCGTGGTGGACCAGTACGCCGTCCAGGAATGGTTGCGACAGGACTATCCCGAGATCCGCCTGGTGCCGTTCGCCAATACCGAAGCGGCATTGCACGAGGTGGCCGAACGGCGGATCGATGCCTTCGTCGACAACCTCGTCACGACCAGTCAGGCGATTGGCCGGACCGGACTCGTGCAGGTTCGCGTGGCCGGCATGACCTCCTATGAATTCGCCCTGTCCATGGCGGTGCGGCAGGACTGGCCGATACTGGCCGGGATTCTGGAGAAGGCCATCGCGGCCATTCCCGAGCGCGACCGCAAAAGCATCTACAGCCGCTGGGTGCAGGTGCCGCCGCCGGCGACGGTCGACGATCGTCTGCTCTGGAACGTGCTGGCGGGTTTCGCGCTCGTGCTGCTCGTCATCCTGCTCTGGAACTGGAGCCTGAGACGGGAGATGGCGAAACGCCAGCGGGCCGAGCGGGTGTTGGCGGAGAGCGAGCGTCGCTATCGAGAGATGGTCGAGTCCGCCTCGGCCAACTTCAATTTCTATTCGCTCACGCCGGAAGGCGCCTTTCTCTATATCAGTCCGAGTTCGCGGGACTGGTTCGGCATCGATCCGGCGCGGATTCTGGGCATGCCCTGGGACGAAATCGCCAACTGGTCCGCCGACACCCGACGGCGCGGGTTGTCCGCCTTGCGCCAATGTCAGGCGGGCGAGATCCCGGCGCCGGTGACCCTGGAAATCACCGTGCGCGGCGCGCGGCTGCAATTGATCAGCCATGCGCGGCCGGTGAGAGACGATCAGGGGCGTGTCGTCAGGATCGAGGGGATCACGATCAATATGACCGAGCGTTTGAAGCTGGAGGAAGACCTGCGACGCGCCATCGCGACCGCCGAACAGGCCAACCGGACCAAGAGCGAGTTTCTGGCCAACATGAGTCATGAGATCCGCACCCCGATGAACGGGATCATGGGCATGCTCCAACTCTGTCTGGACACCGTCCTCAGCGAGCAACAGCGCACCTTTCTGGAAAAAGCACAGGGGGCGTCGCGATCCCTGCTGGATCTGCTCAATGACATCCTGGATCTCTCCAAGGTGGAAGCCGGCCAGTTGACGCTGGAGTCCACCGGCTTTGTCCTGGAGGCGGTGATCGCGCATCTCGACACGGTGGTCGGGCACGCGGCGCGCGACAAGGGGTTGGCGTTCCGCGTCGAGATCGCGCCCGAGGTGCCGGCATGGCTGGTGGGCGATCCGCTACGTCTGGGCCAGATTCTGATCAATCTGAGCGGCAACGCGGTCAAGTTCACCCCGCGGGGCGAGGTGCGGATTTCCATTCGGGTGCTGGATGGCAGGCGCGACAGGATTCATCTGGCGTTTGAGGTGAGGGATACCGGCATCGGTATCGCCGAGGCGCGGATCGGCGAGTTGTTCCAGCCATTCCAGCAGGCGGACAGCTCGATCACGCGCCGTTATGGGGGAACCGGTCTGGGGCTTTCCATCAGCCAGCAACTGGTGCACTTGATGGGGGGTTGTCTCCAGGTGGAGAGTCGCATCGGGGAGGGCAGCGATTTTCAATTCGATGCCTGGTTTGCCGAGGGGCTTCCGGCGTCGGACATGGGCGGTGCCAGGCTGGCGGCGCCTGCCTGCTCGGCGCGTCCGATCGGGTTGACCCTCGACCTTTCCGGCAAGCGGATTCTGGTGGTGGAGGACAACCTCCTCAATCAAGAGGTGGTCAAGGCGTTCCTGGAGCAGGCGGGAGCCGGGGTGGAGGTGGCAAACCATGGCGCCGCGGCCGTCGACTTGATTGAACGGCGGGGAGTCGCGGCGTTCGATGCGGTGCTGATGGACATCCAGATGCCGGAGATGGACGGCTATACGGCGACCCGTCGTCTGCGCGAACTGCCGGGGGGCGCGTCAGTGCCCATTATCGGCTTGACCGCCCATGTGCGGCGCGAGGAGATCGCACTGATCCATGCCGCCGGGATGAATGACCATGTCGGTAAGCCGTTCGACCCCGCGATGCTCTTGAGCGTCATCGCTCGCCATCTGAACCTAAACCCGGCAGAGACGAGTGCGCAGCAAGACGCGGCGCCCGATGCGATGCCTCCGGTCCTGCCGGGAATCGCTGTCGCGGGAGCGCTCGCGGGGGTCGGCGATCCGGTCTCGATCTTGCGGGAGTGACGGCCGCCAATCATCCGGCGCTCGACTCAAGCCACTGATCGCCTGGTCGATCGGGCAGGCGCACGCTGAAGATGGCCCCGCGCCCGCCGGCGTGTTTGCGATTGGCGCGCGGTGAGTTCGGAGGCGCCGGAGACCAGCCAAGGTCGCCGCCGAGCGTCCGCAGTATGGCGCGGCACAGGGACAGGGCATTGCCGGTCCCAACCTCGCCGTGCGAGCCGATGTCGTGCTTGGTGCCATCGAGACGAAACAGGTCGGGCACGACCGCGTCGGACACGCCGGGACCGTTATCGGCGACCTCGAAACCGGGCTGACCGTCGGCGCGTTCGCGGACCTCGATCTGGTCGCCCGCCCCGCAGAATTTGACCGCATTATTGAGCAGGTTATCGAGTAGCGTATCCAGCAGGGTCGGGTCCGCCCAGCAGTCGCGGTTGCTGAGGAGACGGTTGCTGAGTTGGATACCTTTCTGCCGTGCCCGGTCGCGGTAAGCGTTGCAGTGGCTCTCGACCACCTGCCGCAGATTCAGCGCGCTCTCGCCACCCGCGACCAACCCGGCGGGCAATCGGCGTTGCGATTCCAGCCGCTCCAGCAGATGCCCCAACTGCTGTTGCAGCGTCACGATCCCCGGAGGCGCATTCGGCAGGATGGCAAGAAAGGTCAGGCTCGTCAGATGGCCGCGCAGATCATGCGCGATCAGGCTGACAATCTGGTCGCGATGTTGGTTGACGTGCGCCAACTGCCGCGTGCGTTCCGCGACCTGATGCTCCAGACGATCCAGATACATCCGCCGTAGATCCTTCACCCGCTGGCGCGCCGTGTCGCGCTCGCGGCGGGCGAGAAAGATCCGGTCGGCCAAGGCCAGATTCAGTAACACCATATCCAGGAAGAAACCGACCGGATAGGCCAGCGTCAGGACGAGGGGCGGAAGACCCACGACGCCCAAGGAGAACAAGAGGATCGGCAAGCTGCCGGTGACGCCCAGCAGAAACGCCGGGGCGAACAGACGGGTCGGCGAATAGCGTCGCCAGCGCTTGAAGATGCTCAGGATCACGACGGCATCGACGATCAGCCCGCTGACATTGATCAGCGGGCTGAACCACGGCGAATTCGGTGCGATGAGGCTCAGGCAGAGGAGCAGCACACAGCCCCATTCCAGGACGCGATACAGGGGCAGGACGCGCGGCCAGTCATTGGCCAGGTCGAGAAACTGGCGGGTGGCGCGCAAGACGAACCACATCATGAGACTGACGGCGCCGAAGAGCAGGGTCGCGGCCATCCGTGTCGAGGGCATGTCGAACAGGAGCGTCCAGTTTCCCCAAAAGATCAGCGTGTGCGCGAGGACGCTGGCAACCACCCCCGCCGCCTCGCGGTATACCGGTTCGCGCAGGATCCGCCAGAAAAACAGGTGCGAGACCAGCGCCAGCAGCATCGTGCCCAGCCAGATCCCGCGAAACCAGCCTTCGCCGTGGAGTGCGCTCACGAAGGCCCGGTCGCCATAGGCCATCAGTGGCAGACGCAGCGAAAAATCGGTCGAGACACCGACATAGAGAAGCTGTTCGCCGCGCGCGGGCGTTTCCAGACGAAACACCGGGCGTCCGACCGGAATGCGACGTTCGGCGCGCGGCGTGGTCAGGGCGATGCGTTCGGGCGGCGACACGGCGGGTGGCTCCGCTCGGTAGAGCACGGCCTCGGCCAGCAGCGCCTCGCCCAGATCCAGATACCAGACCACGGTCCGGTCGCTCGGGTTACGCACATGCAGACGCAGCCAGACGCGGTCACGGGTTGGGCCAAACGCGAGAAAACCGCCACGGGTCCAATCGACGAAGGCCGGCGTTTCCTCAGCAGTGGCATCTGGCGTCCAGCGGTGCGTGGGGTCGCGAAAGAACTGCACAGAGTCGCCGAGCGCGACGTGAGCGAGTCCGTCGACGTCCAGTACGCGCGCGGCATGCCCCGGCGTTGCCCAGCCCCAGAAGAAGGCCACCAGGAAAACCAAGTGGACGCCGACGGCGCGCCGTGGGGACAAACGCCAACCCTGACGTGGTGCGTTCTTGACGGGAGGCGAGGCGGATTCGGCTCGATCACGCGGAACATCGGGTACTATTTCGTTCACCTGTAGAGCAAACATGACAGATCCTAGCGATGATGGAGCATCTCCGTCCACGGATTTTGCTGGTCGACGATGACCTGACCTTCCGCAATCTGGTCGAAACCTATCTGATCGACAACGGCTATCGCGTTCTTCTCGCGGGCTCGGCGCTTGAGATGCTCAGGAAAACCGCCGCCTGCGAGCTGATTCTGCTCGATCTGACGTTGCCGGATGAAGACGGTATCGTGCTGTTACGACGTTTTCGCCGTCAATGGAAGGTGCCTGTGATCGTCGTCAGCGGGCGCGATGCCGATGAGAACCGACTCGTCGCCCTGGAATTGGGTGCCGACGATTTTCTGACCAAGCCATTCAGTCCCCGTGAATTGTTGTTACGCGTCGAGCATTGCCTGAAGCGAATCGCGCCCCAGGATCAGCCGGTCGAATGGGCGTTCGGCGGCTGGTTACTGAACGTACCGCGACGCCAACTGAGCAATCCCGCCGGCGTTCCCGTCAAGTTGACGCGCGGCGAATTCGAGGTGCTGCATGCGCTGCTGGCGGCCAAGGGTTCCGTGGTGCCGCGACGTCGTCTGACGGATCTTTTGCCGACCCGTGCCGATCCGCACCCGAACACCCTAACGGTGCTGCTGTCGCGGCTGCGCCGCAAGCTGGACGCGGGTGAAACCGAGGATTCCATCCTGGAGACCGCGCCGGGGATCGGCTACCGTCTGCGCATCCGCGCGCGCGAATCGCTGATCGCTTCCGAGAACTGGCCGGTCGAGGACATCAGCAGGCGCGACTGATCCTGGCCATGGTCGCAAGCGATGAGACGGCCGCGGTCTTCAGGTCGCCGGTGCCGCGAACCGGAGACCACTGCGGGAGACGGTGAGCGACCGTGTGCATGGTCCATCATTGATCACGATCCGCCATCTGACGGGTGGCCAGGTATCCCAGCTCCCGCAATACCTTGATCAGCGGGTATTCGTTCCTGAGCTTACCGCGAACACGGCAGGCATAAGTCAGTTGTTCATGGGTCACGATTCCGCGTTCCCGCAGGATGGCGGCAATCTGTTCGCTGACATCATCCTGGGGCGGCGGTGCCCTTGACGCAGACGGATCTTGGGTCGACCGATGGTGCATGGCTGCTTTAGGGCTTAAAAGTGAACAATTTATCGAAATTCGCGATCTTGAGAATCTTGCCCACGTTCTCTCCGTAACCGCTGATGGTGACCGGCGCTACTCCAGTTCCCGCGTGTTCGCGCAGGATGAGCAGCATCCCCAGGGCCGAGCTGTCCAGATAAGAGGTATTGGACAGATCGACGATGTAAGTCATGGTCTTGGACTCGATGTTCCGGAAGGCATTCAGGAATTCCTGATGTACTGAAAAATCGAAGCGTCCACCGATCGCGATGGTCACCTGGGAGGTCTGTTCATCGATCCGACACGTCACGCTCATCTTGTTTTGGGAACCTGGATAGCCAACTGGCGCAGGCGCGATTGCACGTCCGCCAATCGCCAGTCATTGGGGGTGGATTTCTGGACCCGCTCGACATAGCCGCGAACCGCCTGGACGCCCTCGGCCGAGGGACCGCGACTCTCCATCTTGATGATCCATGCCTTGGCGGCGTTGAGATTGATCGTCTTGTTGCCCGGCATCTCATCGGCCGCCTCGTGCAGAAGTTTGACGGCCGCATCGAAGTCGCCCTGTTTGATCAGACTGACGCCCGCATTGTTGGTCCTGACGATGTCCCGTTGAATCTGGCGGATAGCCGTGTCAGCCGCCTCCGCGAGACCGGTTGCGTGACAGACCCGCACGACCTCGGCCAGAAACTCATGGTCATCGTGGTTGTTGCCGATGGCCTGCTGCAGCAGGGCGATGGCCTTGTGTGTTTCGCCCAACCGCGAACAGGTCGCCATCATCTCCAGCGACAGTCTGGGGGGCAGACTACTCCCGAGCTCGACGATCAATTGTTCGGCCGCCTGGAGCGCCGCCGTCGCTCCGCTCGTGTCGCCTTGATCCTGTTTGACGATGGCCATCGCGCTCGCCTGATAGATGGCCGCCTCGCGGTGGTCGACGAAGGTCTTCCCGATTTCCCCAATGATCTTGAGCGCTTCGGTATGTTTCTGGTTGACGCTTTTCGATTTGGCAAGCCCGGCGTGCAGTGACGGATGATTCAGCACCGAGTGCCTCGCGAGCGCGACGGCCCGCTCGAACACCGCCTCCGCGGCCTTGCCGTCGCCCTGCTTCAAGATCAGCTCGCCGAGTCGCTGCTGACGTTCGATATTGCGTGGCGACAAGGCAACGGCCTTCTTCAGGGTCTGCTCCGCGCCGTCGTAGTCCTGTTCTGCCACCTGTGTCTTGACCAGCCAATCGTAGGCAAGGATGAAATGGGGCTCGCTGTCGAGCAGCCGCGTGAAGATTTCGCCCGCCTGTCCATACTGTTTTTTCTGAAACAGAATCTTGCCCTTGCCCAGGAGCGCCCAGTTCAGCGCGCGGTTCGCGAGCACCGCGTCATAGATCGCCATCGCCTCGTCGAGGCGATTGGCCGTGAGACAGACATCCGCCTTGAGGCGCAGCAAATCGGTGGGATTCACCGGTTTGGCGGCGAGCAACCGGTTCAGTTCCGCGATCGCCGCGCCATGGTCTCCGGACCGCAGCGCCTGATCGACGCCAGCCAGGCCGGATTTGCGCTCGAACTGCTTGACCAGACGGGTCTTGAGCAGGTCCATGGTGAACGGTTTCGTCAGATAGGCGTCGGGCATGTATTCCACCGCGCCCATCACCATGTCGCGGGTCTTCTCCGCCGTCACCATGATAAAAATGGCCGCGACCCCGATCAGCGCGCGGTGTCGCGCTTCTTCCAGCACCTGCTGGCCGTTCCTGCCCGGACCCAGATTGTAATCGCACAGCACCACGTCATAGCGCTTGCCTTCCATCAGCGCGATTGCCGCGGCACCGGTGCTGGCCTGGTCCAGTTGGGTCGCCCCCAGCGTGCGCAGCAGGGTACGTAGGAACTCGCGAATCGATGCCATGTCATCGACGATGAGATAGGTTTGACGGGTAAAATCGGTTTGCGCCATGGCGCGACTCCTCGCAGGCAAAGATGACGATCAGCACCGCATCTGGAGCAACTCCGCCGGGTTGACACGCCACTGCTCGGGGGATTCGGCGCGCTCGATCCGTTCCTCCGAGCCTTTCCGCTGGCGTGACAGATCGAGGTCCTGAACGGCCAGATAGCGGCGGCGGTCGGCATCCATGAAGACCCGCACCACCGGCTGTAACAGCCCCTCGCGACTGGACTCGACCACGACCCCCAGCCGACCGCTGCGCAGCCGCACCAGGGTGCCTACCGGGTAGATGCCGACGCAGCGGATGAACTGCTGGACCAGTTGCGGATCGACGTGCTGACCGCTCCACTCCAGCAGTTTGCGCAGCGCCAGCGGGGGTTCCATGCCCTTGTGATAGACACGGTCGGAGGTGATGGCGTCATAGATATCGACGATCGCGGCCATCTGCCCGTAACGGGAGATCGCTGCGCCAGCCTTGCCGTCGGGATAACCGCTGCCATCCAGCCGCTCATGATGTTCGGCGGCGACCGCCAGGGCGGCCGCGGGGATGCCCGGTGCCACGGCCAGGATCTCGCGGCTGTGGACGACATGACCGCGCATCACGTCGAACTCTTCGTCGCTCAACCGGCCCGGTTTGTTGAGAATGGCGGTCGGCACCAGCGTCTTGCCGAGATCGTGCAGCAGCGCCCCGATCCCGATGTCCTGGATCAGGGGGCGATCCAACTCCAGGCTGCGGGCAAAGGACACCATGAGCACGGCGACGTTCACCGAATGCTCGAAGGTGTAACGGTCCATGTTGCGGATGCGGGTGAGCCCCAGGAGGGCATCCTGATTGCGGAAGATGGAATCCACCATCTCGCCGATCACGGGGTTGGCACGCTCCAGGTCGATCTGTTGTCCGAGCCGGGCGTCCGTCATAAGGCTGCTCACGACGTCGATCGCTTCCGTGTGAATCCGCTTCGCGTGGGCACGCTCGTCGGTCGGTGACGCTTGCCGCGCTGGACTCGATCCTGACTCCGGGGGCTGGGTCGGGGGCTGGTCCTCGGTGCGTGAGATTAGGTTCGAAAGATCCTGTCCCTTCTTCGTGTCGATCGTGAGTTCGTGGATCCCCAGTTGGCGAATCTGCTCCAGATGCGTGTCCGTCTTGAGGAGGAAACGAGGTCTTAGGAATCCATGTTCCATCCAATCGCAGTGCAGATCATGGACATACATGCCCGTTTGGAGTTGATCGACACGAATCTTCTTAAGCATGGCTGTGCTGATCACCGGTGACTGCTCGGTTTGGGGCCGGTGTGACGAGGCGGGTCACGGACGTTACCGTTGCGCTCGTCTTGACAACGTGCTCCATCAGCCTTGAGCTTAATCGGATCCGGTCGATTCCGTATTAACGGGATATAAACAAGAAATAAACGGCTTGGCTGGTTGTTGCGCCGAGCAGGACGTGCGCGTTCCAGACAAAAAGGGCAAAGGCGCCGTCGATCCCCGGCATCACCCGGCGCGTGGCGGAAAAAACGACCGAGAGTCGGCTGAGTTTCAGGTCAACGGCTGGCTCGTCGATTCCGGAACGCGCGTGCCCGGCCAGCGTCTAGGTCTTGGGCGCCAATTGGCGCAGACGCGATTGACTGTCCGCTAGCCGCCAGTCATGGGGGGCGGACGTTCTGACTCGGGCGAGATAGCGACGCACCGTCTGGATGCCTTCGGCCGAGGCGCCCCGGCTCTCCATTTTGATGAGCCATGCCTTTGCCGCGTTGAGATTGAAGGTTTTGTTGCCCGGCATGTTCTCGGCGGCATCGTGTAAGAGTTCGATGGCGGCCTCATAGTCGCCTTCCTCGATCAGACGCTTGCCGGAACGGTTAATCTGGACAATGTACTGCTCAATCTGGCGGATGTCCTGGTCGGCCTGCTGCGCAAGACCGGTGTCGTGGCAGATGCGTACAACCTCTGTCAAAAACTCCTGGTCATCATGGTGGTTGGCGACCGACTGCTGAAGCAGAACGCTGGCCTTTTCCGTTTCGCCTGCCCGGAACCAGGTCATGAGCATCTCCAGCGCAAGTCTGGCGGACATCCCGCCGCCCAGACTGGCGAGCGACCGCTCGGCCGCTTGAAGCGCCGCGGTCGCCCCCTTCGCGTCTCCCTCCTGCCGCTTGATGAAGGCCGTCGCGCTCGCCTCGTAGATGGCCGCCTCCAGGTGATCGATAAAGCGTTTATGGATTTCTCCCGCGACCTTGAGTGCCTGAGAACTGTTCTTGTTGAGGCTTTTCGATTTTGCCAATCCGACATACAGCACGGGATGATTCAGCACCGAATGCCGACCGAGCGCGACCGCCTGCTCGAACGCGGCCTCCGCGGTCTGGCTGTCCTCTCTCTGCAAGGCTAGGTCGCCGAGCCGCCGCTGACGGTCGAGGTTGCGCGGCGATAAGCGCAGGGCTTGCTGCAGCGATTGTTCCGCCTCGTCGAAGGATTGTTCGGCAACCTGCGTTTTGGCCAGCCAATCGTAGGCAAGGATAAAATTGGGATTGCTGTCGAGCAGGCGGGCGAAAACCCCGTGTGCCTCGTCATAGTGTTTCTGCTGGAAGAGGATTCTGCCCCGGCCGAGGTGAGCCCAGTCGAGCGCGTCATCGGCGAGGATCTCGTCGTAAATGGCCATGGCCTCGCGATGGCGACTGGTCGTGAGACAGATGTCGGCCTTCAAACGCAACAAATCGGTGCGATTCCTCGGATTCTCCGCGATCCGTGCGTTCAGCTCGGCGAGCGCCGAGTCATGGTTCGTCGCCAACAGCGCCTGTTCGACACCGCCCAGGTTGGACTTGCGCTCGAAGAGCTGGAGCAGACGGCTCTTGAGCATCTTGATCGTGAATGGCTTGGTCAGATAGGTGTCGGGGGTGTACTCCACTGCGCCCATTACCCGTTCGCGGCTCGTCTCCCCGGTCACCATCATGAAGATGGCGTCGACCCCGATCAGCGAGCGGTGTCTCGCCTCCTCCAGTACCTGCTGTCCGTCCTTGCCATGTCCCAGGTTGTAATCGCAGAGCACGACGTCATAGCGTTTGCGTTCCATCAGCGCGATCGCCTCGACGCCGTTGCGGGCCTGATCCAGGTGGACCGCCCCAAACGAACGCAGCATGCCGCGCAGGAGCGCGAGCATCGACACGAAATCGTCGACGATCAGATAGGTTTTATCGGAGAAATCGGTTTTTTGATTCATGACATGCTGAACGCTGGCGATGGTTCGTCACCGATCCATCGCAACCGCTCAGGCGCGCCCGGAACAGACCGGACAGGCCGGATCGACGCCGAGACGCAGACTGCGCCAGTCCATCGTTGCCGCATCCAGCAGCAGCAGCCGCCCGAACAGCGGCGTGCCGAGGCCGGTCAGGATCTTGATCGCCTCGGTGGCCTGGATGCTGCCGACGATCCCGACCACGGGTGCCAGAATGCCATTGGCTGAACAGGTTTCGTCGAGATCGCCGTCGCGCGGATAGAGGCACTGATAACAGGGATCGCCGGGCTGGCCCGAGAAGGCCGTCACCTGACCTTCCAGACGGATCGCCGCGCCCGAGACGAGCGGTACGCGGGCGGCGACACAGGCCGCGTTGACGGCGAAACGGGTCGCGAAGTTATCGCAGCAGTCCACCACCAGATCCACCTCCGCGACCAGGGCCGGGAGACGTTCCTCGGTTAGGCTTTGCTTGACGGCGATCAGTTCGACCTCGGGGTTGAGCGCATGCAGCGCCAGGCGCGCCGACTCCGTCTTCGGCAGGCCGATGCGTTCGCTGGTATGGAGGATCTGGCGTTGCAGATTGGAGAGCTCGACGGCGTCGAAATCCGCCAGCAGCAGGCGACCGACGCCCGCCGCGGCGAGATACAGTGCGACCGGCGAGCCGAGGCCGCCGAGTCCGACGATCAGGACGCTGGCCGCCCGCAGGCGTTCCTGTCCCGCGATCCCGAAGGCGGGCAGCAGAATCTGGCGGCTGTAGCGTAGAAGCTGTTCGTCGGTCACGAAGGGTATTGCCTCCGAAGCGAAAGGTGCGGCGGGGAGGCGATTCGGTTTCGCGGTCGCCGGCGCGGATGGGCCGCGTGGTTTAGAGATACCGTCGCCAATGTTCCGGACGCGCGTCCCGGCAGCCATGCTCGATCAGCTCGTAGCGCTTGGCGAACAGTTTCTCCGTGTCGTTGAGTTCGCCCGAGAGGCCGCGGCAGTTCGCTCGCAGGGTTTCTTCCGTATAGTAATGCAGGGCGCGCATAAGTTTGTGGAACAGTCGACTGTCCAGATGCAGGCCAAGTTCGCTCAGTGCCTCTTCGATTTCCTGCAACGTCGTGATGAGAACGTCGTAGCGAATCCTGAGCAGGATAGGTGAGACAGGGTCAAGACTCAGGATGCCATCCAGGTCCGCCAGAAAGCGCGCCGCGGTTAGCGCCTGGTGCGGATTCGGATGAATGTCCTGAAACGCGATCTCGCGCTGTTTGATGCGTTCGGCGTCTGGGATGTCCATGGCATCTTTATGCTAATCGGGTGTTGGAAATAATCAAGCCGAATCGAACGGACGATAGCCCAGGGTGACGCGATCCTGTCCCGCCAGATCCTGTCGGGTCTCGATCCGGTCCAGTCCCTCGGCGCGGAACAGCCGTTGGACTTCCCGAGCCTGATCGAATCCGTGCTCGATGGCAAGCAGTCCGTCGGGGCGCAGACAGCGGCGGGCATCCGCGGCGATGGCACGGATGGCCGCGAGTCCGTCGCTGCCCGAGGCGAGCGCTGACGGCGGTTCGAACCGCAGATCGCCGCGGGCGAGATGAGGATCGGCGTCCGGGATATAGGGGGGGTTGCCGAGAATGGCATCAAGACTGTCAGTGGCAAAGGCCGAGAGCCAATCCGCTCGAACGCTGTCGATGCCGCCGAGACCGAGCGCGCAGAAGTTGTCGCGGGCGATCCGCAGGGCCGGCGCGGAGCGGTCGGTGGCGATCAGCCGCCAGCTGGGCCGCTCGCTCGCCAGGGCCGCCGCGATGGCGCCGCTGCCGGTGCCGAGATCCGCGATGCGCAGCGGGGCGGTCGGGTCGAGCCGTTCCAGCGCCGTTTCCACTAGCCGCTCGGTCTCGGGACGGGGGATGAGGGTTGCGGGCGAGACCTTGAGTTCCAGGGTCCAGAAGGACTGCTGGCCACGCAGATAGGCGATGGGTTCGCCGTTCAGGCGGCGGGCGAGCAGGGCGTGGAAATCGGCGGCGGTCGCGGGGTCGAGTTCGCGCTCGGGCCAGGCCAGCAGATGGCTGCGCGACCAGCCGCTGGCCTGGATCAGCAGCAGTTCGGCTTCGAGCCGTGGCGAACTGTCGGGGAGCGCGGAGAGGGCCGCCGCGGCGGCGCGCAGTGTCTCGCCGATGCTCAACCTTTGAATCATGTCAATCATTTAAACCGCGTCGACGCCGACGCCTCGGATGGATGCCGAATTGGCGGCCCACTCAAAACGATGCAGACCCTTGCGGACGCGGTTTAATTGGTCATCATCGCGGCCAGTTGCTCGGTCCGATACTCTTCCAGCAGCGGGTCGATGACCTGGTCGAGCTGACCGGCCATGACCTCGTCGAGCTTGTAGAGCGTCAGATTGATGCGGTGGTCGGTGACGCGATTCTGGGGGAAGTTATAGGTGCGGATACGCTCGGAGCGGTCGCCGCTACCAACCTGCAACTTGCGCGATTCGGATTGCTCGGACGCCTGACTCTCGCGCGCGCTCGCCAGCAGTTTGGCGTGGAGCAGCGACATGGCGCGCGCCCGGTTCTTGTGCTGGGAGCGTTCCTCCTGACATTCCACCACGATCCCGGAAGGGATGTGCGTGATGCGGATGGCGGAGTCGGTCTTGTTGATATGCTGACCGCCGGCCCCGGAGGCGCGATAGGTGTCGGTGCGCAGATCGTTGGGGTTGATGTCGATGGCGTCGATCGACTCGACCTCGGGGAGCACCGCGACCGTGCAGGCGGAGGTGTGGACACGCCCCTGCGATTCGGTCTCCGGGACGCGTTGGACACGGTGCGCGCCCGGCTCGAACTTCAGACGCGAGAAGACGCCGTTGCCGCTGACCCGAACCACGACCTCCTTGTAGCCGCCCAACTCACCGGGACTCTCGGAGACTTGCTCGGTGCGCCAGCCCAGATTCTCGGCATAACGCACATACATGCGCAGCAGGTCGGCGGCGAACAGGGCTGCCTCGGCGCCGCCAGTGCCGGCACGGATCTCCAGAAAGCTGTTGCACTGATCGCTGGGATCCGGTGGGATCAGTAGGTGGTGGAGTTCGGGCTCCAGCGCCGCGAGACGAGTTTCGGTCTGGGCGATCTCCTCTTTGGCCAGCGCGACCATTTCGGGATCGGCGAGCATCTCCTCGGCCGCCGTGCGGTCACGTTCGGCCTCCAGATAGCGGCCATAACAGTCCATCAGCGGTTCGAGCTGCGCATACTCCCGACCGAGATCCCGAAAGCGATTTTGATCGGCCTGCGTGTCCGCCTCGGCCAGCAAGGCCATCACTTCGCTGTAGCGCTCGGCGATGCGCTCCAGTTTGCCCCGGATGGATGGATTCATGGAGCGGTTTTGGGACGGGTCTGATCGAGCTGGAACAATTCGTTGGCGGCTTCGAGGATGTCCGCCTCGCCTTCGCGCGCCGCCTGCCGCAACCGCGAACTGGGCGCATGCAGTAGTTTGTTGGTGAGCGTATGGGCGAGAAAGCTCAAGACCTCGGTTGGGGACTTGCCGGCATCGAGCTGGCGTTGGGCGCGCGCCAGGACTTCATCGCGCAGTTCCTCGGCCCGATGGCGGTAGTCCTGAATCAGACCCGCGGCATCGAGCGAGCGCAGCCAGGCCATGAACTCGGTGGAGTGAAAGGCGATGATCTCCTCGGCCTGCTCGGCGGCAGCCTGACGCGAGCGCAGACCCTCGTCGATGACGCCCTGCAGGTCGTCGATCGTATAGAGATAGACATCGGCGAGTTCGCCCACCTCCGGCTCGATGTCGCGCGGGACCGCGATGTCCACCATGAAGATCGGACGATGCTTGCGTTTCTTCAGCGCCCGTTCCACGGTGCCCTTGCCGAGTACCGGCAGCGGGCTGGCGGTGGAGGCGATGACGATGTCGGCCTCGGGCAGATGGTTGGCGATCTCGGTCAGCGAGATGGCGAAACCGTCGAACTGGGCCGCGAGGTCATGGGCGCGCTCGACGGTGCGATTGGCGACAATGATCCGTCCCACGCCATTGTGATGGAGGTGGCGCGCCGCCAGTTCGATGGTCTCGCCGGCGCCGATCAGCAACGCAGTCTGCTGGGACAGGTCGCTGAAGATCTGACGCGCCAGATTGACCGCCGCGAAGGCGACCGAGACAGGGCTTGAGCCGATCGCCGTCTCGGTGCGCACTGTCTTGGCGACCGAGAAGGCATGCTGAAACAGCCGGCCCAAGAGTTTGCCGGTCGCGGTACAATCGGTGGCGGTCTGGTAGGCGGTCTTGACCTGGCCGAGAATCTGCGGTTCGCCGAGCACCAGCGAATCGAGTCCGCTGGACACGCGCAGCAGATGGACCACGGCGTCGCGGTCGGTATGGGCATAGAGATAGGGATTGACGCGCTCGTGCTCGACGCCGTGAAACCCGCTCAGCCAGCGGCGGATGTCTTCCTCGGCGCCGTCGTGAGCCGCGCAGTAGAGTTCGGTGCGATTGCAGGTGGATAAAACCACGCCCTCGCAGACGCCCTGGCAGCCGGTCAGGTCACGGAGTGCGCCCGCGATAATATCCGGACCAAAGGCCAGTCGCTCGCGGATGTCGATCGGTGCATTCTTGTGGTTGAGTCCGAGAACAAGCAGCTTCATGTTAGTAATCGTTCAGCGGTTATGTTGGCCGGGGTTGGCTGATCGGGCAGACATCCGCGAACGTGCTCCGCGCAATGCCGAGTGTCGCGGGCAGGTCGCCGGCGAGAATCCCTCGCCGCATAGTAAATGGCGCATTCCAGGGATGCAAAACATCGTAAATTTTACCAAAGTTTGTCGATGAAAAAGTTGCCGGTCTATTTTAGGCGATGCCAAAATCGGCCATCCTTGACATGACGCCATCGGCGCCAGATTTTGTCCATTTAGTGCGATCTCCGGCTCGTGATTGCTGGTGTACCAAAATTAACGGATTTTTATAGGCATAAGGAACCACCCCAATATCCGTTGCTCTCAAGTGCAAGTTTGATTACCGATGCAGGTTTTGCGGATTCACGTTTATGTCATTTGTGTTTTTACGTTTTTCGCGCGCGGTTGCGATAGTTGGCGTTGTTCTATTGTTTCCCGCGACGTCTCTCGCGCTCACCGACCCCGCGTCGCCTGCTTCCGAGCCCGCGACCGTGCCGGTGCCCGGCGCGGGCACTGAGAACGCTCAGCGGATTCCCGAGTCTGGCGCGCAGGCGCCTAGCCTCGACGCCGAACAAGTCTATACGATTCTGGTCGCTGAAATCGCGGGGCGTCGTGGCGACATGGCGACTGCCTTTGAGTATTACCTGCAAGCCGCTCAACTCACGAAAGCCCCGAGCATGGCTGAGCTGGCCGTTCGGGCCGCCATCAGCGCCGATGCTCGCGAGGCGGCCGGAGAGGGCGTGCGACTGTGGCTGGAGCTTGCGCCAGAGGCTGCCGCGGCTCATCAGGTGGCGGCCTTTCTGCGTATCAAGGCGGAGGATCAGGAGGGTGCCTTGATCCATTTGGCGCGACTCGTCGAACTCACCGAGGGAGCCGATGAATCGGTGTATGAGCAGGTTGCCTCCATTGTCGCGCGAGCGCCAAACCCCGAGGCTCAGTTGGCCCTCATGCAGGCGCTTGTCGAGCGCTTCCCCGAGAGCGCGGATGCGCAACAGTCGCTTGCGATGGTCGCCGCGAGCGCCTCTCGGTTCGAGGTCGCTGACCGGGCGGCGCGCCGGGCGCTGGAGCTGCGGCCTGACTGGAATAAACCGCGTCTGTTTCTGGTGAGGCTGCTGCTGTCGCAGGGGCAGCGCGCCGAGGCTCGGCGTCTGCTTGAGGAATTCGTCCAGCGTAGCCCCGACGATCATGGATTGCGTATGCTCTTTGGCCAGTTTCTAGTCGAGGAACAGGAATTCGCCACCGCCCGCGACGTGTTTGAACGACTCTTGAGCGATCGGCCCAACGAGCCGGACGTGCTGTTCGCCGTGGGTATCCTGTCGCTCCAGCTCGATGATCCGAACGGTGCGCGCATCTACTTCACGCGCCTCTTCGAGACTGGCGAGCGTCAGGACGATGCGGTTTTCTACCTGGGACAAATTGCTGAGCGGGCGGAAGACGCGCGGACCGCGCTCGAATGGTACGAGAAGGTCAAGGGCGCCAATATGAACGATGCGCAGGTCCGCATGGCGTTTCTACGCGCCAAGGCTGGTGAGGTGACACTGGCCCGCGAGATCCTTCATCAGTTGCGGGGCAGAGCGCCAGACGAGGCGGTTGCGCTCTATCTGATCGAAGCCGAAATTCTTGATGAGGTGGGGAAGACCGATGAAGCGATGAGCGTCTTCAACGCGGCCCTTGAGAGCCATCAGGATGATCAAAGCCTGCTGTATGCAAGGGCGCTCTACGCGGTCAATCATGGCCAGATGGCTCTCGGCGAGCAGGATTTTCTCCGCATCATCGCCGCCGATCCGGCGCATGCCGATGCGCTGAATGCACTTGGTTACACGCTGGCTGATCGCACCGAGCGTTATGAGGAAGCGCTCGGTTATATCGAGAAAGCGTATGCGGTCAAGCCCGATGAGCCAGCGATCCTCGATAGCATGGGCTGGGTCAATTATCGTCTCGGACGTTACGAGGTGGCGCGCGATTATCTGCGGCGCGCGCTCGATAAAATGGACGATGGCGAGATCGCCGCGCATCTGGGCGAGGTTCTGTGGGCGATGGGGCAGCGAGCGGAGGCATGGTCGGTCTGGGGCGCGGCCATGAAGTCGCATCCCGAGCATGCGTATCTTCAAGAGGTGGTCGATCGTCATCGCCTCTCGGAAACCCAGCTCGATCGTCACGACTCCAATCGGAAGATGGTCCCAGGGGATGTTGCACAATGACCGGTCGCTCGATGATATCGCCAGTCGCGTCGCAGGCGCACGTTGCCGACAGGGATGCCGACGCCGCCTGGCCTGCGCCGGCCAAACTCAACCTGATGCTGCGCGTTGTCGGGCGGCGCGAGGATGGCTACCATGAATTGCAGACGGTCTTTCAGTTCATCGACCGCTGCGACCGCCTCTGGTTCGATGTCCGCGAGGATGGCCGGATCAGGCGTCTGAATGAAGTCGCGGGGGTCGCCGAACAGGATGATCTGACCGTTCGCGCAGCGCTTGCCCTGCGGCGCGCGACCGGCTGCACGCTTGGCGCCGACATTCGCTGCGAAAAAAATCTGCCGATGGGAGGGGGGCTTGGCGGCGGCAGTTCCGATGCTGCGACCACGCTGGTGGCGCTCAATCGACTCTGGGACACCGGGCTCGACGAGGATGCGCTGTCCGCGCTCGCCCTGCCGCTCGGCGCCGATGTCCCAGTGTTCGTGCGCGGACGGGCCGCCTGGGCCGAGGGTGTGGGTGAGCGTCTGATCCCGGTCGAGCTACCGCAAACCTGGTTTCTGGTTCTGGCGCCCGCGTGCTTCGTCTCGACCCGGTCGGTTTTTTCGCATCCGCAATTGACACGGAATTCCGATCCAATCAAACTAGCCGACTTCCTGAACGGGGATATCGTCAACGATTGCCTGCCGGTCGTGCGTCGCGAATACCCGCCCGTTGCCGCCGCGCTCGAATGGCTGTCGGCTTGGGGCGATAGTCGTCTGACAGGCACCGGGGGTTGCGTCTTCGCCTCTTTTGACGATCGGGCGGGCGCGGTCGCTGCCTGCCAACAATCCCCCGCCGGGATGAGCGGATTCGTGGCTCAAGGGCTGAATCGCTCGCCATTGCTCGTTCGGGCGGATCGAGAATCAGGTTAAAGTCCAGTCTCGTTCACGCAAGGACACCTGATGTTCGACATCGCATTCATTGAAACGACAGTCGCTTTTTGGGGCGTAGCCAAGCGGTAAGGCACCGGGTTTTGATCCCGGCATCCCCAGGTTCGAATCCTGGCGCCCCAGCCAACTTCCGACTCCCTCGCGAGCGCGCAGACAGGAAAACGCCCGTGCCTGCCAGCCAATTGATGGTCTTCTCCGGAAACGCCAACCCGGAACTGTCGGTCGAGATCGCCGGCCATTTGAGTCTGCCGCTCGGCAAGGCCGTCGTCGGTCAGTTCAGCGACGGCGAGGTCATGGCGGAGCTCCAGGAAAACGTGCGTGGCCGCGATGTCTTCGTGGTCCAGCCGACCTGTGCCCCGACCAACGACAATCTGATGGAACTCCTGGTGATGATCGATGCCCTGCGCTGGGCCTCGGCGAAGCGCATTACGGCCGTGATCCCTTATTTCGGCTATGCCCGACAGGATCGGCGTCCGCGCTCCGCTCGCGTCCCCATCACCGCTAGGCTGGTCGCGAAGATGATCGGCCAGTCGGGTGCCGACCGGGTGTTGACCGTCGATCTGCACGCCGATCAGATCCAGGGTTTTTTCGATATCCCGGTCGATAACGTCTACGCCTCGCCGATCCTGCTGGGGGATGCCTGGCGTCAGAAATACGACGATCTGATGGTGGTCTCGCCCGACGTGGGTGGCGTGGTGCGTGCCCGCGCGCTCGCCAAGCGGCTCGACGACGCGGATCTGGCCATCATCGACAAGCGCCGTCCGCGCGCCAACGAGGCCAAGGTGATGAACATCATCGGCGACGTGCGCGGGCGTTCCTGCGTCTTGATCGATGACCTGGTCGACACCGCCGGAACCCTCTGCCGGGCCGCCGAGGCGCTCAAGGACAGCGGCGCGCGCATGGTCACGGCCTATTGCACCCATCCGGTACTGTCGGGGCCCGCGATCGAGAATATTGCGTCATCGCAACTCGACGAATTGGTGGTGACCAACACGATTCCGCTGCGCCCGGAGGCAAAGGCCTGCGGCAAGATCCGTCAGTTAAGCATCGGCGAACTGCTGGCCGAAACCATGCGGCGGGTCTCGAACGAGGAATCGGTCAGCTCGCTATTCATCGATTAACCCGCGTCTCGCCGAGCGCCGCGTGATATCGCACGCGGCGCTCCGTGCGCGGTTTGCATCAAGACCTGGCGGGGCGCAGCGACCTTTTGCCAGCACATACCCGCGTCTGGCGGGTAGAACGCTGGGATCCTGGTCGCGGGATCCCGGCGTCTTTCATTCAACGAAACTGGAGAACGCCAATGAGCGTGAATTTTGACGTCATCGCGCAACCCCGCGCACTGTCAGGAAAGGGTGCGAGCCGCCGCCTGCGTCGCACGGGGCTGGTGCCCGCCATCGTCTATGGCGCCCACCTGGAGCCGGAAATGATTTCGGTCTCGCACAACGAACTGCTCAAGCATCTGGAGCACGAGGCATTTTATTCGCATGTGCTCGATCTCAAGATCGGGGACGTGGCCTCGAAAGTCGTCCTGAAGGACATGCAGCGCCATCCCGCGAAGCCCTTTATTTTGCATGTGGATTTCATGCGCGTCTCCCAGGACGAGAAGCTGCGGATGATGGTGCCGATCCATTTCATCAACGAGGAAAAGAGCAAGGGCGTCAAGATCGGCGGTCAGGCGTCCCACAAGATCACCGAAGTGGAGGTAATCTGTCTGCCGAAGGATCTGCCTGAATTCATCGCCGTCGATCTGCTGGAGATGGAAATCGGCGACATCGTCCATCTGTCCGAGCTTCAAATGCCCGGCGGCGTTGTGCTGGCCCATCAGCCTGATCCGGACGAGCCCGTGGTGGTCATCCATGGCGCCCGTGGCGGCGGCGACGAGGCCGAAGGCGAGGATGCGACGGCGTAAACCGCGCCCGACAAGGTATGCAGCGTTTGGGCAATGACTCGTTCTTACCCAAACGCGGCAAATGACGATACTCAAGTCAAGCCACTCTGGACGCGGTTCAATGAGCGATGCGGGTATCCGCCTGATTGTCGGTCTGGGAAACCCTGGGGCGCAATACGAGGCGACGCGCCACAACGTCGGGTTCTGGTTCGTCGATGCCATCGCCAATGCTAGTCGCGAACCCTTTCGCGTCGAGCCAAAATTTTTCGGCGAGCTTTGCCGAATCTCTCTCGGTGGGCGCGACCTGCGCCTGCTCAAACCCGCTACCTATATGAATCGCAGTGGCCAGTCGGTCGCGGCGGTGGCGCGCTATTTCGATCTCTCTCCCGAACAGATTCTCGTGGCGCACGATGAACTCGATCTGCCAGTTGGCTCCGTGCGTCTGAAGCAGGGCGGCGGGCATGCCGGCCATAATGGCCTGCGTGATACCATTGCCGTGTTGGGGACGCGCGATTTTTGGCGTTTGCGGATTGGCATTGCGCATCCGGGCGACCGAACGCTCGTCACGGGTTATGTGCTGGGCCGACCCTCGCGCGAGGATGGCGAAGGTATCTTCAATGCTCTGACCGATGCCGAGCATGTTCTGGTCGATCTTGCCGAGGCCAGGTTTCAACTGGCCATGAATCGCTTGCATCGTCAACGCTAAACTGTTTCTAGCATGACATGGGCTGTTTTCGAGTGAGTGAGTTCGGTCAGAACTCGAGAAACTGATACAGTGACAGCCATCTGCTTTACGAAACCAGGATGCCGTTCCTGGTGCCGATTAAAATTAAAAAAATCAAATTCTTAAGCCGCATTTGCTAGGCTTGGCGGCTCCCTCTTCAGGCAAGAGCGATCGCTCTCTCAGCGCGACGCATTCCATAACAACATGGGTGTTTTTCGCCGCAAAACCGGCTTGTCCGAATATAGTTTTGCGTGCCTACGTTGCATTTTTTTGCAACAAGATCCATGATAAATGTCGCTATGAAGACCTATAAAACTCGGACATTCAGATCCGTCAGCGCCTTTAGGGGGAGTATCTTTGGTATGAATACAACAATAAAAACAGTTAGGCGTTCGCTTGTCGTTGCTCTGGTCGCCACTGGCGTCTTTCCGACTTCGGCATCGGCAACAAACGGTTTTTTCTCGCATGGTTGGGGGACGAATTCCAAGGCGATGGCGGGAGTTGCAACGGCTTTGCCGCAGGACACGTTGGTGTCTGCGACGAACCCAGCGGGAATGGCGTTTATCGGCAATCGTTTCGATGTGGGCGTCGCCTTTTTCAGTCCATCGCCGCGTGGTTACGAAGCCAATAACGACTTTGCGACTCAGTCGGTCCAGACGCCTGGCGGCAGCGTCAACATGCCGGCCGGTGCCTTCGTCACACCAGGCGATTACGAAAGCCGGCTCGACTGGTTTTTGATCCCAAGCTTTGGCTATAACTACGTGCTCGATGACCGGAGCACCATTGGTTTCAGTCTCTTCGCCAACGGCGGGATGAATACCAAATACAATGACCGCCCGCCCTTCGAGAACTTCGCGGTGTTTCCGAATCAGCGCGTGGGTCCCTATCCGGATGGCAGCATCGGGCCCTATTTCGACTTCTCCTCCGGGCAGCCGATGCCGGTGACGGCTGAAGTCCCGGGAACCGTGAACGGCAATCCGAACGGTGTCTTCACCGCAACGACGCCGACGGGCATCAACCTCGAGCAACTCTTTATCGAGATTCCCTATACCTACAGGCTCGACGGTGGAAAGCAATCAGTCGGCATTGCCCCCGTCCTTGCCGTTCAGCGCTTCGAGGCGACTGGGTTGGAGCCCTTTATGCAATTGTCGGTCAGGCCGGATAAGGTGACCAATAACGGCATGGATTGGAGCTATGGCATGGGTCTGCACTTTGGCTGGTTCGGCCAAATCAACGATCAGCTTGCGCTCGGAGCGTCTTATCGTACCAAAGTGTGGATGTCGAAGTTCGATGACTATGCCGGCCTCTTCGCCGATGGCGGGTCATTCGATATTCCCGCCATGTTCAACCTGGGGGTTGCTTTCAAGGTCCAGCCGAATCTGACGCTGGCTTTCGATTATCAACATATCTTTTACGACGAGAACCACGCGATCGCGAATTCCAATGACGCGGATCTGACAGCCTGTCAGGTCGCGGGTCCAAAACCATCCTACTGTCTTGGGGCCGAGAGTGGCGTTGGTTTCGGTTGGGAAAGCATGGATGTTCTCAAGCTGGGTCTGAAATACGACCCCATCGAGCAGCTGAGCCTGATGGCGGGCGTCAGCTACAATACCGATTTCCTCAAGACGGATCGGCAGGGTCTATTCAATATCCTGGCACCGGCCACGATCCGCTGGCATCTGACGCTGGGTGCGGCCTATCAGGCGACGAAGACCGACGAATTCGCAATTTCCTTTGCCTATATGCCGAAGGAGACCTTCGATGGAACCAGTCCGTCGCTGACCCAGGTACAGACCGGAAGTCTCTACATGGAGCAGATGGAAATCGGCGTTGGTTGGAGTCACCGTTTCTGAGTAGACGATATCTGTGGTCGAATGCCGATCGATTCGGGCATCTCATCGGAATGCGAGGAGCGCATTCCGATGGGCCGTGGTTCAGCTCATGCTGGTATGAGCGGCAAACGTCCGATGGACACATAGGTCAGACCTGCGGCAGTCGCGAGTCGGCCATCCAGGATGTTGCGTCCGTCGAACAGAGCTGGCGATTTCAGGCGCTCCTTGATCAGGGCGAAATCGGGGCTGCGAAACTGCGACCATTCGGTCACGATGGCGAGTGCGTCGGCGCCATCCAGCGCGGAGACCGCGTCCGGGGCGAGCAGGAGATCGGCGCGTTCGCCATAGAGCCGCCGGGTCTCTTCCATGGCGACCGGGTCGAATGCCTGGACCCTAGCGCCCGCGGCCCACAGCGACTCCATCAGTACCCGGCTGGATGCCTCCCGCATGTCGTCCGTGTTGGGTTTGAAGGCAAGCCCCCAGAGCGTGATCGCGCGGCCTTTCAGGTCGCCGCCGAAATAGTCGCTGATTTTTTTGAACAGCAGTTCTTTCTGGCGAAAATTCACCGCTTCGACCGCATGCAGCAGCTGGGGGTCGTAGCCCAGGCCGCGCGCGGTTTGTTCCAAGGCACGCACATCCTTCGGAAAACAGGATCCGCCATAACCGCATCCAGGGTAGATAAACTGGTAGCCGATCCGCGGGTCGGAACCAATGCCGATGCGGACCTTTTCGATATCCGCGCCGACGGCCTCGGCGATATTGGACAATTCGTTCATGAAGCTGATCTTGGTCGCCAGCATAGCGTTGGCGGCATATTTGGTGAATTCCGCCGAGCGGATATCCATGGTCATCAGGCGATCATGGTTGCGATTGAAGGGGGCGTAGAGCGCCCGCAACAGCTCGGCGGTGCGAGGGTTGTCGGTGCCGACGATAATTCGGTCCGGGCGCATGAAATCCTCGATGGCCGCGCCTTCCTTCAGAAATTCCGGGTTGGAAACGACATCGAATTCGACCGATAGCCCGCGGGCTGCCTGAGCCTCCCGGACGGCCGCGGCGACCTTGTCGGCGGTCCCGACCGGCACCGTCGATTTATCGACCAGGATGCGATACGTCTCCATGTGCTGACCGATCGCGCGGGCGACGGAGAGGACGTACTGGAGGTCGGCGGATCCGTCTTCGTCGGGTGGCGTGCCGACGGCAATAAACTGAAATAGACCATGTTTCACGCCGGCCTCAGCGTCGGTGGAGAAGTGCATCCGCCCGGCATCGCGATTGTTTTTGATCAACTCCTCGAGGCCGGGCTCGTGGATCGGGACGCCCCCGCTATTGAGCAGATCGATTTTTTTAGGGTCGATGTCAATGCACAAAACGTTGTTGCCGACCTCGGCGAGACAAGCCCCGGTAACGAGGCCGACATAGCCGCTGCCAAAAATCGTGACGTCCATCTTTATGGTTCTCCCGAGCGTAGCCAAAGAAATGGGTAGTGACCAGAAATGGTATCAGCTTGCCATGATGCTTGTGGGGTTTGGAGCGCACGGCTTGCGAATTCAGTCGGCGTGAGATTTTCTAGTTGACGCAGGGCCGGTCTTCTCTCTATACTGCGCCGCTTATTTGGAGGGGTTCCCGAGCGGTCAAAGGGATCAGACTGTAAATCTGACGGCTCAGCCTTCGGAGGTTCGAATCCTCCCCCCTCCACCAATATTCGGGTCTTTAAAGACCGCTCAAGCGGATGAGCAGGCTTCGGTCGATGTTTCGGCGCCGGGGTATTCTGTCCATGAAGTCGATGCGGAAAAGCCGTTCCGATTGGCGCGCCCCGCGGGTGTAGTTCAACGGTAGAACCTCAGCCTTCCAAGCTGATGGTGTGGGTTCGATTCCCATCACCCGCTCCAAAATTTGGTGGTAAACGCCGTTGTTGTCAGTCAATGCGTCGTTTTCGTTAATTTAGAGTATTTGCCCATGTAGCTCAGTTGGTAGAGCACACCCTTGGTAAGGGTGAGGTCATCGGTTCGACTCCGATCATGGGCTCCAGATTCCAAAAGCCGTTTGCGTGCCGTTAGGCGCGTCTTGTCGATTTGAACCATGCGGGGAGCCGTTCATGTCCAAAGAAAAATTCCAACGTAGCAAGCCCCACGTCAACGTCGGCACGATTGGCCACGTCGACCATGGCAAGACCACGCTGACGGCGGCGATCACCACCCACCAGTCGAAGAAATTCGGCGGCGAGGCGCGCGCCTACGATCAGATCGACAACGCCCCTGAGGAGCGCGCGCGCGGCATCACCATCGCCACCGCCCATGTCGAATACGAGACGACCAAGCGTCACTACGCCCACGTCGACTGCCCCGGGCATGCCGACTACGTCAAGAACATGATCACCGGCGCGGCGCAGATGGACGGCGCCATCCTGGTCGTCTCGGCGGCCGACGGCCCGATGCCCCAGACCCGCGAGCACATCCTGCTCTCGCGTCAGGTTGGCGTGCCCTACATCGTCGTCTACCTCAACAAGGCCGACATGCTCGACGACCCCGAGCTGCTCGAACTCGTCGAGATGGAAGTGCGCGAACTGCTCGCCAAATACGACTTCCCCGGCGACGACACCCCGATCGTCACCGGCTCGGCCAAGCTCGCCCTCGAAGGCGTCGACAGCGAGATCGGCACCCAGTCGATCGACCGTCTCATGGATGCCATCGACAGCTACATTCCCGAGCCCGAGCGGGCCGTCGACGGCGCCTTCCTGATGCCCATCGAAGACGTCTTCTCCATCTCCGGGCGCGGCACCGTGGTGACCGGGCGCATCGAGCGCGGTATCGTCAAGGTCGGCGAGGAAGTCGAAATCGTCGGCATCAAGGACACCGTCAAGACCACCTGCACCGGCGTCGAGATGTTCCGCAAGCTGCTCGACCAGGGCCAGGCCGGGGACAACGTCGGCGTGCTGCTGCGCGGCACCAAGCGCGAAGACGTCGAGCGCGGCCAGGTGCTGGCCAAGCCCAAGTCGATTCACCCGCACACCCACTTCGAAGCCGAAGTCTACGTGCTGAGCAAAGACGAAGGCGGGCGTCACACCCCCTTCTTCAACGGCTACCGGCCGCAGTTCTACTTCCGCACCACCGACGTCACCGGCGCCTGCGAACTGCCCGAGGGGATCGAGATGGTCATGCCCGGCGACAACGTCAAGATGACCATCAAGCTGATCGCCCCGATCGCCATGGAAGAAGGCTTGCGCTTCGCGGTGCGCGAGGGCGGGCGCACGGTCGGTGCCGGCGTCGTCGCGAAGATTATCGAGTAAATGAAGTGACTGCATTCGCGTCGACTCGTGGTATTCTGAGTCTGCGCATCGTAGTTTTCGATTTAGGCCAGTAGCTCAATTGGCAGAGCGGCGGTCTCCAAAACCGCAGGTTGGGGGTTCGATTCCCTCCTGGCCTGCCATATAACCCATCGCTTAGGCGACAGGCGATTCCATGAACTCACATGCTGAGACCCGTGGCGCCAGCTTGGATACGATCAAGCTGGCCGTCGCTGCATTTTTGCTGGCCGTCGGCATCTTTGCCTTCTACTATTTTTCCGGTTTGTCCTCGCTGCTCCGGGTCATCGGTTTGCTGATCGTTGGCGGAGTTGCGGCGGCTATTGCGCTTCAGACGGGGCCCGGGCGTTTGCTCTGGCAGTTTGTCGGCGACGCCCGGATGGAAGTCCGCAAAGTCGTTTGGCCTTCGCGACAGGAAACGCTGCAAACGACCTTGGTCGTGATCGCCATGGTCTTTATCGTTGGCATCGTGCTCTGGCTGTTCGACATGGTGCTGATGTCGATTCTCCGCTTTCTGACTGGCCAGGTGGGTTGACGATGTCCAAGCGTTGGTACGTCATCCACGCCTATTCCGGCTTTGAAGGGCAAGTCAAGCGTTCGCTTGAAGCCGCCATCGCCAGGGCTGGGCTTGAGGATCTTTTCGGCATGATCCTGGTGCCAACGGAAGAAGTTGTCGAGATGCGCGGTGGCCAGCAGCGGAAGAGCGAGCGTAAGTTTTTCCCTGGTTACGTGCTGGTCAACATGGAGATGACCGACGAGACCTGGCACTTGGTCAAAAGCGTGCCTAAGGTGATGGGTTTCATTGGCGGTACCGGTGATCGGCCAGCGCCTGTGCCGGACTCCCAGGCCGAAGTCATTTTGCAGCGCCTCCAGGAAGGCGGGGAGAAGCCGCGTCCAAAGGTGCTGTATGAGCCGGGCGAGGTCGTGCGGGTCACGGATGGTCCATTCACGGATTTCAATGGCGTGGTTGAGGATGTCGACTATGACAAGAGCCGAGTCAAGGTGTCTGTCCTGATCTTCGGCCGATCCACTCCAGTCGATCTCGAATTCGCTCAAGTCGAAAAAGGTTGAGCGAGCAAATTTCCCTGCATTGCACAACTTGCGGTGAACAACTCAGCAGTTATCAAATCAGTCGCCGACTCCCCTTCCGGATCGGTTTCCTTACTCAGTCCCCGTTAGTGGGGGTATGCATGGGGAGCCAGAATTTCGATTTCTGGCGCTTGTACCCATTGGAGAGCAATCATGGCAAAGAAAATCAATGCCTATATCAAGTTGCAGGTCAAGGCGGGAGAGGCGACTCCGAGTCCTCCCGTCGGTCCCGCGCTTGGTCAGCACGGCGTCAATATCATGGAGTTCTGCAAGACGTTCAATGCGCGCACGCAGGACATGGAAAAGGGGATGCCGACTCCGGTTGTCATCACCGTCTATTCGGACCGCAGCTTTACCTTTATCACCAAGACGCCTCCGGCGTCCATTCTGCTGAAGAAAGCGCTTGGCCTTCCCAAGGGAAGCCCGAATCCGAATACCAATAAGATTGGCACGGTGACGCGCGAGCAATTGGAACAGATTGCAACCTTGAAGATGCCCGATCTGACGGCGGCCGATATGGACGCCGCGGTCCGGACCATCGCCGGGAGTGCCCGCGCCATGGGTCTCGATGTTGAGGGGGTGAACTGATGACTCGTTTATCGAAGCGCGTGCGCGCGATCCATGAGCGCGTGGAGCGCAGCAAGCTCTACGCCGCGGAAGAGGCCTTTACCCTCCTGAAAGAACTTTCCACGGTCAAGTTCGCCGAAAGTATCGACGTGGCGGTCAATCTCGGCGTTGATCCGCGTAAGTCGGACCAAGTCGTGCGTGGCTCCACGGTCCTGCCGCACGGCATTGGCAAAACCGTCCGGGTCGCGGTCTTCGCGCAGGGCGCGGCCGCCACCGCAGCGACCGAAGCTGGCGCGGACCGGGTTGGCTTCGATGACCTCGCCGAGGAGATCAAGGCCGGCCAGATGGATTTCGATGTGGTCATTGCCTCGCCGGACGCGATGCGTCTGGTCGGTCAGCTTGGCAAGATCCTGGGGCCGCGCGGACTGATGCCGAATCCGAAGGTCGGCACCGTGACGCCGGACGTGGCCGAGGCCGTGCGCAATGCCAAGGCGGGTCAGGTGCGTTATCGCACCGACAAAGCCGGCATCATTCACTGCCCGCTGGGTCGCATTGGGTTTGAACCCGTCAAGCTCCGGGAGAATCTGGAGGCGTTGCTGGTCAACCTCATGAAGGCAAAGCCCAGCAGTTCCAAAGGCATTTACATGCGCAAGGTCACGGTCTCCAGCACCATGGGGCCTGGTCTGACGGTCGATCATTCCAGTTTGATTTAAAGAGACGCGCCAGGCGCTTGCGCGCCGGACGCGTCGAGTTTCTTTGAGGTCTCGGCAATCGCTGGAGGCCGTCAAAGACCGCAGGTGTCCCAACGGCCATCAGGGATTGGGCCGGCGGGGCTTAATGGTTTCGACGCCTGCGCAGACGGTGCTCCCGAATCGGCGGTCTTTGCTGATGACGGCGCACGTTTTTGGCGTTTCAGCGCGGCGCGGGATGCGCTGTCCTGGAATGCCACTCGGCCTCGGCCGGGCTACCAACCGTAAAGGGTGACGACAGTGGCGCTGAATTTTGCGCAAAAAGAAGCAATCGTCGCCGAAGTCGCGCACGTCGCGAAGAGTGCCTATTCGGCCATCGGAGCCGAATATCGGGGTTTGACCGTGGAACAACTAACCAAGCTGCGCGTGGAAGCACGCAAGGCCGGCGTCTATATTCGCGTTGTCAAGAATACCCTGGCCCAGCGCGCGCTGGAAGACACGGATTTTGCCTGCATGCGAGAGGGGCTCACGGGCCCGCTGATCCTCGCATTTTCGCAGACCGATCCGGGTTCGGCGGCGCGTGTCCTGGAGGCGTTTGCAAAGGATCATGACAAATTCAAGGTGCGACTCATCGCCCTTGGCGGCAAGTTGCTCGATCCCTCGGAGATTGGCAATCTTGCCAAGATGCCGACCTACGATCAGGCGATCAGTCTGCTGATGTCCGTCATGAAGGCTCCCGTGCAAAAGCTCGCCGCGACCATCAACGAGGTGCCGGGCAAACTGGTCCGCACCATCGCCGCGATTCGCGATGCCAAAGAGGCCGCCTAAGCCGCGTCCTCGCTCGACCCGCAACCCGATTAACCGTATTCAGATTTTCAGGAGAAACCCATGGCCGTTTCGAAAGACGAGATTCTCGAAGCGATTGGCAACATGACCGTGCTTGAGGTCGTCGACCTCATCAGCGCGATGGAAGAAAAGTTTGGCGTGACCGCCGCCGTCGCCGTCGCCGCCGCTGCACCTGGTGCTGGCGGTCCGGCTGCTGAAGTTGAGGAACAGACCGAGTTCGATGTCATCCTCTCTTCGTTCGGCGCCAACAAGGTTGCCGTCATCAAAGTTGTGCGCGCGCTGACCGGCTTGGGCCTGAAGGAAGCGAAGGACGCCGTCGAAGGCGCACCGACGACCCTTAAGGAAGCCGTCTCCAAGGCCGAGGCCGAAGACGCCAAGAAGCAGCTTGAAGAGGCTGGTGCCACTGTCGACATCAAGTAACGGCGCATTGCGTCGTCACTTTTCCGGCAAAGCGATGAGGCTGGCGGCGACGAACCGCCGGCCTTTTCCCGTTGGGTCCAGACGCCCCGGCGGCTTTTCATTGCTCGGTTCCGATGCCGGGCCCGGCGCTGACCGCGCCATTGTTTTGATGCTCGTTCCTTGCTGTCAGCAACCCGCAGCAACGTCCACGCCCCGTCAGGGATCCAAGCAAGCACCTCGAGGGAAGGCATAATGGCCTATTCGTTCACCGAAAAAAAGCGCATCCGCAAAGACTTCGGCAAGCGTCCCAGCATTCTGGGCGTGCCGTTCCTTCTGGCCACGCAGATCGATTCCTATCGCGAGTTTCTGCAAGCCAATTCCTCGGTGAAGGACCGTCGGGATGTCGGGCTGCACGCGGCGTTCAAGTCGGTCTTTCCGATCGAGAGCTATTCTGGATATGCCGTCCTTGAGTATGTGAAGTATCGTCTCGGCGATCCGGTCTTCGACGAGCGCGAGTGTCACCTGCGCGGCGCGACCTTTGCGGCGCCGCTGCGTGTTCTGCTGCGCCTCGTGATTTACGATAAGGATGCCCCGTCCGGCTCCAGGGTGGTCAAGGACATCCGCGAGCAGGAAGTTTACATGGGCGAATTGCCGCTCATGACCGAGACCGGTACCTTCATCATCAACGGCACCGAGCGCGTCATCGTCTCGCAGTTGCACCGTTCGCCGGGCGTCTTTTTCGACCACGACAAGGGCAAGACCCACTCCTCGGGCAAGCTGCTGTTCTCGGCCCGCGTGATTCCCTACCGCGGCTCCTGGCTCGATTTCGAGTTCGATCCCAAGGACAATGTCTTCGTGCGCATCGACCGTCGCCGCAAGCTGCCGGCGACTGTCCTGCTGCGCGCGCTCGGCTATGGCGTCGAAGATATCCTGTCACGCTTTTTCGAGACCGATACCTTCCGCATCCAGGGCCGCGACGTGACCCTGGATCTGGTGCCCGAGCGTCTGCGCGGCGAGACGGTCGGCTTCGATGTCAAGATCGGCGAGGAGATTCTGGTGGAGGCCGGGCGTCGCGTGACGGCGCGCCACATCCGCGACCTTCAGAAGTCCGGGGTCGAGCGTCTGGAGGTGCCTGCGGACTTCATGGTCGGGCGGATTCTGGCCTACGCCCAGATCGATACCGAGACCGGCGAGGTGCTGGCCGAGGCTAATTCCGCAGTGACGCCGGAGTTGTTGGAGACGCTGTTGCAGAAGGGCACCGAGACCCTCGAAACGCTGTTCGTCAACGATCTCGATCAGGGGCCTTATCTGTCGGAAACCCTGCGCATCGATCCCACCACCAGCGATCTGGAGGCGCAGGTCGAAATCTATCGGATGATGCGCCCCGGCGAGCCGCCCACCAAGGAAGCCGCGCAGAATCTCTTTCATAACCTGTTCTTTACCCCGGATCGCTACGATCTCTCCGCCGTCGGGCGGATGAAGTTCAATCGCCGGCTCGGACGTGCGTCGGAAAACGGGCCGGGCGTGATCTACGACGGCCGCTATTTCAAGGGCCGCAACGACGAGTTTTCCAAGAAGCTCGTCGCCGAGCATGGCGAGACCTCGGATATCATCGAGGCGCTGAAGGTGCTGGTCGATCTGCGCAACGGACGCGGCACGGTGGACGATATCGATCACCTGGGCAACCGCCGCATTCGCTGCGTCGGCGAGATGGCCGAGAATCAGTTCCGCGTCGGTCTGGTGCGAGTGGAACGCGCCGTGAAGGAGCGTCTGTCGCTCGCCGAATCCGAGGGCCTGATGCCCCAGGAACTGATCAATGCCAAGCCGGTGTCGGCGGCGATCAAGGAGTTCTTCGGCTCCAGCCAGCTCTCGCAGTTCATGGACCAGAACAATCCGCTGTCCGAGGTCACGCACAAGCGCCGTGTTTCGGCACTCGGCCCAGGCGGTCTGGCGCGCGAGCGTGCCGGCTTCGAGGTGCGCGACGTGCATCCGACCCATTACGGCCGGGTTTGTCCGATCGAGACGCCGGAAGGCCCGAATATCGGTCTGATCAATTCGCTGGCCGTCTATGCGCGGACCAATTCCTACGGCTTTCTCGAAACCCCTTACATCAAGGTCGAGGCCGGTCGGGTCACGAAGGAAATCCATTATCTCTCCGCGATCGAGGAGGGTAATTTCGTCATCGCCCAGGCCAATGCGACGCTGGACGACGACGGGCGGCTCACGGATGCGTTGGTTTCCTGCCGACATGCCAACGAGTTTGCAATGCGGGCGCCGGAGGAAGTCCAGTACATGGACGTCTCGCCGCGCCAGATCGTTTCGGTGGCGGCTTCGCTGATTCCCTTCCTGGAGCACGACGACGCCAATCGGGCACTGATGGGCTCGAACATGCAGCGTCAGGCGGTGCCGACGCTGCGGGTCGAAAAGCCGCTGGTCGGCACCGGGATGGAGCGCGTGGTGGCGAAGGACTCGGGCGTCTGCGTGGTGGCGCGCCGGGGCGGCGTCATCGAGTCGGTGGACGCCGCGCGCATCGTGGTGCGGGTCAATGATGACGAGGCCGTTCCTGGTGTGCCGGGCGTCGACATCTATAACCTGACCAAGTACACCCGCTCGAATCAGAACACCTGTATCAATCAGCATCCGCTGGTCAAGCCGGGCAATATCGTGGCGCGCGACGACGTGCTGGCCGACGGGCCGTCCACCGACATGGGCGAGTTGGCGCTGGGGCAGAATCTGCGCATCGCCTTCATGCCCTGGAACGGCTACAACTTCGAGGATTCCATCCTCATCTCCGAGCGCGTGGTGCAGGAAGACCGCTTTACCAGCATCCACATCGAGGAGTTGTCCTGTCTGGCCCGCGACACCAAGTTGGGGCCGGAAGAGATCACCGGCGATATCCCTAACGTGGGCGAATCTGCGCTGTCCAAGCTCGACGAGTCCGGCATTGTCTACGTCGGCGCCGAGGTGCGCGATGGCGACATTCTGGTCGGCAAGGTCACGCCCAAGGGCGAGACGCAGTTGACGCCGGAAGAGAAGCTGCTTCGCGCGATCTTCGGCGAAAAGGCATCCGACGTGAAGGACACCTCGCTGCGCCTGCCGTCCGGCATGAACGGCACGGTCGTCGACGTGCAGGTCTTCACCCGCGACGGGGTCGAGAAGGACAAGCGCGCGCACCAGATCGAGGAACTGGAACTGGATCGCGTGCGCAAGGATTTCGCGGATCAGCAGCGCATCATGGAAAACGATACCTTTCAGCGCGTGGAAAAGATGCTGGTCGGCAAGGTCGCTGACGGTGGGCCGGGAAGTCTCAAGCCCGGTTCCAAGATCACCAAGACCTATCTCCATGGGTTGCTGGAGAGGGGGTCGCGCGATCAGTGGTTCGAGATCCGCATGCAGGAGGAGGAGATCGCCGTCCAGCTCGAAGCGATCGCGTCCCAGGTCAAACAGCAGCGGGACGAATTCCGCGAGCGTTACGAGGTCAAAAAACGTAAGGTCGCGAGCGGCGACGATCTGGCGCCCGGCGTGCTCAAAATGGTCAAGGTCTATGTGGCCCTGAAGCGCCGCATTCAGCCTGGCGACAAGATGGCCGGCCGTCACGGCAACAAGGGCGTCATTTCCAAGGTGGTGCCGGTGGAGGACATGCCCTTCTCGGCCGATGGCATTCCGGTGGACATCGTGCTCAACCCGCTGGGCGTGCCCTCGCGTATGAATGTCGGACAGGTGCTGGAAACCCATCTGGGTTGGGCGGCCAACGGTCTGGGCGTCAAGATCGGGCGGATGCTGCAGGCGCAGAGCGCGGTGGCCGAATTGCGCGACTTCCTGGACAAGGTCTATAACCGCAGCGGCAAGTCCGAGGATCTCGCGAGTTTCTCGGATGACGAGATTCTGGAACTGGCGCGTAATCTGACCCGCGGCGTGCCCATGGCTACGCCGGTGTTCGATGGCGCGACCGAGGAGGAGATCCACGCGATGCTCCAACTCGCCGATCGCGACAATTCCGCGCTGGGAATTCCGAGCGGTCAGACCATCCTCTTCGATGGCCGCACCGGGGACCAGTTCGAGCGTCCGGTGACCGTCGGCTATATGTACATCATCAAGCTCAACCATCTGGTCGACGACAAGATGCACGCCCGTTCCACCGGCCCCTACAGTCTGGTCACCCAACAACCGTTGGGCGGCAAGGCGCAGTTCGGCGGTCAGCGATTCGGCGAGATGGAAGTCTGGGCGCTGGAAGCCTATGGCGCGGCTTACACGCTGCAGGAGATGCTCACGGTGAAATCCGACGACGTCAACGGTCGCACCAAGATGTACAAGAACATCGTGGATGGGGACCATCGCATGGAGGCCGGCATGCCGGAGTCCTTCAACGTGCTCGTCAAGGAGATTCGCTCGCTCGCCATCAATATCGAGCTTCAACAGGATTGACGAAGAGGTTGCATCGGTCGCGGTCAAAGATGGGTTCGCTGCGCCCTTCGGTTTTGGCCGGGGCCGGTTCTACCCCTCCCGCGCCGCCGCCAGTTATTCCAGGTAGGAGATAAAGGTCTTGAAAGATCTGCTTAAAATCATCAAACAACAGGGTCAGGCTCTCGAATTCGACGCGATCAAGATCGGACTCGCCTCCCCCGAGATGATCCGTTCCTGGTCCTTCGGCGAGGTCAAGAAGCCCGAAACCATCAACTATCGCACCTTCAAGCCGGAGCGCGACGGGCTGTTCTGCGCCAAAATCTTCGGCCCCATCACCGACTACGAGTGCATCTGCGGCAAGTACAAGCGGCTCAAGCATCGCGGCGTGGTGTGCGAGAAGTGCGGCGTCGAGGTGACCCTGGCCAAGGTGCGCCGCGAACGCATGGGCCATGTCGACCTGGCCAGCCCGGTCGCGCACATCTGGTTCCTGAAGTCGCTGCCCTCGCGCATCGGACTGTTGCTCGACATGACCCTGCGCGATATCGAGCGCATCCTCTATTTCGAGTCCTTCGTCGTCATCGATCCGGGCCTGGTTCAGGAATTGGAGCGGGGTCAGCTGCTCAATGACGAGCAGTATCTGGAGACACTGGAGGCTAATGGCGACGAGTTCGACGCCCGCATGGGCGCCGAGGCGGTCTACGAACTGCTGCGCACCATCGACATGGCCGCCGAGATCCGGCGCATGCGCGAGGAAATTCAGAGCACCAACTCCGAGACCAAGATCAAAAAGCTCGCCAAGCGGCTCAAGCTCATGGAGTCGCTGCTCGTTTCGGGCAATCGTCCGGAATGGATGATCCTGACCGTGCTGCCGGTGCTGCCGCCGGAGTTGCGTCCGCTGGTGCCGCTCGACGGCGGGCGCTTCGCAACCTCCGATCTCAACGATCTCTATCGGCGCGTGATCAACCGCAACAACCGTCTCAAGCGGCTGTTGGATCTGGTCGCGCCCGACATCATCGTGCGTAACGAAAAGCGCATGCTCCAGGAATCGGTCGACGCCCTGCTCGACAACGGGCGGCGCGGACGCGCCATCACGGGCACCAACAAACGCCCGCTCAAGTCGCTCGCCGATATGATCAAAGGCAAGCAGGGCCGTTTCCGTCAGAACCTGCTCGGCAAGCGCGTGGACTACTCGGGCCGTTCGGTCATCGTGGTCGGTCCGACGCTCATGCTGCACCAGTGCGGTCTGCCCAAGCGGATGGCGCTCGAACTTTTCAAGCCATTCATCTTCAGCAAGCTGCAATTGCGCGGTCTGGCGACCACCATCAAGGCCGCCAAAAAGATGGTCGAGCGCGGCACGCCGGAAGTCTGGGACATCCTGGAGGAGGTCATCCGCGAACATCCAGTGATGCTCAACCGTGCCCCGACCCTGCACCGTCTCGGCATCCAGGCGTTCGAGCCGGTGTTGATCGAGGGCAAGGCGATCCAGTTGCATCCACTGGTCTGTACCGCCTTCAACGCCGACTTCGACGGCGACCAGATGGCCGTCCATGTCCCGCTGTCGCTGGAGGCGCAGCTCGAAGCGCGCGCGCTCATGATGGCCTCCAACAATATCCTCTCGCCGGCCAACGGCGAGCCCATCATCGTGCCCTCGCAGGACGTGGTGCTGGGCCTCTATTACATGACCCGCGAACGGGTGAATGCGAAAGGAGAGGGCAGCGTTTTCTCCGACATCGACGAGGCGCGCCGGGCCTACGAGACCGGACATGCCGAGCTTCACGCGCGCTGCAAGGTGCGCATCCGCGAAGTCATCAAGGGCAAGGATGGCGAACTGCGCGAGGTGATCGGTATCAAGGACACGACGCTTGGACGCGCGCTGGTGTTCGCCATCGTGCCCGATGGTCTGCCGTTCGATCTGGTCGACCGCGCCATGGGCAAGAAGCAGATCTCGCTGCTGATCAACATGTGCTACCGCCGCCTCGGTCTCAAGGAGACCGTGGTTTTCGCCGACCAGATCATGTATCTCGGGTTCCGCATGGCCACGCGCTCCGGGGTGTCGATCGGTCTGGATGACATGGAAGTGCCGCGCGACGAGCACGATCCCAGGATGGACAAGGGCGCGCTGCTGGCGGGGGCCGAGGCCGAGGTGCAGGAGATCCAGCAGCAGTATGCCTCGGGTCTGGTCACCAACGGCGAGCGCTATAACAAGGTGGTCGACATTTGGTCGCGCACCAACGATCAGGTGGCCAAGGCCATGATGAGCAAGCTCGGCAGCGAGTCCGCCGAGTCCAGCCCGGTGTTCGAGGCGCAGCGTCTGGTCGCCGAATATCGCCAGGGGATCTACAGCGCGATCAACGAGTCGGATCGTCCGGCGACGCGCGAGCTTTTCAATGTCTGGCAGACCCGTCTGAAAGAGGCGGGAGAGCAGCTTGGACGGGGCGAGATGGACGTCGCGGCCTTCCAGGACTTGGCCGTGTCGCTGCTGGAGGAATATCGTCCCGAGGTGGCGAAGATCGTCGGACTCGATCAGATCAAGGGGCATGGGCTGAGAGAGCGGGTGATCGGCGGCTTCGGCGAGACCCGCAAGCGGGTGGCCGAGCGACGCAAGCAGGACTCCTTCAATTCGATCTATATGATGGCCAATTCCGGCGCGCGCGGTTCCGCGCAGCAGATTCGTCAGCTTGCCGGGATGCGCGGTCTGATGGCCAAGCCGGACGGCTCCATCATCGAGACGCCGATCACCGCGAACTTCCGCGAGGGTCTGAACGTCATCCAATACTTCATCTCGACGCACGGCGCGCGCAAGGGACTGGCCGATACCGCGCTGAAGACCGCCAACTCGGGGTATCTGACCCGGCGTCTGGTCGACGTGGCGCAGGACATGGTGGTGCTGGAGGAAGACTGCGGGACCGAGCAGGGACTGCTGATGACGCCCATCATTGAGGGCGGCGACGTGGTCGAGCCCTTGCGCGAGCGGATCCTCGGGCGTGTCTGCGCGGTGGATGTCTACCTGCCGGGGACCGACGAACTGGTCTGCAAGGCCGGGACGCTGCTTGACGAGGCATGGGTCGAGCGTTTCGATGAAATCGGGATCGATCAGCTTCGCGTGCGTTCGCCGATTCGTTGCGAGGCGCGGCTTGGCGTTTGCGCGCAATGCTACGGCCGCGATCTGGCGCGCGGTCATCGCGTCAACATGGGCGAGGCGGTCGGCGTCATTGCCGCGCAGTCCATCGGCGAGCCAGGCACCCAGCTCACCATGCGGACCTTCCATATCGGTGGCGCCGCCTCGCGGGCGGCGGCTGTCAACAGCATTGACATCAAGAACAGCGGCTCGGTGCGGCTGCACAACATCAAAACGGTGCAGCATCACTCGGGCAACAATCTGGTGGCGGTCTCGCGCTCCGGCGAGTTGACCGTGGTCGACGAGCGCGGCATGGAGAAGGAGCGCTACAAGGTTCCCTATGGCGCGACCCTGCGCGTCGCCGATGGCGATACGGTTAAGCCGGGCGATGTGGTCGCCAGTTGGGATCCGCATACCCATCCGGTGGTGACCGAGGTTGCGGGCAAGCTGGAGTTCGAGGACTTCATCGATGGCGTCACTGTGCAGAGCCAGGTCGACGATGTCACGGGTCTGGCCTCGCTGGCGGTGATCGATCCCAAGCAGCGTCCAGCCGCGGGTAAGGATCTGCGGCCGATGGTGAAGCTGCTCGACGAGGACGGCAACGAACTCAACATTGTGGGGACCGACCTGCCGGCGCGCTATGCGCTGTCCTCGGGCGCGATCGTCAGCGTCGCCAATGGCGCCAATGTCGGCGTCGGCGACATCCTGGCGCGGATTCCGCAGGAGTCCAGTAAGACCCGCGACATCACCGGCGGTCTGCCGCGGGTGGCGGATCTGTTCGAGGCACGCAAACCCAAGGAAGCGGCCCTGCTGGCGGAGGCGAGCGGAACCATCGGTTTCGGCAAGGACACCAAGGGCAAGCAGCGTTTGATCATCACGCGCGACGATGGCGAAACGGTCGAGGAGCTGATCCCCAAGTGGCGTCATGTCAACGTGTTCGACGGCGAGCGCGTCGAGCGTGGCGAGGTCATCGCCGATGGCGAACTGGCCTCGCACGATATCCTGCGTTTGAAAGGCGTCACGGCGCTGGCCGAGTATCTGGTCAAGGAGATCCAGGACGTGTATCGGTTGCAGGGCGTCAAGATCAACGACAAGCATATTGAGGTCATCGTCCGGCAGATGCTGCGCAAGGTCGAGATCACGGCTCCGGGCGATACCCGGCTGCTGCGCGGCGAACAGGTGGAGCATTCCGTTCTGATGGACGAGAACAAGCGGGTCATGGCCGAGGGCAAGCAGCCCGCGCTCTATGAGCAGTTGCTGCTAGGCATCACCAAGGCATCGCTGGCGACCGAGTCCTTCATCTCCGCCGCCTCCTTCCAGGAGACGACCCGCGTGCTGACCGAGGCATCCGTGCGCGGCTCAACCGACCGGCTCGCTGGGCTCAAGGAAAACGTCATCGTCGGGCGTCTGATTCCCGCCGGCACGGGCCTGTCCCACCATCAGGATCGCCGCCGCAGACGCCAGATGGAATGCCAGGCATCCGCTCCGAGCGACGTTGCGGAAGGTCCGGAAGAGGCGTTGAAGAAAGCGCTCAATACGTCTGAGGCGAGTTAAACGTCAGCAAGAGCAGTCAATGAATCGTAAACGTTGACAGCTCTTGGCTGGCTCCCTATACTGGTCTGTCTTAGCTGGCCGGCTTTGCGCCGGCCAGTCTCATTTTGGTCCGGTTCCTTGGTCTGGGCAAATCCGCCCGGTCCCCGAGTCGATCGATCGCATTTCGTGCGTGAGTGCTGGCGTCCAATATCGCTGGCAAGTTGCCGCGCAGGTGTCGCTTGACTCTCGTGATGATGGCGCGAGGGCGCCGCTGGAGACAGATTGCATGGCAACGATCAACCAACTCGTCCGGAAGCCCCGCAAGCGGAGCGTGACGAAAACGAATGTGCCCGCTCTTGAGGCTTGTCCTCAGCGTCGCGGGGTTTGTACGCGCGTGTATACCACGACCCCGAAAAAGCCGAATTCAGCCTTGCGGAAAGTCGCTCGCGTGCGTCTGACCAACGGGTTTGAAGTGGCGACCTATATCGGCGGCGAAGGCCATAACCTTCAAGAGCATTCGGTGGTTCTGATTCGCGGTGGGCGCGTTAAGGATTTGCCGGGTGTGCGCTATCACACGGTGCGTGGCACTCTGGATACATCCGGGGTCGAGAAACGGCGTCAGGGTCGCTCCAAGTACGGCGCCAAGCGCCCGAAAAAATAGTTGATCGCTCCGCGATCCCCTGAAGCAAGCCAGTTCAACGAATAAGGTCGGAGCCTTAGAGATCATGCCGAGAAGACGCGTAGCCGCCCGTCGCCAAGTCCTTCCAGATCCCAAGCACGGAAGCGAGCTGTTGACCAAGTTCATCAATATGATGATGGAAGATGGAAAGAAATCCGTGGCCGAGCGGATTATTTATCGTGCCCTCGATCAGGTCGTCGAAAAAAAGGGCGGCAAGCCCGTGGAATTGCTTGAGCAGGCCATGGAAAACGTGCGTCCGGCGGTCGAGGTAAAATCCCGGCGCGTGGGTGGCGCGACCTATCAGGTGCCGATCGAGGTCCGCCCGGCGCGCCGCAATTCGCTCGCCATGCGTTGGCTGATCGATGCAGCCCGCAAGCGCTCGGAAAAATCCATGGCGCAGCGGCTGGCTGGCGAGTTGATGGACGCGGCGGATTCTCGTGGTTCTGCGGTCAAGAAAAAGGAAGATACGCACCGTATGGCGGAAGCCAACAAGGCGTTCTCGCATTATCGCTGGTAGCCTCTGGTTCAGCGTTCTTTAGATTCATCAAGGCGGATTCAGTCGTGGCACGTAGCACACCTATCGAGCGGTATCGCAACCTGGGCATCATGGCGCACATTGATGCCGGGAAGACTACTACGACGGAGCGCATCCTGTTCTATACAGGTGTCTCCCATAAGATCGGGGAAGTGCACGATGGCGCGGCGACCATGGATTGGATGGAGCAGGAGCAGGAGCGCGGAATCACCATCACGTCCGCGGCAACGACATGTTTCTGGAAGGGCATGAGCCGCCAGCGTCCCGAGTATCGGATCAATATCATCGATACTCCCGGGCATGTCGACTTCACGATCGAGGTCGAGCGTTCGCTGCGCGTGCTCGATGGTGCTTGCGCGGTGTTCTGCGCGGTCGGCGGTGTCGAGCCCCAGTCCGAGACCGTCTGGCGTCAGGCCGACAAGTATGGTGTTCCGCGTATTGCGTTCGTCAACAAGATGGATCGCATGGGCGCCAATTTCTTTCGCGTTGTGCAGCAGGTGAAGGACCGTCTCGGCGGTAATGCCGTGCCGATTCAGGTGCCGATCGGCGCCGAAGAAGACTTCAAGGGTGTCGTCGACCTGGTGCAGATGAAGGCCGTCTACTGGGACGAGGCCTCGCGCGGCATGGAATACGAGCTGCGGGAAATTCCGGAGGATCTCGTCGAACTCAGCAATGAGTGGCGCGAGGCCATGATCGAGGCCGCGGCCGAAGCGAATGAAGAGCTGATGGAAAAGTACCTGAATGGTCAGCCGTTGACCAACGAGGAAATCCAGGCTGGCCTTCGTGCGCGCACTCTCAGAAGCGAAATCGTTCCCATGATGTGCGGGTCGGCCTTCAAGAACAAGGGCGTGCAAGCGATGCTTGACGCAGCGTTAGACTATATGCCTTCTCCGTTGGATGTTCCGGCAATTCGGGGTATCCTGGACGACCGAGATGAGACCGAAGCCGAGCGCCCGGCCTCCGATGATGCGCCTTTTGCCGCGCTTGCGTTCAAGATCGCCACCGATCCTTTTGTCGGCACCTTGACCTTTTTCCGCGCCTATTCCGGTGTGTTGAAGTCTGGTGACACGCTTTACAACCCAGTAAAGGGTCGCAAGGAGCGGATTGGGCGCATCCTGCAAATGCACGCGAACGAGCGCCATGAAATCAAGGAGGTCCACGCGGGCGACATCGCCGCCGCTGTGGGCCTGAAGGATGTCACCACCGGTGACACCCTGTGCGATCTGAACAACATCATTACGCTGGAGCGGATGGAGTTCCCCGAGCCCGTTATTTCGGTTGCCGTGGAGCCCAAGACCAAGAGCGATCAGGAGAGGATGGGCATTGCCCTCTCGAAGCTGGCCCAGGAAGATCCTTCCTTCCGGGTGCGCACCGACGAGGAATCGGGGCAAACCATCATCTCCGGCATGGGCGAGCTGCATCTTGAAATCATCGTTGATCGTATGCGTCGCGAGTTCAAGGTCGAGGCCAATGTTGGCGCGCCTCAGGTCAGCTATCGCGAGACCATTCGCTCGACGGTCCAGCAGGAAACCAAGTTTGCCCGTCAGTCCGGCGGTCGCGGTCAGTACGGCCATGTCTATATCAAGGTCGAACCGCAGGAAGCGGGCGGTGGCTACGAGTTCGTCAACGCGATCGTTGGCGGAACCGTGCCGAAGGAATATATCCCGGCAGTGGATAAAGGTATCAAGGAGGCCATGACAAACGGCATCCTGGCTGGATTCCCGATCGTGGATATCAAGGTAACGCTCTACGACGGCTCTTATCACGAGGTCGATTCGAGCGAAATGGCTTTTAAAATCGCTGGCTCCATGGCGATCAAGGAAGCCGTGGCCAAGGCGCGGCCCGTGTTGCTGGAACCCATCATGAAGGTCGAGGTCGTGACGCCCGAGATCAACATGGGCGATGTCATGGGTGACCTGAATAGCCGGCGCGGCATGATCCATGGAATGGAAGATGCGCCATCCGGCAAGATCATCCGTGCGGAGGTTCCCCTCTCGGAGATGTTCGGTTATTCGACCGATCTCCGGTCGGCGACCCAGGGTCGCGCGACCTATAGCATGGAGTTCAGCAAATACAACGAGGTGCCCGCCAGCATTGCCGAAGCGGTCTCCAAGAAACAGTAACGATTAAGGGTAGAGCGGGATGTCCAAAGAAAAATTCCAACGTAGCAAGCCCCACGTCAACGTCGGCACGATTGGCCACGTCGACCATGGCAAGACCACGCTGACGGCGGCGATCACCACCCACCAGTCGAAGAAATTCGGCGGCGAGGCGCGCGCCTACGATCAGATCGACAACGCCCCCGAGGAGCGCGCGCGCGGCATCACCATCGCCACCGCCCATGTCGAATACGAGACGACCAAGCGTCACTACGCCCACGTCGACTGCCCCGGGCATGCCGACTACGTCAAGAACATGATCACCGGCGCGGCGCAGATGGACGGCGCCATCCTCGTCGTCTCGGCGGCCGACGGCCCCATGCCCCAGACCCGCGAGCACATCCTGCTCTCGCGTCAGGTCGGCGTGCCCTACATCGTCGTCTACCTCAACAAGGCCGACATGCTCGACGACCCCGAGCTGCTCGAACTCGTCGAGATGGAAGTGCGCGAACTGCTCGCCAAATACGACTTCCCCGGCGACGACACCCCGATCGTCACCGGTTCGGCCAAGCTCGCCCTCGAAGGCGTCGACAGCGAGATCGGCACCCAGTCGATCGACCGCCTCATGGACGCCATCGACAGCTACATCCCCGAGCCCGAGCGGGCCGTCGACGGCGCCTTCCTGATGCCCATCGAAGACGTCTTCTCCATCTCCGGGCGCGGCACCGTGGTGACCGGGCGCATCGAGCGCGGTATCGTCAAGGTCGGCGAGGAAGTCGAAATCGTCGGCATCAAGGACACCGTCAAGACCACCTGCACCGGCGTCGAGATGTTCCGCAAGCTGCTCGACCAGGGCCAGGCCGGGGACAACGTCGGCGTGCTGCTGCGCGGCACCAAGCGCGAAGACGTCGAGCGCGGCCAGGTGCTGGCCAAGCCCAAGTCGATTCACCCGCACACCCACTTCGAAGCCGAAGTCTACGTGCTGAGCAAAGACGAAGGCGGGCGTCACACCCCCTTCTTCAACGGCTACCGGCCGCAGTTCTACTT
>NZ_NHSQ01000049.1:0-16912 GCF_016653465.1 Thiocystis minor | reverse complement strand
AGGTGCTGGCCAAGCCCAAGTCGATTCACCCGCACACCCACTTCGAAGCCGAAGTCTACGTGCTGAGCAAAGACGAAGGCGGGCGTCACACCCCCTTCTTCAACGGCTACCGGCCGCAGTTCTACTTCCGCACCACCGACGTCACCGGCGCCTGCGAACTGCCCGAGGGGATCGAGATGGTCATGCCCGGCGACAACGTCAAGATGACCATCAAGCTGATCGCCCCGATCGCCATGGAAGAAGGTCTGCGCTTCGCGGTGCGTGAAGGCGGACGCACGGTCGGTGCCGGCGTCGTCGCGAAGATTATCGAGTAAGGACATGAGCAGCCAAAGAATTCGTATTCGCCTGAAGGCGTTCGATCACCGTTTGATCGACCAGTCCGCTCGTGAAATCGTCGACACCGCCAAGCGCACGGGCGCCCAGGTGCGGGGTCCGGTACCGCTGCCGTCCAAGAAGGAGCGCTTCACGATCCTGATCTCGCCGCACGTCAACAAGGACGCGCGCGACCAGTACGAACTGCGGACGCATAAACGCCTGATGGATATTGTCGACCCCACGGATAAGACGGTCGATGCGCTAATGAAACTGGATCTGGCCGCGGGCGTCGACGTCCAGATCAAGCTGAGCTGAGGACGAGACGATGACGATCGGAGTTATCGGGCGCAAGGCTGGCATGACCCGCCTGTTCCAAGAGGACGGGGAGAGTATCCCTGTCACCGTGATCGAGGTGACGCCAAACCGCGTCAGCCAAGTCAAGTCCGCCGAGACCGATGGCTATCGCGCCGTGCAGGTCGCCTTCGGCACGCGCCGCGCCTCGCGCGTCACCAAGCCGATGGCTGGGCATTATGCCAAGGCTGGCGTGGAAGCGGGCGAAGTGCTGCGTGAGTTCCGGCTGGAGGGCGACGAAGGCGCCGATCTGGAAGTTGGGCATGAAATCACGGTGTCCATCTTTGAGACCGGACAAAAAGTCGATGTGCGGGGCGTGACCAAGGGCCGTGGATTTACCGGCGCGATCCGACGTCACCACTTTTCCATGCAGGACGCGACGCACGGTAACTCGCGCTCGCACCGTTCGGCGGGTTCCATCGGACAGAACCAGACCCCTGGTCACGTCTGGAAAGGCAAGAAGATGGCCGGTCACCTGGGTGCCGACAATCGTTGTCAGCAGAACCTTGAGGTGGTACGGGTCGACGCCGAGCGAAACCTGTTGCTCGTTCGTGGCGGCGTGCCTGGCCCGACTGGCGGACGTCTGATCGTGCTGCCGTCCGTGAAGCAGAAAAACAAGGGTTAAGCAGTCATGGAACTTGCCATTCGAAACCACACTGGCGCCGCTAGTGTGCAGGTTTCAGACGCCGTTTTCGGTGTCGAATATAAGCCTGGCCTCGTGCATCAGGTGGTGACCGCTTACATGGCGGCCGCCCGTTCGGGCACGAAGGCACAGAAAACGCGCGCCGAAGTTTCCGGTGGTGGCGCCAAGCCGTGGCGCCAGAAAGGCACTGGTCGGGCGCGTGCCGGTAGCTCGCGAAGCCCCATCTGGCGTTCCGGTGGCGTGACCTTCGCGGCCAAGCCGCGCGATTACACCCAGAAAGTCAATCGCAAGATGTATCGCGGTGCCGTGCGTTCGATTCTGTCGGAACTGGTCCGGACCGAGCGTTTGGTCATTGTGCCGGAGCTTTCCCTGCCGGCACCCAAGACGAAGGAACTGGTCGCGCTCCTGAAGACCTACGAGTTGCGGGACGTGCTGATTCTGACCGACGGTTTGGATGAAGCCTTGTACTTGGCGGCCCGTAATCTGTACGGCGTCAATGTCATGTCGGCTCAAGAAGTCGATCCGGTGAGCCTGGTTGCCTTCGATACCCTCCTGGCGACCGAAGCCGCTGTGAAGAAGCTTGAGGAGCGTCTGGCATGAACAACGAGCGTCTCATGAAGGTGCTGTTGGCACCGATCATCTCTGAAAAATCGACCCGGATCGCCGAGCAGTCGAGCCAATTTACGTTTCGTGTCATGACGGATGCGACAAAGCGCGAAATCGCCAGCGCCGTCGAGCTTCTGTTCGAGGTCAAGGTCGATCACGTTCATGTGCTGAACGTCAAAGGAAAAGCGAAACGAGTCAAGCAGCGTCTCGGCAAACGCCAGGATTGGCGGAAGGCCTATGTGCGCTTGAAACCCGGCCATGATATCGACTTCGGCGGCGGCGCGTGAGCGCGGCGGCGGACAGAAACGGATAGACCAAGATGCCAATCGTAAAGACAAAGCCTACGTCCGCCGGACGTCGTTTCGTCGTTAAGGTCACGACGCCGGAGCTGCATAAAGGCGCTCCGTACAAGCCATTGATCGAAAAAAAATCGAAACATGGCGGACGCAATAATCTCGGACGCATCACCGTTCGCCATCAGGGCGGTGGACACAAGCAGCGCTATCGTATCGTTGACTTCAAGCGGAACAAGGAAGGCGTTCCAGCGACGGTCGAACGGCTTGAGTATGACCCGAATCGCTCCGCGCATCTGGCCCTGTTGAAATATGCCGACGGCGAGCGCGCCTACATCATCGCGCCGAAAGGGCTCCATGCGGGCGACAGCGTGCAGGCCGGCGAAGCCGCTCCGATTGCCGTAGGCAACTGCATGCCGCTGCGTAACATTCCGGTCGGCACCCAAGTGCATTGCATCGAGATGCGGCCCGGCAAGGGCGCGCAGATGGCGCGGGCGGCCGGTGCTTCGGCGCAGTTGATCGCGCGCGATACCTCGGCGGCAACCCTGAGGCTGCGTTCGGGCGAGATGCGCAAGGTGCATGCTGACTGCCGCGCCGTGATCGGCGAGGTCGGGAATACCGAGCACAGTCTGCAGAAACTTGGCAAGGCCGGCGCGACTCGCTGGCGTGGGGTGCGTCCGACCGTCCGCGGCGTCGTCATGAACCCGGTGGATCACCCGCATGGCGGCGGCGAAGGCCGTACCTCCGGCGGCCGTCACCCGGTGACCCCCTGGGGTGTGCCGACCAAGGGTCATAAGACGCGCAAGAATAAGCGGACCGACGGCATGATTGTCCGTCGTCGCGGTCGCAAATAATTAAGGCGAGGTTGAGCAAGTGCCACGTTCGATTCGAAAAGGACCCTTTGTGGACCACCACCTGATCAAAAAGGTGGAAGAAGCGGTCGCCCAAAACAGTAAGCGCCCGATCAAAACCTGGTCGCGCCGCTCCATGGTGCTGCCGGAAATGGTGGGCCTGACCATCGCGGTCCACAACGGACGTCAGCATGTGCCCGTGCTCGTCAACGAAAACATGATTGGCCATAAACTCGGTGAGTTTTCCATGACCCGCACCTATCGCGGTCATGCGGCTGATCGCAAGGCGAAAAAGCGCTAGTCGGAGATCCGCGGATGCAAGCCGAAGCAACACTGAAATATGCCCGGATCTCGGCCCAGAAGGCTCGACTGGTCGCGGATCTGATTCGTGGTCGTCATGTCGAGGAGGCCCTGAACACCCTGACGTTCAGCACCCAGAAAGGTGCCGGTCTGATCAAGGGGGTTCTGGAGTCCGCCATCGCGAATGCCGAGCATAACGAGGGCGCGGATATCGACGAGCTCAAGGTTGCGGCCATTCAGATCAACGAAGGCCCAACCATGAAGCGGATCCGCGCGCGCGCCAAGGGGCGCGCCAACCGAATCAAGAAACGCACCAGCCACATCAGTTTGATCGTGGCTGAAGGCTAGGGAATCCAGGGGACCAGCATGGGACAAAAAGTTCATCCGAACGGTATCCGGCTTGGCATCGTCAAGGACTGGACATCCAAGTGGTACGCGAGCACGAAAGATTACGCGAATTTTCTGAACACGGATCTTGCGGTGCGCGCCTTTCTGCGGAAAGAGCTCTCCAAGGCGTCCGTCAGTCGCATCCAGATCGATCGCCCCGCAAAAAATGCGCATATCACCATTCATACGGCGCGCCCGGGCGTGGTGATCGGCAAGAAAGGCGAGGATATCGACAAGTTGCGCGGAAAGGTCTCCGCGATGATGGGCATCCCGGTGCACATCAGCATCGAAGAGATCCGTAAGCCGGAACTCGACGCGCAGCTGGTTGCCGAAGGCATCGCGCAGCAGCTTGAACGTCGCATCATGTTCCGGCGCGCGATGAAGCGGTCGATCCAGAACACGATGCGACTCGGTGCCGAGGGCGTCCGGATCAATGTCGCGGGCCGTCTAAATGGCGCCGAAATCGCACGCAGCGAGTGGGCCCGCGAGGGTCGCGTGCCGCTCCATACACTGCGTGCCGATATTGACTACGGGTTTGCCGAGGCTAAGACGACCTATGGCATCTTGGGCGTCAAGGTGTGGATCTTCAAGGGCGAGGTATTCGGCGATCAGCTTCCCGAAGAACCGGCGCCGAAAGCGGCCGGAAAGAAGGGTTAAGTCATGCTGCAACCGAAACGTACCAAGTTCCGCAAGCAACATAAAGGGCGCAACCGTGGTCTTGCCCAGAGCGGGAACCGCGTCAGCTTCGGTGAGTTCGGCCTCAAAGCAACCGAGCGCGGGCGTTTGACGGCGCGTCAGATCGAAGCCGCGCGCCGTGCGATTCAACGCAGCGTCAAGCGCGGCGGCAAGCTCTGGATCCGTGTTTTCCCGGATAAGCCGATTTCCAAAAAGCCTCTCGAAGTGCGCATGGGTAAGGGCAAAGGCAACGTCGAGTATTGGGTTGCCCTGGTTCAGCCTGGCTTTGTGCTCTATGAGATCGAAGGTGTCACGGAGGAGTTGGCCCGTGAGGCATTCGCGCTTGCGTCGGCGAAACTGCCCGTGCAGACCACTTTTGAAAAGCGGACGATTCTGTGATGAAGGCGAACGAACTTAGAAAAAGCAGCCTCGAAGAGTTGCAAAAGCAGTTGATGGAACTGCTTCGCGAGCAATTCAATCTGCGCATGCAGCGGGGCACCGGCCAGTTGTCCAAGCCTTCGCAGATGAAGGCGGGACGCCGGGATATCGCCCGGATCAAGACGGTCATGACTGAAATGACGGCGGGCGGTAAATCATGAGCGACGACACCGAAAACAAGACCAATCGCACCCTGGAAGGCCGTGTCACCAGCAGTGCCATGGACAAGACGGTGACGGTCCTCATCGAGCGTCGTGTCAAGCACCCGCTATACGGCAAATTCATGCGCCGCTCGACCAAGATCCATGCGCACGATGAAACCAATAGCTGTGGCGAAGGCGATCTCGTGCGTGTTGAGCAATGTCGCCCGCTCTCCAAGACCAAATCATGGCGCTTGCTCGACATTATCGAGAAGGCTCGCTGAGGTTACGCGCGACGAGACGCCCCTGGCGTTCGTTCGCCGCCGCGTTCGGCGCGGTCATTCGCAGAGCAGCCGGATCCACTCCGGGATCAGCAATCAGTTTAGGTAAACGACAATGATTCAGATGCAGTCCAATCTAGGCGTCGCCGACAATAGCGGCGCAAAGAGGGTGCAATGCATCAAAGTGCTCGGCGGATCGCATCGGCGCTACGCGGGCATCGGCGATGTCATTAAGGTTTCCGTCAAGGATGCCATTCCTCGCGGCAAGGTGAAGAAAGGCGATGTCTATAACGCCGTCGTGGTCCGGACCCGTAAGGGTGTGCGTCGTCCGGATGGATCGCTGATCCGTTTCGACGGTAACGCCGCCGTACTGCTGAACAATCAGCTTCAACCGATCGGGACACGTATTTTCGGGCCCGTGACGCGCGAACTTCGGGGTGACCGCTTCATGAAGATCATCTCGCTGGCACCCGAAGTGCTGTAAGGAGACGACGGCATGCAAAAAATCAAAAAAGGTGATGACGTCATCGTGATCACCGGCAAAGACAAAGGCAAGCGTGGCACGGTGTTGCGTGTCGTCGACGAGGACCGAGTCATCGTCGAAAACATCAATATTGCCCGTAAGCATCAGAAGCCGAATCCACAGGCGGGCGAACCTGGCGGCATTATCGACAAGGCCATGCCGATTCAGGTGTCCAACGTCGCGTTGTACAACCCTCAAAAGGGCGGCGCGGATCGGGTCGGCTTCAAGATCCTGGAAGACGGTCGCAAGGTTCGCGTGTTCAAATCGAACGGCGAAGTCGTCGACGTCTGACCGAGGGAGGCAAAATGAGCAGATTACAGACAGAATATCGCGAGCAGATCGTCGGCCAATTGAAGGAACGTCTCGGCTTCAAAAGTGTGATGCAGGTGCCGCGGATCGAGAAGATTACGCTCAACATGGGTGTTGGCGAGGCGGTTGCGGATAAGAAAGTAATGGATCATGCCGTTGCCGATCTGCGCGCCATCGCCGGGCAGCAGCCCATCGTCACCTTCGCGCGCAAGTCGGTTGCCGGGTTCAAGATTCGCGAGGGTTGGCCGATCGGTTGTAAAGTGACGCTGCGCCGCGAACGGATGTACGAATTTCTTGATCGCTTGGTCAATGTCGCGATTCCGCGTATTCGCGACTTCCGTGGTCTGAGTGCGAAGGCGTTCGACGGCCGTGGGAACTATTCGATGGGCGTGCGCGAACAGATCATGTTCCCCGAAATCGATTACGACAAGATCGACGCAATTCGCGGACTCGACATCACGATTACGACCTCGGCGCGGACGGACGAGGAAGGACGCGCGCTGCTTGAGGCGTTCAAGTTCCCATTCCGTACCTGAGATAGCACTATGGCGAAGAAGAGCATGATTGCGCGCGACGTCAAGCGCACCCGGATCGCGGCCAAGTTCGGCGCGAAGCGCGCGGCACTGAAGGACGTCATCAATGATCGTGGCGCGAGCGCGGAACAGATCGACGAGGCAATGCGGAAGTTCCATCAGCTTCCGCGCGATGCCAGTCCGTCGCGCCAACAACGGCGTTGCCGGGTCAGCGGTCGTCCGCATGCCGTCTATCGGAAATTCGGGCTTGCGCGCATGAAGTTGCGCGAAGCCGTGATGCGCGGGGATGTCCCCGGCGTCGTCAAGGCGAGTTGGTAAGCTCGCCCCCTTCGGCTCTGTCCGCGACTTGGACCGTGCCGATCAAAAACACCTGAAGGGTATCGCGCCGTCAAGGCGGTTTGACCCAAGGAGCTTCTCATGAGTATGTCGGATCCGATTGCGGATATGCTGACACGCATCCGCAACGGCCAGCAGCGTGGCAAAATCACCATTGTGATGCCGTCCTCCAAGCAGAAGGTTGCGATTGCGAACCTGCTGAAGGAGGAAGGCTATATCGCCGAGGCATCGGTCGAACCCAATGGCGGCAAGCCCGAGTTGGTCATCAAGCTCAAGTATTTCCGCGGCAAGCCCGTGATCGAGGTCATCAAGCGCGTCTCGAGGCCTGGTCTACGCATTTATCGCAATAAAAACGAGTTGCCCAAGGTTTGGGCCGGACTCGGGATTGCGATCATCTCCACCTCGCAAGGTTTGATGACCGACCGCGCGGCCCGCCAGGCGGGTCACGGCGGCGAAATCATCGCCTACGTCGCTTAAGAGGATACGGAGATGTCACGAGTCGCAAAGGCGCCGATTCCGGTGCCAAAAGGTGTCACCGTCGAGATCGTCGGTCAGGATGTCAAGGTCAAGGGTGCCAAGGGCAGCCTTGAGTGGAGCGTCCATCCGACCGTTGTCGTCAGTCAGGAGGCGAATGAGCTCAAGGTCGCTCCAGCCGCGGGCCAGGCGAGTGCCTGGGCCATGGCCGGAACCACCCGCGCGCTGCTCAACAACATGGTGATGGGCTGTAGCGCCGGTTTCACGCGCAAGCTCACGTTGGTGGGTGTCGGCTATCGCGCTGCGGCCAAGGGCGATGTCCTGAATCTGACCCTCGGTTTTTCGCATCCGATCGATTATCCGGTGCCTGCGGGTATCACCATCGAGACCCCGAGTCAGACCGAAGTCGTTGTCATGGGTGCCGATAAACAACGGGTCGGTCAGGTCGCCTCGGAGATCCGGGGATTCCGTCCGCCGGAGCCTTACAAGGGCAAGGGTGTTCGTTACGCGGACGAGAATGTCCTGCGTAAGGAAGCCAAGAAGAAATAAGGGGTCTCACGTCATGGATAAAAAACAGGCTCGTCTGCGCCGTGCGGCGCGGGCACGCGCCAAGATTCGGGAAATGGGCGAATTTCGGTTGTGCGTCTATCGCACGCCCCGGCATACCTATGCCCAAATCATTGCCCCGACGGGCGACAAGGTGGTTGCCAGCGCATCCACGCTGGATAAAGACATCCGCCAGTCGATCGAGGGCAACAAGGCAAACATTGTAGCGGCAACTGTCATCGGTAAGGCGATTGCTGAACGTGCCTTGTCCGCCGGCGTGGAAAGGGTCGCTTTCGACCGTTCCGGCTTCCGTTATCACGGTCGTCTCAAGGCGCTTGCCGACGCGGCGCGTGAGCACGGATTGAAATTCTGAGGACTCGAACATGGCGAACTTCAATCCTAAGCAGGAAGGCGATGACCTTCTGGAAAAGCTGGTGGCAGTCAACCGCGTCGCCAAGGTCGTTAAAGGCGGACGGCAATTCGGTTTCGCGGCCTTGACGGTCGTGGGCGACGGCAAAGGCCGCGTCGGCTTCGGTCGCGGCAAGGCGCGTGAGGTGCCGATCGCGATCCAGAAGGCGATGGAAAGCGCCCGCAAGAACATGATCGAAGTTAAGCTGAATGGCACCACCCTTCAGTATCCGCTGCAGGGCGAGCATGGCGCCGCGAAGGTCTTCATGCAGCCGGCTTCCGACGGTACCGGGATCATTGCCGGGGGTGCGATGCGCGCGGTGTTCGAGGTGCTCGGCGTTCAGAATGTCCTCGCCAAGTGCATCGGTACCAACAACCCGATCAACGTCGTGCGTGCGACGGTTCAGGGACTGCGTGCCATGAATGATGCGGAAACCATCGCTGCCAAGCGCGGGAAAACCGTCGAACAGATCCTGGGGTAAGCGATGTCTGACAAAAAAATGATGAAGGTGAAACTGGTGCGCAGCACCAGCGGGCGCCTTGAAAAACATAAGGCGTGTGTGCGCGGTCTGGGCCTGCGGCGGATGCATCAGGTCGTAGAGGTTGAGGATACGCCCTGCACCCGCGGGATGGTCAACACCGTGTATTACATGGTCAAGGTCGTGGAGGAGTCTCACCATGCGGCTTAATGATCTCAAGCCCGACGAGGGTAGCCGGCCTTCCGCCAAGCGCGTCGGACGCGGTATCGGCAGCGGCCTGGGAAAGACCTGCGGACGTGGCCACAAAGGGCAAAAATCCCGTAAGGGCGGCTTTCACAAGGTTGGCTTCGAGGGTGGTCAGATGCCGCTCCAGCGGCGTCTGCCGAAGGTCGGTTTTCGCTCGCGCGCATCGCTCGTCAGTGCGGAAGTGCGCCTGACCGAACTCAATCGTATCGAAGGCGATGTGGTGGATCTGGCTTCCCTGATGGCGGCGGGCGTTGTGAATCGCTCCATCAAGACGGCGAAGATCATTGCTTCCGGTCAGGTCTCTCGTCCCCTGACGGTGCGTGGCGTCGGCGTCACCAAGGGTGCGCGCGTCGCGATCGAATCGGCCGGCGGCAAGGTCGAAGACTAACCAACAGGCGCGAATTCGGATGGCTAAGAACGTCGGATCAATGGGTAAATCGCTTGGCGGAATGGGGCAGTTGACGGAGTTGAAACGCCGTCTGCTGTTCCTGTTAGGAGCTTTGCTCGTCTACCGTATCGGTACCTTCGTGCCGGTTCCGGGAGTCAATCCTGAGGCACTCGCTATCCTGTTCGACCAGAATCAGGGCTCGATCCTGGACATGTTCAACATGTTCTCGGGTGGCGCCCTGGAGCGTGCGAGTTTGTTCGCGCTCGGTGTCATGCCCTACATCTCGGCATCGATCATCATCCAGTTGATGACATCGGTGGTACCGCAACTCGAACAGTTGAAAAAAGAGGGCGAGTCCGGGCGGCGCAAAATCACCCAGTACACGCGATATGGAACGGTGTTTCTGGCGACTTTCCAAGCGATCGGCATCTCGATGGCGCTGCAGGGACAGACCGCGGGCGGTTCGGCGCTGGTGGTGCACGGAGGCATCGGCTTTGTCTTTACCGCCGCCGTCTCGCTAGTAACGGGCACCATGTTCCTGATGTGGCTCGGCGAACAGATCACCGAGCGCGGAATCGGTAACGGTATCTCCATGATTATTTTTGCGGGGATTGTCGCCGGTCTGCCAGCCGCCCTGGGGGGAACTCTGGAATTGGCGCGCACTGGCGAAATGAATTCGCTGGCCGTGCTGGCACTATTCGCAATGGCGCTGGCCGTGACAGCGTTCGTGGTCTTTGTCGAGCGTGGACAGCGGCGGATCACCGTGAACTACGCGCGTCGTCAGCAGGGCCGAAAAATGATGCAGGCGCAGAGTACGCATCTACCGCTGAAGTTGAATATGGCCGGCGTCATTCCACCGATCTTTGCGTCGAGTATCCTCCTGTTCCCCGGCACGCTTGGGCAGTTTTTTGGCAGTAACGAGAATCTTCGGTGGATCGCCGATATCACCTCGAAGCTGTCGCCCGGTGAGCCGCTTTATGTCCTGTTCTATACGGTCGCAATCGTCTTTTTCTGCTTTTTCTACACCGCGCTGGTATTCAATGCGAAGGAGACGGCGGATAACCTCAAGCGTTCCGGTGCCTTTATCCCCGGTATCCGTCCGGGGGAGCAAACCGCACGCTACATCGACAGCGTGATGACGCGCCTGACAGCCGCTGGCGCCATCTATATCACCGCAGTCTGTTTACTGCCGGAGTTCCTGATCGTCGGCTACAACGTCCCCTTTTATTTTGGTGGCACATCGCTACTCATCGTGGTCGTCGTAGTCATGGATTTCATGGCGCAGGTTCAGGCTCATTTGATGTCGCATCAATATGAAGGCCTGATGAAAAAGGCCAATCTGAAGTCGCCTGGCGCAGGCATGTTGCGCTAACAGGCGCTCAAGATTTAGGAGTCAACAATGAAAGTGCGTGCATCAGTCAAAAAGTTGTGCAGAAACTGCAAAATCATCCGTCGCAATGGCGTTGTTCGTGTGATTTGCACGGATCCCCGCCACAAACAGCGGCAAGGTTAACCGTACTGGTTGACCATGAAGAAAAGTTTGTTATACTGCGCGGTTTACCCGCTGAGCTATTAGGAATAAGGGGTTCGTCCATATGGCCCGTATCGCCGGCGTCAATATCCCAGATAAAAAGCATGCCGTGATCGCCCTGACAGCGATTTACGGCATCGGCCGCACTAGTGCGGGCAAGATTTGCGACGCGGCAGGCATCCCGCGTGAAACCAAGATGCAGAAGTTGACGGAAGAAGAAGTCGATCGGCTGCGTAATGAAGTCGCGAATTTCACGGTTGAAGGTGACCTGCGCCGTGAGGTGTCGATGAGCATTAAGCGGCTGATGGATCTGGGTTGCTATCGCGGCATCCGTCATCGTCGTGGGTTGCCCCTGCGAGGCCAGCGCACGCGAACCAATGCCCGGACCCGCAAGGGGCCGCGCCGTCCGATCAAACGCTAATGACGTTCGATTGCAGCAGAAAGACTGGATAATGACGAATGGCTAAACCGATTCGCAACACGAAAAAGAAGATCAAGAAGCAGGTCGCGGACGGGGTAGCCCACGTTCACGCTTCTTTCAACAATACAATTATTACGATTACCGACCGCCAGGGAAACACGCTTTCCTGGGCAACGTCAGGCGGCTCCGGATTTCGTGGCTCTCGCAAAAGTACCCCCTTTGCAGCACAGGTGGCGGCGGATAAGGCTGGCCAGGCAGCAAAGGATTACGGGCTACGCAACCTTGATGTCAACGTCAAGGGGCCGGGTCCTGGGCGAGAATCCGCCGTGCGAGCATTGAACAATGCTGGCTTCAAAATCACGAGCATCACCGACGTGACGCCGATCCCACATAACGGCTGCCGTCCGCCTAAAAAGCGGCGCGTCTGACGTCTGACCGTTTAACAGGAAGAAACATGGCACGTTACACAGGCCCAACCTGCAAACTGGCGCGGCGCGAAGGAACTGATCTGTCGCTCAAGAGTCGCGCGCGCGCTTTGGATACCAAGTGCAACCTTGAGAAACAGCCGGGTCAGACGACCGACCGTCGTCGTCGGCTCTCCGACTACGGCGTGCAGTTGCGTGAAAAGCAAAAAGTACGCCGGATTTACGGCTTGCTGGAAAAGCAGTTTCGTAACTACTACAAGAAGGCGGCTCAAACCAAGGGGGCGACAGGTGAAAACCTGCTCCAGCTTCTGGAGCGCCGTCTCGATAATGTCGTCTTTCGGATGGGCTTCGGCTCAACTCGCGCGGAAGCGCGTCAGTTGGTCAGTCACAAAAGCATCCTGGTGAATGGTCGAGTCGTGAACATCGCTTCTTACCAAGTGAGCGCGGAAGATCAGGTCGAGGTTCGCGAGCCGTCCAAAAAGCAGCTCCGTGTCCAGAATGCGTTGGCACTGGCTGAACAGTATGGCTTTCCTGATTGGGTCGAGGTTGACACAAAAGGCCTGAAAGGCGTCTTCAGGCGTGTTCCAGACCGTTCAGATCTGCCGGCTGACATCAACGAGTCGCTGATCGTCGAGCTGTACTCCAAGTAAGGAGTTCCCTGAGAGGCACTGAATGAATGACGCTATTGGCGAATTTCTAAAACCGCGCATCGTAAAAGTCGAGCTGGTTCATGGCGACCTGAACCATGCCAAAATATCGCTGGAACCACTAGAGCGCGGTTTTGGGCACACCCTTGGAAATGCGCTCCGTCGAATTTTGCTGTCTTCCATGGATGGATGCGCTGTGACGGAAGTCGAGATTCAAGGCGTGCTTCACGAGTACACGACCATCGCTGGCGTACAGGAAGATGTGCTTGAGATCCTGTTGAATCTTAAGCAGTTGGCGATTTCCCTTAAGGGAAAAGACGAGGCGACCTTTGCCTTAAGCAAAACTGGCCCTGGCCCCGTGACCGCGGCGGATATTGCCATTGATCATACGGCCGAAATCGCGAACCCCGAGTTGGTCATTGCCAACCTGTCGGAAGGCAGTCTGAGCATGACGTTGACGGTGCGGCGCGGGATTGGTTATGAGCCCACAACTCAGCGTGAACTTGATCTCTCCGAGGATCGTCCGATCGGCAAGTTGCCGATCGACGCTTCTTTCAGTCCGGTTCGTCGGGTAGCGATCGAGGTTCAGTCTGCGCGCGTCGAGCAGCGCACGGATCTGGATCGTCTGGTGATCGATCTTGAAACCAATGGGACGATCGACCCAAGAGAGGCGATTCAGCGATCCGCGACGATCCTGCGCGATCAGTTATCCAGTTTCGTTGCATTGGAAGGCACCGGGCCATCCGAGATTCAAGTCACCGAAAGCAACCCTGAATCGCCCTATGATCCGATTTTGTTGCGTCCGGTTGACGACCTTGAACTGACAGTGCGTTCCGCAAACTGTTTAAAGGCTGAAAATATCTATCTGATTGGTGATTTGATCCAGAGGACCGAGGTTGAGCTTCTGAAAACCCCGAATCTCGGCAAGAAATCGCTGACGGAGATCAAGGATGTCCTCGCGACGCGCGGTCTGTCGTTGGGCATGCGTCTTGAAAATTGGCCGCCCGAGAACATCGCCGAGTTGAGCATTCGGTAACGAGTGTTGCGCGGCCACCGAGCTGCGCCCTCTCGTAGCCTACAAAATCGATTAAAAGTACATTCGGGATCAGGATCATGCGTCACCGCAAAGCCGGAAGGCAACTTAACCGTACCAGCTCGCACCGCGATGCGATGTTTCGCAACATGTCGACCTCGCTGTTTCGTCATGAGCTGATTAAAACCACTCTACCCAAGGCCAAGGAACTCCGTCGCATCGCGGAACCCTTGATTACCCTGGCAAAGATCGATTCGGTTCATACCCGTCGCCTGGCCTTTGCCCGGCTCCGCGATAAAGAAATTATCGGCAAACTGTTCGTCGAACTGGGGCCGCGTTATCAGGATCGTCCGGGCGGTTACCTGCGGATCCTCAAATGCGGTTATCGTGCCAGCGATGCGGCTCCCATGGCTTATGTCGAACTGGTTGACCGTCCGATGACATCGGCAGCGGTCGATGTCGACGACGATTGAGAAACCTCTCGATCAGAAAACCGGGCCGCCGCCCGGTTTTTTTATGCCTTGTTCAGGTTCGTCGCCTCCGGACTCTTGCATTCCTTCGTGTAATCTCGGTCTTGCTAAAGGGGGTGCTTCAGGTCGAGCCACTTGGGGGGTGAAACTTGAGTTCAGCGGCAATTCGGCGGATCGCGCTTGTCACCGACTTCGGCGGCGGTCTCTATGTGGGGCAAATGCGCGCTTGTTTGGGGGCTTTGCTGCCAGAATTGCCGCTGATCGATCTCGTGCATGACTTGCCGCCCTTCCGGCCCGAACTGGCGGCCTATCTGCTGCCAGCCCTGGTGCGCGACATGCCAGGCAACACCTTATATCTCTGTGTCGTCGACCCCGGCGTAGGCGGTGACCGTGCGCTGCTGGCTGTGGAATCCGCTGGCAACTGGTTTATCGGACCCGACAACGGTTTGCTGGCGCCTCTGATTCGTCAGTCCGATAGCGTGGCCTCGGTGTGGCATATCGATTGGCGGCCGGAACGGATGTCTCCCAGTTTCCATGGTCGCGACTGGTTTGTGCCAGCCGCCGTGCGTCTCTGTCTTGGCCAGGATCTCCGGCTGTCCGGCCTGGAGACGTCGGGCATGGTAGGCACCGATTGGTCAGCAGAACGATGCGCTATTCTCTATGTCGATCGCTTCGGCAACCTGATCTCCGGACTGCATGCCGCCGGGCGCGATCGACGGCATCGGCTTCAGGTCGGTGAGCGGTCTGTGCGGAACGCGCGCACGTTTTGCCAGGTCGCGCCGGGCGAATCCTTTTGGTATGAAAACGCCTTCGGGCTGGTCGAAATCGCCGTGAATCGGGGTCGGGCCGATGAGGTGTTGGGGCTTGCCGCCGGCGACCCGATCGGTCCCTTCATCGCCCTGCCGGACGCCGTCTAGTCGAGCAGGCGATCGTCAGTCATGCGCTTGACACAACCAACGTGTATACGTAATGCGCTTCGATTTGGATGAGAATTGTCTCGGACGCCAGGGATCGGCAGGTTGCTCGCAAAAAATGATGTGTTCACATAACCCATTGGAGATAGCGACATGACCAACTTTGGCGATTTACTTGGGGCGCTCCTGCAAAGTAACGCGGGGCAGTCGGCGCAGAGTCGCATCGGCAATGCCCTGCAGGATTTGCAAGCCAATCTGGGGCAGGTATCCGGCGGTCAGGGCGGTGCCGGCGACCTTCTTGCCGGCATTCTCGAACAGGCGAAAAACAGTCTCGGTAACGCCGCCGAGAACCCGCTGCAGGCTGGCGGCATCGGAGCGGTTCTTGGGTCGCTGTTGGGCGGCGGCGGCGATTCCGTCAAGGGTGCCTTGTCGGGCGGCGTTCTGGCCATGCTGGCGGGCGTAGCGTTCAAGGCCATGAGCAATGCTGGGCAGGCTGGCCTGGCGGCTTCTCAACCGCCGCTGGGACTGAAGTCTCCCGCGACTCCGGCGGAGCACTCCCTGCTGGAAACCAAGGCGCAATTGATCATGAAAGGGATGATGAATATCGCCAAGTCGGATGGTCTGGTCAGCCCTGACGAGATCCAGCGAATCGTCGGCAAGGCCGCGGACGCGGGCATCGGTGCTCAGGGTCAGGAGTGGTTGATGGCCGAACTGCGCCAACCATTGAATCTCGATGCCTTCGCTGCGGAAATCCCAAATCCGGAGATCGCGGCGGAAGTGTATGCCGCCTCCTTGCTGGCGGTCGAGGTCGACACCCCGCAGGAGCGCGACTATCTTCGTCAGTTCGCCGAAAAGACCGGGCTGTCTCCCGTCGTGGTTCAGCAAATTCATCGGTCCCTGGGCGTTGCGCGATAACTCCAAACGTCGCGGTTGCCCTGTCAACCGCGCTTGCGGCGTTCAATCTTGACCTCTCTCTCTGTTCTGGAGAGAGGATTGAGTAGGGATACGACAATGGACGTGTGCGCGCAGAGCCACCAGACGATTCGCATCCTGGTCGATGATCGGGAGTCCCGAAGCCCCGTCCTGGATGCGCTAAAAGATCGGGATGGCGTTGATGTGCAAGTGCGGCGCCTGCCGGTTGGCGACTATCTGATCGATGATCGTTTTCTGTTCGAGCGCAAGACCCTGATCGATCTGACGATCTCCATCAAGGACGGGCGTCTTTTTTCGCAAGGAATGCGGCTTGCCGGCTCACCTTTGCGGACTGCATTGATCCTGGAAGGTACTTCGAAGGATCTGGCCGCCAGCCAGATGCGGCGCGAAGCGATCCAGGGAGCCTTGGTCAGTTTGACCTTGTTTCTTGGGATTCCGCTTTTGCGCGCCATGGACCCGCGGGAAACCGCTCGGCTCATGTTGTATGCGGCCCGTCAAGGGCGCCAGTTCGAGACCGGCGCCTATCCGCGCAAAGGTCGCCGCGCGCGTGGCAAGACGAGGTTGCAGAATCACATCCTGCAGGGCCTTCCCGGCATCGGACCCAGGCGCGCCAAGCGTTTGTTGGAGCGTTTTGGCAGTATCGAGGCGGTCGTGACCGCCGATCCCGGAGAGCTCGCCGAAATCGAAGGCATTGGCGAGGTCACCGCCGCCGCCATTCGTTGGGCGGTCCAGGAGGCCGCCGGTTATTTTTTACTCGACGATGACGAATGTTTGCCGATTTAAGCGATTTTCGGGAACCATTGCCCTGATCGCCGCACCCATGAGAATGGCTGTATGTCTACTGGGGGTCGTCTCAGAAAACGGAAAATAAAGCACGCTAAGCTGGTTGCAGCGGGCGTAGCGGCCTGAACTTGCCCGCACCGATCTTGGCGCTGCTGCGCCACACATAATCGCCGGTCAGGTTGATGTGCTCCCAGCCGAGCGGCGACAGATACTGCAACAGTGTGTCATCGACC
>NZ_NHSQ01000048.1 GCF_016653465.1 Thiocystis minor | reverse complement strand
AGGACCAGAGTCGGCATTTCATCGAATTCGAGGCGCGCATCAATCATGTGCAGGTGCGCCTGGCGCTGGCGCGCCGTGACGCGCAGAAAACCGTCCAGGCGCTGCAACAACGTCTGTTAGTCGCCGGCGCCCCGCGACACTTGATGGTGCAACTGTTCGGCTGGATTCCGCAGCACTACCGCAACCAACGCAAGCTGCTCAAACTCGACGATCATCTGCCGCACGGCGGACGCCCGACCAATCCGACGCTCAACGAGGAAGAGGACATTCTGGCCGCCTGGGATCAGCGCGTGGCGCTCGCGCTCCCGGAACGCTATCTCCAAACCGCCATCGCCATCGGGGTCGATGTGCGTCAGGTCTGTCGCGCGCTCAGTCTGCGCGAGGAGCGCGAACGCGACGCGCTGACCGTCGCGCCCAGGCGGCAGACCGGCCCGACGGCCTGTCGGCAGAACGTGCCGCGGCGCGCGGCGGCGCTGGGGCGGGGAGCGGCGTTTGCCTAAGTCTCACCGTCGGCGACGCCAGGCGCTGCTGATCGGCGCACTTCTCGCCGCCAGCGCGACCGTTCAGGGGGGCACCGCGCCGGCGATTCGTCTGATCACCCAAGCGTCCCCGTCCACCGCCATACGCTTCATCCAAGCGCCCGCGCGGGCGGATGACCGTCCCCGGTTCCGTGTCCCGACACCCGTCGGGCGCTCCCCGGTCGGCGCGGCGGACGTCGACGTGGGCCTCTGGCCGGTGGCCGGGCGCGTCAGTTCCGCCTATGGCCAGCGTCAGCATCCCATCAGGAAACGGTCGCAATTTCATCACGGCATCGATCTGGCCGCGCCCGCCGGGACGCCGATTCGTGCCGTAGCCGCCGGTCGCGTGTCGTTCAGCGGTTGGGCCAGCGGGTACGGCAACCGGGTCGACGTCGATCACGGGGCGGGCTGGACCACGCGCTATGCCCATGCGCAGACCCGACAGGTCCAGGTCGGTCAGCGCGTCCAGGCCGGCGACACGTTGGCCAGCGTGGGCACGACCGGCCTTTCCACCGGTCCCCATCTGCATTTCGAGATCCGTCAGGACGGCGCTTCCCGCGATCCGGCGCGCTGGCTGAACGCGATCCCCACGCCACGCGGCGTCCACTACGCTTCCGGGACGCCCCGCGAAGCGGGGTCAACGGGGTCATGAGGGCGGACGTCGCCCACCGTCCGCGCGGCGCGTTTCTTCACCACGGCTTCACGACTGCTTCACGAGTGTCTTCATGCCTGTTCGTTCCGATTCCGAGCTTGCGTCATCCGCCGTCCTGGCCGCCGCCATTCTGGCAACCGTCGAGCGCCTTGGCGGCCATGTCTCTTTCGTCGAACTGTGCCGCGAGGTCGAGGGCTTTGCCGGCGCGAGCGCCTACGCGCTCCACCCCAACCTGATTCTCTGGCAAGGGGTATCGGCAGCCGCAAGTGCGGCGCTGGACGATCTCCAGCGCACCCGCCGCCTCGCCTTCGTCGCCTGCGACCGCCTGGTCTATTTCCTCGACGGCAAAACGCTGCGCCTGCCGGTCGGCAAACGCCGGGGCCATGCGTATCGCCGTCCCACCTGGTATCCCGTGACCGTCTCGACGCCAACGCAACTGGATCGCCATGGCTCTGCGCTGCGTCAAGCGCGTCGCTCCCTGCGTGCCCGTGCGTAGGGCGCGGTTCGCCTTGGCGCTCGCGGGGCTGCTCGGCGTGCTCGGTACGTCCGTGGCCATCGCCGACGCCGCGCGCTTCTACGAGCGCGAGGCCGAAGGCTGGTTCTGGTATCGCCGCGATCCGCTGCCGCCCGCCCCCGTCCTGCCACCGGAACCGCCGCCTGCGCCCGTGCCCGTGCCGCCGCTACCGGAGCCGGAACCGTTGCCCGAACCGCCATCGCCGCCGGAACCGGCACCGCTCTCGGCGGCCTGGTTGCGCGCCAACCTGGAGACCTATCAGCAGCGCGCGATCGACGATCCCAATCCGACGAATCTGGCCGTGTTTCTGTATTTGCAGAAAATCGCGCTCGATAAAGCCTCGCGCTTCACCGACGCCTTTCAACGCGCCGTGCAAAACGACCCCGCGCTCGACGAAACCACCCGTCAGCCCGCTGGCAATTATGCCAATTTGATCAATCGCGTCGCCGGTCAACAGCGCGAAGCGGTCCTCCAGGCGCTCGCCAAGGACACCGGGATCTGGTTTTTCTATCGCGCCGACTGCCCCTATTGCGCCGCGCAAGCCGCCGTGCTGCAGACGCTGGCGCAAACGGGCGGCTTCGTGGTCCAGGCCATTGCCCTCGACGGGAAACCGCTCCCCAAAGGATTGTTTCCGAATTTTCGCCGCGATGGCGGGCAGGCCGCCCGCCTGGGCGTGGTGTCGACGCCGGCGATGTTCCTGGTGCGCCCGCCGGCGGACGTGATGCCGCTCGCGCAGGGGCTGTTGTCGCTCAACGATTTACAGCAGCGCTTGGTGCTGGCCGCTCGCGAGGCGGGTTGGATCGACGAGGCGACCTATGCCCGCACCAAACCTACCGTGGCCGATCGCTACCTGGCGGTTGGCGTCGACGCCCCGCTGTCGGAAGTGCCCGAGGATCCCGATCGCTTTCTCGACCTGTTGCGATCCCGCGCGCCCGCGCCCGCCTCGCTGTCGTCCGCCCCTTTCGCGCCGGAGTAACCCGCGATGCCGCTCACCACCACCGATCGACGCGCCTGGTGCGCCCTCGCGCTGCTTGCGCCCCTGTTCGCCGCGCCCGCGCAGGCGGACCTGAACGCGGAAATGGACAGTCTGTTCGGCACGCTGGTCAATGTCACGGACCCCAGCGCGCAAATGGGACAGCGCCGAGGCGTCCTGTCGGGCGGCTCGCTGGTCGCGCGCAATCGCATTGTCAACGTCAATCCGATTGCGTTGGTGCCGCCGTCCTTCGAGGCCGGCTGCGGCGGCATCGATCTGTTCGGCGGCTCGTTTTCGTTCGTCAACGCCGCACAGTTCACCAACCTGCTGCGCGGCATCGCCTCGAATGCCGCCGGCTACGCCTTCCAACTCGCGCTGACCACGATGATGCCCTCGGGGGCCGAAATCATCGAGCAGTTACAGAAGAAAATCGCGCAATTGAACGCCCTGGCCGG
>NZ_NHSQ01000047.1 GCF_016653465.1 Thiocystis minor | reverse complement strand
CTTGCACTCCACCCTCGGGTACACCTCACCGGTTCAGTTCCTGAAAGACTGGATCAGCACCCAGCGGGGAGAAAAACAGGTCGCATGAGCACACTCCCTTGGAAGACGAAAAACCGAGGGAACCTCAGATCGAGAATTTCCGGATTCACGATCTACGGCACACCTGCGCCGCATGGTTAGTGACGGCGGGCGTACCGTTGGCGGAAATTCGAGACATTCTCGGTCATAGCACGATCCTAATGACGGAGAAATACGCGCATCTGGCGCCGGACAACCTGCGCAGCGCAATCGCTCGCCTCGATACACCGCGTCACGTTTGTGTCACGTCGCCGTCTGACGGCAGACAGAAAAGCCGGTAAGTCATTGGTGCGCGAGGGGGGACTCGAACCCCCACGGATTGCTCCACTGGAACCTAAATCCAGCGCGTCTACCAGTTCCGCCACCCGCGCAAGTCGGGGAATATTACAATGGATTGCTGAAAAGCGGTATGTCTTGTGATCGGTCGTCGACCTGATTCTTGCGGCGTCAGGCGCCGATTCTTCGCCGCAACACCGTCGGCGCGATGCGATCAACCGTCGGTGTTTCATGCCTTGCCGAGCATCCTGCCGAAGACATACCATTCAGGCATTCCCTCATCACGGGCGATCTGATGGACGGACCCCGCCCGCGCTCCGGCTATCGGCCATGCCATGTCCTCTCCAGGGATGTGGATTTCGATCCTCAATCTCAGGGGAAGACGATGGCCGGAACCGTGATCGAGGAGATTCTGGAACGCTTGCGAGCGACCCAGCAGGAATTGGATCAGGAAATCGATCGTCTGCTCACGGAAAGCCGCGAGCAGTTTCGTTATTCGCTGCACTATGGGAAAGTCGTCTTCGCGCACGGCGTGCGGCTTTTGCATCTACGCCAGCGCACTGGTGTCTGGCGGTATCTCAGGCGGGCTCCGGTCGCCTATCTTCTGTCGGCCCCGCTGATCTACGGCATGATCGTGCCCTGGCGATCATGGATGTCTCTTTTACGCTGTTTCAGCATGTCTGCTTTCGTCTCTACGGCATCCCGCGGGTGCGCCGCTCCGATGACCTGATCATCGATCGGCATCACTTGGCGTATCTCAACTGGATCGAAAAGCTGAACTGCGTCTACTGCGGTTACGGCAACCAATTGATCGAATACGTTCGCGAGATCGCCGCTCGAACCGAACAATACTGGTGTCCGATCAAGCATGCGCGGCGCACCCTGGATCCGCATCGGCGCACGTTGCAATTCTTCGAATACGGCGATGCTCAAGCGTATCGTCAGAAACTGCATACCTTGCGCGACGAGTGGCAAACGACTGACAAGAGGATCGAATAAACCAGAAATTGGGACGGGGCCAACAGCCCCGTTCAATTTCCCGCGAACCGATCCGAACCGCTCAGGGCGTGATGGTGGTGAGCCCCACGCTAACCCAGTCCTGCATGCCGCCGCGATACCACTTCAGTTTGTGCACGGGATAGCCGATGCCGACCAGGGTCTTGAGGTTGGCGGTGGATTGCGGGCACCAGATACCGTTGCAGAAGAGCACTAGCGTCTTGGCGTCGCTGAAGTTCCAGCCTCCGGTGGCGGGGTTCCGGCTGACGCCGAATTCGTCTTCCAGGATGTGATGAAAGCTGTCCGACTCGGCCGGGGTCTCGAAGGTGCCGGCGGTGTCTCGATTGATCTTGTTCCAGGGGATGTTGACCGAGCCTGGAATGGTGCCGCGCATGACCCAGTCCGGGGTGCGCGAGTCGATGATCAGGATGTCGGACTCGCCTTGGTTGATCCGGTGCAAAAAATCGAGAACTTCAAGCTCGCCCACGGTTTCGATTCCGGGGGCGGCGAGCATGGGCTCCACGCAGAATGGGGGGCAGCCGCGATCGGTCTTCTGGAAGATCTCCGGCAGGGTGGCGTTGCGGTCATGACCGCGCTTGATGGTCACGGTCGCGCCATTATGGACGACATCGACGCTTTCGAGGGTCGGGGTGATCTTGTTCTCCGCGGCAATGGCGCTGGAAGCACTGGCCAAAAAGATAATCAGCGTGACGGCGGCCAACGGCGTTTTGAGTTGCATGATGCGGTTCTCCTGAGCGAGGTGATGGGGGAGTTCAAGGGCTCGATGACGCTGGGCGGTCACGGCTTCTTCGCGACATAGGATGGAAAGCTCGCGCCTTTTTCTTTCAGCGCCTGCTCATACCCCAGTGCGCCTTGCCGTGCCGCCTGATTGGCCAGTTGGATGGCCTCGTTATATTGGCCTGACTTGGCGAGTCCCTCGGCGTCCTTGATCATCTGCGCGGTATCGCGCCATTCGCCGCCCACGGAATCGGCTTTCTTGCGCGCCGCCTCCGCCGCAGCGATCGCTTCCTTGGCTTTGCTGGCTGCGCCGGCGTCCGCAACCTTGCCGCTGGATGCCTGTTCGTAGGCGAAGCGATCCTGTATTTTCGCCTTGTCGGCGATTTCGACCGCCTTGGTGTATTGGCGCGAGGGGAGCAGCCCCTCGGCTTCCTCGATCATCGCGGCGGTGTCGGGCGAGGCTGCCTGGACGGACGCCGCCTGCTCATGGGCGGCTCTGGCCGCGGCGATGGCCTGCTCGGCCTCGGAACGGTGGGTTGCCCAGGCGGCGGGTATGACCATCATCAAGGCCGCGATCAGTGCGCCCACTGAAAGACTACGATTTTTCATCTGGTTCAAACTCCTCTCTCGTCTCTTATGCGTACGGGAGGAACGCAAGCGCCTCCCGGCGAAGGTGGACTGGCCGAATTATTTACGCGCGGCGGGGCCGTTGAGTTCCAGCCCATTGTTGACATAGGTCAGGAAAAATTCGAGGTTGCGATATTCCTCGCCCTGCGCTTCGAATGCCTTGGCGCGCACCTGTTCGTTACAGCCGGAGAAGCGACGGTGCAAGGTGCCCATCTCGCCCCATTTTGACCGATAGACCGGCCAGTGTGTCGTGTGGCCGAGGGCCGGGCTGAGGATCTCGGTGCGCAGCGTGGTGCCCGAGTTGCCGAAGTGACAGTGGGCACAGGAAAAGTTCAACTGACCACGACGGGCGAAGTAGAATTCACGGCCTTTTTCATAGGCGGCGATGGCGCGAGGATCGTCGCTCGGGATCTCGACGTTGGTGATCTGGCCGCGCGACTCGAAGGCCATGTACGCAAGCAAGTCGGCGATCGGACCCTTCTTGTAGGATAACGGTTTCTCGCTATTGGCCTCGCGGCACTGGTTGATCGCCAGCGGCAGGGTCATGACCTGGCCCGCTTGCCGATCCCAATGCGGGTATTTGTTTGCGATCGCCGGGCCATCCGGGAAACAGTCCTGATAACTCTTGCCATTTGCGAAGGGCGTGTTCCACAGGGTTTCGCCACTGCTGATGGCGTTCTCGTAGGGCGGAAATTCCTCGATCGCTTCCCAGTTTTCGCGCCCGATTGCATCAATGGCATAGGCGCCGTTCTTGAAGTCATCTTCCGGGACATTCGGAAAGCGTTGCTTGAAATAGGACTGGAAGGTGGCCTTGTCCTCTTCCGGAGTGGTGGCGATGGCGGGAGTTGCGATGGCGCCGATCAACGCTGCGGCGATCAGCGAAAGATGGATCTTTTTCATTGTGCTGCCTCCGGTGGCGATGGCTTAGAGAGACCAGATGTACTCGACGACATCGACGAACTCTTTTCGGGTCAGGATCTCATGCTTGCCAAAGGGCGGCATGACCACTTCCGGGGTTTTCGCGGTGGCGTCCCAGATCTGGGTCGCGAGCGCCGTTTTGCTCGGATAACGGGTCTGCATCGCGATCAGTACCGGTCCGATCGCGCCGGGTTCCTTGGCGCCCGGCATCGCGTGGCAGGCGACGCAATTGCCCTTGGCGCGGTCGTTCGCCACGAGTTTTCCGGCGGCGGCATCGCCGGAGAGTTCCAGGTCCGCGGGCAGTTGCGCGAATGCCCCGCCGCTCGTCAGGGTCGAGAGCCCCAGCGACAGGGCGAGCAGGCGCGGACGGGATAACGACATCAAAGACATGAGAATAGCCTCCTTAAGTTCTAGCGAGAGCAAAGCCGTGGGAGCGGATGGCTCCGATCCCCGGCGATTGTTATTGGTTTACAGCCGGTCCAGGATGGCGTGACACCGGTATTGGTTCACATGATCCATGGAATCGTCGTGGCCGAATCCTAGCACGGGCTCAGGTGAATGCACGACTCCGGCGATGGGGCTTTTGCCCTGAAAATCGCGCTGCGGCCGATCCTCCTGTCCCTCTCCCCCTGGGAGAGGGCCGGGGTGAGGGGGCGCACTTGGCGAGCCGGCGCTTTCAATGCCCGGGGTCGCGGCTCGCCATGCGCGGTTAGCGCGGACTGCGCCCACCTTGACGTCATCCGACCAGGCCGTCTCTGGTATTTCGGGCGCGAGTCCAGACATACTGGCATGGCTGGCCCGCAGACTGGCGCAATGCCTTCATCCCTAAACGATCCATCGGAGGAATCGATCCAATGTCACTTTCCCGACGTGAATTCATCAGACTCATGGGGCTGGCCGGCGCGGCTGGCATGCTGCCCACATCCGCGTTTGCCGCCAGGCGCCTGCCCGCGGATCTCTACGAAGTGCCCAAATTCGGCAACCTGACGCTCCTGCACATCACCGATACGCATGCCCAACTGAATCCGATCCATTTCCGTGAACCGAATGTGAATATCGGAATCGGTGGCGCCTTCGGCAAGGCGCCCCATCTGGTCGGCGAGGCGTTTCTGAAACACTTCGGCATCGAGTCCGGCGGGATCGAGGCGCACGCCTTTACCTACCTGAACTTCGACGAGGGTGCCGCGAAATTCGGCAGCGTCGGCGGTTTCGCGCATCTGAAAACGCTGGTGGATCGTCTGCGCGCCGAGCGGGGCGACGGCAACAGCCTGCTGCTCGATGGCGGCGACACCTGGCAGGGCTCGGGCACCGCCTACTGGACGCGCGGCATGGACATGGTCGGCGCGACGAATCTGCTCGGCGTCGATGTCATGACCGGGCACTGGGAGTTCACCTATCGGGATGACGAGGTCATCCGCAACATCGGCGCCTTCAAGGGCGATTTCGTGGCGCAGAACGTCAAGGTTCGCGAGGAGGCGCTGTTCGATTATCGCTTTGCCGACTTCGGCGGCTTCGACGAGGATCTGGGGTTGGCCTTCAAGCCTTACACGGTCAAGGAGGTCGGCGGGGTCAAGGTCGCCATCATCGGTCAGGCGTTCCCCTATACCCCGATCGCCAATCCGCAGCGGTTCATCCCGGACTGGACCTTCGGCATCGAGGACGGACGGATACAGGAAATGGTCGACAAGGTGCGCGAGGAGGAGACGCCGGATCTGGTGGTGGTCCTCTCGCACAACGGCATGGATGTGGATCTGAAGATGGCCTCGCGGGTCACCGGGATCGATGTCATTTTCGGCGGACACACCCACGACGGCATGCCGGCGCCGACCCTGGTCGAGAACGCGGGCGGCAAGACGCTGGTGACCAATGCCGGGTCCAATGGCAAATTCCTGGGCGTGATGGATCTGGACGTGAAGAACGGCAAGCTGCGCGACTTCCGTTATCGACTGCTGCCCGTCTTCTCGAATCTGCTCAAGCCCGATCAGGGGATGCTCGACTACATCGCCGGAGTGCGCGCGCCCTACCGGGACAAACTCGAAGAGAAACTCGCCACCGCGGGCGAGACGCTGTTCCGGCGCGGCAATTTCAACGGCACCTTCGATCAGGTCATTTGCGATGCGCTCATCAAGGTGCATGACGCCCAGATCAGCCTCTCGCCCGGCTTTCGCTGGGGCACGACCGTGCTGCCCGGTCAGGCGATCACCATGGACAACGTCATGGACCAAACCTGCATCACCTATCCCGAAACCTACCGTCGGGAGATGACCGGCGCCGAGATCAAGATGATCCTGGAGGACGTGGGCGATAACCTGTTCAATCCCGATCCCTACGTCCAGCAGGGCGGCGACATGGTGCGGGTCGGCGGTCTGGACTATGTCTGCGATCCCACGGCGAGCATGGGCGAGCGGATTCAGGAAATGACGCTGAACGACGGAACCCGCATCGAGGCCGAAAAAAAATACGTTGTCGCCGGCTGGGCCACGGTCGGCAGTCAGGCACCAGGAGAGCCGATCTGGGAGACGGTCGCGACCTATCTGAGGGATGTCAAGACGGTCAAAATCGCGCGGCTGAATACGCCGAAGCTCAAGAATGTCGCGGGGAATCCGGGGATTTCCAGCTATCCATCAATGGCTTGATGGCGTTGATCCGCCGGCTGGGTGACAGGGAGCGTAACCCGGCTGGGCTGACGCGCACAAGGCGTTGGGACGCCGCGTCAGGCGCGGCGATTCATCGCGCTCATAAATAGCTTGCAGACTCAATTCGCCGCCAACCGATGTCAGGATCAGAGTCTCGTCTGGACGCTGATATTCCGTCAGTAACCAGCGGTGATCCACTTGGCGAGCGTAATGCTCGATCCGGCATTCGTTTTTGGCGACCAGCAGATAATCCTGTAGGGATGACAGTGTGCGGTAATGCAGAAATTTGACGCCGCGATCATAGCCTTCGGTGGAATCCGAAAGCACCTCAACGATCAGCACCGGATTGAGCAGCGTGTCGATCTGCGCATCCTCGAACTCCGGCTTGCCACAGGCCGCGACGATGTCGGAATGGACAGGATTAACAGGATTGCTCAGGATGGACAGGATTTCGTCAAAAGCTGTTTTCAATCCTGTGAATCTTGAAAAATCCTGTTAATCCTGTCCATTTTGCAGCCTTGGGCATTGGTATGAGCTTTCCCGGAAATCGCCTAACCACTAACCACTAACCACTAACCGCTGCCCAGGGACATCCCTGTCCCGAATAGTCTCAGCCGTTAGTGACTCGCGCCTCCCTCGGCACCAATACCCGTCTCGCAACGGATCCGCTGCGCATCGAACGCGGCCCGATCGATCTTGGCACGCTCGGAATTATCGAGGATCGAGAACAGCCAGATGCAGGCGAATGAGATCGGGATCGAGACGATTGCCGGGTTGTTCAGCATGATCAGGCCGACCGACTTGCCGTCCTCGCCCACGTTGCCGAGCACGTCGCCCCACACCGCCTTCGACATGACGGTCAACACAAAGGCGCTGATGAGTCCGGCGAAACCGCCGATCAGCGCGCCGCGCGTAGTCATCTTGCTCCAGAAGATGGAGGCGACCAGCACCGGGAAGTTGGCGCTCGCCGCGATCGCGAAGGCCAGACCCACCATGAAGGCGACGTTCTGACTCTCGAAGGCGATGCCAAGTCCAATGGCGACCAGTCCCAGACCGAAGGTGGCGAACTTGGAGACGCGGATTTCGGTGGTTTCGTTGCTGCGACCGCGCGCGATGACGCTGGCGTAAAGGTCATGCGAGATGGCGGAGGCGCCGGCCAGGGTCAGACCCGAGACCACGGCAAGGATGGTGGCGAAGGCCACGGCCGAGATGAAGCCGAGGAAGAGATCGCCGCCGACCGCTTTGGCCAGATGGATGGCGACCATATTGGTTCCGCCATTGATGCCGCTGACAAGCTGACCCTGGATGACCGAGCCATCTGCCGCCAGCGCCGCCGGCTTGAAGAACTCGGGGTTTTGAGCCAGCAGCACGATAGCCGCGAAGCCGATGATGAAGGTCAGGATGTAGAAATAGCCGATGAAACCGGTGGCGTAGAAGACCGATTTACGCGCCTCCTTGGCATCCGGCACGGTGAAGAAGCGCATCAGGATATGCGGCAGACCGGCGGTGCCGAACATGAGCGCCAGACCGAGCGAGATGGCGTTGATCGGGTCCGTCACCAGCGATCCGGGCGACATGATGGCGCCAGCCTTGGGATGCGTCTCGACCGCCTGCCGGAACATCTCCTCGGGCGAAAAATTGAAGGCTGAGAGCGCCGCGATGGCCATGAAGGTCGCGCCGCACAGCAGCAGCACCGCCTTGATGATCTGTACCCAGGTGGTGGCGGTCATGCCGCCGAAGATGACATAGACCATCATCAGGACGCCGACGATGACCACCGCCATCCAATATTCCAGGCCGAACAGGAGCTGGATTAGCTTACCGGCGCCGACCATCTGCGCAATCAGGTAGAAGGCGACCACGACCAGCGAGGAGATCGCCGCCATGGTGCGGATCTGGGTCTGACCGAAGCGGTAGGAGGACACGTCGGCGAAGGTGAACTTGCCCAGGTTACGGATCTGCTCGGCGATCAGGAACATGATGATCGGCCAGCCGACCAGGAAGCCGATGGAATAGATCAGACCGTCGTAGCCGGAGGCGAACACCAGGCCGGAGATGCCCAGGAAGGAGGCGGCGGACATGTAGTCGCCGGCGATGGCCAGACCGTTCTGGAAGCCGGTGATGCCGCCGCCCGCGGTATAGAACTCCTTGGCGGTACGGGTGCGCTTGGCCGCCCAGTAGGTGATGCCCAGGGTTGCCGCGACGAACGCGACGAACATGTAGATGGCCGTCATGTTCACCGACTGTTGCTCGACGGCGCCGGAGAGTGCCGGCGCGGCCACGAGCATGAAGGGGGTCAGCAGGGCGAGCAGGACGCCCCAGATCGCGAAGCGCTTCATTGGAGATCCTCGCGGATGGCTTTGGTCAGGGCATCGAACTTGCCGTTGGCCTTGGAGACGTAGAGTCCGGTCAGGATGAACGAGGCAACGATGATGATGACGCCGACCGGGATGCCGACCGTGGTCACGGCGCCCTCGGAGATCGGGGTGCCCAGCAGGCTAGGCGCGAAGGCGATGACCAGGATAAAACCGTAATACATCGCCAACATGAGGACCGTCAGGTTCCAGGCGAAACACTTGCGTGAACACACCAGCTCCTGATAGCGAGGATGCGCCTTGATGGCGTCGACCGAGGCTTGCTGCATTGGGTAGTCCTAAAATGAAGTGAATGGGATGATCGAGAGTCAGGCGGCGCAGCGGAATCCCGGCCCGGGATTCCGCTGAAAAACACGCGCGCGCAGTGTCGCCCCGCGTACTCGTGAGACGAGTACGACGCCTCTCTGTGATGTTATTGTTGATTGCGCACGCGCGATCCGGGCAGGGGGCGATTGTGTTGGTGCGTCGTGCAAAGAGTCAATGGGTGGAGCGCTTCTATTTATCTATCCGTTGTATTGGTTTCGTCGCGCGCGCCGGGATCGGCGCTTGGCAACTGCTCATTTTCCGTTCCCGATTTCTGAGCAGCATCGTTGTCGTTGTCGAACTGATTCTTCAATCGTCACTTTCGTCCCCTTGGGAGCGGGGCGTTCCGCCTTCGCTCCCAAAGCGATGAGTCTCTAAACCCGCACGCCCGATGAGATGCTGTAGCTGTCCAGGACGTTGAGATAATTGGCGCGCTCGAATTCGGCCGGATTGGGCACCGTCAGCGCGCTGACACGGCCACGGAAATCGTCGACGGACTCGAACCCCTGTTCGGTCATCCAGTCCTGGATTCCGGTCAGAATCAGGGCGGTATACGCCGGCCCCTTCTGCAGCAGGACGCTACACAGATGCACCACATCGGCGCCGGCGAGCAGCAGCTTGATGGCGTCCTCGGCGGTATGGACGCCACCGGTGGCGCCGAGCGAAAGACCTTCGTGACGTCCGTGGAGGATGGCGATCCAGCGCATCGCGAGCAGGATCTCCGCCGAGGTCGAGGGCCGCAGGGTCGATTGCAGCCGCAAACCCTGAATGTCGATATCCGGCTGATAGAAGCGGTTGAAGAGCGCAACGCCGTTGGCGCCGGCCGCGGCCAGTCGGCTGACCATGTTGCCGACCGAGCTGAAGGCGGAGGAGAGTTTCATGTTGATCGGGATCTGGACATGGCCGCGCAGCTCGCGCAGCAGGCTCAGATAACGCTCCTCGACCTGGGCGCCGGTCTGTCCGATATCGCCGGCGACATAGTAGACATTCAATTCCAGCGCGTCGGCCCCGGCCTGCTGAAGGTCGGTGGCGTGCTTGATCCAGCCGCTGGGGGTGACGCCGTTGAGACTGGCGATGACCGGAATCTCCAGCGCTTCCTTGAGCTTGCGGATGTGCTCCAGATATTGGTCGAGCGCGTTGTCGAAGTCCTGATGCGCGGGCAGGAAACCATCGCTGATCTCGGCGAAACCCGTATCCTGTTGATGCAGAAAGCGCACCATGGATTCGGATTCGGCGGTGATGGCCTCCTCGAACAGCGACCACATGATGATGGCCGCCGCGCCGTTGTCCTCCAGTTCGCGCGCGATGCTGACGCTTTTCGACAGCGGGGAGGCGGAGGGGACCAGCGGATTCTTGATCGTCAGTCCGAGATACTTGGTCGTCAGGTTCATGGCTGGCTAAACCTCATGGTTCCGTGAATTAGCGTGAGCGAAAAAGCGTGCGGCGGGCGCTCCAGGCTCCCATGGCCCTAGGGGAGGGCGGGGGAGGCTGAGCGCGTCCGACCAGCCGCCGACAGGGAGTCGGCGTCACGGCTGGCCGGGTGCCTGAACGTGTCTTGGCCAGGATCGACTGGCCATTCATCGGGCAGCCCGCCTATTCGGTCGGGGGCACGGACGACTTTTGGACCGCCAGATGCGCCAACTGCTCGTAGAGCGTGAAGTGCGTCTGCACATGCTTCTGCGCCAGTTGCAGATAGCGTTCGGCGGCCTCGGGATGGGTCCGGTTCAGCAGGCTGAAACGGGTCTCCGAGGCGACGAAATCCCGATAGGGAATGCTCGGCGGCTTGCTGTCCATCAGCAGCGGATTCTCGCCCTTCGCGGCGCGGCGCGGGTCGTAACGGAACAGCGACCAGTGACCGGAGTTCACCGCCATGTCCTGCTGGCGCAGGTTGTTGGACAGATCCACGCCGTGGGCAATACAGGGCGAGTAGGCGATGATGACCGAGGGTCCGTCATAGGACTCGGCCTCCAGGAAGGCGCGCACGGTCTGCACGTCTTTGGCTCCAAAGGACACCTGGGCGACATAGGCGTTCTCGTAGGCCATGGCCATCATGGCCAGATCCTTCTTGAAGGTCGGCTTGCCGCCGGCGGCGAACTTGGCGACCGCGCCCATCGGGGTGGCCTTGGACTTCTGTCCGCCGGTGTTGGAATAGACCTCGGTGTCGAGGATCAGCAGGTTGACGTTGCGTCCGCTGGCGAGCACATGGTCGACGCCGCCATACCCGATGTCGTAGGCCCAGCCGTCGCCGCCGATGATCCAGACGCTGCGCTTGACCAGTTGCTCGCAGATTGCCGCCAGGGTGCGTGCTTCCGGGGTATCAAGACCCTTGATTTTCTCTTTCAGCGCCGCGACCCGTTCGCGCTGGTCATGGATGCCGGCCTCGCTCGACTGATCGGCGCTCAGCAGCCCCTCGACCAGTTCGCCGCCGATCTGGCTCGCCAGTTGGGTCAGCAGTTCGCGCGCCTGTTCGGTCTGTTTGTCTACGGCCAGACGGATGCCGAGCCCGAATTCGGCGTTGTCCTCGAACAGCGAATTGTTCCAGCTCGGACCGCGCCCCTCGGGGTTGGTGGTGTAAGGCGTCGTCGGCAGATTGCCGCCATAGATGGAGGAACAGCCGGTGGCGTTGGCGACCAGCATGCGATCGCCGAACAACTGGGTGGCGAGCTTGATATAGGGTGTCTCGCCGCAGCCCACGCAAGCCCCGGAGAACTCGAACAGCGGCTGCATCATCATCGCGTGCTTGATCTTGCTCGGGTCAAGGCTGGCGCGGTCGAACTCGGGCAGGGTCAGGAAGAAGTCCCAGTTGGCCTGTTCCGCGTCGTGGATCTCGGTCGCCTCCACCATGTCGAGCGCCTTGTGACTCGGATCGGTGCGATCGCGGATCGGGCAGACATCCGCGCAGAGTCCGCAACCGGTGCAGTCGTCGGGGGCGATCTGATAGGCGATGCGATGGCCTTCGGGGAAATCCTTGCCTTTCATCGCGACGTGCCGGAAGCCCGCCGGGGCGTTCGCGGCGAGTTCGGCTGGAAACACCTTGGCGCGGATCGCCGCGTGCGGGCAGACCAGCGGGCATTTGCCGCACTGACTGCAAAGCGCCTCGTCCCAGAGCGGCAGCTTGAGCGCCAGGTTGCGCTTCTCGAAGCGGGTGGTGCCGGTGGGCCAGGTGCCGTCGACCGGCATCAGGCTGACCGGGAGCTGATTGCCGAGCCCCGCCAGCAGGGTCGCCGTGACCTTGTGTACGAACTCGGGCGCATCGTCCGGCACGACCGGCGGGCGGTCGAAGGTGCTGGTGACGGTGCCGTTGAGGGTGACCTGATGCAGTCCGGCCAGGGTGGCGTCGATCGCCTGATTGTTGCGTTCCAGCAGCGCCTGACCCTTTTTGCCGTAGGTCTTCTTGACCGCGGTCTTGATGTGGGCGATCGCCTCGTCGCGCGGCAGGATGCCGGAGATGGCGAAGAAACAGGTCTGCATGATGGTATTGATGCGCCGGCCCATGCCGGTCGCCGCCGCGATGCCGTAGGCGTCGATCACGTAGAAGGACAATTCCTTCTCGATCATGGTCTGCTGCATCTTCCGCGGCAGTTCGTTCCAGACCTGGTCGGATGGAGTGGCCGAGTTCAGCAGGAAGACGCCGCCCTTGCGCGCCTTGTCGAGCATGTCGTAGCGTGTCAGGAAGGTCGGCTGATGACAGGCGACGAAACTCGCCTCGTCGTTGCCGATCAGATAGGTACTGTTGATCGGATGGGCGCCGAAACGCAGATGGCTGATGGTCATTGCGCCGGCCTTCTTCGAGTCGTACTCGAAATAGCCCTGACCGTAGTTCGGCGTTTCCTCGGCGATGATCTTGATGGAATTCTTATTGGCCGACACGGTGCCGTCCGAGCCCAGGCCGTAGAAGACGCAGGCGGTGACGCCCTTGGTCACGTCAGGCCGGAAGGTCGGATCCCAGTCCAGGCTGGTGTGCGTGAGATCGTCGATGATCCCGATCGTGAACTGATTTTTCGGTTTGTCCCTGGTCAGTTCGTCGAAGACGCCCTTGACCATGCCGGGCGTGAATTCCTTCGAGGACAGACCGTAGCGACCGCCGATCACGCGCGGCATGGTCGCCAGATCGCCCCCGGCATGCGCCTGGGCGAGCGCGGTGAGCACATCCTTATAGAGCGGTTCGCCGTCGGAACCCGGCTCCTTGGTGCGATCGAGCACCGCGATCCGGGTCGCGGTGACCGGCAGCGCGGCGAGCAGATAACTGGGATCGAAGGGGCGGAAGAGCCGGACCTTGAGCATGCCGACCTTCTCGCCATGGGCGACCAGATGATCGACGGTCTCCTCGGCGGCGCCGATGCCCGAGCCCATCAGCAGGATCACCCGCTCGGCATCCGGCGCGCCGACATACTCGAAGAGTCCGTACTGACGTCCGGTCAACTTGGCGAAGCGGTCCATCACGCCCTGCACGATGGCGGGAGTTCGACTGTAATGGAGATTGACCGTTTCGCGTCCCTGGAAATAGACATCCGGGTTCTGCGAGGTGCCGCGCAGAATAGGATGATCCGGGTTGAGCGCGCGGGTCCGGCAGGCCTTGACTAGGTCATCGTCGATCATGGCGCGGATCGTCTCGACCGGCAGCCGCTCGATCTTCGCGACCTCGTGCGAGGTACGGAACCCATCGAAAAAGTGCAGGAAGGGCAGCCGGCTCTCCAGGGTCGCGGCCTGGGCGATCAGGGCGAAATCCATCGCCTCCTGAACCGAGGCGCCGCAGAGCATGGCGTACCCGGTCGCCCGGCAGGCCATCACGTCGGCGTGGTCGCCGAAGATCGACAGACCTTGCGCCGCCAGCGAACGCGCCGAGACATGGAAGACCACCGGCGAGAGTTCGCCGGCGATCTTGTACATGTTCGGGATCATCAGCAGCAGACCCTGGGAGGCGGTGAAGGTGGTCGCCAGCGAACCGCCCTGCAAGGCGCCATGAATGGCCCCGGCGGCGCCCGCCTCGCTCTGCATCTCGACCACGTCGGGGACCGTGCCCCAAAGGTTTTTGACCCCCAGCGAGGACCACTCATCCGCCCATTCGCCCATGTTCGAGGAGGGCGTGATGGGATAAATGGCGATGACCTCGTTGGTCATGTGAGCGACATAGGCGGCTGCTTCATTGCCGTCGAGGGTGGCCATACTCGTGTGCGACATCGATCTGTCCCGCAAAAAGTGAAAAAAGGAATCCCGGCGAGGCGTAAATGCCGCGCGACACAGCGTAAGGTGGCATTGCCCGAACGCGGTCGAGGGTGGTTTGAGCAACTCAGGCCAGGCGGGAATCAAGGAATCCCGACAACTATAGCCCGAAATCATTTCAGGTGGGTGATGCGCGTACCGGGCTTGCGCGAGAAATCGACCATGGCATGATGCGGGTCATCATTTCGCGCGCGCGACCGCGGTGCCGATTTCGACCAGAGGGGTCAATCTCAAGATGTCGATGCTGGAGTGCCATCCTGGGTTTTCGCTCAGACCCATGCGCGGCGAGGATCTCGCCGCGGTCGGGGCCGTCGAGCGCGCGGCCTACGCGCACCCCTGGAGCGACGAGATTTTCCAGGACTGCCTGCGGGTCGGTTACTGCTGCTGGGTCGGCGAGATCGATCAGGACATCGTCGCGCACGGCATCATGTCGGTCGCCGTCGGCGAATGTCACATTTTCAACCTCTGCGTGCATCCGCGCTGTCAGCGCCAGGGCCTGGGGCGCGCCCTGTTGCGTCACCTGCTGTCGCTCGCGCTCAAGCGCAAGGCCGATACCGCCTTTCTGGAAGTGCGAGCTTCCAACGGCTGCGCGCGCGCGCTCTATGCTTCGGAGGGATTCTGCGAAATCGGCACCCGGCGGAATTATTATCCGGCGGGCAAGGGGCGCGAGGATGCCACGGTGCTAGCGCGCGAACTGAGAGGACTGGACGCGACGGGATGCGTTTAGACCATGTTCGGAATTGGCGATCACCGCCGGACAACGTCTTTCCGCACATCTCGACAGACGCGAGGCCGCTCTCCCGTTATCCCTGTCCGAGTCATTCCGCATCGGTATAATCCCTGGATTTCCCAGCGCAGGCCGTCTCCGACCAGTCCCCATGACCGAACTTCAAGAACAACTCGCTAAACGCCGTACCTTCGCGATCATCTCCCACCCCGACGCGGGCAAGACCACGCTGACCGAAAAGCTGCTGCTGTTCGGCGGCGCGATCCAGCTCGCCGGCACGGTCAAGGGGCGCAAGGCGGCGCGTCACGCGACCTCGGACTGGATGGCGCTGGAGAAGGAGCGCGGGATCTCGGTGACCTCTTCGGTCATGCAGTTTCCCTATGGCGAGGCCATCATCAACCTGCTCGACACGCCGGGACACGAGGATTTCTCCGAGGACACCTATCGCACCCTGACGGCGGTCGATTCGGCGCTGATGGTGATCGACATCGCCAAGGGCGTCGAGGATCGCACCATCAAGCTGATGGATGTCTGCCGGCTGCGCGACACGCCGATCCTGACCTTCGTCAACAAGCTCGACCGCGAGGGCCGCGACGCCATCGAGGTGCTGGACGAGATCGAGAATATCCTCAAGATCAAATGCGCGCCCGTCACCTGGCCGATCGGCATGGGCAAGCGCTTCAAGGGGGTTTTCGATCTGCGTTCCGGGCGCACCCATCTGTTTAGCGCCCAGCATGGCGGACGCATCACCCAGGGCGAGATTATCGAGGGAATCGACAATCCGCGCATGGACGCGGTACTCGGCGATCAGGCCCAGGAATTGCGCGACGAGATGGAACTGGTGCAGGGTGCCAGTCATCCGCTGAATCTCGCGGACTATATGGCGGGCAAGCAAACGCCGGTGTTTTTCGGCTCGGCCATCAACAATTTCGGCGTGCGCGAACTGCTGGATGCCTTTGTGGAATACGCCCCGCCGCCGCGTCCGCGTCAGACGCGTCAGCGTCTGGTCGACCCAGCCGAGGAGACCTTTAGCGGATTCGTGTTCAAGATCCAGGCGAACATGGACCCGGCCCATCGCGATCGGGTCGCCTTTCTGCGGGTCTGCTCGGGTAGCTATCAAAAGGGCATGAAGATGCGTCATGTGCGCATCGGCAAGACGGTTCAGGTCGCCAATGCCATCACTTTCCAGGCCGACGAGCGCCGTCAGGTGGAAGACGCCTGGCCCGGCGACATCATCGGTCTGCACAACCACGGCACCATCCAGATCGGCGATACCTTCACCGAGACCGAGGATCTGAAATACGAGGGCGTCCCTTATTTCGCGCCAGAATTGTTTCGCCGCGTCGTGCTCCGCGATCCGCTGCGCACCAAGGCGCTGCAGAAGGGCGTCGTGCAGCTCGCCGAGGAGGGCGCGACCCAGGTGTTCCGGCCGCTGAAGAATAACGATCTGATTCTCGGGGCGGTCGGAATTCTGCAATTCGACGTGGCGGCCTATCGGCTCAAGGACGAATATGGCGTCGATGCCTTCGTCGAACCGGTGAGCGTCAAGACCGCCCGTTGGGTGACCTGCACGGACGCCAAGATGCTGGAGCGCTTCAAGGAAAAGAACTATGAGAATCTGGCGCTTGACGGCGACGATCAACTCGTCTATCTGGCGCCGACACGGGTCAATCTGAGCCTGGCGGAAGAGCGTTGGCCAGAGGTGCGGTTTCTGGCGACGCGCGAGCTTTGAGATCCGGTTGATGCGGTCGTGGTCTTGAGTCAAGCGGTGATTTGATCACGATCGCGCGTCTTGGAATCCAAGGCAATGGCCCAAGGGTTCGGACGGATCGAGACACCCCAGTTCTGTTCAGAAGCAATTGATGAATCTGAAGAGCTTTTTAAAATCAGGAGTCTAGCTTGGAAACCGAAGCAGTCGCCCAACTTATCCGCGCGGGTATCCCGAATGCCGAGGTCCAGGTCTCCGGCGATGGCAGTCACTTCGAGGCGCTGATCGTCAGCGAGGTCTTCGAGGGACTGACGCCGATCAAGCGCCAGCGCCTGGTGATGGAGACCGTCAAGACCCAGATCGCCAGCGGCGAACTGCATGCCCTGTCGATCAAGACCCGGACGCCGGCGCAGCATGCTGGGCCGGGTGTTTGCTAAGGCGATTTCCGGGAAAGTCCGTACCAGAATCAACGCTTCAAATGGACAGGATTAACAGGATTGCGCAGGATGGACAGGATTTCGTAATAACGGTTCTTTGAATCCTGTCAATCTTGAAAATTCCTGTTCATCCTGTCCATTTTCCCGTTCAAGCCGCCTCAGACCAAGACTCAACCATTAGGGACGGAAAACCATGACGACGACCGACACCGCCACTGCCGCCGCCACTGCCAACGCGACCGCCATCGCCGCCGCGACCCCGATGCAGTATCTGGACAAGGCCATGAATGGCCTGCACGACCTGGGACTCCTGCCGACCGATGGGGATAAACAGGTCGAGCCGATCATCGCCCTGCTGAATCAAATCTCGGTGCTCGACGAAGGGCGCGTGACCGCCATCGCCCGCACCCTCAACGAGGCGTCGCTGTTCAACGACGTGGTCCGCCAGCAGGTGCAGGCCATGGAGATCGGCAGCCGCTACGAGGAGATCACCAACGCTTTCAATAGCATTCGTGACGATGCCAAGACGATGGTGGACCAGATCGAAGACGGCAAGCTGGACACCTTCGAGCGTCTCGGCAATGTCTGGATGAAGGTCTCGCGCGGGGACATCGCCGACCGCTTCGATAAGATCAAGGGCACCTATCTGGAGGTGACCGCGTCCACCAACGATCAGATCCAGCGGGAGCAGAAGATTCTGGAGGCGTATCAGGATTTCCGTGGGGCGCTGAAGCAGTCCGAGGTGCTGGCTCTGGAAGTGCTCAAGACCGCCCAGGGCAAGCTCGACGAAGCCAAGGCCGGAGTCGCGGCGGCCATGCGGGAAGTCGAGGCTAACACCTCACAGGAGCCCGCCGTGCGCGCCCGCTTCGAGATGGCCAGGGACGAGAAGGTCCGCGCGCTTCAGCAGGAAGAAAAGCGTTATCAGATCGCCAAGGATCTGTCGGACAACCTCACGATCTCCTACAACACCTCTGAGGTCGTCATGGCGCGTCTGCTGCAGACCACCAACGCCAAGGAACGGGTCTATGCGCAGGCCGTGAGCTTTTTCAGCACCAATGAAGTGGTCCTGACCGCGCTCACGGCTTCCTTTACGGGCATGTTCGGTCTGCACGAGGGCACGCAGACCGTCAATGCGATGAAGGAAGGGATGAGCCAGTCGCTGGAGGTGCTGGCGGACATCGGCGGCAAGGTGCAGGAGGCGGCGGTCGAGGCAGGCTATGGCCCCACGGTGCGCGCGGACTCGGTCAAGAAGCTGGTGGATTCGGTGGTCTCCTGGCAGGTGAGATCCCATGAGATCATCGAGGAGATGCGCAAGCAGAGTACCGCGAACGCCAACGAGATCCGCGATGCGGTGGAGGAGGGCAAGCGCAAGCTGGCCCGGCTCGCCGATCAGGGCAAGGGTCTGGAAATGCCTACGGCGCCTGCCCAATTATGAACGCGGCGGCCACTCTGACGCCGGGTTCTGCTCCGGTACCGGCAAGCAAACCGCCCCTGGACGACGTGATGCTTGCCATGGATGTGGTCGATACGCTGCGTCGACGCGAGCGGATCGTGCAAAAGGAGCTGGACGAGGTTGGCCGCGAGGAGGATCTGAAGGAGCGTCTGCATCGGATCTACGCTGCCCAGGGGATCGAGGTTCCGGACTCGGTCATCGAGCAGGGCGTCGCCGCGCTCAAGGAGGATCGCTTCACCTACCAGTCGCCGCCGGATTCATTCGCCATCAAGCTCGCTCGGATCTATGTCAACCGGGGTGTTTGGGGGACATGGCTGGGCGGTATTGTGGGAGTCGGCGCGCTGGCCGGCGCGCTCTATTACTTCGCGGTGCTGGCGCCCAATGCGGCCCTGCCGGACAGGCTGGAGGAGGTTTACGTGGAGGCCGTCACCCTGGCCAAGTCCGATCAGGCGCGGGAGACCCTGGAGCGTTCCTTCAGCGCGGGTCGGGCCGCGCTGCGCGGTGATGACAAGGCCGCCGTCCGGGAGGCCATCCGGCAGATCGAAGAGGCGCGCGACATTCTGGAGCAGGAATATCGGCTGCGCATTGTCAATCGGCCCGACGAGAGGACGGGTGTTTGGCGGATTCCGGACATCAATACCGGGGCGCGCAACTTCTATCTTCTGGTCGAGGCCGTCGATCCCGCCGGGCGGGTGCTGACGGTACCGATCGAGAACGAGGAGACCCGCAAGACCGAGCGGGTGCAACGCTGGGGTTTACGAGTCGACGAGCGGACCTTTCGGGCGGTCGCCGCGGATAAGCAGGATGATGGCATCATCGAGCGCGATGGTTTCGGCGAGAAGGCGCGGGGCGAGTTGGTGCCCCGTTATGAGATGAAGACGACTGGCGGGGCGATTACGCGGTGGTGAGTGGATTGCTTCGGCGTCTGGGGGGATTGCTGCCGAGAACATGTCGGCTGCCCCAGGGCCGACAACATGTCGGCGCTCCCAGCGGCGTCGCCCGTCGCGCGTTGTTAGGTGCCGTTACACGCGAATTCCGAGGGGGAGATGCATGATTTCCGGACGACAGACCCTGTCCAACATCGATCAGACGGTGACCGATGCGCGCGCCCGGATCGCCGCCATCGAGTCGCAGATCGAGGGCGTGAACCGCCGCCTGGCCGAGCTGCAACAGGCGCTGACCCAGGATTATAAAGATCTGGCCCAGGTGCGCGTCGGTATGATGACGGACCCGGAGACGCTGCGCCATCTGGATCAGGCGGAACGGCAGGCGCTGGCGCTCCTGTCCCAGCGCGAATCCGCCCTGCGCGAACTGGAGACCCAACTCCAGTCCGCCGATACGCTCCGGCAGACCCTGGAGCGCGAGCGCTCCGCCCAGGCCGCGCGCCTGGATGCCGCAGACGCGGCAGTGGATGCCGCCGCGGCCCGGACCCAGGCCCGCCTGGACGCGGATCCCGACTACCGAAGGCAGCGCGAGAAGGCTACGGAGGCCGAGCGACTGGCCATGCACGCCAGCGAAAAGGCGACCCGAAGCGAGGAGGAACGAGAACAAAAGGGCGCGGCCTTCCGGGGCGATCCGCTGTTCCTCTATCTCTGGGAGCGGAACCATGGCACGCCCGAGGACAAGTCATGGGGCCTGTTCCGAGCGTTGGATGGCTGGGTCGCGAAGCGGATCGGATTTGCGGATGCCCGCGCTAACTACAGCCGCTTGAACGAAATCCCGGAACGGTTGCGCGAGCATGCCAGAGGTCTCCAGGCCGGCGCCGAGAGCGAGTTTGCCGCGCTCAAGGCGCTCGACGAGGCCGCACGGGCGGAGGACGGCATCCCGGCCCTGGAACGGATCGTCGCCGACGAACAGGCGCGTCTCGACGCCATCGACGCGCGGATTGCCAAGGCCGAGTCGGACCAGCAGATTCTGATGGCGCGCAGGGCGCTCTTCGCCGCCGGCGAGGACGAGCACACCAAACAGGCGGTGAACTTCATGGCCGCCGAGTTCCAGCGGGAGGATCTGATGGAACTGCGGCGGGAGGCGCTCGCGACCCCCTATCCCGAGGACGATCTGATTGTCAGCCGGATGCTCCAGCGCGAAGACGAGCGCCGCCAGTTGGCGGCCAGCATCCAGGGACTCAAGGACGCCATCCTCCAGCAGCAGAAGCGGCTGACCGAACTCGAAGCCCTGCGGTCGGATTTCAAGCGCAGCCGCTACGATCGGACCGGTTCGACCTTTGGCGACGGGGACATGATCGCCATGCTGCTTGGCCAGTTCGTCAACGGTATGCTCGACCGCGATAACCTCTGGCGCATCCTGCGCGAGCAGCAGCGCTACCGGCCCCAACAGTCCGATCCCACCTTCGGCTCCGGCGGTTATGGCCGCGGTACCGTGTGGGGCGGCGGATCGGGCGGTCTGAGCGATATCGTCGGCAGCTTTGGACGGGGCAGCGGTGGCGGTCGTGGAGGTGGCGGCGGTTTCCGCACGGGCGGCGGATTTTAGGGCGCGTCATCGATTGTATTCGTATGGAATGATCGCCGCCCCGCGAATGAATTCGCCCCTAGATGCGCTCAACCCTGTACCGCCACCCCCCCTTTTTCCGGAGTTTCACGGCCTCCGTTCAGGATTGCGTAAACCCTGGGTATCAAGCGATTGAGCAGGATCGCGGCGAGTCCGATCAAGGCGAGCGTCAAGCCGATACTGGCGACATAGTTCAGCAGCAAGCCCGCTTCGCCGCTGGGCGGCGCCACAGACGCAAGCATTTTTTTCACATACATAATCAGCGGATAGTGTGCGCAAAAGATGAAAAACGCCATGCCGCTATAGCGGCGCAGCATCTCGCCCAGCCCCGTTAACGCAAGGCGGCCGGCAAGGCTCCAGAGCGCCATGACGCCGACTAAACGGAGCAGGGAGGACATCAGTTCAAGGGTGCGCTCGGACTCCGCCCCGATCAGCACGGGCGCCACAGTGCGCAGCGCGACAACCAGAAGAAATCCGGCAAACAGAGGGAGCGCCCAGCGGTCGAGGCGGGTCAGATCGAGACGATAGATCGCCATCATGGCGCCGATGTTGAAGAACATGAAAATGTCGAGCCTGATGAAGAGGCCAAACGTCTGTTCCGTCAGCCAGGACAGGGTGAGAAAGCCAGTCCAAAGCAAGGGGATGCGCGTGACCGCTAACCAGATGAGCGGCGCCAGTGCCATGGTCACGATCAGGTCGCGTAGAAACCAGAACTGAATCGCAAACGGCGTGTCGGTCAGCGCGAAGGCAGCGTCCAGCAAGGTCAACGCCGTCGCGCCCGCCTCACTCGAAAACAGCGCGGCAAACAGGCTGGGGCGGATCAGATGAGCCAGATAAGCCGCGGCCACATAGCCCCCGCTCCAGAGCACGAAGGGCAGAACGACCGATTTCAGTCGTTTGCGCCAGAGCCTGGAGAAATCGGGCCGGACCTCGGAATGCGCGGAGCGAAAGAACAGAAAACCCGAGATCGCGCTGAGCAGAGGGACGGCCGCGAAGGCAAAGAACAGCACGTAGGAAATGACGATTGCCGCAATCGGATTTTCCTGTCCCACATAACCCATGAAGGGTGAGATGTCAGAGCCGACGACAGATCCGTAGTGTAGAAAAACCAGCGCCAGGATCAACAGGATACGCAAGAAGTCGATCCGGGTACTGGTCGATGCGACAGACGCATGCGACAGACGTCGAGCATACGAAAATATCATGAGAAAGGCCCCAAGCGTTCGGCAAAAACAGCGTTCGGACTCCCCGCGTTGTGTTGAGCGACCCCCTTCTCGCGACGGCTAACGGCAATCGGCGGAATGCTGTTTTCGTGACCATGGAAAAACATGCGTCAACCGACGAAGCTCCAACGCCAGGAGGGTGACGCGAGGCTGAACCGATACCCGAACGATGCAGGCCATGCCGGACAGGGTTAGGACGAAGCTGGCCTGTACATGATAATTGACCATACCTTGATGATGTCGCGCAGCGGATCTTTCAAGGCATCTTTTAACCTATAAAGAACTGTCAGCTTCCAGCCTTCAGCGGCCAGCTTTTTTGAATCAGGTACTTGGCCATCGCGCCTCGCTTGCTGCGATTTCCCCATCGGTTTGTCCAAATCTGTCTGACCCAGACGTGATTCCGGTGACGACCAGCCGCAACCGCGCAAACTTGGAATTGCTGTTTTGCCTGACGCAAGCTTGCCGCGGTTTTATGCTAGCTTTGTCATGGCCAATTCAATCAGCACATTAATTGTCAGCGGAGGCCATCATGGGACTGTTCGACTTTTTGAAAGGTAATGGCAAGAAGGTTTTCGGCAACGATGCCGAGGCGAGCGACAAAATCAAGGAAGAAATCGAACGCGACAACCCCGGCGTCAAGGATCTGTCCGTCACCTTCGACAATGGTGTCGTGGCGCTCTCCGGCACGGCAGACACTCCGGACGCCATGGAGAAAGCGGTGCTTATGGCCGGCAACATCCAGGGAGTGGAGCAAGTCAAGGCGGACCGGTTGAATGCCCCCCCGCAGGCGGCCGAAATCGAATTCTATGTCATCGCGAAAGGCGATTCGTTATCGGCCATCGCAAAGAAATTCTATGGCGACGGCAACGCCTATCCGCGCATCTTTGAAGCGAATCGAGAAGTCATCAAGGATCCCGACCTCATCTACCCCGGCCAGAAAATCAGGATCCCAAAATCCTGAACTGCAGGCGCTAGACGTCTTCCAGAGAACCCGGAACCGGCTGACTCGCGACACCGCGGAGCGGTGTCGCGAGATCCAAGCTTCAGGCTCCGTCTCGCCGAGTCCTGGGAAGCCGAACACGAATACGGCATTCGTCTCATGACGTGGGGCCAATGACCCGACCATGCCGCGGCAATCGTCGCGGCCGTTTCGCACCAAGAGTCTCTGGACATGCCATGATCCGATCTGACCGCCAAGGTGAAGCAAGGGGGTGTTTTCACCGAGGTGAAGTCTAAGGTTACCCCGCCAACTGCTCCACCACCGCGCCGACCGCCAGCAACCGCTGTCGCGGCTCGGCCATGTCCCGAAAGAACTTGAGCCTGTCGCCGCCGTCGAGCTTGAACTCCTTGGGTCGGGTCTGAATCAGCCGGATCAGGTTGGCGGGGTCGATCTGGGGCGCGTCGTTGAAGAGGATGCGCCCGCTCGCCGGTCCGGCCTCGATCTTGCGGATCCCGAGCGGCTGCACTCGGAGCTTGAGTTCGGTGATCTCCAGCAGGTTCTTGGCCGGTTCGGGAAGCAGGCCGAAGCGGTCGATCATCTCGACCTGAAGTTCGCGCAGTTCGTCGCCGTCACGGGCGCTGGCGATGCGTTTGTACATCACCAGTCGGGCGTGGACATCGGGCAGATAATCGCTCGGCAGCAGGGCGGGGAGTCCCAGGTCGATCTCGGCGCCATGGTCGAGCGGACGGTCGAGTTCGGGCGTGCGACCGGCCTTGAGCGCCGCGACGGCGCGTTCCAGCAGATCCATATAGAGCGTGAAACCGATCTCGGTAATCTGACCCGATTGCTCGTCGCCCAGCAATTCGCCCGCGCCGCGAATCTCCAGATCATGAGTCGCGAGCGTGAAACCGGCGCCCAGGTCTTCCATCGACTCGATCGCCTCCAGACGCTTTTTGGCGTCCGCCGTCATGGCCTTGGCGGGCGGGGTGATGAGATAGGCATAGGCGCGATGGTGCGAACGCCCGACCCGTCCGCGGAGCTGGTGCAGTTGCGCTAGTCCCAGCTTGTCGGCGCGGTTGATGACGATGGTGTTGGCGCTCGGCACGTCGATGCCGCTTTCGATGATGGTGGTGCAGACCAGCAGGTTGAAGCGCTGATGGTAGAAGTCGCGCATGACCCGCTCCAGATCGCGTTCGCGTAACTGGCCGTGAGCGACCTGGATGCGCGCCTCCGGGATCAGCGCCGTAAGCTTCTGGGCCTGATTCTCGATGGTCTCGACCTCGTTGTGGAGGAAATAGACCTGCCCGCCGCGTTTCAGCTCGCGCAGCACCGCCTCCTGGATCAGCCCGTCGTTCCAGGGACTGACGAAGGTTTTGATCGGGTGACGCTCGACCGGCGGGGTGGCGATGATCGAGAGATCGCGCATCCCGGACATGGCCATGTTCAACGTGCGCGGAATCGGGGTGGCGGTGAGCGTGAGGATGTCCACCTCGCTGCGCAGATTCTTCAACTGCTCCTTGTGACGCACCCCGAAACGGTGCTCCTCATCGATGATCGCCAGCCCCAGATTTTTAAACTTGATGCTCGGCTGAAGGAGTTTGTGGGTGCCGACCACAATGTCGAGCGTGCCGTTTTCCAGTCCTTCCAGGATCTTTTTTTGTTCCTTGGCGGTGCGAAAGCGCGACAGGCTCTCGACCTTGACCGGCCAGTCGGCGAAGCGGTCGGAGAAATTCTCGAAATGCTGCTGGGCGAGCAGGGTGGTGGGCACCAGCACCACCACCTGACGCCCGCCATGGACCGCCATGAAGGCGGCGCGCATGGCGACCTCGGTCTTGCCGAAACCGACATCGCCGCAGACCACCCGGTCCATCGGCTTGGGGTCGGCCATGTCGGCCAGCACGCTCTCGATGGCGCGCATCTGGTCCGGGGTTTCCTCGAAGGCGAAGGCGGCGGCGAAGGCGGCGTACTCGTCGCCGCCGTCCGGGAAGGCGACGCCCTCGCGCGCGGCGCGGCGGGCATAGATGTCCAGCAATTCGGCGGCCACGTCGTGCGCCTTTTGCGCCGCCTTGCGCTTGATCCGATCCCACTGATCGCCGCCCAGGCGATGCAGCGGGGCGTGCTCGGGCGAGGCGCCGGTGTAGCGCGAGATCAGGTGCAGCGAGCTGACCGGGACATAGAGCTTGTCGCCGTGGGCGTATTCCAGCGTTAGGAACTCGGTGGTCAGGCCGCCGACCTCCAGCGTTTGCAGGCCCAGATAACGCCCGACGCCATGCTGCTCATGGACCACCGGCGCGCCCTCGGTCAGCTCGGTGAGGTTTCGCACAATGGCGTCGCTGTCGCGCTCGCTGGCACGGCGGCGGCGTTCCTGACGTACCCGCTCGCCATAGAGCTGGGTTTCCGTGACCAGCGCGAGGCCGGCCTGTTCCAGCAGCAGACCCTGTTCCAGCGGTGCGACCGTTAATCCGATCCCTTGATCGCTGTCGAGGAATGCCTTCCAGCCGGCGACCTGTCTGGCGCGGATGTCGAAGCCGTGGAGGTGTTCGGCCAGCATCTCGCGTCGCCCGGTGCTCTCGGCGACGAACAGCACCCGTCGCTCCGGCGTGGCGAGAAACTCCTTGAGCGCCTGCGCCGGTTGGGTGGCGCGGGCCTGGATGGCGAGCGGGGGCAGGGTGGCGGTGGCGAAGTTGCAGGCAGCGGCGTAACCCTTGCGTCGGTCTGGAATCTCTGGCGACTGGTAGAGCGCACCGGACAGCCGGTTGAGCGCGCCCGCGAGTTCGTCGGGCATCAGATAGAGTCGGTTGGGCGGCAGCAGCGGGCGTTCGCGATCATGGCGGCGTTGCTCGTACCGCTGACCGACCGCCGCGAAGAAGCTCGCCGCCGTCTCGCGGCAGGTCTCCGGTTCCAGGGCCAGTACCCGTTCGGGCAGATAGTCGAACAGGGTTGCGGTCCGCTCGAAAAAAAGCGGTAGATAGGATTCCAGTCCGCCGGGGGTGTGCCCCTCCGAGACCTCGCGATAGATCAGACTGTTCTGCGGATCGCCCTCGATGCTGGCGCGATAGCGTTGACGGAAACCGGCGATGGCCTCTTCCGTGAGCGGAAACTCACGGGCAGGCAGGAGCCGGATACGCTCCAGCTTCTCCTTCGAGCGCTGGCTTTCGGGGTCGAAGATGCGGATGCTCTCCACTTCCTCGTCAAAGAGGTCGATGCGCAGCGGCACCTCGCTGCCCATGGGGAAAACATCCAGCAGCGCGCCGCGCACCGCGTACTCGCCGTGTCCGATCACCTGGGAGACGCAGGAATAGCCGGCCCGTTCCAGGCGTCGGCGCGTCGTGTTCAGATCCAGCCGGTCGCCGACCGCGAGCACCAGCGACTGACCGTCCACATAGTCGCGCGGCGGCAGACGCTGCATCAGCGTCCCGACCGGCACCACCAGCACCCCCGCGCGCAAATCGGGTAGGCGATGCAGTGTCAGCAGGCGTTCGGAGACCAGTTCGGGCAGGGGCGAGAAGACATCGTAGGGCAGGGTCTCCCAATCCGGAAAGCCGAGCACCGGGCGGTCGCTCCCGGCGAGGAAAAAGCCGAGTTCCGCGCGCAGGCGGGCGGCAGCCTGGACATCCTCGGTCAGGGTCAGGATCAACCCCGAGAACTGACGCGCGGCATTGGCGATCGCCAGCGCCGCGCCGGCACCATAGAGTCGGCCCCAGAGCAGACGCTCGCCGGGACGTTCCGGCAGCGGCGGGGCGAGCGGAGAGAAGCGGGTGGACGGAACCTCCTGATGCATGGACGGTAAAACCTCGGAATCGACGGCTGGGCGGCGATTTTCGCATAGATGGGGCCAGCTCGCTGCTTTGGGGCGAGATGAGCCGGTACAAGGGGGGTGGCGCCATCGCTGCCGAATTTACGCGACCTCTCGGGATCGAGGGTCGAGGAGTCAAAAGAGGACGAGTGACGCAATCAATGATCCGTGTCGCGGTCGCGTTTAACCGGCGGCGCGATGCAGCGGGCGGGACTGTTACGGAGTTCAGGTCCGTCTGGGTCAGCGAACGCGTGTACAATATCGCCGGGCGCGAGGGCTTGATCGGGCGGCAGTTGAACCTTGAAACCGCAGTTGCCAGTCGCGTGAAGACCGCGTTCCAGTATATCGGGGCGGGGCTGGTCCGCCAACACGCGGAGCACCCGGTCACCGTTAATCCGCAGGAGAACCTTCAAGGGTTGCTCCAGGCCCGGTTGACTGATCCAGCCCGAGATGCGCCGGGGCGTTACCCGATCGAGATGTCCGCGGGCTTTGGGCGGGGCTGAAGACGCTTCAGCCGCGGGTGCCGGTGCCGCGCTGGGCAGGATGGCTTCCAGCCCCTGCATGGCGGCGGCGATCCGCAGGGCGAGAAAGACGGCCTGAGGAGAGGACGTTTCGGCAAACCAGCGCTCGGCCTCCGCTAGGGTTTCGGGTAAGGCCAGGGCGGCAATCGAGAGCTCCAACTGATTCGTTTGCTGGTTCAGCGCTCGCAGATCCCGCAACCATGAATCCAGGGACGCGATTTCCTGTGGGGTGCAGCTTTCGCGTAGGTCCGACGGTACCAAATAACCACGCGCATTGACTCGCTTGATGTCTTCAATTAATTGGAACTGCCTGATGGTCCCTAGCAATTCGAATTTGTTCCGCTCCTTGTCTTCGTCTCCGTTCGAACGGCTGACCTGGATGCCGTCATCGGCTAATCTGAAAACCAGCATGTCAAACCTCGCGATGCCGGAAAGCGTGAATTATTGACGCGACGGATAGCCATAAATATCCCTTTCGGTTTGAACCAGCGCATCGAGCCGCTCGCAAACCAGGGTGCTGAAGAAACTGGTTCTTTCGAGCCCGGTTCCGGACTGAAGGAGTGTGGCCAGCTCGCCGATTCCCAGTGTCTCGGCCCCTTGGCGCTCGATTTTTCGAGCGAGCCTGGTATTGTGCGATGCATTGCGTATCCCCCTATCCTGTTGGAGAAACCCGTCCACGGCTTCTAGGAGCGCGGGCCGAACGTCGGCATAAAAGGCGCGAATATCGGTTTCGAGCGATTCGACCCGTGCGATTCGTACCCCTGGCCGATAGATAGGCTGTGGCCAGAAATGTTCGTCTCCAGGGTACGGACATTCGGTCAGGTAGGCCAGGAAGTCCAGAAAGGTCAGCTCGGGGTAACGCGCCTCGTCCGCTCCAAATCGCCAACGCAGGATGGGGCGGGCGCGGCTAATTTTAGGGTTGTAGGCCCAGGAGGCCACCTTGTCCAGAAAACTGGAAAGCAGTCGCTCGGCCGGGTCACGGACCAGGGCCAGGGCCGCCGAGGGAAAGGCGCTGGAATCCAGGGGAAAGGCTGGCGGCAGATTGTGCGGATCGAGCGGCAGTCGCGCTTCTTCCTGGTGCAGGAATGCGAACAGGCTGCGGAGCCAGGTACAGGCCGATTTGGCGCTGTAGTAGATCAGATAGTCATGGCGAGGCGAATAGAGCGCCTGCGTCGTTTCCTGCGCATTGACGATGCGCGGGCTGCCCTTCAGCGGCTCGCCGGTTTCGACGATACGTCCCTGGACGGTGTCGCCGGGATCAAGGCCCTGGCGCAAATGACAGGCGAATCGGTGCGGTCCGATGCGTCCAGCGGTCGGCAGATTGGCGCGCAGGCACACGCGCAGACCACCCGAGGCGTTTTCAAGTTCCACGCTCAACTTGCGGCCCGGTCGGGATGGATCGCGCGCCCAGCCGCAGAGTACGTGGCGCGTGGCGGGATTCAGAAAACTGCCCGGAAGTGGCGGAATGACTGGTGGCGGAAGGACCGGTTTCGTCATGCGATGTTTGATATCAGCGTGGATCCCGAGGGCGTGGCGGCAGGGCCAATCCCTCGAAGGGCGGCTGGCGCGCGTAGAGCGACAGAGCCGGATGATAATACGGATCCGCCGCCAGTTGGTCCGTCCAACGCCTTTGTAATGCGGCGATTTCCCGGCGGGCGCGAACCTGTTTTTCCGGCATTGCGTGATCCAACCCCCGGCTTTTGGATTCCAGATGGAACAATGGCGCGAAGGGAGTCCAGACGATGCGCCGGCCGGTTTCCCGCACCCTCAAACAGTAGTCCACGTCGTTAAAGGCCACCGGATACTGGTCTGGATTGAGACCGCCCAGGTCGCGATAGAGTTGACGGTCGGTCAGCAGGCAGGCGGCGGTGACGGCCGAGGCGCAGCGGGCCAGTTGATTCAGATGGCGATAACCGGGATCCGTCTCCATCCAGAGGTTGCCGATGTGTCCCGCCACGCCGCCCACACCAAGCACGATTCCGGCATGCTGCACCATGCGGTTGGCCCAGAGCAACTTGGCGCCGACCGCGCCAACCCCCGGCTGGAGCAGTTTGCTCACCATGTCGCGCAGCCAGTGACCGGATGTCTCGGGAACCAGGGTGTCGTTGTTCAGCAGGCACAGCAGTTCGCCGTCGCATTGCCGCGAGGCATCGTTGTTGATGCGCGAATAATTGAAGGGGCCGGGGCAGGGGAGTACGCGGCAGCGGGGTTCTTCGGCCAGCTCCGCCAGCCAGTCCAGGGTTTCGGGCTCCCGTGACTCGTTGTCCAGGATCAGGATCTCGACATTCGGATAATCCGTGTAGGCGAGCAGGCTGCCCACGCAAGGTTTGATCAAATCCAGGCGATCGCGCGTGGGGATGAGAATACTCACCCGGGGCGCACGCAGGAGAGGCCAGCGTACTTGCCGTAAAGCGGGTGCTCCGCTCGGATGGGGTAAAACCTCGGGCGGGTTTTCTGGAAAATGTTGACCCAGTAATGCCTGAAGACGCGCGCGCCGGCGCTCTCCCATTTTGACGCCGAAGGCCGCCCGATAGCGGCGATGGTAGAGCACGCGGGGCAGATGCCAAGGCCGGGCTTGAGGCGATCGGTTAAGTAGCGTGATGACCGCCAGATAGGGGAGGTCGGTTAGCCAGGACAATTCGACGCCCTTGAGCAGACCCGCGCGGACGACAAACAGATGATGGAGATAGTCCATCCCCTGGAAGAGTTCGAAATCCCAGGCCGGTTTGAACCAAGGGTTGCTACGTTCGCCGAGGGCATCGTCCTCGTCGCAATCGGTGTAAAGGGCGTCGATGGGATGTTCGTGGAATGTCCGCGCGACCCAGGCCAGCGCCTGCGATGGCAGATGGTCTCCAGCTTCGATAAAGGTCAGCAGCGCGTCGTCGGCGAGCCGATCCGGCTCCACCGTCACTGCGGTGTCTGGTTGTCCCTGGATTCTTGGGTCGTCGGGAAGCGTTGCGTCGTCGGGCAGGCCGATGACCAGGACGCGCCAGTTCTGATGCGTTTGGGAAAGGAGGCTGGCCAGCGTTCGCGCGAGTCCTTGACCGTGTCGTATCAGCACGCGGATCAGTCCGCCGGTCAGTCGGCGAGGATGCTCCGGAGCCTCAAAAGCGTTGAACCAGGCTTGGTAATCGGCGATGGCCACCCCTTGAGGGTGACGGATTTCGACCTCCTGGAGCAGCCGATCCAGCACAGCAATCTCGCCTGCGAGTGCAGGTGGCGGCGTGCCAGAATCCAGCCGCTCCAGCAGATCCCGCAGTAAGCGCCGGGGCCCGCGCCGATGGATAAGAATGCGCGCTGGACTCCCTGGCAGCGCACGTCCATTGGCGAAGAGGTGAACCTTGCGCTCCACGCCGTCGGCGAGGTCGAGCGGCAGCGCGATGGTGAAGCGCTGCTGTTTGTCGGTCGTGGCGCGGCACAGTTCCCGTTGATCGCAAGAGCAGATCAGGGTCGCGCTTTGGCCCGGTTGAGCAGGGTCGTTGACCCATCCGTGCAGATGTAATCCGCCGTCGCCGATCACCAATTGCCCATCCAGGGGGATCGTTTCGGGCAAGGCGTTCTTGTCGATGTCGACCGGCTCGCCGAGTTCGTAAGTGCCGGGCAAGCTCCGCAGGGTATTGGCGAGCCGTGCGCTGAGACGGCCCGACTCGGTCCAGACCGCCTCGGGCAGGGCGAAACAGAAGGCATGGCAGCCATCGCCGATCCCTGCCTCGGCCAACCTGGACCGATAGAGTCGCGCCTCGACGACCGCAAGGGTGATGTCCTCAAGGAGGATCTCCACCCACCAGCGGCGCTGGGGCGCTCCGGAGTGCCAGACCCAGCCATGGAGCAGATTGCCGTACGGCGGATGCAATGCGCCCTGCAAGCCAGGGAGCGAGGGCGCCGTACTCATGATCCATCCTCTTCGTCTTGTGCGAGAAGCGTCAAAATCGCGTTCAGAAACGCCTCGGGGGTGGATCCTTTGGGAACACCATGTGTTTTAGGCTCGGTGAGGTAGGCGACGCCATCGCCGACCTGCAAACCCACGTAGGGAAGACCGAGACGGCGGCTGATCAGAAAGGCGCTGGGATCCGGTCCCGGCGGCTCTCGCAGATTCAGGACGCCACGGCAGCCGATCCATGTCAACTGCTCCAGCAGGCTTTCGACGGATGGGTTGCGCAACCATTCGCAGCGGCCAGTGGAAAGCAGGGCAGGGGGGTCGATGAGCTCGCCAAGCGCTAACCAACGAACTCGCGACTGATTGATCCGGACGAGCGCGAGCAGGCGCCGATGGTCTGCGGCGGCGAAACCCTGGCACGGCACAACAATCCAGGCTGGGTCGGAAGACGTCGCGCCTCCCCAGCGTAGGTCGGCGGTATGATCGAGCGGGATCGGCGGAGATCGAATCCAGCCCCGCTTCGTCCATCTGGCCATGCGATAACGGTTGTGTCCGCGCGGGACATGGTTGGCGGGCAGGCGAGCCAAGGAGGCGGAGTTTCTTGCAAGCGAGTCGTCCAGGCAAATCAGGTCGAAGGTATCGGGCGCACTGGCGAGCAGATCGAACACTACCGGGGGAAACTCTCGGTCATGAAAGACCGTTATGGTTCCGTCGATTCGCAATGCCTGGAATGCGCGGGCAAGATTGGCCTGTTGCAAGGGCAGTCGATAACGGAGATTGCAGGGGGGGCAGTCCAGGGTTCCCTCAAGCCGCACGACCAGGCCGTCCTCATCCTTTAGGCAGCGCAGTTGCAGATCCCTCGCGCCAGACTGATGGCGTCGTTGCAGGGTGTCAAAGACATAAAAGCGTTGCGCCGCCGCGGCCGAGAACAGGAAGAGTCCATCCCATTGGTTCGATTCCGTCAGCCAGCGTCGCTCCAGACGAGCGCGCGCGGCCGATAGCGGATCGCTGCGCAGGAAATCGCCAATTTCGGCGCGTCCTTGCGGATAACGCTGCTGAATGATCATGTCATTGTTCTTGGCCAGACGGGTCTTGTCCGCCTGGAAGGAAACGCCGCCCTGATGTGCCACGTAAACATCGGTGGCGCAAAGATGGCGCCATCCGGCGGCATTCAGCCGCAGGCAATAGTCGACCTCCTCGGCATAACCCAACCGGTAGGCACGATCGTCGAGCGGCCCGGCGGCGGCCAGCGCCTCGGCCTTGAGGTACAGACAGAAGCCGACGCCGGTCGGCACGGACGGATAGTGTCCGGAATTGACTATCCCCGCCAGCCGATGCAGATGGGCCGTGCCTTGCGCGTCGGGCATCGGGTTGTCCGCCATCACCCGCGGATGGCTGAAGAGCTGGGCGTTATTGGACAGCGGCGTGACCGTTGCGACATCCGCGGCACAATGGGCCGCGGCATGCAGACGGTCCAGCCAGTCGCCCGCCACCAGGGTGTCGGAATTGAGCCAGACCATGTTCCGGCAGCGGCAGACCGCCAGAGCCAGATTGATGGCGCCGATGAAGCCAAGGTTCCGGGGCGTTTCCAGGTAAACGCAATGAGCATCCTGGGCCAGCGAGCGCAGCCAGGTTTTCATGCCGGGCTCGGGCGAGCAATCGTTGATCAGGACTAGGCGGAAATGCTGTCGATTGCAGCGTCGACTAGCCAGAACCGAATCGAGGCAGCGGGTTGCGGACGCGCGATCCCGGTAGACGGGAACCACCAGATCGATCCCGCGTCCCGGACGTAGGGCGGGATCGCCTGGCGACCGTGCAATCCAGGAGGGCGGAGGGGCACCGAGAAGAAGCGGCGCGCCCGCCAGGCGAGCGCCAGTGTCGGTCAGCGCATCGATGACGATTCCACCCTCGCATACCGCGGCTGGCAGATCGAACTGGAAGCTCCTCCCAACTGGAAACCTCCCTGCGGGGGTCAGGCGTGGTCCCGTTTGGCCATTGAGATAGACCAGAATTTCGAGGCGACGAGTCGGGTATACTTGATCGAGCGCCCAGCCCTTGAGACGGCGTTCCTCCAGCCAGACGGCACCGATCGTTCCATGCTGCTCGTTCAGCGCCCGGACGCTGCGATGCAGGGCAGGGCGCTGATGGGCTCGCAGATGGGGCAATTGGGCGCGACAGAGCCCCTGGGCGCTGGGCAAGGCGAGGTCGCCGAGCCGCTGGGTCAGCTCCAGCGCCTGCTCCAATGGGCCGGGTTGGCGCGGATCGGCGGCGACCAACTTGAGCCACTGTTCCAGCGCTGCCTCGGGAAGACCCGCCCGATCCAGGACTTGGGACAGGGCGTGGATCAGCTCGGACTGCTCGGGAAGGGTTTGGGCGGCGCAGAGAAAACGCGCAATGGCCAGGCTGAAGTCGCCGGTCCGCAGTGCGTTGACGGCTCGTAAAACAGCCAACTCCGCGTCTGGCGCGAAAGCCCCGGTCGCTAGATCGAGCCAGTGCTTCGCGCGGGCCGGATGCACGCGGGTTTCATGACTGAGCAGGCTCAGGGAGTGGGACATGTGGCGCGGGAAAGCCGAGGGCGTGCAAGCCAGCAAAATGAGGCGGCCATGAAGGCCGCCCGGGAGAGATCAGCGAATGGAATCTCGATTAGAGATCGTCGTCGTCGTCTTCCGTCGTATCGGTTTGGGATGGCGAGTTGGGCACGTTGTCGAACTCGAACTCGAAGGTCTCCACGCCGACTGTCGTCACGGTCTGACCCGTGGTCGCGTTTGTCCAAGTCGTGACGCCGTCGACGTCTACCCGAGCCCAGTCTTCCGCGGAACCGTTCAGTATGAGCGTATCTTTCTCGCCGTCTCCGCCATCGATATAGTCGTTGCCATAGTCGCCGTTGAATCCGCCGAGACGGATCGTGTCGTCGCCCGCTCCCATGTAAATCGTGTCGTCGCCCGCTCCGGTGACGACCGAGTCGTTTCCGTCACCCAGATCCACCGCCAGGTTGGCCTGTCCGCCGATGACTTGGTCGGCGTGATCGGAGCCGAGAATCGCCCGTGTCTCGGGTAGGGTTTCATCCTCCGCGTTCTCAGACTTCAGATCGACCTGGATGCCGACATCTGCGTTGCGGCCGTCGAGGATCGGAGTGTCGCCCAGGTTCTCAAGATTGATCTCTATCGGATCCTCGCCCAATCCCTCGGGAACGATTAGGACATCCGTGTTACCGGGGGGCGGGGAATCTGGGTCGAAAACCTCGACTTGATTTTTCCCATTCGAGTCGCTGAGATCCTTAAGAAGGTCGCCCAGTAAAATTTGCATGCCACCCGATACATCACTGCCCTGCTCGACATTGGAAATCAAGATGCTAGTGTAAATATCCACTATGGTTTCTCCTTAATGCAAATCTGAATCACAGCAAATGGAAAAAAGAAGTAGCGAGTACTGCCTGAGTAAGAGTACTGCCTGATAGCCTAACAGGCGCAATCGATATGTCAATTCCGGGTAACTACTCAGGTGTTCTGAGCAGGCATGGAGCGGAAGTCACGTCAAACGCGGCTGAGGTGGTGTCCCCTGAAAGGTCAGAATCAGGGTATCGAACAGATTGATGCCTTGTTTCTGGAGGGTGGCGAGGTAGGAACGAATCGTGCAGAAGGTCTCCAGTCCAGGTCAGGCTGTTCGTGGCCACTAGGTGCAGCCAGAACCATTTGCCCGCGACGCGCAGGCCGGTTTCATCGGCGTGGGCCACGGGAACCGTTTTCAGAGCCTCGCCGATCGCGTTAACGGTGGGGCAAGACGCTCGCCCGCCTCCGCTTGAAACGCCAGCACGGTCCCATCGGACAGCGGGAGACCGAACAGGTCGCCCATCAGCGCCCCGGTGCGAGAGACTGGCAGCATGTGATGATGGGGCAGATGGACGACAGTCGCCTTGAGACGAGGCCCATACTGCACCGAAGCCGACATCTCAACCGGTAACGTCCCGCGGTGCGCCTGACCACAGGCACAGGTGGCTTCCAGCGTCTGATGCTCGATGACCTCGTGACGCGGCGGCGGCACCTCGAACACCTGGCGGGTCTCGACGACCGTCGCCTCGGGCAGGAGCAGAGCACAGGTGTCGCAGTGACTCGGTGGGGCATGCGTTTCGATCCGATCGGCCTGCGCCACGCACTTGAGGGTCTGCCCTGGATGGCCCGCTTGACCGCCCGTGTGGCGCCAATTGGCTCAAGCCCGGTTAGATTGTTGCTCGTTCGGCACACCTGAGTAGTTACCTTCCAGGGATATGTCCATCCCGGATCTTGCCTGGTTTTGCCTATTGACGTTCGCTGGATCAAAGTTCAGTGCGCCGGACACCATCGTTTGCGAGTGGGTTGGCGTCCCTGGACGGAAACTCAATCTACATTGGCATGGACTCTCGTCGGCGTGCAAAATGCGACTCACGTTGTAACGGCGGCCTGAGCCAGAACTTGGCCTCCGGGAGCTGTTATTATTCCGCAAGAGCCATGTTCACACGCCATGAAGCGCGCCAGCTCCGACGATCATGTTTGCGATGCCAGCCCGGCCGAGTGCTCGAAACGGCGCATGCCGTCAAGGGCGCGATGCAATCTCGTCCGATAGGGATATTCCGAATCCTGCCAATACCTATGTGTAACACCTCACGCATACCTGCTCCGCCGTCCAGCAAGACGCCCGTCAGCCTGCCATGAAATCCGCACCCAAAGGTGAACTGCGCCAGGTGCGCAAGCGTTTATCGGGCGGCTTGGGCGCGGTGAGCCTTTTTTCGCTTCTGATCGCGCTCGGCGCGCTCGTGCCCGCCCTGTACACCATGCAGATGATGGATCGGGTGCTGAACAGCCGCAGCGAGTCGACGCTGTACGCGCTGACCGGGCTGGTTTTGTTCCTGTTGGTTCTGCTCGGGATCTTGATGTTCGCCCGGGCGCGTTTGATGACGCGCCTGGCGAATCGTCTGGATAACGAGCTTGGCCCGCGGGTCTTCGATCTGGTGTTCCGGGTCGGCCTGGAGCAGCCAGCCAGAACCTCGCTGCAACCGACCGAGGATCTGACCGCGCTGCGGAATCTGCTTGGCGGCGGCGCCCTCCTGGCCTTGATGGATGCGCCATTCATTCCACTCTTTTTTTTCGCTTTATACATTATTCATCCATGGGTCGGCACCACGGCGCTAGGTTTTGGTATCGTGATCGCCGTGTTGGCCCTGCTCAATAGCGGGCGCAGCCGGGGGGCCATCCGTGACGCCCAGCAGCAGGGACGTCAGTCGAGGGATTTCCTGCTCAACAGCCTGCGCAACGCGGATGCCGTGCAGTCCATGGGGATGCTGGAATTCTTGCGTCTCAAGTGGCTCAGCAGCCATTTGGGAGAAACCGCGGAGCAAACCCGCGGCAACGATCTGGGTAGCATCTATGGCACCGCCGCCTCGGTCATGCGCAATATGGCGCGCGTGGTGGTCACTGCCGTGTCGGCTTATCTGATCCTGCAACTCGAAATGTCGCCCGGATTGCTGATTGCCTCCATGATCTTGACCGGGCGCGCACTCGGGCCGCTCCAAGCACTGATCAGCGGTTGGCCGCAACTCATGGAAGGGCGCCTGGCCTACCAGCGGCTGGGCGAGATGCTGGACCGGTTCCCGCCCCGCGAGCGGCAGATCCGTCTGCCGGAACTGGTCGGCGAGATCCGTGTGGAAGGGGTCTTCGCCGGCACCGGCAATCCGAGCGGTAGCGGCGATCCGCCGATTCTGCGCGGGATTAACGTCCTGGTGAAGGCGGGGCAAACGCTGGCGATCATCGGTCCCAGTGGCTCGGGCAAGACGACGCTGGCTCGAGTGATTCTAGGACTCTGGCCCACGCTGTCCGGTCGGGTCCGATTCGACGGGGCGGATGTGCGCCATTGGGATCCGCTCCAATTCGGTCGTTATGTCGGCTACCTGCCGCAGGATGTCCAACTGTTCGCGGGGACGATCGCCGATAACATCGCCCGCTTTGGCCGCATTCGCTCGGAGAAGGTCGTCACGGCCGCCAAGTTGGCCGGAGTGCATGCGGTGGTGCTCAATCTGAACAAGGGTTACCTGACGGAGGTCGGGCCAGGGGGCATGATGCTGTCGGCCGGGCAGCGGCAGCGGATCGGTCTGGCCAGGGCGCTCTACAACAATCCGCGCGTGGTCGTCATGGATGAGCCCAACTCCAATCTGGACGAGGATGGCCAGGCCGCGCTCATGTCCGCGGTGGAGACGCTGAAACGGCAAGGTTCCACGGTGGTCTTCATCAGCCACCGGCGTAGCATCCTCGAAAAAGCCGATCAGGTGCTCATTCTCGCGAACGGTCAGGTGCGTTTTTTCGGGAGCCGGGACGATTTCTATGCCGCGACTGCGGCCAATGCCGATGACGCGCAGGTTGCCGTCGCCCTGCCGAAGCGATCCGAACGTCCTGCCGACGCGCCTTCGCTGGCGTTGCCCGCGACAGCGCCGGTCTCGGCCAAACCCGTGCCCGTACCGGAACCGTTGGACGATTACGACGCCCAAGCCGTGCTTCATCAATGGAGACCGATTCGTGTCCACTGAAATCTCCCTCCGTTCGGAACAGTTCAAACGCTCGGATCTGATTCCCCGCGGCGAAGGTGAAGCCGACGACGATCTGGAATTGCCCAATATCGCCCTGCCCAAGGTTCCCATGGATGCCTGGGCTTACAAGGGACTGGGGTATCTGGCGTTACTCGTTGCCGTGGTTGGCATGATTGGCTGGTCCGCCTACGCGCCGCTGGAAAGTGCGGTGATTGCGACCGGCAATGTGCGGGTCGAGGACAAAAGCAAGCAAGTGCAGCATCTTGAAGGCGGTATCGTGGCCAAGATCCAGGTTCGCGAAGGCGATCTGGTGCAGGCCGGTCAAATCCTGTTGATGCTCAGCGATGTGCGCGCCCGCACCGAGCTGCGCTCCACGCAACTCCAGCTTGCCGGCTACCAGGCCGCCAAATCCCGGCTCGACGCCGAACGCTCAGGGCTTGCGGACATCGTCTTTCCTGCGCATCTGATTGCCCAGGGCGAACAAGACCGCGAATTGGCGAAAGTCATGGAGCGGCAGGTGAGTTTGTTCGAATCCCGTCGGAATGCGCGGGAAAACGAAAAGACCATCCTGGAAAAAACCATTCAGGAACAGAACGCCCGCATCGCCGGCATGCAGAACCGGATCGCCACCGCGCGACAACGGATCGACTCTTACGACAAGGAACTGGCCAATCTGCGGAGCCTGTTCGCAAGAAAGCTGGTCGACAATACCCGCATCACCGCCATGGAGCGGGATCGCGCGGAGGCGGAGGATTCGCTTTTCTCCTATGAATCGGAGGTGGTCAACTCCCGGGTCAAAATCAACGAGGCCGAGGCCCAGTTGCTGCAGACCGATTTTCTGTTCCAAAAAGAAGTGGAGACCGATTCGCGCGAGACCGAGCAGGCGGTCGCCGAATTCGCCAACAGCATTGCCAGCCTGGAAGACACGCAGCAGCGCACCTTGATTCGTGCGCCGGTCGAGGGGATCGTCACCGGTCTTGCGGTCACGACCATCGGCGAGGTCATCGCCCCCGGCGACACTCTGATGGAAATCGTTCCGACGAATAAAAAATATGTCATTGAGGCCATGGTTTCGCCGACCGATATTGACGAAGTGCAGATTGGACTCCCCGCCGACATCCGCTTTGGCGCGTTCACCCGGATCAACACCCAGATTATTCCGGGTCAGGTCGTCAAGGTGTCGGCCGACGCCTTCACCGACCCGAATCAGCAGTTCAAATATTACGTGGCCGAAGTGAGCATCAATGATCTTGGCGTTGCGATTCTGAGCGACAATCAGCTTAATATTATTCCGGGGATGCCGGCGGACGTGGCGATCAAAACCGGCGAGCGCACCTTCCTGCGCTATCTGGCGGGTCCGGTCTTCGAGATCCTGATGAAAGCCTTCCGAGAAAAATAGCCCTTGATCCAATGGACGGCGTCAGGAATAAGGCAGGCATGAGCCGACCCTCCGGCGACTTTCCGCCCGGTTCACCACTTGACGATCCTCTAAAAGCGATGCAATTTCAATTTCACGGCCACGAGGTTCATGTTTTCCGTCTCAGTCTCGACCCGGCAACCGGCCAGCGGCAGCGCACGAATCTTGGCATGATCGACAAGACGGCCCTCACCGTCTCCGCGACCCTGAAAGCCAATTGCAGCCCCGCCGAGCTGGCCGAGATCGATCGCTGGCTGGCCAACCGTCAGCGGCTCGCCCAGCTCCGGGCGGAATTGGCGGCGCGGACACTGCCGGAGCAGATCCAGCAAGTCGCGCAATGGCTGTCCACCACGGAGCCCGACGAACAGACGCGCAGGCTGGCCGAGGACATTCGCGCCAATTGGCAGCGTTTGCGGACCGCCCTTCAGCAACGCGATCTACTCTAATGAACATCCGCCGAGGACTCCTTCTGCTGTTTCTGCTCGGCCAGATTGCCGGAGTTCTCGCCGATGGCATGGGCATCGACGAGGCGCGCCATCTCCTGGCGCGAACCGGATTTGGCCCGACCTGGACGGAGATCCAGCGGTTTGCGGCCCTCTCCCGGAGCGACGGCGTCGAGCGCCTGCTCGCCGACACCCGGATTCAGGCCAGCACCTCGCCCCCCGATTGGGCGGCCATCTATCCGCCGCCAGCGGCGACGCGCGATCTGACCGAGGATCAGCGGCGACTGAGACAGGAAACCCGGCGCCAGCAGGAAGCCGCGCTCCGCCAATGGTGGCTGACTGAAATGCGCGTGACGCCGTCGCCGCTGACCGAACGCATGACGCTCTTCTGGCACGGCCACTTTGTCTCCGCGCTGAACAAGGTCCGCTCCCCGGTGTTGATGTACCGTCAAAATACCCTGCTGCGCGCTCACGCACTGGGGCGCTTCGATGCCTTACTGCATGAAATCGCCAAGGATCCGGCGATGCTGATCTATCTGGATGGCGCGGTGAGCCGCAAAGCGCGACCGAATGAAAATTTCGCGCGTGAAGTCATGGAGTTATTCACGCTGGGAGAGGGTTATTACAGTGAAACCGACATCAAGGAAGCCGCGCGCGCCTTCACCGGCTGGAGCCTCGACCGGAAACTCGGCACTCTGCACTTTAAGCCCGCCTGGCACGACAACGGCGTCAAGACCCTGTTCGGTCAGCGCGGACGCTTCGACGGCGATCAGGTGCTCGATCTGTTGCTGGAGCATCCGGAAACGGCCCGGCAGATCACCCGCAAGCTCTGGCGCGAATTCGTCTCGCCACAGCCCGACGAAACCGAAGTCAAGCGCATCGCCGATCTGTTTCGACAGAGTCGCTACGAGATCAAATCGCTCATGCGCTCGCTGCTGAATTCAACGTCCTTTTGGGCACCCGCCACTCGTGGCGTCTTGATCAAATCGCCGGTGGAGTTCCTGACGGGCATCCAGCGTCAACTCGACATCACCCCCATCGATCCAGCGCAGGTCGCCAAGGTATCCGCCCAACTGGGACAGACTCTTTTCTCGCCCCCCACGGTGAAAGGCTGGCCGGGCGGCGAGACCTGGCTCGACGCCCGCACCTTATTGCTGCGTCAGGGGATCGCGCGGGAATGGTCGCGGGCGCAGCGTCCGGATCTCGAGGCGATCCGCATCGCGCGCCAGAGCGGCGGGGGCGTGAGCCTGCCGGAGCGCCCCTTGGATTTCAAGATTCAACGCTGGGTCGAACAATTCGGGACCGGAGACGACTGGCGCGAGCAGGTCAAGGAACTGCTGCTACCATTGCCGCCCATCCGGCAACCCGCAACGAGTCTGCCGCCGATCCAATTCGTCCAGGGGCTGTTGCTGGATCCCGTCCATCAATTGAAATAAGCGCGAGAGGCCGAACGATGCAACGTCGCACCTTTCTGCAGGTCAGCCTGGCGGCCGGCACGCTGGGATGGGTGTTGCCGGCCTGGAGTCAGACCGCCCGCCCCCGTGATTCGCGGCTGCTCATCCTGATTGCGCTGCAAGGCGGCAACGATGGACTCAACACCCTGATTCCCTTTGCCGATCCCAACTATCGCGCCCTCCGCCCGAATCTTGCCATTCACCGCGACCAGATCGTCAAACTCACCGAACAGGAAGGTCTGCATCCTCAGTTGGCGCCACTGCTGAAGATCTGGGACGCGCGCGAACTCGCCCTCGTGCGCGGGCTCGGCTATCCCGCTCCCAACCTCTCCCATTTCCGCTCGATGGACATCTGGGAAACCGCCTCGGGCAGCGACGAATACCTCGCCAGCGGCTGGTTAGACCGAGCCTTTGCCGCGCATCCCCGCGCTGGCGCCGGGCATATTGATGGTCTCGTCGTCGGTGGCGATGAAGCGGGCGCCTTGAGGGGTGGACACGCGAGTGTGATCACGCTGGCCAATCTCGCGCAATTTCAACGCCAGGTTCAACGCCTGGGAGCGCCATTGTCGGCCTCGCCGGCGCCGCCGTCGTTACGTCATCTCGTCGAATTGGAAAACGGCATTCGTCGCGCGGCAGGCCAGCTACAGTCAGGACAGCGCTTGCAGACCGCTTTTCCTGATAGCCCCTTTGGTCGGTCGATCCGCACGGCCTGCGAAATTATCGCCAACCGGAGCCGGATTGGTCTGAGCATGGTCCACCTGAGCCTGGGCGGATTCGACACCCACGTCCAGCAGGGACCGACCCAGGCCCGACGACTCAAGGAACTGGCCGCCGGTCTCCTGAGTCTGCGAAACGCTTTGCAGGAACTGGATGCCTGGAACGACAGCTTGATCCTGACCTACTCCGAATTCGGACGCCGCCCCCAGCAGAATGCCAATGGCGGCACCGATCACGGCACGGCGAGCGTTCAATTCGTGCTGGGCGGGCGGGTCAAGGGCGGCCTTCATGGCACCGCGCCGAATCTGGCCGACCTGGACGGCAACGGCAACCCGCGCCACACCCTGGATTTTCGCAGCCTCTACGCCACCGTCCTGGAACGCTGGTGGGGGATGGAGAGCCAGGCGGTGCTTGGCGGGCGGTTCAGTATCTTGAGCATGCTGTGAACGAGTTGGTGCGGATAGGCTAACTGGTTTTTCACATCAATTGATGCTTTCGAGCGACCCGCCGAAAATCCTGGGCCGCCAACAGCACCTCCGCCACCACTTCCCTACCGAGATCCTCATCCATGTCGGGAAGCAGTTTAGCGGCGGACGTCATGGTCTCCGCCAAACTCAGTATCTCAACTTCAGCTTTTTTCCGGTTCAGGATCTGGCGTCTTTCAAGCCACTTGGTTACCTGTGCCTTTTCTTCGTCGGACAAGGCCGCTTCCGCTTTTTCGCTCAGCTGACCAGTTAATAAATTGGCTGATCCGACGAGCGTCGGCTTGGTTCTGCCGGCCTCTTCGTTGAGGACTGGCTTGATCAGTTGTACGTTATTGCCACGAATGCGGAAATGCATGCGGTCTCTCCAGCTATAATGTGATGATCATACATTAGCATAAATCCTGTAAATTAAAAAAAATAATAAATCAGCCGGCTTTTTATGAGTGACGGTAGAAGTTTGATATAGCCACCGAACGTGATCATCGGACAAGGGGCGGGTTGCAAACCCGCCCCGACGCCAAGGCCATGTCTGGACCCGCTTTTCGCGTCCGAAATCCTCGATCGCCTCCCAGCCGTCCGCCCCGCTGACGACGAAACTCTGATCGTCGTTTCTCGCTCGCATCCGTCAACTACCCGAAAACGGAATGTTTAAGCGCGCTCGCCCTGTGGACGGATGTGGCGAGGATGGTTTTCTGCTGCGGCAGCGTTATGATGCCCGACGCCTGTCCGATAATGTCATCGTGGACTAGGGGCTGCTCCCGGCGCTACAGCGTCTCCAGTCTTTGCCGGTCGGCGGCGAGGTTCTTTCCCCGGTGCATATCCGTCGTGCCTTGGCGCAGTTGAAGATTGGTGCGGCGAGACCGAGTACCAGGCCCCGCGTACCGGCACCGAACGGCGCCTGGCCGAGTTGCTGGGAGTCGAGCGCATTGGTCGAGAGGACCATTTCTTTGACCTAGGTGGACATTCACTGCGGGCGACTCACTGAGTCGCCCGCATCGAGCGCCAGGTGGAATGCCGTCTGCCTCTGAGCACCCTGTTCGACGCATCGACACTCGCCGCCCTGGCGACCTATTATTGACAACCTCCTGTGGCTTCGCCTAGAGCCGCGCGCGCGGGATCATGACGAAATCGAATGATGATCCTCACAAAACCGCAAGTTGCAACTTTGAATCGAGATGAATTTCGGCATGGCATTATTGAGTCAACAGGCGGATGTCGTCTCTATCATACTGGCGACACGGAAAGTTTACGCGCGGATGGTCAACTGGAATTCCTCGGACGCATCGACCATCAGATCAAACTGCGGGGTATTCGCATCGAATTGGGCGAGATCGAAGCGGCTCTCGCGCGTCAGGAAGCCGTCACGAACGCCGTTGTGATCCTGCATGAACAGGGTGGCCACAAACGTCTCGCCGCCTATGTCGTCCTTGATGCGTCCGCTGTCATGGATACCCCCGCAGAAATCCTGCGCGTTTGGCTCAAGTCGATGTTACCCAACTATATGATCCCCGCGAGCTTCACGGTGCTGGACAGGCTTCCGCTGACCCCGAGCGGCAAGATCGACCGCGCCGCGCTGCACGCGCCCACGCCCGCGGAGACCGATCGGCGCGCTGGGCTGGAATACGAAGCCCCCCGAACCGAGGCCGAGCGGCGCCTGGCCGCGATCTGGACCGAGGTGCTAGGAGTGGAGCGGATTGGCCGGCATGACCACTTTTTCGACATGGGTGGCCATTCGCTGCTGGCGACCCAATTGGTGGCCCGCATCGAGCGGGCGTTTCACTGTCGCCTGTCCTTGCGCGTCGTCTTCGACACCTCGACACTCGCCGCGCTGGCGGCGTACATTGAGACTTTCCAGTGGCTTCGTGGCGGCGCCAACGATGAGCAGCGCGTGGAGATCGAACTATGAGTCAGGCACGAGAGCCCGAGCTACGTTACCGTGATCTGCTCTCCGCAGTCTTGGTCGGCGAATCCGTCGCGACAGTGCCCGTGTCCGCCTGGCGGCATTACCCCATCCTGGATCAGGACGCGGATACGCTGACCGAGGTCACGCTCGCCCATCAGGCACGGTTCGATTGCGATTTCGTCAAGCTCATGCCGGCCTCTACCTGGCAGTCGCGTGATCACGGGCTGAACGATCGCTGGGCCGGCGATGCCATCGGACGGCGCGAGGTTACCACGACGGTCATCCAGACACCGGACGACTGGCAGCGTTTGCGACGCTTGGATCCCTGGAACGGCTTCAGCGGGCACATCCTGCGCGCGGCACGCCAGGTTCGCCGCACCTTGGCGCCTGAGATCCCGGTGCTTACCACGGTCTTCAATCCGCTCTTCCAAGCGGTGCAATTGGCTGGCCTGGCACGCGTGCGCGAGCATGCCCAGCATCACCCTGGAGCCTTGGCGCAAGGTTTGGCAACCCTACTAGCCAATACCCTTGCTGCCATCGAGCAACTGGCGGATCTGCGGCTCGATGGCATCTTCCTGGTCACTCAGCACGCCGGACGTGCCATGCTGGCCCCCGAGCCCTATGTCTCGCTGGCCCTTGACTCCGATCGCGCCTGTCTGACGGCGGCACCACTGCCCTTCAATCTTCTCCATCTGCATGGCTCCGACCTGTGCTGGGAGCTGTTCCTCGACCTGGACTCAGTGGTGATCCACTATGATGCCGTCGCGGGCAATCCCGATCCGGTCCGACTGTCGAAGCGGCTGGCCGGCGGACTCGCGACCGGACCGCATCCGCAGGGCGCCATGCTCAACGGCTCGCCCGCTGAGCTGATGGCTGAGGTCACCGGCTTACGTCGGCGCATGCGTGGACGTCCATTCATGCTCGCCCCAGGCTGCGCGCTACCGCTGGCGGTTCCCGATCATCAGGTTGACGCCCTGATCCAGGCCGCGCGCGCACCCTTGTCCGAGTCGGATGCATGACCATCCTGCCCCTGGATTTTGGCGGTCCAACGGACCGGCCTTTCACCCCCTTTCCCGCCTCCGCGTTGGAGGACTCCATCCTCGATCGCTTCCGCGCGATCGCCCTTCGTCATGCCGGGCGCCTAGCCATCGACGACGGGCATCAGCGCCTCACCTACGGCGAGGTTCGGGCTCGCGTCGAGCGGCTCGCCGGACTGCTCATGACCGGCTTGCCGCCGGGGGCGGATCCGGTGGCCATCTTTCTCGATCATTACGCGTCCTTTCCGATCGCCATGCTCGCCGTGCTCGCCGCCGGGCGCGCCTATGTTCCCTTGGATGTCAGCTTTCCGCTGGAGCGCAACCGACGCATCCTGCAACATGCCAGCAGCGCGGCCATCGTCACCGATCATGCCAATGCCCTGCTCGCGGCCAAGCTTTGTCTGCCCGGCACACCTCTGATCGACATGGATGCGCTGGATGCTATCGAGACGCCTATTCCTCAGATGCCAACCGCGGACAGCCTGGCCTATATCCTCTACACCTCGGGCTCGACCGGTGAGCCCAAGGGGGTCTATCAGAACCATCGCAACCTCTTGCACGATGTTCTGCAATATACCAACTCCATCCATCTGAGCACCGAAGACCGGCTGACCATGCTCTATTCCGGTTGTGTCGGTGGCGCCATTCGCGACATCTATGGCGCCCTGCTGAATGGGGCCTCGTTGCATATCCTCCCGTTCAGACAACTCGGAGCCATGGGTCTGGTCGCTGCCATCGCCGAGCATGGGATCACCATCTACCATTCCGTGCCCACGGTCTTCCGGCAGTTGGTAGCGGCCCTGCGGACGCACCAGCGACTCAGCGATATCCGGCTCGCCTACCTGGCCGGCGACCGGCTGGATCGCGCCGATGTCGATGCCCTCCGCCGTCATTTCCCGCGCGATGCCCTGCTCTATACCGGCATCGGCTCCACCGAGAACGCGACCCTTTACCGCCACTGGTTCATCGCCTCAGACACGCCCATGGAGGGTCCGCGCGTGCCGGTGGGTCGGGCGATCCCCGATCGCGACATGGCGCTCCTGGACGAGCGCGGCACTCCCGTTCCCGAGGGGGAAACGGGCGAGATCCAAGTCACCAGCCGCTACCTGGCACTGGGCTATTGGCGCGCGCCCGAGTTGACCCGCATGGCCTTCTCGGAGGCCCCCCACGACCCGCGCGCGCGGGTGTTCAGGACCGGCGATCTGGGACGCCTGCGCCCCGACGGTCTGCTGGAATTCATGGGGCGCAAGGATCATCAGGTGAAGATCCGGGGCTTTCGCGTCGAACTGGGGGCTATCGAGGCGGCCCTGAAGCAGGCGTCCTGGATCAGGGATGCGGCGGTTATGGCACACGAAGACCGTTCCGGCGATCAGCGGTTGGTGGCCTATGTGGTTGCCGATCCGACGCACTACGCCAGCCTCCAGTCTCTGCGTCAAGCACTCAAGCTTCAATTGCCCGATCACATGATCCCCACGACCGTCAAGGTGCTGGAGTGTCTGCCGCTGACCCCCAACGGCAAGCTCGACCGCCACGCTTTGCCGATCCCAGCGGGTCCGAATCGCATGCCACAAGACCCGCTGTCCGCCGCCCCGCGCACCCCCCTGGAAGCCCGTCTCGTCAGCTTCTGGCAGGACGTGCTTGGCCTCGTCGACCCACCTGGCATCCACGACGATTTTTTCGACCTGGGCGGTCATTCGCTCTTGGCCGCCCGCCTGGTTCAGGTCATCGAAACGGACTTGCGGATGCGCCTCCCGCTGGCGGCGCTGTTTCGCTTCAGCACCATTGCCCAACTGGCCGAGCGCTTCTCCGAACAGGCGCCCGAGTCAGCGCCAACAGAGCAAAGACCGCCGAGCGTTCTCGCCACCACGCTGCAAGAAACGGTCTATCGCGCACTCTTGACCTTCCGCGCGGGGCGCAAGCACCCGCGACTTGCCCCCGACTCTTTGCTGATGCGCCTCAATCCAGAGGCCAGTGGCACACCGCTCTACTTTTGCGGCATCTTCGAGGCGTTGGCGGCGGCCCTACCTCATCGCCCGATCATCGCCATGGACAGTGGGCTTTACGCCATGGCCATCACGGACGCAAATGTCCAGGCCCTGGCGCAGCACTATTTCGAGGAGATCCAGGCTCGGCAATTAATCGGACCATTCGTACTCATCGGTTTCAGTCTGGGCGCCCAGGTTGCCTTTAAACTGGCGCGGCTTCTGATTTCCGGAGGTCATGCCGTGACTCTGCTTGGCCTGATCGACAAGTCCATCGAGCACCCCTACCCGGGGCGGGTGGCTCAATTTATCGCAGACCAAGGCCCCTTTCGCCATCTGCCCGATTCGGACACTTGGCGTCAAGACTGCGCGCAACGCTTTCCGGGCGGGATGAGCCTCGACCGCATTCCCGGCAATCACACCTCGATTCTGCGGCAGGGCGCGGTGGCGCACCTGCTCGCGGAACGGATCGAGGCACGCCTGGCGCAGTTGACGGCAACCGCAGTTCCGCTTTCCGCCGAGGCCCGCCGGCTGACTTGGCAGGCGCCTGCCAAGCTCGTGTATGCCATGGACGAAACCGCTTCGCTCCTCCTGGTTCTAACCAACGCCAGCCCGCTGGCCTGGGGGAACGATCATGCCCTGTCCGTGGGCTACCATTGGTACGACGACTACGCGCGCCTGGTCCAGTGGGCCGTTGATACCGTGCCACTTTCCTTGCCCATCAATGCGGGCCAATCGATATCGCTGAGCATTCCTGTCGCCGCGCCGGGCCGCCCTGGACGCTATCGTCTCGTCGTCGATCTCCTGGACCGAGCCGAATCCTGGGGTATGCTCAGCGGCTTGGAAACCGCCGCCGTCGCGGTCGAGATTCTCCCTGCAAGCCAACCAAAATGCTCGCGTGCCACCGATCTGGACGAGGCCCGTCTTGCCTGGCAAGAGGGGCGCGACCAGGACACCATGCGCCTCTGTCAGCCGCTACTGACAGCGCATGATCAAGCGCCGTTGCAGGTATTCCAGCAACTGGCGCTTGCTCTTCAACGTTGGGGACGCCTGGAGGCATCGCTCGACGTGTGTCAACGTGGCCTGACCGCTTACCCCAATGACGCGCAGTTACGCCACCTCTGCGCCGAGGTGGCGTTGGGGCTCGACCAACCCAACCTCGCCGTCGAGCATGCCTGCCGCGCGACGGAGCTCGAGCCCGCGCGTCCAGTGCATTGGGCTCTGCTGGGTCAAGCCTGCGCGAAACGGGGTGACGATGCGCAAGCCATCGATGCCTACCGCCGCGCCCTGGCGCAACGCGCCGACATCGACTGGCGAAAGGGATTGGCGGAGTGTCTGGAGCGCACCGGGCACTTCTCGGAAGCGGCAACCGAGTGGCGTCACGCCATCGCGCTCCGGCCGGGGCAATTGACGTTTTCGGTCCGATTGGCACGCGCACTGCGGCAGGCGGGACAGCCGGACGCGGCCCTTGATGTCTGCCGGCAGCTTCTCGACCAGGATCCCGGTCATCTTGAAAGCCATCTCTTCATCATGGACGGGCTGCGCGAGCTGGGCCGTGCCGCTGAAGCACTCGCGCTTTACGACGCCGCTTCACCAAGGCTCAAACCGTCCGCTCGACTGCAACAGGCATACGGCGACTGCCTGATAGCGCTTGAGCGAACCGAGGAGGCGCTCGCCGCTTTCCGGCGAGGAACGGAGATCGACCCGGCGTTTGCGGGCAATTGGCTGAAGCTGGCGGATACCTGGCTCCAGCAACCATCGATCGAGGCCGCCGAACACGTCCTCGATTCCGCTCTAGGGCATCATCCAGACGACGTCCGATTCCTGTTCAGGCGCGGGCAATTACTCCTGGATCAGGGACATGAGGCATCCGAGGCGCTGGCAATGTTTGACCGTGTCATCGCCCAGCAACCGACGCACTTCCGCGCCCACTGGCGACGCGCCGAGGCGCTCGTGAAGCTCAAACGCTGGACCGAGGCGGAAGCCGCCTATCGCTGCGCGGCGGTCATCAATCCGCGTCACGGGCCAGTGCGACAAGGTCTTGTCAGGGTTGGCGAGCAACTCAATGCCTTGGAAACCGCTCGTTAAGAGCGGCTGGAGTCGGCATCCGCGGATGCTTGAAGGCGATTTTCCGTTCTTTCGCTGCCTTTGTGCTGGACGGCCTTGCCCAAGGCTGGCAACTCCAACACGGACGAGCGCTGTGCGTTGTTGACGCGCTGGCAACAGACCTTTCCCACGCGGCGGGTCGCCTCTCTGTTGGCGGACCGGAAATTCGTCGGGCGCGACTGGATCCGCTATCTGTTGACACACCGCCTCCCCTTTCGCCTGCGTCTCAAAGCCAATGTGCAACTGACGGGAACCCGCGGCACCGATCCTCTGTTGCCGGCATTCCAGGATCGGCGCGTGGAGCTGGAGAGCCAGGCGGTGCTTGGCGGGCGGTTCAGTACCTTGAGCATGCTGTGAACGAGTTGGTGCGGATAGGCTAACTGGTTTTTCACATCAATTGATGCTTTCGCGCGACCCGCCGAAAATCCTGGGCCGCCAACAGCACCTCCGCCACCACCTCCCTACCGAGATCCTCATCCATGTCGGGAAGCAGTTTTGCGGCGGCCGTCATGGTCTCCGCCAAACTCAGTATCTCAACTTCGGCTTTTTTCCGGTTCAGGATCTGGCGTCTTTCAAGCCACTTGGCGACCAGTGCCTTTTCTTCGTCGGACAAGGCCGCCTCAGCTTTTTCGTTCAGATGACCAGTTAACAAATTGGCTGATCCGACGAGCGTCGGCTTGGTTCTGCCGGCATCTTCGTTAAGGACTGACTTGATCAGTTGTACGTTATTGCCACGAATGCGGAAATGCATGCAGTTTCTCCAGCTATGATGTGATGACCATACAATAGCACGACTTTCAGAAATCTATCGATATTTTAGGGAGCATGCGCGTCAATTTCAGTCTGCGCGAGCGCACAGCCGCGTTGTCAAAGTTCGAGGCTGGCAAGCAGTTTGGCTAATTGTTCCAGATCATTGGCGTCGCCGAATTCCAGATCGGGCGCATGGTCACTCAAGCGTGATCGCGGTTGGGCATGGCCCAGCTTCTCGATGACTGGCCCGAAAATCGGTATCAATGCCGAGGGATCGATTCGCGCAGGCTCCTCGATCTCTGGATAGTGCGAAAAGTCCTCGTTGAACAACGCTCGGTCATCGAACCATTCACGCGCCACGGCGGCGTTTGACTCGGCAAATTGTCGATAAAAGGTCACTGCCGACTCCCGGGAAGGTCTGCGCCTTGGGCCCGGATGCCATTGCTCGAAATACCGGATATAGCGTCGGCGGAGCGCCTGGATTGCCGCCACTGGAGTGTCGGCCGGCACCAGTTGGTTGAAGATCCGCAAAATCTCCAGCGCGGTTGCCGACAGGGAGCAGTTTCGATCCTCGGTCAGCTTAAGCATGCTTAGATCCAGGCCCGCTGCCGTCGCAAAATCATGGATGATGCTGCCTTCGGTCAACCGCTGACGGTCGAAGACGCGGGGCCTCAGAGCCTCGCGGCCGAAGACGGCGGACCAGTGATCGAGCAGGCGCCGATAATCATAATAGGGACTCTTGGCATCCCGCGGGTAGAATACATCCGAGCAAATCTGGCCGCTCTTGATCCGGGTATTGTAGCGGCTGACAGCCAATTCATCCTGCCGGCGCAGATAGACGAGGATCTCGATCCGATCAAAGTAGGGGTGGAGCAGATCGTGGAGTCGCTGGATTTCCGAGATGCTAACCAGCCGTGACTGACAATGTTCGGACGACAGGATGACCTTGCTGACTCGGTGGTCGAGTCGCGCCAGTTCGGTGCCGAAAATCTCCCGGAATTCGACGCGCCACTGTGCCCGCCTGAATGATTCTTGCAGACCAGCGGCGCGAATGGCATCGTCTACCCGGTCACCGGCCATGGCGTAGATCGCCAACGCGCGGTGGTTGGTCAAGCCCGGTGATCGTGGGTAGGCAATGCCCTGCCGTTCGAGCGGCGCCCGATTGACATGCAGAAATCGCTGCAAGGTCGTCGTGCCGGTCTTCTCGGTTCCAATACACAGGAGGAGCGTCTTCATGCGATGTCCGATGTCCGATGTCGGATTTGGTGTAACTGCCAGTTTACCCGGTATGGCCAGTTTGCCCTATCGCGTCACGCTGATGGTGCCTGGTGCTGGTGCCTGGTGCCAGGCGCGTTCCGGACAGGCCGCTAATGAACGCATGGTTGGTCGCCATGACGACAAGCTGCATGAGCGCATAAGGCGCTCGGGGGATTCGCGATGCGTCGCTGTATTATCCATTTCGGCATACATAAGACAGGGAGCTCATCGATTCAGCAAAGCCTGTTTTGTCAGACGTACGTTTTGGTGGGAGTGCATTATCCGCATGCGGGAGGTGCCAATTCAAGCGGTGCCATCGCGACGGCCTTTGGCGATCAGCCCCACAAATATCACGCCAATCGTAAACGGGGGTTCTCGATCGCAGAAGTGGAGGTAATCGGCCAGGTGGCGAAGACACGTCTAAGCAGCCAACTGACCGACGCGCGCCGGGACCGATCTTCCTCCTGTCCGCCGAGGGAACCTCACGATACAGGTGATCACCGTCAGCGGCTGCCGTACAACGCCAGATGTGCGCCAACCACATCTTCAGGGGCTGGAGGCTTGGGCAAATCGGCAACCAATCGCTCCCATAAGCCTGGCTCGGTCGCCGCACGCCGAACAGTTTCTGCAAGATCCAGCGGGTCGCGGGCACGAAAGTGTAAACCGGACACTTCGTGCGCGACCTTCTCAGCCATGCCACCCAAATTGGGACAGATCACCGGACGCCCCAGGCGAAAGGCCTCCTGTATCACCAGCGGTGAGTTTTCCCACCAGATCGAACCCATGACCACCCAATCGATCGATGCCATCAGGCCAGGCAGTTCCTCCGGTGAATAAATGCCATGCCAACGCACTCGTCTTGGGTTGGCGTCGAACAGTTCCTGCATGCGTCGCCTGAACTTTTCGTCGAAATGCTCTAGTCCGCCACCGTAAATATCCAACGACACTCCTTTTAGTGACTTGGGTAATCGGCTGAAGGCGTCGATCAGCAGATCCACGCCCTTGTAGGGCGTCAATTGACCGAAATAGGCAAACCGGCCGCGGGTTTCTCCCTCGGTCAAGGGGCGGTCTGGCAAGCGTGGCATGTCGGCGATCAGGTTTTCCTGCTCATGGAGGCGTTCTGCCGGGAGCCCCCAGTCGACATAGCGCCGGGCAAGAAAGTGACTGGGGGCGATGAAACAGTCGACCTGAGCGAAAAAACTCTTGATGTAGCGTTCGCGCAGAAACAATTCGTTCACTGGGTGCTCGGGAAAGCATTGGTGACAATCCAGTGGATTGGAGTGAAAGCAGAGGCTGTGGTTGGTTTTGATCATCTGACCGTTGTGGACGCATAAAGCCATGAATTCATGCAGAGTCAGGACAATTTTGGCATGCGGGCAAAGGCGCCGCGCCACGCGAATGAGTTCCAGGCCCAAGTGCAGGTAGTGATGAAAGTGGATCGCGTCGGGATTGATTGTTCGCAGCAGGGTGGCAAAGTCGCCGCCATCGTCCAGCCGGATGCCGGTTTGTAGTCCCATGGCGTCGGTTTGTCCGGCGATAAGATATTCCCGAGGGGCGATCGCCATCACCTCGCTGCCGGCAGCGAGGAACGCAGTCGGCGCGCGACCGATGAAAAAAGCCTCCTCCCCGACTCGGGCATCGATGCCTCGATATAAGGCATAGGCGGCGAATTCTCCGCCGCCCTTGCTGAAACGTGGGTGGCCATGACTCAGAATCAGGACGCGCATCGATTCAAGCCTCCATCGCGAGACGCGGGTCAGGGAATCGCCCCGCACGAATTTTGTCGCCAAAGCGCCAGGCGTTGTAGAGGGTCAGCAGCATCCGTCGGTCTCCTTGCTCCGCGAGTTGTTGCGATTGGCGTTCCAGATGGCAGAGTTTGGCGGCTGGCGCCAGATACAGGCGTCTGCCGCGCTGGCGCAGAACCAGGCACAGATCGCTATCCTCGAAATCGCCGACACGATAGCCCTCGTCCAGTCCGCCGCAGGCTAGATAATCGGCCGTGCGCAGCAGCAGGCAGGCGGCGCTCAGCATGATCTGTTCCGAGGGTGTTTCGGGGCCATTCCACGCCTGCCCCTTGCCAGGATGCAGGTTAAACAGAAAACCGGGGAATGCCGGATGCTCGCCCGCGACCATGCCGGCATGCTGCACCGCTCCTTCGGGAAAGAGCAGCAGCGGCGCGACCGCGCCCGCCTCTGGCAGGTGCTCCAGCGCATCGAGCAGCGTGGCGAGCCAGCCGGGATGAAGCGGGAGGATGTCGGAGTTGAGCAGCAGTAGGGTATCGGCCCGAGCGAACCGCGCACCAAGATTGTTGATCGCCGCATAGCCCAGATTGGCCCCGGCGTGAGCGACTCGGAAGGAGACGCCAAACAGCGGCTGCACGGCGGAGGCCAGTTCCAGCGTCTCGGTCAGAATACGGGGGTCATCGACCAGATAGAGCAAATCCACGGCTTGGAAATCCGGATCGTCGGCGAACTGAGCCAATTGATGACGCAGAAAATCGTAGCGTCCGTAGAGCGGAACCAGGATGCTGACCCGTGGAGCCTCCGGCGGTACGCCAAAGGCGTGCGTTGCGATATCTTCGGTTGCCGGTGGCGACCTGGGCTCAATGGCGTCGAGGGTTGGCCCTAGATGATCGTTGAACAACGCATAAAGACGGCGTCGCATTCTTTGCGGCTGAGGTACCCAGCTCAAAATATCGTTGATCAGCGACGTATCCGAGCGCGCGACGCGGGTATCCGGCAGCCGCAGCCAACGGGACTGTCCCGGTGCGCGGCGCAGCTCGATGAGTCGCGTGTCGCCTGGATTCGTGGGGAATGGCACCCGGCAGAGAAAGCCCGTGTCTTCGGTCATCTCGGGGAAATGATCGCGGTGAACGTCGGCCACATCTGGACGAGGGACAGGAAACAGACAATCGGTGATCTCCAGGGATTGACCCGCGGGCGAATGAAAAAATATGCGCGGCTTTGTCCCGTAGGGATCGAAACGCCAACCCGTCAGCAGGCATCCGCCCGCGCCTAGCGCCCAGGCCCGATCGAGGGCAATCATTCCGTGTTCGGCAGGCGCGCTGACGCTCAGCGGCAGATCGGCATGATGGGTTTCGACCAGACTTGTTGCGAGATGAGTAAGCCGCTTGGTTAGACGGGACTTCTTCAGTGTGCGACAGTGCCCAAGTAATGTCGGCAGGTCGCTCATCGCGTGGCACCAGAGAGAGCGCATAAAAACCGCAAATTCCGTCCATTCGACAACCTTCGGTTTCAGAAAGAGGGTGGTACGATGGCCGTCCTGCATCTCCAAGTGCAGCCTGGCGCCAGAGAGCTGTTTCGGCGCGAGCGCTAGCAAGCCGAAAAAACCATACTCTCCGTCTCGCAATTCAGGGAAGATCTCGGTCAGGTCGGGGCGCGGCAGCCGGTGAATTCGCTCGGTCAGCTCGATCTGCGTCTCCGGGGCGAGCAGGAAGAGCCGACGGATCGAATGGGCGGGGCTGGCGCTCCAGCCATACAGACACAGCAGAGCGGACTCGGTGTAAAGGGCGTGATCAATGCACAACCCCGGCATGCCATCCACCGCTTGACGCGACTCCTTACGCAAGGCGGCCGTGAAACCATGGTTCGGATCCAGCACCGATTCGGCCAGCTCCAGCAAGCCATCTTCGCTGTGCAGGCCAAGCTGGGTCAGGTGCGTTGCGTTCAGCGCTGAATACGCGACCGTCGGATAGGCTTGGACCAGGGTTTCGCCATTGCGCAACCGAACAGCCAGGTGCACCCGCATACCCGCCTTAGCGGTCAGGAAAGCGACAAATTCGTTCTGGTTGACATCCTCTGGCGAAGCGTTGTCCATGGGCACGGGGCGCAACCGTGTCTGAATTCTCAGGGCTGGGTGTGGCGGGGAGAACGGAATCAGTGTGTCCAATTGTCCCGACGCGAGCAGACCGAAGGTTTCCACTTCATGGTCCGGATCGTACAATCCGCCAATAAAAAACAGCCCGGTTTCGACTCGAACGATCACATCGATCGCCAGACGGACAGCGCGCTGTGAAGGCGGCTTGGTCGTGGGCGTTTGCGGGTGCGTGGCGGGGGCTTCCTGAAGAGAGGGACTTGGCGCGGGCTGTTTCAGGATGTGCTCGGAACTCACGGGCTGGTTTGACATTTGAGGATCCATTGAGAAGGAGCGGACTGCCGGATCTGGTCAGACATGCAGCTGTTCCGGTTCGTTGCTGTCGACAGGCATTGCATGCTAACCCAACTTGCCACCTTGAGGTTCTCTCGGTTTTTGGTCTTCCAGGGGGACGTCGAATGCCCGATGACCGCCACGCAATTCCTTCGAACTCTCGTACAATCAACCACGGGCGTGCGCGATGCCGAGATCGACAGCCATCAAATGATCAGGAATAGATGATGAATCAAGGGTCAATACCAGCTCCTGTCGATGTAACCGATCCGGTTGAAGGACCTAGTAAAAAACGACTGGTTGGCCATATCGACCTCTATAGCGGTGGACAACTGTTTGGCTGGGCGTTCGATAATCAAACGCCAATTCGAGCAATGAAAGTTCGCGTCTACGACGGGCAGGATCTCGTCGGCGAGGGAGTCGCGGAACAACTGCGCGAGGATCTAAAGGAAGCGGGAATCGGCAATGGTCAGCATGGATTTAAGATCCGTCTCCTGAAGCCACTTGAAGATGGTCAACCGCATCATCTCACACTGACGGACGCGGAAACCGGCTCTTTGATTCGTACCCCCAAGTTTAGCGTCCAAACTCAACCGGTCTGGCAAGCCATTATCCATTCCGTGGATGCTTATGTGCTGAGCGGCGAGTTTCGCAGCGACATGCTCTCGCCCTCGACATTATCGTTTGCGGTCTTCGTCGATGGCCTGAAAGTTGGCGAATCCGAGACGAAAAAAGACGACGAGAGGGGAGGCTACTCTTTCCAGTTCAGCCTTCCTGCGGACTCTTGCGACGGCATGCCCCATGTCATTTCCGTGGCGACACTCGATCATCAGGGAGGCACTGCATCCTATGTCGGCGTGCTGCGCCCGATGATGACGCCCTGGCAATATCTGGCCATGGATATCGAAGCCGCCGATTCGCTCTACGCCGGACTTCCTGGCACGATGACCCGTCGCCTGGCGATCTTCCACGCCCATCTTCGATCAGTCATGGAGACAGGAAGCAGTCCGACCAAACAGATCAAGAACATCATGACGGCACTTCAGGTGCTGAATGAAGGCCATGAGCAACGTAAACAATTTCCCGCGCTTACGTTACCCAAGGTCACCAATCCGGAGATCTCGATCATCATTCCGGTACATAATAAATTCGAGCTAACCTACCATTGCATTGCATCCATTATCCTCAGCGATAGCCGATGTCAGTACGAAGTCATCATCGTCGACGACGGTTCCACCGACAAGACGACCGAGATCAATGCCGTCATCGCCAATGCGCGAACCATCGTCAACGCGGAGAATCTCGGCTTTCTTCGCAGTTGCAACAAGGCGGCACAACTCGCGCGGGGGCGCTATCTCGTCCTGCTCAACAACGATACCGAAGTAGGCCATCGCTGGCTGGATGAAATGATCGCAGTCTTCGATCATTTCGACCGCGTCGGTCTGGTTGGCGCCAAACTCATCTATCCCGATGGCAAGTTGCAGGACGCCGGCGGAATTGTGTGGGACAACGGCCAGCCCTGGAACCTCGGAAACGGCGATAATCCTTTCGATCCGCAATGGAACTATGTCCGTCAAGTGGACTATCTTGCCGGCGCCGCGCTAGCGCTTCCCTTAGCCGTCTGGAACGACGTGGGCGGACTGAGCGACGAATACGCCCCGGCCTATTACGAAGACACCGACCTCGCCTTCAAGGTACGCGCCGCCGGCTATCGTACCCTCTATTGCCCTCACGCCGAAG
>NZ_NHSQ01000046.1 GCF_016653465.1 Thiocystis minor | reverse complement strand
AACAGTCTCTCGACCATTCGCCGCGCTCCGCCAGAGGCGCAACACTCGATACGGGTGGGTGGCTGACCCTTGCCCGACCGGGACTTGCACCCGGCAAGAAGCGCCAAGCTTCGCTTGGCGCACTAACGAATCGGTTAAGCGGCCCCGCTGGTACGGCGTTGCAGAATAAGCTCCGGCGCGTCTGCGGGGTCCGCTCTTGAACCGATTGTTAGGCATTATGGGTTTCGTGGCCAATTAGCTATTGCGCTAAAGATCAGCATCATCGCATGGCCACTCTACCCCTCCTACCTTGCTACCGCGCTACTTTTACTCGACAGAAATAATCACCCTCTCTCGGCCAGCAGAGCTAGCCATGACCATACCTCGCGCCTCACTTGCGGATGTTGCTTTGACAATTGTCGATGCTTGACTTGATAACGAGTTCCCAATCTTGTCTTTGTAAATAACTCTGAAATTTTTCTTCATCGATGCTCCCCGTAGATCGTCTTTAGATATCGGATAAATCCGCTTGGAGCGGTAGAGCACCAGCGGGCATCTTTCCTACCGCGCGGCGCATGGTGTCGTTTCGTTGAAGCATAAACTTGCCCTTTTGATCCATGTAACGACATTTGTCATGCGTCGCTTCCGGGCAACCGCCGCACAGGGAAATGATCTGTGAGCAACCGTCCGGGCGGCGAAACCGACGCGCCGTTGACGCATGGCGATAGTCCTCCGTTCCGTCCACAAAGTACGTGACCGCGATCACAAAATCGGCCCTCCAATGCCGACCCTGCACACCCTTTGCGCGATCTCCACTCCCGGAATCCAGAAACCAGCGGCGAGAGTCTGACAATTTGGTTTAGTGCTCAGACCAGCTTTGTGAGCCGAGACGATAGGAGCGCAGTTGACGCAGCAACTCGGGACGGTCGCGCAAGGTCCGGGTGAGGCGATCATCCAAGGTCTCGGATTCCCGTTCATCCGACAGCGCAAGCCCCCGACGGTCCAGCCATTCGGACCAAGACGCGAGGAAGCCCGCCAACCAAGACCGTTGGGCCTGCCTGTCGTTGAGGGGGGGCAACGACGCGGGATCCTCGGTCACGCCCTCGAACACGGCGGAACCGGCCTCGAACCAATCGACCGTTCCGTTCAGGCGAGTCTCCAGAAGTGATTCTGACATGCTCGAAACTCCGTGGTTTGGTGGAAACGCCGTCAAACTCCTAATGACAAGGGATCGTGACAGTTCAAGGGTAACATGCACCTATCGGCTGACCGGCAGGGCCGAGCCGGGCGCTCACCTGTGGCCCCAGTTCGCCGCGAATGAGCAATCAACGCTGGCTGGAAGCCAATCCGACCAGACGAGCGATGACGATGGCCGGAAACAGGACGCCGAGAGTGGATAAAAAAGTCGCCAGCATCCTCGCGGCCGTGTTGACCGCATAAATGTCTCCGAAGCCCACGGTCGTGAGCGAAGTCAGGCTGAAATAAATGAAGTGAACATAGTCATCGTCCGTCCCATTCAGCACGACATGACCGCCGATGGAAGCACCGGTCACGGCATGAATGACTTCCAGAGTCAGCGCTCCCATGAGTGCCAACAAGAGGTAAACATTTACCGCTCCGACAATCCGGTAGGCGTTCACGCTCTGGTCTCGGAACAGCAGCCTGAGATTGATGAAGATAAAGACCAACGTGTTGGCGATGCCGATGACATTCTCAAAGATAAAGAATGAATAAGGGTTCTCTCCGAAGCGAATGATTCGCAAAGCCAGGTGAACGCTGAACAAAAGTGCGGAGAGGGAGATGAGCCCCACACTGCGCGTCGAGAAGATCCCTGAAAGAAATACGCTGAGCAAAAGGACATTGAACAGCAGCACTCCGTGACCACTGAGTTCCATGATGACCGGGAGTACGAAGACGGCGGCAAGGAGCATGATCAGCAAGGTGACGAAACTGGCATCAGCCAGCCAGTAAGACTGGAACTTTCGGATCAGATTTCGCATTGAGCAATCAAGTTGAATGCAGAGGATGGTGTACTCAACCGGCGCCGTCGACACGGCCATGGCGGTTATCATTGGCACCAGCACGGTTCGCCACGATGAACGGTTGACCCCAAGTGGTCCTCAGCTTTCGATTGAGCACTCGTGCGACGACGTCCGAGGGGCCGGCGCGCGCGAAGGGCGCAATACAGCGCGCGCTTCGCGGGGGTCAGGCAGCGCTTCGACAGCGAAGCAGACTGTGATCATGGCGAGGCCAGGGGCAGTCTGCTGCTCGTGCTCACTTCTTCACCGCATAACGAATCGGTCAAGCGGCCACGCTGGCACGGCGTTGCAGAATCAGTGCCGCGCCGTTTGCGGGGTTCGCCCTTGAGCGGCCCGTTAGGCGATGCTTGCGTGATGGCAAGACTTGCGCCCGATCGATGATGGGGTACACCCGGAAAACCCTGCGGCCCTGGTCCGGTCGGCTCGCCTTTCGACCGTTGCACCCCGCCCAGTCCGGGTTCTGGACACCCTGCCGTATTGACCGTCAGGGCGGCTATCGCCGCGAGAATTGATCGACAAGGGCTTGTTTCGAGACAGTCGACGACCGGGCTGGTTGGCCTGGTCATCAAGGCACTATCGGCGGGCGGTAATCGATGCTGCGCCAAGCGCCCCCGAAATAAACGTCCGCCAAGCGCCGCCCATGAATCGAGCATAGCACACGGCTTATAGCTTTCGAGAAGACCGTGATCGGCAGCGCCGACGCTCAAGGCCGCTGGGCTTTACCGAAAAGGGAAGAGCCAGGCTGGGGACTCCCTACAGCTCCCCATTTAACCACCCACGCGCCTCGCGGACGAGGTGACGGCCGGGAGATTCACCGTGTCAGACCTAGCCGAATCGAAGATAGCACAGACGGTTAACAAGGCCGGCCGCCATCCATCGCGGCTGAATTGACGCGCGGGGTGATACGGTCATCGCCCCTGGATGATAGAGCGACCCGAGCCATCATTCGGTACATGCGTCCCCGGAATCAGATCGTAGACTTTCCCATTCTTGATGATGACCGCTGGAGCACCGTCATCCGGCGCGGACGTTCCAGGAATCAAGGGACGAATGATCTTGTCGCGGCGGTCTTGGTCGCGGTCTTTCGGTTCACGCGCCCCGACCGGCAGCGCCAGCAGCGACGCGACGATCAGCATGACCCAGCGTGTCATCGCGCATCTCCGGCGGTCTGCGTCGCTCCGTCAAGCCGTCGTGCGGCTGACGGCCTGAAGCGATTGTTGTGAAGGAACATGCCCAGCGCCACCAGCAGTGTGCCGATGGCGCGCAGGCTTCGATGAATCGACCAAGTCGATCGGAAAAGCCGCCTGGTCAGGACGTCCGACTCATTTCCACGGTCATCCGCCCTCGATCTCCCCATGCTCGAAGAAGGTGCGGCAGCGTGGGCAGAGATAAAGCACCGGCGCGCCGTGATGCGGGGTCTTGAGCACCCGCGAGGCTCCGCCGCAGCGCGGGCAGGCATGGATGAGTCGGTGCAGCCAGTAGGCCAGCGCGAGAAAAGGGATCACGATCCAGAAGAGCCGCTCATGCAGCCCGGACGCGGCCAGCAGCGGGATGCCGGGGAAGGTGCCGAGCAGCACCACCGCCAGCCAGAGCCGGAAACGTCGGCGGGCGCTGGGGGGAAAGGGCCGCTCGCGATAGGCGATCCCGCCACCGTGCGCCACGGTCCCATCCTCCGAGAACTGGAAACCAGCGTAAGCGTAGCCCTGGCGGCGGTCGGTCAATGGCATCGCGGAAAGCTCCTGAGCGTTGCTCGCTTCACTCATCGGCGGCGAGCGGCCAATCGTCCGGTTCGACATAGGTCCAGGAATCGGGATCGAATGGTAACGTCCAGGTCTTGGGCGCGATCGGTCGCCCCTCGATCTGTCCAGTGAGCGTGATCAGCAAGGGAAAGACCTTGGCATCAAGTTGGAGGCTGTCGATATCGAGTTTGGTTTCAAGAGCGGTTGACGGGCAGTGGTCTTCCTCGACACAAGCACCCGCATCATCAAATCCGGCCTTGATGCCGCCCAGATCGCGAATCCGCTTTCCATAGGGCGCGAGAATCATATAGACGCTTTCCGTGCGTCCTTGCCCGGTATAGCCAAGGGTGTTGAGCCAACCCCAATAATCCGCTGGTCCCAGCTTCACGAGCGTCCAGTCGGTTGGAGCCGTCCCCCAGGATCCCATCGGCATGCGTGGATCCCCGGCTAAGATACTGATTTCGTTCGGTCCGATTCCGATCGCCAGTGCACCGATCATCCCGGTACTGACATGTGTGTCTTCCGGTTTTCCCTCGCTGTCAAAGCATCCGCCGGCCAGCAAGACATAAAGACGCTGACCGCTGGCCGTTTCGATGCGATCCTGACGATCGATTTTCAGACAGCAAAACCCACCGGGCGTCTCCGAGCGGGCACGCCAGCAGGCGTTTTGCTGGTCGTAGCCGTCATAGATGCGCGACAGGATCGAATCGACGGCGGGATCGGCGCTAACCATGCTGGTTGCCACGATGAGGGCACCGAGTAACGCACCGGCGAAAGGTCGCGGTGGTTGTCTGCGATCATTCATGCTCTTTCCTCCTCTTGTCTCCTGTTTCGGATGCTAGCGCATTTGCTGAACCCAAAGCGCCAGCGCCGCAATCCCCAGGGTCACGAGGGTGACCGGGATGCCGACGCGGGCATGGGTGCGCCAATCCAGGCGGATGCCGTGCTGCGCGGCGGCCTGCGCCACGATGAGGTTGGCGATGCTGCCGATCAGCAACAGATTCCCCGCCAGGGTGCTGGAGAGCGCCAACAGCGGACCGCTGAGCGGATGCGTCGCCACCGGCAACAGCAGCATGACCGCCGGGACATTGGAGACCAGGTTACTGAGCAGCACACTGGCGGCAAAGAGCGGGAGAGGTGCCTGCAGGTCCAGCCCGGCCTGTGCCAAGTCACTGACCACCCGCGCCGGCAGTCCTGTCTGCTGAAGCGCATGATTGACGATGAACAGGCCGACGAACAGGATCAACAGTTGCCAATCGACCAAGCCCAGCATGTGACGAGAGTGTAGCCGACGGCTCGTCAGCAGCAGCCCGGCCCCGGCGAGCGCCAGCAGATCCCGTGGCCAGGGTGCCCAGAGAAACGCGGCGAAGAGGACGCCGGCGACCGTCAGCCCCTTGAACGTCTGCCAGCGGTCGAAGGCAATCCCCCGATCTTCGATGCGCTGGCATTCGCGCGGTTCGCTCGGCCCGGCGTCGCGCTGCCACTGTCCGCGACCGCTCCAGCCGATGATGCCCCAGATTGCCATTAGCCCCAGAATCACCGGGAGCGCGGCCGTGGCCAGATAGTCGGCGAATCCCAACCGGAGCGTCTCGCCGATCAGCATGTTTTGCGGATTGCCGATGAGGGTCGCCGCCGAACCGAGATTGGCGGCGCAGGCGAGCGCCAGCAGAAAGGGAATCGGATCGAGACGGCGCCGCAGGCACACCTGGGCGAGCACCGGCGCGATGGCCAGACACACGATGTCGTTGCTGAAGATCGCCGACAGGAGGGCGGCGACCGCGATCACGGCCCCCAGGAGTGCCGGCGGCGACAGCGCCGGACGGTCCAGGCGCCTGATCGTCCAGTCGTAGAAACCGCTCAGGCGCAGTTGTGCCGAGATCACCATGAAGGCAAACAGGAGGGCGAACGTCGGCAGATGCACCGCCTGCCACACCTGATCGAGCGGAACCGCCTCGGTGGCCACGAGGGCGATGGCCCCGAGCAGCACCACGCCGGTGCGGTCGAGTTGGAGCCAGGGCAGCCCCCCGAGCAGCATCCCCAGGTAGACCAGCACGAAGACGATGACGATGAAGGGCGTCAAGGAATTCTCCATGCCTATCCGGTTGTCTCCCAAGCCAAGTTTCTGGCGGATGGCCAAACTCGATACGTGTTTCGGACCGCCGTGCAGGGCGGGAACTTACATTAATGCAAGGCGTTGCGAGGCGGGGTAACACATCTCCGTGTTTGGCACGAGTGGCGCTACCCAAGATCGACCATCTTGGGAGCTAAGCGGATAGGCATGGTTGCATCTATCTCAGCATACGGACATGCTTGCGCGACTTCATGTGTACACATCAACAATACCTGTCTCTGGCTGCCGTAATTGGGTCAGCAGGCGCAAAGCCGCTATCCCGCATCGTGCGACCTGGACCGAAAATAACTTGAATTGGCACATATTTCAGCCCGGGTGATGAAAACCGCGGCTGAGATTGTGGAGCTTGAACTGACCCTCACCCACCGTCTCCCGGCAGATCTCAACCAGATGAGCGTGATGCGTAAACAGGAATATCTGAGTCCGCCGGGCGAGATCCGCGAGCTGCGGAAGGATCGCCCTGGCTCGTTCATTATCGAAAGTAATCAGTAAGTCATCCAGAATGAGCGGCATCGGCTCATAGTCCTCCAGATAACGATCCATCGCGGCGAGACGAAGAGCGAGGTAGAGCTGATCGCGGGATCCATCGCTCATTCCTTCCACCGGCACGGTGGCTCCGCCCACCCGGCGGCCAACCATCACCGGGACATCCTCGTTGTTGAATGTCGCCGCGAGACCGTCAAAGGCGCCTTGAGTCATCTGCTTGAACGCCTGCCCGGATTTTTCCAGTAGTGGCCCCTGGTTTTCCTCCCGAAACCGTTCGATTTGATTTCGCAGGAAATGGGCCGCTAACCGCAGACGGATGAATCGGGCCGCGTCCTGCTTCAACGTCGCCGCCACGGATTCCGCCTGCTGGCGAAAATCGGCAGCCGCGTCCCCGGCCTTTTCCAGTGCGTTCTTTGCCTGATTCAACGTGGTCAACTTGGCCTGCAGTTCCTGCATGAGCCGGGTATTATCGGTCTTTCGGCCTGCCAGACTGACCTTGCGTTGCGGCAAGTCATCCGCGTTCTCGGCTTGAACCAGCGCGATAAACTCATCTACCCCCTGGCCTCTAGCGAGCGCGCTGAGCGTTTCTCTCAGGCCATCGATCCGGTCTTGTATGGCCTTGCGCTTCTCCAGGTTGGCGAGCAGCGGCTCCAGTTCTTCCGGCATCTCCAAGTTGGACAATCGCATCAATTCTGCCTGGTCTTGTAACGTCTGTGCCTCCGTCTGTCTCGCGGTCGTCAGCTCAGCGTTCGCGCTTGACATCTGAATCATAAGTTGATCATGCTCTGCCTGCGCTTTCCGAGCCTGCGAAAGCGCCTTCCACAGACCTGCCTCCTGCCCTTCCGTCAGGTCCGCTTCAATCTCCAGCGTGATCGCCTTTTCAGCAACACTACGTTCATACTGACTGATCGCGACTGCGGTGGTCCCGGCTTCGTCGGACAGTTTGCGCCAAGTGTCAAATTTCGCGAGGAGATCCTTCCGTTCCTGAAGCAATCTCAGACCTGATTCCGGCGTCGTGTCTTCCGTCAGGTCCACGGTCCGACAGCACGACTTCCAGTTTGCCTTTGCCGTTGCGACCGCGCCAAGCAGCTCGACAGACTTTCGATCCAGTCCCGCCAGGGTCTTTTTCTGATGTTCGAGGCGCTTACCGATGGCGTTGCGCTGCCCTGTCGATACTTCCCCTTTCTGAACACGGTCTACGGCCTCCTTGAACAGCACGGAAAACGATTTGTTGGGAGACGCCATCAAAGCGGTCGCCAGCGTGTCTCTGGCGGCCTGAACCTTGGTCTTCCTGGCACGGCAAGCGGCCTCGGCGTCTCTCAGCCTGGTGACCGTCTCTCTGAAGCGAATCCAGTGTTCACGCCAGTCGTCCATCTCGTCGGGCGAACGGGGGGTGATACCGCTTAGCGCCCATTCCGCCTCCCACGCCGCCTGGCATGTCGCGACCGCATCCCAGTGAGAAGCGAGCGCCTCGTTCACCTCGATGATCGTTTTCTGGCTGCTTCGGATCTGGAGACGCTTTTCTTCAGCCTGAGCAACGGCTTCGGCATCCCGTCGCAATTGATCGGCGATGGTGTCCGCCTTGAGGATCGCTTGCGGGAAGGCGTCCTCCAGCGGCACATCAGGGTCGAACGGTTCCTTCGCTCCGTCCCCCTTCCATTCCGCAAGGACCAATTGCCAACCGTGGTCGCGATGCTCCCTGGCGCGCCCGAGGGACTCATCGGATGGCAACGCGCCGCGCCGCTCAAGACGGCGCAATTCGTCCTCCAATTCCTTGATCTTTCGCTCCTCGTCTCGGGCAAGCCTGTCGGCCTGATCGATGTCGCGCTCCAGGCGGTCAAACTGTTCACGGAATTTACGAATGGTGGCGGGTGCGGGAACGGCGAGACATGTGGCGGCGTCCGGATCCTCGGGGACACCCGGCACCAGCGCCTGTTCGGTGGCAACCATGCGGATCAGGTTCTCGACCTCCGCCTGGCTTGCGGCCAGCGTCTTATTGGCTTCCGTCGCTTCTGCAGCCTCCGCGAGAGCCTCTCGCAGCGGCGTCAGGTCGGTTTCCGGGAGCAGGGTCAACTCGGTCTTATCATTCTCAATCTCTGTCTGTAACGCTTCGACCGTGGCCGCATTCTCGGAATGCTGTTTCATCGCGCCCCGTAGGGCATTTACGGCCTCCTCGCAACTCAGCTGCACGGCACGGCTCAGGCGTAAGGTTTCCAGGGCTGGCAGTTCACCCGAGATGTCCAGGTTTTTCATTCCCACTCGCAAGACCAGTTCGATGCCTGCTAGTTCTTCTTTCAGCCTTGCAAGCCTTTTCTTCTGCTCGCGATACACCCCCAGTTCCTGATGCAGGAAGTCCAGCGCCTCCGACTCAGCCAGGACACTCGGGGAGTTGGCACAGCCAGCCAGTTGGGCTTCGAGCTGACTGATCTGGGTGGTCAGCGTCTTGACATGATCGCTGGAGCTGGCGACGGCGCGGCGAACCAAGCGCGCCCGTTCAACAAAATCACTGGCGACATTCGGCATTGGGGGAAGCTCGCCGAGCGATCGTCTGTCGTCGCTCAAACGTCCGACGCTTGGCAAGGCATCCTCACAGCGTTCAACCCAGGCAAGCTCGCGCGCGATTGCGTTAATCTCGTCCTCCAGCGTCTGTTGGACTGCTACCTGTTGCGTCAGATCCTTTTCCAGCTGATCCCATGTCTCGGCGTTAACCGTAGCCTCGCGGCTTTGCTTCACAAAATCCTTATGTTGGTGCACTGCCGGTCTGATCGACACGCTGGCTTTCTTGCCTTTGAAGAGCCGCTCGGATTCTTCAACCAGGACATCCAGAACACGCTGGATCGGCGTTCCTCCGAGGCTTGCAGAAAAGAGTGCGGTACCGATTTCGCCCTCTCCCTTGAGCAATTGCATAGCACCTTCGCGAAGTTCCCGGCTGCCCAAACCAAACATCGCTGAAAAATGGGCCTGATCAACACCTCCCAGGAACGGCTGAAGGGCATTGTCCGGCAGGGGATTTCCATCCCGGTCCAAAAGGGTGTTTTTGTTGCCCTTGCGACGCTGAAACACCATTTGTTCACCCGCCCGGTTTTCAATCTCGCCCAGAACCAGCAGCTGCTTGTAGTCGTGCAGAAAGTTGTCAGGGGATTGGACGTGAATGCCGAACAACAGATCGCGGATGGTTCTCAGCAGGGAGCTCTTGCCGGCTTCGTTTTCCCCATAGATCAGATGCAGATCGCGCCCCTCCGAGGGAAACGAAAGATCCAGGTTGGTAAAGGGGCCAAACGCGGAAATGTGCAGTCGCTGGAATCTCATGCGGGCGTTCCTCCTTCCGTTTGGAGCGAATCTAAAATGATCGCTCGGACATCCGCCATCAGCGCGGCGCGCTGGTCCATCTCCCATTCCCTTTCCACCTCGGCCCGCACGTCCACCGGCAGCACATTGAGCATCTCGACGATGTCGTCCGGCAAGTCATCCGGGCTGTGGGTCGCCTGCTCCAGCGTTTCCAGCACAATCTTGGTCAGGGCGTCGCGCTCCGCCAGCTGGCCAAGGTCATACACCGGTGATGTTGCGACTTTGATCTGCTCGACCCAGACCGTGGACTCGCCAAAGTCCTGTGCGATCCCCAGAATCTCGGCCCTCCAGCGCTGGGCCTCGCGGTGCAGGCTGCCGTGCAGCGGGCTTGCCCCGGTCAAGGTGATCCGGGCGGCCAACAAGCGGTCCTCGGCCATCGTCGCGGCCTCGGCAATGGCCTCGTGAATGCGCTGAGTCACTGTGGTTTCCTTCTCCACCTGGTCCAACGCCACCCGCACATCCTGCCAGCGCACCACATCCAGCGTGCGCCGTTCCAAGGTTTCGACGTCGAGGGTTTCATTCACACTGACCAGGCAACAGCCGCGCGGCCCGGTTTCGCGGGCATGCCGTCCCTGGCAGTTGCCAGCAAAGACAATCCACGGGTCTCGGCTAATCACCTCTGGTTGATGAACATGCCCCAGCGCCCAGTAGCCGTAGCCCTTGCTGCGCAGGTCTTGCTCGGAACAGGGCGCGTAGGTCGCGTGGCCGGGGCGCCCCGTCAAACTGGTGTGCAGCAGGCCCAGATTGAACTTGCCCGGTATGGCGGACGGATAGTCCAGGGCCAGATTCTCGGGGACGGCGCGCTTGGGAAATCCACGTCCATGAATGACCGCTGGCAGCCCGGGCACCTCGAACGATTCCGTGGTGCGCGTGGAAAACACCCGCACGTTGTCGGGAAGGCTAAGCTTCTTCGAGATGACCGAAGCTGCATCATGGTTCCCAGCAATCAGGTAGACCGGAATGCCACTGGCATTGAGCCGGGCCATCTGGCCCCGAAAGAACAAACCCGTGCTGTAGTCTTTCCAATCGCCATCGTAGAGGTCGCCGGCAATGACTACGAAATCAACCCGTTCGTCGATCGCGAGCTGAACCAGATTCTCGAAGGCCCTCCGGGTCGCACCGCGCAGCACCTCCAGCGGCGCGCCATCATGCGCTTGCAGGCCCTGGAGTGGGCTGTCCAAATGAAGATCGGCGGCATGGATGAAGCGAAACATGGGCGCGTGAACCTCAGGCGTTGATTTAGGCGGCCTTCTTTTTAGCCAGGCAGAGATGCGCGTCGTTCAGCCGGTATTTGGCCAACGTCTCTCTCCTGATGGCAAATGTCCTTCACTGAAATGATGCGTCATCGGTCGTGGACTCCAACAGCGGACAGACCGGAACGCTGAGCCAGCGTCACCCAAAGGATCAGACTGAACATTCGATGGCCAGATTCTTGAGATCGAGAACCGCGCCTGCCCTCACATGGTCATGCTATGGACGTAATGAAACGTCGTCGTGAAATTAGCCGCCTCCTTTCGAGCGACTCCCTGCATTGGTGTGGCGGTTACATCGCTCTCCGCTCCTAGCGCTTCCCGTTTTCTCTCCCTTCTCCCGCTATAACAATCCGAAAGTCATCCCTGCTCTTCTTGCGTTCCAATTCATTTGAGCGGCCAGCGGTTTCGGCTATCCGATCTCATCGAGGGACGTTAAACTCGTGACCTTCTTGTGTGCCGGAACAAATCGGAATGACGCGATCCGAACTCATCCAACACCTCGCCAGCGATCAGGAGCACTTGGCGGAAACCGATGTGAAAGCCGCCGTGAAGGCACTCCTAGATCAGATGCGCGAGGCATTAGCCACCGGCGAGCGGATCGAAATCCGGGGCTTTGGAAGTTTCTCACTACATTATCGGCCGCCCCGTTTAGCCCGCAATCCCAAAACCGGGGAAACCATCATGACATCCGGAAAGTATGCCCCGCACTTTAAGCCCGGCAAGGAACTACGGGAGCGCGTGAATGATGTGAGAGCATCTCAATCCAGATGATTTTCCGTCGCGTATCGTCTATATTATCATTCCTTTCTTCTATTTGAGATTTACTTAATGACGACACTCGACGAACTGCTTGCGCAACAGAAAACACTAGAACAGCAGATCGAGCAATTACGTGCGAGCGAACGTAAGAATGTCCTCAAAGAGATCCGCGCACTCGTTGATAAGTATGAACTCACGGCGGACGATCTTTTCTCAGCCAAAAAGAAACGTGGTCAACGTCAAGCCGCAGAGAAGTCTGCTCTGATGTATCGAGACCCAGAAACGGGCAAAACCTGGAATGGTCATGGCCGTGCGCCGGGCTGGATCAAAGGCAAAAACTACGACGATTTTCGGATTTAGGGTCTGATTCGGGTGACCTGTTCCCTCATCTTCCTCAACCGATGCCATTTTCACGCGGATTGATGGATCGCCTGGGACGGTTTCGGTTCTTCCCATGGTTTGGATCGATTACGCTTCATGAACCGCTGGATCCATCCGGAGAAGGGGCGTTATTACCAAGCGGAGCTGGTGCAGGATCTGTTCGACGACTGGACCCTGATCCTGGTCTGGGGCGGCTTGGGTTCGCGGCGGGGACGGATGCGCGTCGTTTATGTCCCATCCTATGCCGCGGGGTTGGAGCGCCTCGATGCTATTCAGAAGCGACGGCGGCAACGTGGCTACCAGGAGTCGTCCAGCGAAGGAACGAGGCCGGATCCTGTCGTCCCGAGGACGCCCGTTGGCGGCATTTCCAATGGGTGACTCTTCATGCGGTCGACGGCGGGGCGAGGCGGGAATGTCCGCTCAACGCGCATGCCCGATGCTCCCGCTCGACGTTGCCGACACCACGCCAAATAACCTGGATTCCGCGCGGATCTAAGCCATCCTTCTGAGTTCAGTGACGCTTAAACGCGGGGAGCGGTCAAAGAGGGTGCGGCGTTTAGTGCCGGGAGACCAATGCATAGCGGACACACGGGATCTGGCTTACCCTAGTTCGACGATGCGAGCGGATGCCTCGAGTTAATTAAACTGTCACCGCAATCCCCCGCAATTCCGCAGGCGCCCTCGTCGTGCCGCGTCCCAGGGCATCAGCGCTGGCCGTTAGATGCTTTCGGAACCTGTTTGAAACGCATAAGGAGCGATGAACTATAGGAGCATTCTGCCGATAAGTTCCGCATTTTCCTATAGAAAAATTCTGCAAAATGCACTGATAACGACAATCAGGTAAGCTCGGAAACCCCTTAAAGGATGAAGGACAAAGATGTCAAGACATACGCGCAAAAATAATCCCCGTGAAGGGCAGCCGGCTGTGGTGACTGCGGAGCCTCATGCAATCGTGCACCCGGGGAGAGAAGAGCCGAAGGGTTGGTTGGTTGCCACGGAGGAGAAGGGGGTCTGCGTCCTGTTCGCCCCCGCTGACAGCAAGACGGATATTTCCTTCGGCGAATTATACGACTTTACACTGATGCCTTCAGACGCTCTGGATGCTCTCGGTAAAGCGATCGAATTCCCCCCGACGTCCCAGCAAAGTCAGGCGTCCCTCGGGCAAACCGTCGGGCAGTCTGCATCTACCGCCAACTTGGTTGCCCAAGTCGCTCAAGCGGCATACCAGGCTCATGGCTTAGTGCGACTTTCGCCAGAGACGCTCGCACTATTAGACGGTGGCGCAAAGACGCTTCAAAGCGCTGGCTGGAACATTGGAGCGCTATCAGGATCCGGTGGACAATTCGTCGGAACCCTTCAATGGCTACCTGCCGGCGCTGCCACACCCTTAGCGGTTGCTGCAAGCGCAGGAGTCGCGTTGACTCTGATGGCGCTGCAATGGCAGTTAGGACGGATTGAGGGCCTGGCTGCAAAAGCTGTAGAGGTCTCGACAGAAATTCTTAACGAAATAGTTACAGATCAAAGGAGCGACGTAGCTTCGAGAGCGAAACGGCTACGCGACGCAATAATTGAAGCGAATCGCGCAGGAGAGGTATCCGACGCGGTATGGGAGGGCTTTAGCCCGGAAATGGAAAACCAACTCGACAGGTTACGCAGGGATGTCGAGCGCCGGGTAAAGATGAGAGTCGCTGATCTCAACGAGAAGAAATTATTAAAAGATCGACTCCAGTGGATGAACGAACACGGTGAATCCTTAGTTCAAGATCTAATTACTCTAATTGTAGCATTTCAAAGTCTTTACAGCTATTGGGCCTTGCGTGTTGCTCGCAACCTGAGAAGAAATAATTCTAATGCGTCTGAGGGAGCAGTTGCAGAAACAGTTAAGGATCACGCGAAACGTGATTTGGGTGCCATGCGTGAGACGCTGGAGCCAAGCTTAGAGTCACTCTGGCGGTATTTCTCACTGATCATGGAATGCCCTGGTTCACTCGGTCTGACTATTTGGGGGCGCAACAAAAAAAAGGAGATTACAAGAAACGCGGCTGTTCAACTCCGTCAGTTAATAGGAGAAGTGCAGGAGCGATTCGTAGGGCACATCTTTCCAGAGCCTAGCGAAATTCAGATTTTGCAAAATGTAGCTCCGTTGCGCTGGCTGCTAAAAACTGACGAGAAGATCATTTCCTGTATCGATTTTCAGTGTCTTTTGCCGCCAAAGCAATATATGTTCGTCGCTACGAGTCAGCGACTGCTTGTGTTGCAACCCTCGGTATTTATGAGCAACGGATCGGTTGATGAAGAGAGAGATAATACGAATATTAAGTACGAGTTCGCCAAAGTCGGTGATGACATTTACATGTACGTCTGCGCTCGGTCTGGAAAAAAGATTCACACTGTCGTTTTCAGAGAGAAAAACGATCTTCCTGAAGAAAGCGAAATCGCATCGCTTACGGCCATCTGATTAAAAAACAGCTAACCTGACATCCAGGCGGAAGTTATTACTGAAGCTATACCATTTCAGGTTCTTAGCTCGGCCGGCATGTCTGATTATCAAATACAGGACCTCTCCTCTTGACTCGACTTTGGCCATTTTCACTAACCAGCAAATCTTTTGGATCAGACGCTTACGAAGCCCCCCAAAGAGTAGCGAGGGTCCAATTTCCGCGTTTCGGTCTCCCGACCGCCTCTAATTTTCCGCCCTCATGATTTTATAGGCAGTTACCCGGCTGGGGTGCTGCAAAAAATGGCCAAAGTCGAGCTTAACCGGGAGTTATAGGAACGAGTTCCGGGGGGCGGTATATGTAGCTCGCGCACAGGGCGAGCGTCGGCTGTTCACTGGACTTCAGACGTCGACGGAGAAAGTGCCACTGCCCGCAACTGGGACGGAAGCGTCACTGAGCCCAGGAGGTTAGCTGGCAGCTCCCCGCGTCTTTCAGCCACCAGGTTTCGGTGAGTAGAAGATTCTGCCGACAGTCGGCGCATTTTCGTGTTCATCCCTGTGATGCCTTTTCTACCCTGAAGGCGGCGGCTTCCCATCCGTGATCCACGCCATCAAACCAATGGACCCCTGAAATCGTCCGAGATGAGATGGGCGAGTCACGGTGATTGGATCGGCGGGAAAAACCCTCGCCGCGAGACTGGTCTTCTTGTCTGACAGCCATGTTACTACTGCCCGACAGACGGTTTGCCATTCACCGCCCTGAACGCCTCGGTCGCGTTGACCAGCACCGGACGAATCCAGCCCAAGCGGCTTTCCGCCAGACCCTCGCCGTAGCGGATACGCCGTAAGTGACCGCGCCGCCAGTGGGGTCGCGGACTGCGATGGCTCTCGTCAGCATTGCCGGCGTCAGTTTCCGGCAAGGTCCGGGGACCGATCAGGATCCGATCATAGGCACTCGCCAAACGCTCGCGCCGTTTGGCCGTGAGCTTTCCGAACTTTTTCAGACGCCGCTCCAGGTCCGAGCGCTCGGGGATCTCCAGCCGTTCGGCCTCGGGGAGAGTCAGATAGAGCAGGATCTTTGCTAACTCGAAGATCACCGGTCGCGTCATCGCCACCTCATCTGGACTGAACGGCGTCAATCCAGGATGGCTGTACGCTTCCGGCGCGTTGTAGTAGCGGATATGGCGATCCAATACGGCGCTGAGGCTCTCGTCCTCATCCTGGATCAGCAGCAAGAGATCCTGGGACGCATCGTCGAGGGCGTGCGCTTTTCCCATGGGCGAGCCGATGATCATGATCTCGATCGCACGGATGGGCTTGGTCGTATCGAGACCGAGGGCGCGAACGCGATCGGATTGCCCCAAAATCTCATGATAGAACGGCGGCAAACGGTAGTCGCCGATGTAGACCCCTTCGCATTCATGCAGCCCGGTAAAACGGTTCGGCACCCGCAGCAGATTGGGACGGGCGAACTCCACGAAAGCCAACGGCGCGCTGCCGCGCAGCAAGCTGACGGGCAGGTCTTCGGCCAGATCGGTTTCCGCCAACATCGATTGCAGTGCCGGCGTGACCTGAAGGATCGGATCGCCATGCGCCCGTAGACGGGAGCGGGTCAGCGTCAGGATGAACGATCCCATGTCCTGCCCAGCCATCACGCCGAAATGTGCCATCGCCAGATCCAGCATCCCTGGACAATGATTGATGATCCATTCGGTCGAGGCGGTCGCGTCGGTCAGGTACGGGCGCAACGTGCCCATGATCCCGTAATGCTCGTAGAGTCCCGTGTCCGGCTGCGTTCCCGAGGCGGCATCGAAGCGCACAGGATGCGGCAAGGGCATGAGGCTGGGGTCGTTCAGGCGTTCCATGGGGATCTCAGCGGGCGTACTGCCAATCAGACGTAAAGCCCTGGTTGGTCGCCAGGGTCAGGAGTGGGCCAATATTCTGCGCATAGGCACGGGACAACTGTTCGAGGTCCAGCAGCGCCGCCGATGACGGAAGATGCAGGTCCGCGAGATAGTCCTCAGTCTGCTTGGCGAACTGGCCCGCCGTCAGGATCCGGCTGGCGATCAGCAAGCCCTGATGCTGCAAAGCCACGAAGCCTTGGAAATAGTGCTCGCTCGGGAGATGGTTCGACTTCGAGGAATTGACGCCGGGCGGGGCTGGGATCAGGTTCCATATCTGATTATGAGCGACGAAAGACCAGGGTAGATAGTGATCCAGGGCGAACCGTTCGACAGACAGCGGTTCCCCGGAATAGATACAGCGCAGTGCGGGGCCGTCCGGGTGCTGGAGGATCGTGCGCCAATACTTGGTTTGCCGCGTCAGCGCATCGCGCTTCACGGGCGGAAAAAGCTTGTTCGCCAGTCCGGGCGTCGTGGGGTTGCGCTTCTGCATGTAGCCAAGCCAGTGCCAAGCCGCCCAACCGTGAACGATGGCGTAATGCTCCTTCAAATAGGCGACCCAATCGGGATGCCAGAGGATGCCTGAGCAGTGCCGGTAGTCGTCGTTGTCGAAGCGATAGAGCGGGCGCGCGGTGGCGTAGTGGGCGTTGGCGATCGCTGGCATGGCCTTCTCGAAGATCGTCCAGGCAGCCTTGTCGACCCCGCGCAATTGCGGTTCAAGGAAGGGAATCAGCAGCCGGTAAGGCACGAAATCCATCAGCCTCCCCGAATCCTTGGGATCGCTGGCCTGCAACGCCGCGCGCAGGGCACGCCGGTCATTGGCAAAGAGATTCGCGTGCGTCAGGTAATCCAGGTCCAGCGCATCGAGCTTTTTCGCGATGGTGTCCTGAGCGCCGAACGACAGCTTGAAAAACGAATGCGCGAACCAAGCGGTCGCCAGCATCTCGATGGTGATCTCGGCATAGGGATAGGGCCGGGTCGCATCGAATCCGTGTCGCTTGAGCAAGTCGAGGATCGCCAGGAAGAACACGAATTTATAGGAATTGGTAACGTTCCGAAACAGCCCGGCGAGCGCCCCAATGTTCAGGCCACGCGCTTCCGGCAAGCTCATCGGGAGAATGGCGGTCACGACGCCGCAGTGGTCGATGCGTTGGCCAGCCGCCCTTTGATCTGGGTCTCGATGTCCCCCCAGACGCTCTGGATCGTGGCATTTTGGTCGGCTTCCCACGCCTCGAAATCGATCTGGTGGTGGAACTCGATCAGGGTGCGCCGGACGGGAACGCGCTCGTGCGGCAACGCCGCTTCCAGGATGCCAATGTTCGCCGCCGTGATCGCCGCCGCGTTCGCTTCAATCCACGACGCCGCATCGTGTTCAACCGAGGTGTCGACTTCCGGCGCTTTCTCGCGCAACGTCTCCAGGACGCTTTCCACAAACACGTCCATCATGAACCGGTGGAGCGCCTGTGGCAGATCGCCATCGAACTCTTCCAGCAGATCCGGGATGTCGGTCTCGGCGATGACCGGCTCGGCCAGGTGGCGAATGCGCTGTCCGTCGAGGAAGACCAGCGCGCGAAACGCATCCCGAATCTGGTCAGGATTGCGGGACAGCAGGAAACCTGGGAGATTGTCGGCGATGCGTTGTGCTTGCTGGTCATCCATCGTATTGGTCCGTTGAAAATTAACGCAAAGTTGAGTGCTAACTGGATGGTCTCGAATTCCCACTACGAAGACCACGCGCAGGCGTTTTTCTCGGAAACGGTCGGCGTCGATCTCGCGCCATTGTACGCGCGTTTCCTCGCCCATCTGCCCGCCTCCGCCCACATCCTAGATGCCGGTTGCGGCTCCGGGCGCGATGCCCGCGCCTTTCTCGCGCGTGGTTACGCCGTCACCGCCTTCGATGCATCTCCGACCCTGGCGGCCCTCGCCGCCGCGCATTGCGGGCTGCCGGTCCAGGTGAAGCACTTCCAGGACATCGACTGGCACGGAGAATTCGACGGCATCTGGGCCTGCGCCAGTCTGCTGCATGTGCCGCTGTTAGATCTGCCCGTGGTGCTGGAACGTTTGGCGGTGGCCCTCAAACCGAACGGTACGCTCTACGCCTCGTTCAAGTACGGACAGGGCGAGCGCGAGCACGGCGGGCGACGCTTCACCGATCTGAACGAGACGGGCCTGGCCGCGCTGCTGGCGGCGTCACCGGCATTCAGCGAGCGGGACACCTGGACGACGGCGGATCGTCGACCGGGGCGCGGAGATGAGCGATGGCTGAATACCCTGCTTCTTTGCCGGAAAGACTGAACCGCCACCGCACAATGCTTACCCCATCAGCGCCGCCGTCGCCAACGCCCTCTGGATCGCGCTGACATTCTCGCTGCCGCGCAATTCCTTGACGATCGGCGTGGGATCGCTGCCGACCCAAAGTTTCATCTCCGCGTCCAGGTCGAAATGCCCGGCGGTTTCGATGGAAAACCGGTTGATTGACTTGTAGGGAATCGACAGGTATTCGACTTTTTTGCCGGTCAGTCCTTGCTTGTCGATCAGGATCAACCGTTTGCTGGTGAAAACGAACTGATCGCGGATGAGTTGAAAGGCCAGCTCGACCGTTTCCGCGTCGGCCAGGATCGGTTCGAGTTGCTTGGTGATCTTGCCGAGATCGACGCTGGAGGCGTTGCCCAGCAATCCGCTTAAAAGGCCCATGGTCTCGCTCCCGTCGTGTGAGTTGGCGTGGGTTAAAATGCGTTCAATAGCCTACCGGCAGAGCTTGGCACACGGCATCCCGTCGCCATCCCCATCCAGCGACGACACCCCGCAATCGTTGAGATAATGCCTCGCCTCGGCGCAGTCGACCATCTGCTTGCAAGTACGTTTACTTCCGCAGCCCACTGTCGTTGATGGTGCCACGGCGGTCAGGGCCACGGCAGGCGTGGAACTCTGAGCGATCCCACCGCTGACCTGGATGCCCGGCAAGAACTCGATGCCTGTCCGCTTGACCAGTTCGTCATAGCTGATCGGCTTGCTCATCCTGGCATCGCGATTGTCGACCCAGAACGCCCAAGCCCGATTTTGCGCCTGATCGTAAACCAATTTGTAGAGGCTAGTCGGTACCCAGACCTTGCCGCTGCCAATCGTCGTGACTGGCTTCGAGAACACAGGCCCCGTGAAGACGAACACATCGCCTTCGGCCCTCATCGCGTATTTCCGCGTCGCCTGTTCCACGCTCTTTGCCCAGATGCCCCGGTTATTCTCGGGCGCCTGGGGCACCATGTTGGCCAGCGAAAAAGACTGCGCCATCGCGTTCGGATTCGGCATGTCGGCAGCGCTGGCTAAGTGGCCGCGGTCTCGTCCAGATCCCTGGTAATCGGCCAGCCGCGCCCGATGGGAGGACGGTAAGCGGGCTTCTTCGTAGAACCGATCCGTGCGCTCCTCGTCTGCCTCCGCAAGACGGACACGATTCAACCGCTCGACGACGTAAACCGCCGTCTTCGATTGGCCCGAGTGCAGGATGGCGAAGCTGTCCATGCAGAGGTCTCGCACCTGTCCAGCGCTCGTGCTGACGTTCGGCGGGGTGCGATTCGGAAACTGGTCGAGACAGGCGTCAAAGGCGGCATGTACGGGCAGGGAGAAAAATAGGACGGGCAGTGCGAACAGGCGGATAGATCTGAACATGCTTCGTGGATTCTTGGAGGAAAAGCCACGAAGGGTAAATCATTGGGGACGGAAAAGATGAGTCGCTCGTCTCGAATTGCCGTCTGCTTTCGGTTGTCTTTCCGGTTGGCTAGACTTGTCGTACTGCCCCGACACGTCAAAACAGCCAGCCTCGCGGAGTGATCGCATGCCGAAACTCGCCTACCTGATACCCAAACGCACACGCTTGATCTGGGATCCCATTCTGGAGCCGCTCGACCTGGAGACCGAACCCGGCACGGAAATCCCGCTTCTGGGCTACGTCGCCGCAGGCCGTCCGGTGGAAACGCCCGAGGACCATGAGACCGTCACGGTCCCAAGCCAGATGGTCACCAAAAACAGCTACGCGCTGCGCGTGCGCGGACATTCGATGATCGACGATCAGATCCAGGACGGCGACATCATCATCGTCGAGAAGCGCCAAACGGCCGAAAACGGCGAAACCGTGGTCGCCCTGATCAACGGCGAGCGCGTGACCCTCAAACGCTTCTATGTCGAGCCCAACGGCATCCGCCTGCAACCGGCCAACCCCGACATGGAACCGCTCTATCTGCGCCATGACGAAATCGAGATCCTGGGGATCGTCTCCGGGACGGTGCGGATGCACGGCTGAGGCGCAGTACCACTGATCGATTCCCTGGATGCACGACAAGCCCTTTGAGGACGAGGAAGCTGTTAATTCGGCTTAATCACGCCCCGAAGCTGCGCGGGCCGAATCATGGCGAGAAACAGGGTACCCGCCAGAGCCTGGCCAGTCAGGGGACCGACGATTCCGTCCGTGGTCAGGTGGAGTGCGCGCTGAAAGGCGATGACCGCCGCCTGGGTCTTGGGTCCGAAAATCCCATCGACCGCTAACGGCGGACTGACGATCTGGAGAAAATTGATCGAACTCTGCAGGTGTCTCACGGGTTGGCCGGACGAACCGGTTCTGAGCAGAAGACGCATGGATGGATCTCCTTCATGTTGCTGCGGCAGCATCCCGAGCTTCCGCGCAGGTGTTTATTTGAAATAGAGCAGCGGCTTGGTGGTGGTTAAACTTGCCTGAACGGTGACATCGAATGGCAATCTCGTGGTTCCCACGGAAACGCTGACAGAATAGCCGAGGCAGCGAAATGGCGGCAGGCTGAACAGCAACATCGCGCCGCCGCTCACCAAGCCGGGGCCAACGTCGCAGCCGACGCCCCAGGAGATGCCGCCGAAGTCAGACGGGGGACCAAAGATGAACGTGTACTGAGGGCCGGCGGAGACGCCGATGTTGCTCCAGAGCCCAAGCCCGCCGCTGTTGTAGACCCCGAGTTCTCCGTTCGTTGAGCCGTAGAGCCCACCACCGACGCTGATGCCAACCACCGCGAAAGCGGATGCGTTGAGTCCGAGAGCCAGTGTCGCGGCGGCTTTGGACGCTGGCGTTAGTCCCACCGGCACATGACTGGGCGGGATGATGTCCACCCTGGGCGGATGCTCGGACAGCTCGATCGGGGTGCGAAAGATCTCCGCCTGTGGATTGAACAGCTTCCATAATTCGAGGGCGCCGTCCAGCGCCTTTTTTTCCGTAGCGTCCAAACGACGCTTGGGTGGCGCTGGAGGCAGAAAATGCCCTCGGCCCTGGATGTCGATGTGATCGACATCGCGCAAGTCGATTCTGATCGTTTGCACGCTTTTTACTCCTATCTCGCTGACCCTGGGCAAGTCCGCTCGTTGCAGTGGTTCGGATCGAATAAAACCTCAACCCAAACCGAGTGTAGAACGACGGGCATTCGCTCTCCAGTCCCCACACCGTTTCACTCAGACAGGATCGCTTCCGGCAAGGCGGGAAAGCGCTGTTTCAACCGTGCGAAATAGCCCGGCTCACCGAGACATTCGGGATTATCCGGTTCGCTACAGGGGATTTCGACGACGTGCCATCGACCGTGCGTCTTCCGCAGCAGTGCGGAGATATCTTCAAAACGGTCACGTCCTTCGGGCGATTGGGGGAATGCGTGCAGCCAGGCCCAGCCAGAACAGACCTTGAGCGCGCCGACAACAAACACGATCTCGCGGTTGACCGCGTTCGCGCTGTGCTCGCGGAGTGCGTCCAGAATCGCCTGACGCTCGACCGAACCGGGCGGTGGCGTCGCAACGCACTCTGCGGCGGCTAGCACCGTCGAACCCAGCAGCAGGACGACAGCGGTCAAGGTTGGAAGGACCCAGTTCTTGATAGATGGCATCGTTTGGTTCCCCGCGAAAGTCCACAGGTTGGTCAGTGCGCTCTCAGCCAACGGTAGAGCGCGGCCCGATAGGCCAGATCGAAGCGCCCGTAGTAGTCCTCCTGTCCATTCGGATGGTCGCACCCGCTATATCCCCCAAAGAGGGTGCCCACCAGTTCACCGGACCCCAGGAAAAGCCCCGAGCCGCTGCCACCTCCCGCCGTCACGCCTTGCGACCAAGTCACCCGTAGAAAATGCTCCTCCATAGCGTCCGGGTCCGCGCCACAGTCCTCGACGGCAAGACAACTCAGCGACTCACTCAGCACGCCCACGGCGATGCGCTGCGGCTGCCCCTGCGGATGATGCGCCCCCGCCACGACCGTACCCACGGCTGGCGGTGCCGTCTGCCAGTCCGCGAAGACCACCCCCGCCGGCGGCGCGCGACGCAACCGCAGAAAACTGGTGTCGGTTGGCCTGGCGGTGTACAGCAGGTCCGTGCCTCCCGCGACCGCCTGAGCGTCAGCGACCGACCCGCCACACGCGAGAGATCGATACAGCCAATAGGTCTCCAGGCTGGAGGCCCGCGCCTGATCGGGCACGCAGTGATGCGCGGTCAGGAAATAAGGGATCTGGGTCGCGGGGTCCGCATCATCGAGCAGCGTGCCCGAGCAAATGCCGCTCCCCCCGTCGGGGCGGGTGTAGAGCAGAATCGCGGTCGCCCGGCTGGGCGGATCCCAGCCGGGATGGCACATGACGTCCTCGTGGCAGTCGTTCTCGGCGGTTGGGTCCGGGGCACCACCCGAGACGGGAAGGCGGAGGAAATGCGACAGCCGACTCAGGTCGAACCTGACGCCGCCCGGCTGGATGGCGGCTGGCAATTCGACTTCCGTGATGATCGATTCCCCTTCGATCAAGGGCGACCAGTACAGCGCCGCTGATTCGTTCGGGACGCCAGCGCTACGGTTTCGCCGCACACTGGCATTGACCATGGCCCCAGAGATGACCGCCACAGGCCCCGTCGCGGGGGCAATAAACCGCAGAATCGCCGCGTCGGGCAGACTCAAGAACCGCATCCCCAAGCGCACGCCGAGCGCGCCCGGTGACTCCACACGCCATGCGGTGACCTGCCGTCCGTCCGCGAGCATCCGCCAGGCTGGTTTGGCGCTGACGTTGGCCGGAGCGAGGGCCGGATGCGCGGGTATGGATCGACCAAAGCCGATCAGCCTGGGGCCAGTCTCAGACGCTTGAACCAGCCGTTGTGCCGCTTTCGCCGCGCGCAATGCGGGCAGTCGGACGGTCAGCGCCGCAGCCAGTGCCGGTAAGATACGGGTGGACGTCGTGGGTGCGACCGCTTCTGGCATCCACGCGCCGCCGATGGTCATCAAGAATGTCGCGTCGGTGTCCGCGACGGCCACGACAGTGAGGAACAGGATGCTCAGGGGACGGATCAAGAAAACGGAGGACGCTCGGGATAGAGATGGACCGCTAGCCACAGACAGCACGGCTCGCGTGATGTTTTCAAGACGCGGTGTGACGTCCGCGCGGGGATGAATCGGTAGTCGCCTGCCCGGAGCGTGACTTCCTCGCCTGCAATCCACAGCGTGGCTTCTCCTTGAAGTAAGCAGACCCATTCATCCTGCGTTTGATCGTATTGTCCGGAATCAGGGCTATCGCTGCTGACGATCCGTTCAATCTGGAGATTGCGACACCTCAGAAGATCCTCGAAGACCTCGCCCTCTACGACTTGAGGAAGGTCGGCAAACAGGTTACCAGCGATGCGCATAAACCCAACCATCGGATATCAACGTTAGCAGGTCATCGGGCGACCGGGTGTGCGAATGTCTCGTCCATGGGCGTTCAAGCGATCGCCTGAATCCCTTTCTTCTCGATGACGGTCAGGAGTCGAAGCGCTGGCCCACCGGGGCGCTTCACCCCGCGCTCCCAGTCTGAGACGAGATTCTTGCTCACGTTGAGGTAACGGGCAAAGACTGGCTGTGAAAGATGCTCACGCTCGCGTAGAGCGCGGATGGCCGCCGGCGAGAGGGGATCGACCGGCGTCAGACAAGTGTCGTCGAACGCGCGCAGGGTCTGCTTGTCGATGGCGCCCACCGCGTGGAGGGCTTCCATGGTTTCATGGATCGCGGCGAGCGCGTCGCTGCGGTACGAGTTAGCCATCGTCATCAACCTCCGAAAATTGCCCGTTCTGGATCAGTGCCGCGAGTTGTTCGTCTGTCAGATCCAGGACATGCCGCGCCGCCGCCTTGAAGGTGGCCGCTTCCTCGTCACTGATGCTGGCCTGCTCGCTCTTGGCGAATCCGTAGACGAAGAAGGCGCGATGCGTCTGGCGGTACAAGATTAGGGTCCGATAGCCCCCTGATCGCCCTTGTCCGGGGCGCGCCACACGCTGCTTGATGACTCCGCCACCAAGATCGGCATCGATCAAGCCTTGCTCGGCTCGCTGGATGGCCTCGCGAAGCGCCGCCTCTTGGATCTTCTGCTTGCGCGCGAAGCGCTCGAACCAAGCGTTCTTGAAGATCCTCACGCGCCCCGCTACTCCGCACTTTATGTCACACTAGGTATTATACTTAAAAATCGTAGGAGTCACATACGTATCGGGTTTATTCAGCGTTCAGCACCTTTCTTCTCTTATTGCGCACCGCATCCGGGTCAGCGAACAATCCCCTTGGTCCGCGCCGCCCGCAGCCACTGCGGAAACTCCTGGAGCATCCGATCGTACAACTGTTCCTCGGTCAGTTGATGCAAATCGTCAACGGCAAAGAACCCGCAGTTATCGACCACGCGCCCCTCCAGGGTATCGAGCTTTTCCAGGATGCCGTAGTTGCGCCCACCCAGCCCCATGAACTGCCAGAAGATCGGATACCGAGCGGACTCCACCATCAGCGCCTTGATCTCCCGGTTCTGATGGACGCCGCCATCGCTGACGAAGAACACATAGGCCGGTGGCGCGGCGGGGTGTTGGCCATAGTGGTCGATCACGGCCCGCATCACCTTGGGTTCGTCGTTGGCGCCGCCGTACCACTTTTTCCAGCCGCCATTGGCGGTATCAAGATAGCCCTGGATGTTGCGCGTGGTCGCGGGCGGCAATGGCTTCGGCTCCCGGTCGAAGGCCCAGACATCGAGGCTCCCGTCGTCGTCGAAGTGCAGCGCCAGCGGTAACACGCGGTCCAGCAGTTCCTGAACCCGACCGCGCTTGTATTGCTCCCGCATCGAGCCACTGGCATCGAGCACCAACCCGACCCGCGCCACGGTGCTTTGCAGACCCTGTTTGGCCAGGCTGACGGTCGCCTTCTTGGCCAGGCTGAGGAGATGCGGGGCTTCCTGCTCGATGCGCTTTTCCAGTGACAAGCGCGCGGGCGGCGGTGACGCGATCGGCGGGAGAGCCTCCTCCACAACTTCACCGCCGAAGTGGCGGACCAGCGCATCCAGACCGCCGTTGAACCCCTGCCCGGTCGTCGCGAGCCGCCAGCCATCGCCCTTGCGATAGAGTTCGATCAGCATCAAGGCCCGTTCCTGGTCGAAATCCGTTCCTTGGAATGCGAAGGTGGCCGCTTCCCGGTCACCGTCGAACACCACCACGCGCCCGGTCGACAACTGCCGCATGACACCCGGCCCATCGATGGCCGCGACGAAGACTAGACGGTCGATGGTGGTGGGCAGACGGGCGAGGATCAGGGTGAAGCCAGAGACAAAGCCGGCGAGCGCGATTTGCTCGATACCACGGCAGGGAGTCTGCGGCTGGTTGAAGAACACCAGATAGCGCTCGTCCGAGAGCGTCCCCTGAGCATCCAGGCCAAAGCAGGAGACATCGCACGCGACCCCCTGAAGGTCGACGGCCACCTGAAACGTGGTGGAGCGGATCAGATCCGGAAGCGGGACGCGCTGGCCACGAGTCAGTTCCATGTCAGCCGGCCGCCTTAATGGGCGCGACATTATTCGCCCTGTTGGCAGGCGATGGGTCCGCATCGACTGCTTCGCGTTCCGGCGCCTTGCCTTTCAGTACGCGCTCCACATTCTGCGCGTTGCGGGCCAGATAGAGGGTCAGTTCCTCTAGATCCGCGTCCGGCAGACTTGGCAACACCTGATCGGCGCGCAGCATCTGCGCCAGGCGCTCCGCGTTCTCCAGCACGCGGTCATAGGCATCGGCGGCCTTCTTATCAGCGGTGCGCAAGCGTTCGTTTCCGTTGCTGTCTTTCACGATGTATTCGATCTCGATCATGACTTACTCATATTGTGATTAATCTCGTCTTTCGAGACGATTGCCTCTGCTGAAAAACCCGATGATGACCTCAATTTTTCGCGCCTTGTTCACGCAACCAGTCGTCGCGGCCGTAGCGATACCCTGGAAATTCAGCATCCAGCGTGGTTCGCCCCAGCATCAGATGGCGAGCCAGCCGGGCCAGCGACGCTAATTCGTCTTCATGTCGCACGTCCAACGGGGCGATCAGAGTGACGCCCATCGCCCAGGGTAAGCGTTCCCGCTTCCAGGCAGGCGCAACCTCAAGAGCGATTCCCTCCGTCGACAGGCGCTCTCGAATCGTTCGCTGTCGCTCGTCATGTCGCCGTTGCTCTTCCGAAGGTTGGCGACTGGTGTAACTCACCATCTTCTTGCGCGACGCACCTACCCGCTGATAGTTTTTCGTGCCGCCTTCCGTCAGCCAATCGTCTTGCGGCCCCGCGCCAGCGTCTTGCCAGGACTGCTCGTCAAGCGCATCCGCATAAACCTGACGTGGATGCTGCCACCAGACGATGACCCGTCGCCCGTTCAGGATAAAGCCAACATCGTCCCACCAGGAGAGGCTGTCCGGCGGCGTTTCCGCGTAGGAATGCGGGATGAAAAGGCCGCCTTGCGACAAGCGCCAAGGATGGCGCCGATGGTATTGGCGCTGCAATCGACCCAAGCGTTCAAGTTTGGCATTTTTCATCGGCGGTTCCGTTCAGGAATTGGCGTTCGTCCTGTCGCGCCGAATTGACGCGATCCCGCAGCGCCTTGCCCGGTTTGAAACGGGGAATGCGCCGCGCGCCCACCTCGACCGGTTCGCCGGTCTTTGGATTGCGGCCCAGGCACGGCGGATGGTCGTGCAGAGTAAAACTGCCGAATCCGCGGATCTCGATGCGTTCGCCCTGGGCGAGCTTTTCGCGCATCAGGTCGAGCGCGGCGTTGATCGCCGCCTCGACATCGTCCGCACTCAGAAAATCCAGCTTGCTTTTAAGGTTTTCGATCAGTTCAGATTTCGTCATCGAATGCGTCGCGAAAAATCCGTCTCTTTGGGGGCGGGGAGGCAGACAACGGGCGCATCTGCGACACGACCTCCAGGAAGGAAGAAAAGCGGTCGACGTGGCGCATGGCGCACGCGATCCCGTGGACTCAAGTGACCGCTGGGGTCTGGCGGAGAAAGGTCTCGTCAGTCACCTGCCTGAGCACGAACTCCGCGACGTCGGCGCGGCTGATCCGACCACCCTTGAGCGAGCGGTCCAGACCGAAACGATAGCGTCTGGTCTTGGGGCCGTCGGTGAGTCCGCCCGGTCGCACGATGATCCAATCCAGCCCGCTGGCCTTGACCAGTTGTTCCTGCTCCGCCTTCGCGGCCAGGATCGGTTTCAGGGTGAGGTCCATGATGAACCGAAACGGCCAGGCAATCTGTTCCCGACTGTCACCCACGCCCAGGGAAGTCACCACCACGAGCCGGCGCACGCCGGTTTCCTGCATGGCCGTCAGAATCTGTTGTGTTCCGCGCGCCTCGATGGGCGTTTTGCTCCCATGGCTCCCGAGCACGCAGACGACGGCGTCCGCGCCTGTGACACAGGAGACCACGGCGTCGGGATCCAGGACGTCCCCAACCAGGGGCGTCAGCCCGGTGCGAGCTGGGAGCCGGGCGGGATCGCGTACCAGTGCCGTGAGGGTATGGCCCTGATCGAGGGCTTGCGCGAGCACCTGCTGACCGGTGCCGCCGGTCGCGCCAAATAAAGCGATGTGCATGGGTTTATCCGTTCCTGTCAGGCGGTGAGTTGGTGGTCCTTGGCGCTGTCCTTGGGGATCCGCCCCTGAAGACGTCTTCATCCTCGGATCGCTCATGATCGCCCGGATTCGGCGTCTGACAGGCGCTCCAGCGTCAGTGCATCGGGTTGCCCGCCAAAGTACCGCTCCAGCAGCCGATGGAACGCTGAACCCGGCGGCGAGCAGTGGGCAAAGAGTGTCGCGCTGGAGCACAGTTTCAGATCGTCCGGCGAGCCCAGGATGTCACGCGCCGTGCGCCCCGTGATGGCCAACAGCGCCTCGGCACAGGCGCGCAACCGCGCCCCGAGGACCGGATGGGCCAGAGACGCCCGCGCTTCGTCCAGGTCACGGAGGGCATCGGCGCGCGCCATGGCGCTCGATCCGAGTCCGGCGAGCTGTGAACCACATCCAGTGCGAGCGCTTGCGCCCGGCGCGCAGTTCGGCCAGCGCCTGGGCGTCGATATCGCGCTGAGCCTCAATGAAGCGGGTCAGATCATTGGGATCGGGCGGCGGTCTCATGGCACAGCACCTCGCCTAGCACCCGCCCGCCACCTGCCGAGCACCGATGAGTTCGATCGGGTAGCCGTCGGGATCCTCGACGAAGGCGATGAGGGTCGTACCCGCATTCATCGGCCCCGCCTCACGCAGGATCTTGCCGCCAAGCGTCTGGATCCGCTCCACGGCCGCGTCGACATCCTCGACCTCAATGGCGATGTGGCCATAGGCGTTGCCCAGCTCGTAGCGGTCCACATCCCAGTTGTAGGTCAACTCGATGACGCTGTGGTCAGATTCCTCCCCATAGCCCAGAAAGGCGAGCGTGAACTTGCCGTCCGGGTAATCTTTTTGGCGCAGCAGGCGCATCCCGAGCACCTGGGTGTAGAAGTTGATGGCGCGTGGCAGGTTGCCGGTGCGCAACATGGTGTGGAGGATTCTCATGGGCGGCTCCTGGTGAGTGACGTCTCGTGACTGAGAAGCGGATCTTTTAAGGGTGAACCGGGGTCGGCGCATGGGTGAACGCGTTTAAAAGGACAGGCCAAACATCTCCAAGGCATCCCGGATCGTCCTGATCTCGTGCGCGCTGTACGCGCGAACCGTCTCCAGATGGCCCCACACCGGCTTGGGCCAGCAGGGATCGCCTGGTCGGCGCCCGATGACATGGATGTGCAACGCCGGCACCAGGTTGCCGATCCAGGCCACGTTCACCTTGGGATAACTCAGGGTTTCTCCAAGATAGTCCGAAATCCGTCTGCAATCCGCGAGTACCGCCTCGCGTTGCGCTGCCGGCAGGTCCAGAAGATTGGCCAGGTCGGTTTCCGGGACCAGGATGAACCAGGGCACGGCCGCATTGCGATGGAGCAGCAGATGCGTCGCGGACAGGCATCCCAGTCGATGGCAGTCCGCGAGCAGTTGCGGGTGAAGCGGGTAGGTCTGTGTCACGTCATTCACGTCATCAACGTTTATCCTCGCAGACAGATCGATCACCTCGACGATTGATCCTCGAAGCAGGCCAGCTCTGTGCCGGTCTCGAACGCTTCGCATGAACTCATGTAGGAAAGGCGGTTGTCGCGATGGATGGCGACCACATGACGCCCGCCCTTGGCGCAGGCCACGGCCACCAGGGCAACCTTGTGCGAGCTGGTTCCGAGGGCGCGTGTGCGCTCGATGCCCTGACAGTCGTGCCCGGCTCGGGTGATGACGACCTGGAAAGCTTGCTGGGCCAGTTGGGCATGGGCGGGCAAAGCGGCCACGGTGAATACCAGCGTGAGGAGCGCACGGCGCCCGTGTGACATCGGTGTCTCGATCATTAAAGAATTCCCTTGGCTTGCAATGTGCCGGTAAGGCCCCGTTCGACAAAGCGTCGCGCGATGTCTGGATTCTCAGCGACAGCCGGACGCGACACCAGCAGCAGGCCAAAGATCAAAATGATGAACTGTCGCCTATCGAGAAAAATTCCATGGGCGTTCCAGGGTGATCGAGTTCGGAGATCGCCGATGATAGCCCGAAGCCGACCCAACTTCGCTTTGCTGTCTGGCAGGAGATCCGTCATGCCCATCGATCAGGAGGCGCTCGAACGCGCCCGCGCCGCCTGGACCTTCCGCGGCCAGCGACGTCCCGCCTTTGCCCACAGCCCCGGCGAGGGACAGGAATCGGTCTGGGACTATCCGCGACCGCCACGGTATGTCCGCGATGCGCGCCGCATCGAAATTCATGCCGGCCCCCAGTGTCTGGCCCGATCGGATGTCAGCGTCCGGGTGCTGGAAACCGGCAGTCCCCCGACCGTCTATCTGCCGCCCGATGCCTTCGATGTCGCGCTGTTGCGGCCCTCGCCGCGCCGCACGCTGTGCGAATGGAAGGGCGAAGCTCGCTATTGGCACGTCCAGGGTCCGGATGGTCTCGTCCACGACGCCCTCTGGAGCTATCCCAAGGCCGGAGGCGAAGCCGCCGTGATCGCCGGCTGGTATGCCGCCTATCCCGCCCGGCTGCGCTGTGTCGTCGCTGGAGAAGTGGTCCGCCCGCAAGCCGGTGGGTTTTACGGTGGCTGGATCACCTCGGAGATCGTGGGGCCGTTCAAGGGCGAACCGGGCACGGGGCATTGGTAAGCGCTCGCCTTGTCCAGTGGTCAATCCGCGTGTTCGCGGGACATGGCCGACAGCACCGCCCGACGCGACCACCAGGCGGCCAGCATGGCCCCGGACAGGTTGTGCCACACCGAGAACAAGGCTCCGGGCAGCGCGGCGGCCACGGGAAAGGACTTGAGCGCCAGGGCCACCGCCAGTCCCGAGTTCTGCATCCCGACCTCGATCGCCAGGGTGCGGGCGCGCACCCGATCCTGCCCGAACGCCCGCGCGCCCCAATAGCCCAGCGTCAGTCCCAGCCCATTGTGCAGCATCACCGCCACCACCAGCCCCAGACCGACCGTGGCCAGACGCCCGGCATTGAGCGCGACGACGATGGCGATGATGACCAGGATCGCCAGCACCGACACACGCGGCATCCAGGACTGGATCTGACCAAGCCAGCGCCTGGCGAAGCGATTGACCGCGACCCCGGCGATGACCGGCAACAGCACCACCAGCGCGATGGAGCGCAGCATCTCCAGCACCGGGACCGTCACCCAGGCGCCGGCATAGATCCAGGTCAGCCAAGGGGTAAGCACGACGGCGAGCAGGGTGGAGGCGGCGGTCAGACTGATCGAGAGCGCCACATCGCCGCGCGCCAGATAGCAGATGACGTTCGAGGCCGTGCCGCCGGGAGCAGCGCCGACCAGTACCATCCCGACCAAGAGTTCGGGCGGAAGTGACAACCCGCGCGCGAGTGCCCAGCCAACCAGCGGCATCAGGCCGAATTGCAAACACAGTCCCAAACCGACGAGCGCCGGCCGGCGGGCAATGGCCAGGAAATCGGCGGGGCGCAGCGTGGCACCCATGCCGAACATCACCACGCCCAGCAGCGGCATCACGGCCGCACGCCAGTCCGAGAGCGTGTCTGTGGCGATGAGGCCGACGCAACCCGCCAACAGTGCCCAAAGCGGGAACAGAATCGTCATCGGAAGTCCTCGTGAAGCCGCTCCCTGAGCTTGGTCAACCGCCCGCCCCCGGTCTGCTTGACCGCCATCGCCAAGGCCCGCGGCTGGGCGATCAGCACCACCAGGCGCTTACCCCGTGTCACGGCCGTGTAGAGCAAATTACGTTGCAGCAGGGTGTAATGCTGGATCGCCAAGGGAATGACGACGGCGGGATATTCCGAGCCCTGTGCCTTATGGATGCTGGTCGCATAGGCCAGGGCCACCTCGTCGAGTTCGCCGGTCTCGTAGGCGACGGATCGACCCTCGAAATCGATGGTCAGCAGCCCCTCTTCGACATCGATGGTCTGAATCCGCCCGATATCGCCATTGAACACCTCCTTGTCATAGTCGTTAACCAACTGGATCACCTTGTCGCCCGGCGCATAGGTCCAGCCGAACCGCTCGATGCGCGGCAACGCGTCGGGATTGAGTACCGCTTGCAGGGCGACATTGAGCGCCCGCGCACCGAGTCCGCCCCGGTTCATCGGAGTGAGGATCTGCACGTCTCGCACCGGATCCAGGCCGAAGCGTTGCGGGATGCGCTCGGTGACCACCCGGATCAAGCGATCATGGATCGCTTCCGGGGTGTCAGCGCGGATCAGATAAAAATCGCTGTCGGGACACTCCGCGTTGGGGGCTTCGGGCATCTTGCCGGCATTGATGCGATGTGCGTTGACGACGATGCGCGAGGCGGCGGCCTGACGGAAAATCTCGGTCAGGCGCACCGTCGGCACCGCCCCCGAGCCGATGACATCGGCCAGCACCGCGCCGGGGCCGACCGAGGGGAGCTGATCGACATCGCCCACCAGCAACACGGCGGCCGGGGTCGGGACGGCGCGCAGCAGCTTGTGCATCAACGTCACGTCGACCATCGACACCTCGTCGACCACCAGCAGATCCAGATCCAGCGGCTGCTCGGCATTGCGCTTGAAGCCCATCGTCTGGGGATCGAACTCCAGCAGCCGATGAATGGTCTTCGCCTCCTGGCCAGTCGACTCGGACAGGCGCTTGGCGGCGCGCCCGGTCGGGGCGCACAGCAACACCTGAACGCCCTTGGCGCGCAGGATGCGCAGCAGGCTGTTGACCACCGTGGTCTTACCCACGCCGGGGCCGCCGGTGATGACGGCGACTTTGCTGGCCACGGCGGCGGCGATGGCCGCGCGTTGCGAGTCGGAGAGGGCCAGCCCGGTCTGGTTCTCCACCCAAGGTAGCGCCTTGTCGGTGTCGATCGCGCCCCAGGGCGGCGGTCCTTGCCGAAGACGTTGAAGGCCGCGAGCAATGCCCACCTCGGCGCGTTGCAGGGGTGCCAGAAACAGTGCGGGGCGGTCCTCGATCGGCTCGGCGATCAGGTTCTCCTCGACCAGTTCGGCGGCGATGGCCTCGGCGATAATCGGGGGCGGGATCTCCAGCAGGGCCACGGCTTTTTCCGCCAGGGCGTCCTGCCAAGCGGCGCAATGCCCGTCGCCCGCAATCTCCTGGAGCACATGCCGCACGCCCGCTTGCGCGCGGATCAGCGAATCACGGGGGATGCCGAGGCGTTCCGCGATGGTATCAGCCGTTTTGAAGCCGATCCCGTGGATATCCAGTGCCAGCCGGTAAGGATTCTCGCGCACCTTCTCGACCGCCTCATCGCCATAGACTTTGTAGATGCGCACGGCGCGCGCGGTGCCGACCCCGTGGGATTGCAGAAAGACCATGATCGCCCGGATGACCTTCTGCTCGGACCAGGCGGCGGTGACGCGCTGCTGACGCTTGGGGCCGATGCCCTCCAACTCCAGCAACCGTTTGGGTTCCTGCTCGATGATGTCGAACACCGCTTCGCCGAAGGCGTTCACCAGCTTCTTGGCGAAGTGCGGGCCGATGCCCTTGACCATCCCCGAGCCCAGATATTTTTCGATCCCGTCAAGAGTACGGGGCGCAATGATGCGCAGGTCGGCGGACTTGAACTGGAGGCCATGCTGTCGGTCGTTGACCCAGACGCCTTCGGCTTCCAGAAATTCGCCGGGGGTGATGCTGGCCGCCGAGCCAATGACCGTGATCAGGTCACGCTCGCCGCGCACCTTGACCCGCAGCACACAGAAACCGCTCTCGGGGCTGTGGAATGTCACGCGCTCGATCGCGCCGGAGAGGCGTTCGGTGGGCGTTGGGGAGGTCGTGGATGACATTTGGCTGATCATACGCGCTTCGCGTGTCCGACCAACGGAGAGGGAAACGGACCGCAGATCAAACGACCCTCAGCGACCCACACACCCTCCGATTTCGTGGCGATCCGTCGGTGGAACCTTCATTGACAGTCGAGTTCGCGCGTTCGATTCTACTGGCTGATTTCGTCACGGAACGAATACCCGCATGCGTCCTCAATACCCGCTTGCCCGTCTATCGCCGGCGAAGGATGAACTCCTGATCATCGCCATCACCCGTGAATCAGTGGTGACAAACGACACGGGGCCGATGCTCGACAAGCTCTTACCGCTATCGGCCAGCCACGAGGCCGCGTTGCAATGGGAAGGCAAGTTGACCTTCTATTTCGATGGCTGGGACGACGACCCGCGCGAAACCGCCGAGATCCCGGAGATCCGAGCCTATTTTCAGACGCTGACGAAAGAATGGCCCTACTGGCTGCATTTCTGCGAGAAAGTCGGGGATACGATTCTCCATGTCCTCCGCCTGCTGTGCCACGGACACTCGGTGCCAACCCAGGGCGGAATGGTGGGCTGGCGATTCGAGGATCTGGCTGAAGTCACCCACGAAATCATGCGGCTCTTCCGGCACATGAACGGATTGTACGAACGGCTCGACCTGCCCGAAACGATGAACGAACGCATCTCACAGGAGATCGCACAGTTGATCGGAAACACGCTGCAATGACCCAGGCGCCAGATCCAGGGTTGGGAACGTCCCGACGGAACAGGCGCGCGGTCAATGACCAATTCACGACGAACCGTCAGGGAGAACCACGATGAGCACACTGAAGATCCTTCCTTGTTTCGATGGCGCTGAACGGGCGGCACACTGCCACCGGGCCTTACAGATTCCCCGCGAGCAGGCGGCGCAGCTCGGCCGATCGGCCGTGGACATGGCCGAATCCGGGATCTACTTCACCACCGATGGGCAGCCGGTGAGCTGGAAAGACGCCGTGGAGAACGCCTGTCACCGCACGCTCAGTCTGCCGCCCGATGCCGCGTTGCCCGCCCCGACGCTCCCTGCTTTTCCGGAGACCCGCCTTCAGGTCGCCAATGAAACGACACTGGAGGCCGCACGCCGGCTCACGGAGCGCGGCGCTCGCGTACTGGCGTTGAATTTCGCCAATGGAATTCAGCCGGGTGGCGGCTTTCTCAACGGCGCCCGCGCTCAGGAGGAGGTGTTATGCCGCTCCAGCGCGCTCTACCTGACGCTGCGCGGGGATCCGATGTATGAGGCGCACCGGCGGCGTCCGTTGCCGGATTCCAGCGCCTGGGCGATTCTCGCGCCCGAGGTGCCGGTCTTCCGTCGCGACGATGGCGCACCGCTCGATCAGCCCTGGCGGTTGAGCGTGCTGACCTGCGCGGCCCCCTATGCCCCGACAGTCGGCCAGCCCCGCGCGGGCGATCTGCTGCAAGCGCGCATCCGGCGCGTCCTGGCGATTGCCCGTGCTTACGACTATCCCGCGCTCGTGCTGGGCGCCTGGGGATGCGGCGCCTTCGCGAACGATCCCGAGCGCACGGCGCGCGATTTCCGGGAGACGCTGGCGGAAACGTTTGCCGGGGCCTTTGCCGAAGTGGTGTTCGCCATCGCCGACTGGTCGCCCGAGCGACGCTTTCTCGCGCCCTTTCGCGACGTGTTCGCGACAGAGGACAGCGATTCACTCTCATCGGATGCTCCTTGATCGCCCACTCGACCACACCATCGGACGGAAGCCGATCCAACGCGAATCGGGCAGATTCACATCCATCCTAGCGTCAGCGCGCCCAGCACCAGATAACGCGCACTCTTGGCCAGCGTCACCAGCACCAGGAAGCGCCAAAAAGGCTCGCGTAGCAAGCCGGCGATCAGGGTGAGCGGATCGCCGATGACCGGCACCCAACTCAGCAGCAATGACCAGTATCCGGCGCGCCGATAGAACGTCTGCGCCTTTGCCAGCGCGTGATCGCTAACCGGAAACCAGGAGTGGTGACGAACCTGTTCAAGGGACCGCCCGAGCCGCCAGTTCGCCAGCGAGCCCAGGACATTGCCGACACTCGCCACCGTCAGTAGCATCCAGACCGGATGAGCGTCCGCGAGCAGGAGCCCGATCAACAGGGCTTCCGACTGCAACGGCAGCAGCGAGCCAGCGCCGAGCGCGGCCAGGAACAGGGCCAGGTAACCGGAGAGATCCCACATCAAGGAATGACCCGTCGCAGGCGGTCCAAATCAGTCCAGCAGGTAAAAGCGCCACTGGACCGTCGGTCAGGATCCAGACATTGCAAAGATCAAGAGCACCGTGTCTGTCGCGTGGTTTCTTGAGTGTCGTCCTGCGTGACAGAGGCCAAGGCAAACTGGCTGGCGAAGCTTGACCCGCTGCCGCGACCAGGGCGAACGCCATGAGCGGGGACAGACGCGCGCGGATCACCCGTCCGGAATCGACCAGGATTGCCGATCGGACTAGCTCTGGCGATGCCTCCTCCGCTGCGCCTTGAGCGTATCCGCCAGCAGGCCGATCAGGACACCGCCGGCGCCAACCAACAGCCACAGCGGGAGTCTGACCCCGCCTCCCAGTGCCACGAGGCCCGCCCCCACATTCCCGACCACGATAAAGGTCGCCACGATGGATCCAATGCCCAGTCGCAAGGCCCACGAACGCGCGTCCCAGACGCCGTGCTTCAAGGCCAAAGAGAGCAGCTTAACCAGCGGCCACGCGGCCTTGCGATCACGGGTTAACGCCAGCATGGCCACCGCCTTCCTGCCACCGCGCAAGGTTCCGTCGCGAATGGCGCCCAGCCCCCGCGACCACTCCAGAAGCCGCTGTTGCTCAGCCGGGGGAAGGCGCAGCAACGCTTGGACGATTGCGGGTTCAGCCGCGGTTTCTTGTACTTCCGACACGGATCTTTCCTCTTCAACGCGTGGCAACCGAGGCGACGCATGGCCTGCCATCGTCACGGTCTCAGGGTGGGCGCACAATGGATACGAATGACCGTCCCTTGTGGGCATTGCACAGGATATTCGCCCGCCTTGGGTTATATTACCCCGAGTCTTGAGCACCAGGATTCCGCAACCGTGTTAGCACGCGAAGTGAATGGGCGCCACGCCTGACCGACCCGCGCCCGGTGTTTCTGCCGCGATCTCGAAACCGCGCGCCAAGATGCCCTGATCCTGCGCGACATTGGCGCTTTTCGGCCCGATCTCGATCAACGCCTGCGGCTTTTCCGCGCAATCGCCCACGCTGATTTCCCCGTCGAACGCTCGCCGATGGCCTTCCCGCAGAATCCAGACTGTCGCGGCGCCGCCGGTGGAGCCAGATCGCCCCCGCACGGTCTGCGCCCGCGCTGATAAGTTTGACCTGATCACCACTGCATCCTTGAGGCTTCACGTCGGCGCTCGCCAACCGGCAAGCGTCCGATCAACCCACCGACGGAGTGACACATGCCTCAGACCACCCTGACCAAAGACCAGTGGATCGCCTTGTTCGAGACCATCGGACTGGATGCCGACACGAGGCGGCGCTGGCATCAGTGCTTCGAGGAACGCCATCCGGATCAGCATCAGGCATTCCTGGAGTGGCTCGGCATCCCGGCGCCGGAGATCCGCCGGATTCGGGCCGGCTGATCCCACCTGACCCACCCGGCGGACGCGCACGTCCGCCGGTCGCCTGTCATCACGATAGCCACTGCATCCAATGACCGCCACCACCTGGACCATCGGACAGCTCGCCCGACATTTCGCGCTCGCCCGCGGCACGCTGCTTTACTACGACCGCATCGGTCTGCTGACCCCGAGTGGTCGCACCAGCGGCAACTACCGGCTCTACCGCACGGCGGATATGGAGCGGCTCGCGAAGATCCGCCATTACCGCGCGGCGGGCCTGTCCCTGGAGGCGATCCAACAGCTCCTGCGCCCGGAAGGGGAAGGGCTGCGCGGCGTCCTGGAGCAGCGACTGTTTGTCATCAACCAGGAGATCGAGCAACTGCGCGAGCAACAGGCGCTGATCCTCAAGCTCCTCCAGAGCGATCCGCTCACCCTGGAGGCACCGGTCGTGACCAAGGCGCTCTGGGTGGAACTGTTGCGCGCTGCGGGTCTGGATGAGGCGGGCCTGCGGCGCTGGCACCGGGCGCTCGAGTGCCGCGCGCCCGAGGCCCATCAGGCGTTTCTGACCTCACTGGGGATCGACGCCGGGGAGATCAGCGCGATCCGGGGCTGGTCGCGTTCGAGCGGGCCGGGGGAATCGGCGTAAGGTGGCGCGATGATAGGTGCGTGGATCCCGGCAGCGCCGCTGCCCCGGCCAGTTCCAGGGTCGCCTGATCGCCTAACACCGCCTGGATTTCGATCAGGGTCGGCGGGCGCGTGGAAGCCGGCTCGTCGTGTCGCCCAAGACAGGTCAGGCGCATCAGGTTGGGATCCTGGCGCGCATCGAGCCAGAAGTGATAACCGAACCGGACCATCGGCGAGCCCCCGCTATCGCCATGGCCTGCCAACTGGAACCGGACCTGGCCGTCCGCGCCGGGAGGCCGCTCCACACTGGATACCAGGGCCACATAATCCTGAACGCGCGTGATCCCGTAGCGTCCGGCCTGGACGGTCTGGCGCTCGTCGGGGTCGAGGCGTCTGACCTCAATCACGCAACTAGCGTCGGTGGCCGACGAGCGGCCCGAGGTGAAGGAGGCGAGGGCGCGTCCGGACGGGATCTGGATCGGCCGGTTCAGCCGCAGCGCGCTCCCTGGCGGGATTTCCACCCACTCGCCCGGCACGGACTCGCGGACGAGGGTTTGACAGGCGCTGAGGAGCATGACTGTCAGGGAGATGGTGATGTAGCGGATCAAGGAGCGCGAGGTCATCTTGCCTTCCGACACGGTGGTTGATGCAGGAGCGGAAATGGTGGTGGTCAACGACGCTTGGCGCAGAAGAAAGCGTCCGTGTAGGCTTGGGTTGCAGGAGCGGAAATGGTGGTGGTCAACGACCCTGCAACGTGTTGAGCGGTGCGAGGGGCGATAGGTTGGGTTCCAAGGGGGCTGGGATTGTCGGTGAGCGGTTGTTTTTGGCCACACAGTCTCGCATCGTGGGCGGCAGGTGAACGCGGATTCCTGTCAGCCGAGCCGCCTGAACAGGTGACGGCTGCGCCCCCGAAGCGGTCACTCGGCTGGGACAAGACGATCGCATGGATCGATCGAAAACCACGCACTTGCGATTCGACGACGAGTGACCGCTGAGCGAATCACAGCGGTCTTCATGCCTACCGATAGAGCGCCGCCGCCTTGCGCGTCTGCGCGGCAACAATCCGGCGCAGATCCAGCGGGGCGATGACCTCGATATTGTTTCCCGCCCCCAGCAGCCAGCGCAGTAACTGGCCGGTCGAAGGCACCCTTGCCCACAGCCGTAACTCGAAATCGGACTCCGGCGGTTCGTCTTCGTGACGTTGATCGGACGCGAGCGGGCAGTCGCGCACAATCTCGGTCAGGTAGCCCCGGACTCGCAACTCCAGCTCGATGAGTGCGCCCTGACCGAAGTCCACCCGGCCATCGGCGATGGCCTGATCCAGATCGAAATCCGGCACCGCACGCGCCGGGGTCTCGGTCAGTGACTCCGCCCGTACCATCCGATGCAGGGCATAGAGGCGCAGCGGCGCGTCCTCCGCATTCTTGAGCGCGAACAGATAGGCAATGGGTCCGCGCTGCACCAGCGCCTGCGGATGCAGACACACCGCAGTGCGCTCGCCGCTGGGTTTGACATAGACCACCTGGAGCGCGCGCCGCTGGATCAGGGACTGGATCACGGCCGTCAAGACCCCTTTCGCCAGCTCCGCCGGCTGGAGCCGAAAGGTGTCGGGGACCACGCGCAGCCGCGACTCATCCAGCCGGGGTTCTTCGGAATTGGTCAATAACCGCTGCCACAGCCGATCCAGTTGACGGCTCGGCATCTCCTCTTTTGCCAGGGCTTGGAGCTTTTTGAAGTTCCAGTCCACGGTTGCCGGATCCTCGTCCGGATCGTCCAGCACCCGTCGATAGCGCAACGGCTTGCCGCCGGGATTGACCGCTTCGATGCGTCCCGTCTTCACCAACTCGTCCAAATCCCGTTGCAGGGCGCGCCGACGGGCGGGTGCATTGCCGTCGCCATAGACCTCGCCTAGGCGCGCGAGCAGTCGCAGGCCGTCCGGGCATCGATCCGGTGAGGTGTTGGGTGACAAGGACCGTTCCAGACGGTTCAGCCGTTCGACACGATGGAGATGGGTGGCAGTCATTGTCGAAGTGTACGACAGATCCTGACGCAAGAGGGTGCTTTAATTCACCGTGAGCCGCCGCCGACGGTAGAAATTCTTTTTTACACCATCTCACCCAAAAACGCGCCGAACGGAGTTCTGGGGTTGGCGAATGCCGGCACCCGGATCGACGGCGTGCTTTGATAGACAGCGTTCTTTAGCAATTCAGACAGACAACGGGTTGGCCCTCTGGCCCGATTCCGCCTCGCCGGGCCGCTGGCCGGGGCGGGAACGGAGGGAGGTGGCTCATTGATCCCGGTAGCGCCACCGGACCTTTCTCAACCATCACCAAGAGGAGTCGACCATGTCCCGGAAAAACCAAGACCTCTCCTCGCGCGAACTGTTAGCGCGCATCGGCCTCAGCGAAGAAACACCAAGCATCCTGCTCGACGACGAGCCATTGGACGACCTGCGGGGCGATCTCGGCGCGGCCTTGCGCGAACGCTACCAATTGCTGATTCAGCCGCATCGCTTCGCCCCTGGCGACCTGGTGACCTGGAAACCGGGCCTGAAAAACCATCGCATACCACGTTATGGCCATCCAGCAGTGGTGGTTGAACTCTTGGAGACACCGGTGTTCGACAGCGACCGGGATGCCGGCAGTCCCTATTTTCGCGAGCCCTGTGATGTGGTGCTGGGTCTGTTGATCGACGACGGCCCGGCTCGCGGTGAACTCCTGACCTTTCATTTCGACTGCCGCCGCTTTCAACCTTGGACCCAGGAGAATTGAACATGCTCAATCATCGCACCCTTTGGAAGCAGGATTTCAGTGCCGTGCCCGCCGTCGAGCGGCGTACCGCCCGCTATGCGCTGCAACTGTTCCAGGGCGATGCGCGCTTGCGTCCGCATCTGGGGGAGCAGGAATTTCTGGGCGCGTTGTGGCAGTTGACGTTTCCGCTCCTCGATCCAGGCGCGCTGGCGGCTTTTCTGCCGTTGTCGGCCGATGAGGAGCCCGCGTGGCTGCAGGACACCGATCATGACGCGGAAATCGTCCAGCACGAACGCAAGCTCCGGCGAGTCTTGAATGGGGAAGACGGCGACGCGGAGGACGCGCCGTCCGCCACCGCACAGCCGGCGGCGTTGCGCCTGCAGGTGCGCGCTTTTTTTCAAACGCTCCCCCGCTGGGTCGTGAAACGGTTGGCCGAGGCCGATGGGCACGCGCCCACCTCGACCACGCCAGCCCTCCTCGGCGAGGCGCTGGGGCTCGACGCCACGGCGGTGAGGATCCTGGATTACCTCGAACACCGTGAGCAGTCCGAACCGTTGCGCCTGCTGCTGCGGGTGGGTGGACGCTTCACGAGGAACGCCATGGCGCGGATCAATTTGCAGCGACTGGCTACGCTGCTGGATCTGGACCATGCGGTCGTGCGCGCGGCACTCGCCAAACCGGCCCCGCTGCGCGCACTTGGGTTGGTGGACTATGAAGCAGGGCATGCCGACCTGGAGGATTTCATCTCGCCCACCGCCTTGCTGCGCGAGGTGATGGACACGGCGCCGGCGGATGTCGACGCCCTGCTCGCGCTGCTGATCGAACCGGCGCCAGCCGGCGCCTGGGGGCTGGAAGCCTTCCCCCATCTGGCCGGCGACGCGGCACGCCTGCGCGAGGGCTTGCGCCAGGCGGCCACGACGGGCGCGGTCGGTGTCAATGCACTCTTCCACGGGGCGCCCGGGACCGGCAAGACCGAGCTGGCACGGGCTTTGGCTGGCGCCTGCGGGCTAACCGCCTACCAGGTGCGCAGCGACGATGAGGACGGCGATGGTCTCTCGCGCGAAGGGCGGTTGTCCGCCTATCTGGTGGCGCAACGGTTACTCGCCCAGCGGCGCGATGCGGTGCTGATCTTCGATGAGGTCGAGGATGTCTTTGACGCGGGCGACAACCTGTTCGCGCTGCTGCGGGGCGACAGCGCCACGGGCAAACAGAAGGGTTGGATGAATCGCATCCTGGAAGAGAACCCGGTACCGGCGATCTGGATCGCGAACCGCACGCACGGCATGGATCCGGCCTTTCTACGGCGCTTCCTGTTGCCGGTGGCCTTGGTCACCCCGCCGCGTTCGGTCCGGCGGCAAATGGCCGAGCGGCATTTGGGCGCGTGCGGGCTGTCGCCGGCCCTGCTCGATGAGCTGGCCGCCGATCCGGCGCTGGCCCCGGCGCAGTTGGGCGCGGCTCGGCGATTGCTGGATCTGTGTCCCGAGGCCGCGCCCGAGCCGACGGTGCGCGAGGGGGTGGCGGCGCTGCGCACCCTGCTACATGGGGCGCCGGCCCCGAGGCGACGGCCTCCGGTCACGGCCTTCGATGTCGCCTTTCTGAATCTGTCCGGGGGCATCGCCCCGAGCGCCATCGCCCAGGCGCTGCACCGCGAGGGGCGCGGCAGTCTCTGCTTCTACGGTCCGCCCGGCACCGGCAAGACCGCCTTTGCCGAGGTCTTGGCCGAGGCGCTGGATCGGGAGCTGGTGGCGCGGCAGGCGTCGGACCTGGTCTCGCCCTATGTCGGGGAGACCGAGCAGAACCTGGCGCGGCTGTTTCGCGAGTGCGATCCGACGCAAACGGTGCTGCTGCTCGATGAGGTCGACAGCTTTCTGAGCGACCGGCGGCAGGCGCAACGGACCTGGGAGCGGACCCAGGTCAATGAGCTGTTGCAGCAGATGGAGCGCTACCCCGGCATCTTCATCGCCGCGACCAATCTCATGGAAGGGGTCGATGCGGCGGCGTTAAGGCGGTTCGACTTCAAGCTGCACTTTCGGGCGCTGACCGGGCCACAGCGGGTGGCGCTGTTTGCGCGGGAGGCGTTGGGCGAGGAGACCGCCCCGGTGCCGCCGGGGCTGGCACGGTATCTCGACGGGTTGCACGGGCTGACGCCGGGGGATTTCGCCAACGTCTGTCGGCAGCGGACCTTGCTGGGAGAAGACTTGGCGCCGGAGCAGTTCCTGCGGCGGCTGGCGGCGGAGTGTCGGTTGAAGGGAGCGGAGGCGCATGCGGCCTGACGGCCGATCACGATTGAAACGGTTGGCCAGCCCGCAGCTGGCCGTGACGACAACGGAGGAAAGACCATGAAACGTCAGAAAATCATAGTGGATGGCGAGAGCATCGAAAATACCGTAGTGATCCACGCCAAGAATGGGGCGCCATCCTGCTGTGTAGGCTAGAACCTTCACGCTGAATAGCGCTCGATGACGGCATGCAGCAGACGGCGCCTTTCCCTTCACTGAGATTCAGATACTTTCGACAGGTACCCGACATGCGCCTTGATGCGAGCCTCACGCAACTCGACCCCGCCGGGAGGTTTCTCCTCCATCTCCCGAGCCCCCTTAATGGACGTTTGCGCTACGGCGCCTGGGAGACCGGGCTGTCAGTTCAGCGCTGGATGGACGGACACTGGATCCCGGAGTCTCTCGATCCGGGGATCCCGTTGCTTCACGCAGCCAACGACGAACCGGAAGCCGCTACGCCGGTGCGGCGATTTATCGCCGGTATCCCCGCGAAGATCAGGCGGCTGGCGAGTCCCTATCGACACTTACAAACCAGCTTGCTGCAATGGACGGCATCCGATGACGCGGCGGCCGAACTGCTCGGTCACGCCCCCAACCTGTTGTGGCTGCTCATCAGCACCGCGACGGAGCAGGAATGGACCGTGCAGGAGAGGAATCAACTGCTTACGCGGCGCCGCATCGCGATCCTGGAAGCCTTGACCGGGATTCGGTCGGAGGCGGCGGTCAAGTTCCTCAACCGAATCACCCTCCTTGAGGGGGATGTCAACGAGCTGAGCGCCATCAAACAGATCCTTGACCAACCGGCTGTGTGGCGCAGCCTCAGCGCATGGGCGAGCATCCCGGTACATAGCCTGGCGGTTCTCTTACGAAATCCGGAGCTTTGTGGCAGCCGCCTGTTGCGGCAGATTGCCGCTGGCGAGTATCGCAATCTGTCAGACGCGGTGAAGCATGTCGAACCGGTTGCCGCTCTGTGGCGGGATGCTTGCTATATGGCGCCCATGCTTGGCATCGCCGATGCGCCGCAGGCGCTGGCCCAGTGCGCAACCGTCGAGGCCATGGCGCGACTCCATGACCGCTGGATGGATCGCCTTAATCGACGGGCGCATGTCATCACGGATGGGAGGGACTTCTTTCCACCGCCGCCGATACCAGGCAACGACGCGATTCACCCGATTCTGAGCGCGGAGGATCTCAGGGCGGAAGGGCGTCTCATGAAGCAGTGCGTCGCCGGTTATGCACGCCTAGTGAGCAGCAGACGATGCTATCTCTACCGCATGTTGTCTCCGCAGCGCGCAACGATTGAAGTTCGCATGCAAGGGTCCGTCCCCGTCATCACGCAATTCAAACTCGCACGCAATGAAGAACCCAACGCCGCATCCAAAGTAGCGGCCTATGAGTGGGTAAATCGAGCCAAGTAGCTCGCAATCATGTGGTCCTAGTCGAGCGGCGGCGTTTTCGATTCCTCCGTCGGTTTCCTTCGATCGGCCTCTGAACACAGCAGCAACAGCACCGCAGCTCGCTCTCCCGGCTTGAACTGCTTACGCGGCCGGGTTTCTCACGAAGGAGCACATAACCATGTTAACTGCGATCCATGGCGACATCACGACCCTGGCGGTCGATGTCATTGTCAACGCGGCCAATGCGTCCCTGCTCGGCGGGGGTGGCGTGGATGGGGCGATCCATCGCGCCGCCGGGTTGGGTTTGCTGCAGGAATGCCGCCTGCTCGGCGGTTGCCGCCCTGGCGAAGCGAAACTCACCCAGGGTTACAACCTGCCCGCCAGATTCATCATTCATACCGTCGGTCCGGTCTGGAAAGGCGGTCACGGCGGCGAACCGCAACTCCTGGCGGCGTGCTATCAACAGTCGTTGGCATTAGCGGCAGCGCACGGGTTCACGTCGATCGCCTTCCCCGCCATTAGCACGGAGATCTATGGCTATCCGAAAGCCGAGGCCGCGCACCTCGCCGTTCGCGCATGCACCGAGTTCCTGGCGCAGCCGACCTCGCTCACGCAGGTGCTGTTCTGCTGCTACTCAGCGGAGGATCTGGTGCTGTATCAGCAGTGTCTCGCGGAGGGTGCGCCATGAACCGGAGACCGAACGACCACGACATCGACCCAAGCGATACCACTTGGCGGTGTCTTATTGATGAGCGGGACATCGGCATTCGCCAACCTCACGGGCAGGCGGCCCCCGAATGGAATCGGGGCCGATGCGAGCCCGCGCCGTCCCACCCAACCGCCGAGGACTTGACCGGATGACCGCGTCCTATCATCTCATCGCCTCTGAAGACACCTGGATCGAGGGCGAGGCCCTGCGCCAACTGGCGCAGACCGCCGCGCTGCCCGGCATGCGCCACGCGGTCGGGCTGCCGGATCTGCATCCGGGCAAGGGCTATCCCATTGGCGCGGCCTTTCTGAGCGAGCTGATCTATCCGGCGCTGGTCGGTAACGACATCGGCTGCGGCATGGCGCTGTGGCAAACGGACCTGGCGCGGCGCAAGTTCAAGCCCGAGCGAGCGGCGGAGCGTTTGCAGGGACTCGAAGCGCCCTGGGAGGGCGAGCTGGCCGACTGGCGCGCTGACTTTGACCTGGAACCGACCGCCTTCGATGCCGGGCTTGGCACCATCGGCGGCGGCAATCACTTCGCGGAACTGCAAGGCATCGAGGCGGTGATGGATCCGGCGGCGCTCTCGACGCTAGGGATCGATCCGGATCAAGTGCTGCTGCTGGTCCACAGCGGTTCGCGCGGACTGGGCGAGGCCATTCTGCGCGGGATCGTCGATCAGCAGGGCCATCAGGGACTCGATCCCGCCGGCCCCGAGGCGACGGACTATCTGCGCCAGCACGATCAGGCGCTGCGCTGGGCCGAGGCCAATCGCGGGCTGATCGCGCATCGGCTGTTCGAGGCTCTGAACGCGGACGGCGAACGCCGACTCGATATCTGGCACAACCTGGTGCAACCGCTGGACTGGCACGGCGAGCGGTTGTGGCTGCATCGCAAGGGCGCGGCTCCGTCGGATCGGGGGCCGCTCGTCATCCCCGGCTCGCGGGGCAGCCTCTCCTATCTGGTGCAACCGGGCGCCGACTGCGACCAGAGTTTGCGCTCGCTTGCCCACGGCGCTGGTCGCAAATGGAAACGCGGCGAGGCGCGCGGGCGGTTGAGCAGTCGGCAACGCCCGGAGGATCTGGTCACAACGGCGCTCGGCGGGCGGGTGATCTGCGAGGACAGGGAACTCCTCTACGACGAGGCGCCGGAGAACTACAAGGGCATCGAGCAGGTCATTGCGGATCTGGTCGCGGCGGGTCTGATGGTGGTCATCGCGACGCTGCGCCCGCTGCTGACCTACAAGGTCCGCCGTTCGGCTCAGCGGCAACCCGGATATCGCAAACCTCAACGAGGCCGGCCATGAGCGACGCGACCCTGTGGCTGCAACTCTCGGCTGGACGCTGTCCGGCCGAGTGCGAGTGGGTGGTGGGGCGGCTGGCGCCGCTCTTGATCCGGGAACTGAGCGCGCATGGGCTGGCCGTGGACGAGATCGCGCGCACGCCGGGCGAGCACGGCGGCGATGCACGTTCCATCCTGTTGCGGGTCAGTGGCCCAGATGCCGCGATGCAGGTGGGCTCCTGGCTCGGCACGATCCAGTGGACAGGCGCCAGTCCCTATCGCCCGCGTCACAAACGCAAAAACTGGTTCGTCAGCGTCGCCGCCTTTGCGGAACCGGCCGCCGACCGTTGGGATGACACCGCCGTGCGCATCGAAACCCTGCGGGCGAGCGGCCCTGGCGGGCAGCATGTCAATCGCACCGAAAGCGCCGTGCGCGTCACCCATCTGCCGACTGGACTGAGCACGATCGCCCAGGAAGAACGCTCGCAACATCTCAACCGCCGGCTGGCCCTCGCCCGGCTCGCCGCCTTGTTCGCCGAGCGGACGGACCAGCAGGCCCGTGCCGCCGAGGACCAGCGCTGGCGACAGCACACCCAACTCGAACGCGGCAATGCGGTCCGCGTTTATCACGGCGCCGACTGGACGCGCGAGCGGTGAACGATCGACCCCAGTCCTTGGCGACATCTGCTGTCGCACGGCGTCGCTACACTCGCCCGAATGCATCCTCATCCAAGCGTGGAGATCAACGATGAAACCCAAACAGCGTGAGGCCCTGGTGGACCTGCAAGAACAGATCGCTGAGGCGGCTGACGCGCTGGAACGGCTGCGTCGGAAAGCAAACCGTCTGAAGGCGCTCTTCCCACCCCAGAGGGCGGACGACGACTTCAGCCCGGCGGACATCGACCGCCTGGTGCAACTGAATGCGCGTCTGGGATTTTTGCAGGCGTATCTGCACCGGGTCGATCAAGAGGTCTGCGCCCAGATGCGCGCCCGAGTCGCCGATCCAAATGACCCTTTGGACGACTTCGAGATCGATGTCACGCTCTCGTTCATGCTGCGCGAGGACGATCCTGAGATCGACGACGACAGCGACAATTTTCTGACCGTGCGCCACACGTCCATGAAAGGCGTTGACGCGGACGCGCCGAGGCTGGACGAGGATTTTCGCGAAACCATTCGCCGCTTTCCGGGACGGCTGAATACGATCCCGCATTGCTGGCTGTTCCATGATCTCTACGATCACAGCTATGGTTTGAGCCAACCGGCCTTGAGCCTCAGCGACTGTCTCCGCATCGGGCGGATCTGGGTGGACATCGGCGTGCGCCATCAGGCGACGCTCGACATCGACAGCGGGGAATGGCAACCACCCGAAGCGTTATCCTGAACAGGTGCAGAGCATGACTTACAGCCGGAATGGCGGCAGCTACCCGACCTGCCGGCAGAATCGCCGCTGAACCCGGCCGTAATTATCGGTTTTTTGACCTGCCAGTAGCTTTATGAAACATTCAGGCTAAAGAAAGTGTTCTGCGATTTTCCACCTGACGACAGACGCGAAACCGCTTTGCCGATCAATTGGCGAAATTTTTAATTCAGGAGTTTTTTTATGATGCAAGGTGAATTTTTCCGCATAGCCACACAGATCACTGAACGCGCTTCGGATGGCGGAATCTCTGTGGCTGAAATTAACGACATCGCCCGATTAAATCATGAGGAAATCAATTGCTATCCGGGAGAACCAGGCGGCCAGTGTCACAGCCTCGCTTTTTTCTTTTCTTTACAGGGAAATCTACGCAAAGGCAAGGGGCATTACAATTTCGCGCAAATTCTTGAAGAGTTCATCAAGCATATGCAGGGCCGTTGCGTTGGAAAAACGAGACATGCCGTCATTATTACTGATGCTTGGTGGCATGACCATTATGAAAAATGGCATGCCAACATCGAGGCGATTCAGCATACCGGGGTGCATGTTGAAGTCTATTTGATTGGGATTGGAGGGCGAGTTAGCCAGGTGAATATTTGAGCGACATAGCTCAATCGCTGACTGGCTAATGCCGGTCAGTTTTTGAGTTAAAACCCTATCAAATATAGTTCTTCAGAGGATAAAATGATGAGTGGAGATTTGACCACGAACGCCGAAAGCGCAAAAGAAGCGAAGCGACGGAATGCCGACACGCTACTAAAGAAAGTGTTTTTCAATGTTTCTACCTTACGACAGGCGCGAAATCGCTTTGCCGATCAATTGGCGCCAGATTTTCGCCTTTTCGACTATTTGCGCACGGATGAGTGTGGCCTGTCGCGTTGCTTGGTCGATCTCCTCGATCCGCAAGGCAAGCATGGCCAGGGGAGATTGTATCTGGATCTGTTCTTGGCGCGGATCGGAGCCGTCGCCTGGGCCGGATCGGATCGATGTCACAGTGTTGTTGCAGAAAAAGTCATTGAAAATAGACGCCGAATCGACATCTATCTGAAATTCGATAGCGGTGTTATCGGCATCGAAAATAAGCCGTGGGCTAGCGATCAGAATCAGCAGTTGAAAGCCTATGCTGACTGGTTAGAAAAAGACGCAAACGGTAAAAACTGGCTTCTGGTTTATCTGTGTAACCGCGATCCTGCTCAGACGAGCATCGACGAAGAAAAAAAATAAGATTAAGGGTCATTTCGTTCAAGTAAGATACAAAGAAGTGATTGAATGGCTGGAGAATTGTTCCGAGAAAACAAAGGCGTTGACCGTGCGCATTTTTGTCGATGAGTTGGTAAAATTTATCCGAACAAACATCAACGAGGAGATCGATATGAGCGAAGAAGAAGAAATCAGAAACAGCATCCTTTCATCGACGGAGAATCTTGAATCGGCGCTATTGATTTCCAAATCAATGCCGGCGATAAAAAATGATCTTATCAAGCAATTTCAATCTGATCTCGAAAACAAAATTATACATAAGCCTTACGAGGTCATCTGGGATCAAAATTTTCACTGGGGCGGCAAACATTCAGGATTTTATTTTTCTTTTTTGAAACAACAAAACAAATATTTGTGGTTCGAATTCGATGGCGGCTTTAGAGGCTTAAAGTGGGGAATTTGTCGAGAATCTGAAAACATATCTCGAAATGAGACTGTTTGGAATGAAATCAATCTGATGATGACGACAGCCTTCAGTGGGTGGTCTACTACAGACGACTGGTGGGCTTGGTACTCCAAGGATGCTGAGATTGGCGAGGACTTCGGTGATTGGACAATCAGCGTAAGGCCATGGCAGGAAATTCTTGGTAAAACTCTTGCTGATCGATTCATCGCAATTGTCGATAAAGTCTATACCCTTTTCGATAATCGGCAGCATTTGCTAATGCCTGCCCAAACGGTCGAGATCAAGAGTTCGAGTTGACACTTTTCCCAGTGTCTGAGCAGATCACTGACACTGGGTGGATTATCGTCTCCAGCCGCCGCCAACAACGCGAGCCGGTGATCTGCATCCAACCGCCGGGGCGATCCGCTGGATGATCTCAGGCCGTCTTTTCTCTTGCCTCGGCGAGCAGCGGAAACGAATGGACGCAGTCCTGCTGTTCCAGGTCATGCACGTTGACCAATCTGGCACCCCAGAAGGTGACATCAGGGATGCCAAACAGACAGACCCATTGATGGGCGTTTAAGGCATTGATCCAGTCCAGCATCGGCTCGAACACATGGGCTTCCCACAAGGCCGCGCGCGATGGATAGGCACGACCGCCTTCGCACCATCGACAGACATACTGCCCATCCGCCCGGCGTTCCTCCATCACATCGAAATCACGGATAATATCCCAATAAAGCCCTTGTTCATCGTGGATGTAGACTACGGCGCTTCCCCGTTGACAGACCTGGAACGTCAATTGCGATGTCAGACCCGCAAACCGCAGCGTGAAACAGAGCTTCCGTGACACCGCGATCCAGGGGGCAAAGCGGAAGCGATGGTGATGCTGGCGGATCCAGGCATCATAGGTCCGGCGGACAAAATTCTTCGGCATGTCAGTCTTCCTGGGTGTGGCGGAATGGGGCCGATCATCGTTCTGGCGTCGGTCGGTCGGGGGCGCATGGCGGCATAGATCCCCGCGCGGCCAACCGCTCAATCGCTTGAATCCCCGCTAGCATCTTGAGCCGCGCGGAGGGATTGGCCGAATGCACGGTGATCGTCGGCGGATCGAAGCCGCGCAGTGCCACGGCTTCCTCGATCCAGCAGATCACGTCATAGCCGGTCCCGCGTGCATCGTCGCCGAGATCATGATCGAGGCTCACGGCTTGCACCGTTCCCGTTTCCAGCCAGGCAATGACTTCCGCCGGCCAAGACGCGCGGACCCAGCCCTCGGGCGTCGTGCGCTCGTCGTCGAGAAAGAGGCACAGTCGTTTCATCGTTGACACCCTGCGGTTCCTCCAGCAATGGATCCCCTAACCGGTAACACGCTTGATCCGTGCGGCGGCGGACAAGGTGAGACGGTGAAGCTCGATCAGTCCGCGCCGGTCGAGACGCTGGCCAATGTAGCCGCCGGCGAGGACGAAGGCGATCGGCAACCCGCGACCCTGACACCAGTCGAACACCAGCCGCTCGCGTTCGGCCAGCATCGCGTCGGTGATGCCGGCCAGTCCGCCGATGGCACAGCGCTGGCAGGTGTCCATGCCCGCGTTGTACAGGCACAGGTCGAAGGCGTCACCGTTCAGGGCATCGAGCAGGCGCCGGATGGTCGGTAGGTAGTCGGCACTGTGCTTGACCATGACCAAGCGTGCTTGATCGGTCGCCGGATAACGGTCATGGCGGTCAACGGCGACATCGAGTTGGCGGATTCGCGGTTCGCTCACGATCAGCGACGCGGTCCCGCCGCCGCAATGCGCGTCGAGATCCAGAATCAGCACCGACCTGGCGCCGGCCGCCAGTGCGGCGTGCGCGGCAACCACCAGGCCGTTGAAGGTGCAAAAGCCGTCGCCATACCCATAGGCTGCGTGATGGAAACCGCTCGACAGGGATCCGGCAACCCCGTCTTCCAGCGCCGCCCGTGCGGCGGCGACCGCCCCACCGTTGGTCGCCAGCAGCATCGGCCACAACCCGGCGTCCCAGGCAAACCCTTGCGACTCGGCCAGGCCCCGTGGCTCGCCCGTCTCGACGGCCTGGACATAGTCCGGGGCGTGAACCGCAAGGAGCTGATCGCGCGTGAGTAAAGCCGGCTCCTCCAGTTCGATGCCGGGAATCGGCGCCGCGACCAGCGCATCCGCGATCCATTGGGCCTTGCGCGTGGTGTCGAAGGCGTGGCCGGCGACCACGTACTCCGCACGATAGAACACCCGAACCACACCGGTCTTCCGAACCAGCGTCTGGGGCATTGTTATCTCCAATAAGGTCTTGACTCCGCCCCATTCTCCCGTTCCTTGCGACAGATTCTGTCGCGTATCTCGGGCACACTGCACACCATCCTCTGAAGGAGATCGACGATGACCTTACGCGCTGTTCACCCGCGTTGGCTGGTTGTATTGATGCTGCTCCCGCTGGTCGGTGCCGCTGACACGACCCTGACCCCGCAACCCCTGGCGAAGATCGGCCCCTGTCCGAGTGGCTATACCACTAGCGGTCACTATTGCGCGCCGGGCCAGAAGGCCCGCTTGGCCCTGGAGAAACGCGGGACTTGTCCGCGTGGCTATGCCACCAGCGGCGCCTACTGCCTGGCCGGTCCAGCGGCGCGGCCCGCGGTGCCGAAGCGGGGTACGACCTGTCCCGCCGGTTGGTCGACCAGTGGCGATTTCTGCCTGCGGAATCGCCCATGACCGACGCGATTCAGGTCGCCTTCACCCAGCACCGGGGAAAACGCGCGCGTATCCAGCAGGATGCCGTGCTGGTGGCATCCGATCTCGTTCAAGCCGCGGATCTGCCGGTGACCGCCGTGACCCTGTGTCGGTTCGCTGGGTTATGTGCCGTCGCCGACGGGGTGGCGGTGAGTCCCGTCCCGCAGATGGCCAGTCGCAAGGTGCTGGAAGCCCTCGGCACGGTGGAGCAGGCGCGGGCCGAGCTGTTCCAGAACGGCTGGATCGGTCCCCGGCTGGTTCGTCAGCATGTCCAGACGCACTTGTGCCGCCGGTTGGCCCATGACCCACGCACCCATGGCGCGGCCACCACCCTGGCCTTGCTGCAATGGCGCGATGCCCGATTCAGTGTGGTCAATGTGGGCGATTCGCGGGTGTATCGCATCGGCGCCGATGGCGTCTGGCAGCAAGTCTCTAAGGATCACACCTATCGTCAGTCCATGATCGAGCGCGGCGAGATCGCCCCGGAGCAATCGGTCGGGCAGCTTTACCACGATCTGGAATACATGTTGATCGCCGATGAAGGGGAAGACGACTTTGCCGTGCATTGGCGACAAGGGGAGTGGCTGCCGGGGGAAAGTTTCCTGCTCTGCACCGACGGGGTGCATGACACCCTGGGTGATGAGCGACTGGCCGCGCTCTATCGGGCGGAGCTGCCGGTGACGGAGCAGGCGAGCCGTTACCGGGAGGCGGTTCTGGCTGCCGGTGCGCCGGATAATTTCTCGCTGATTTTGTTGCGGGAGTCGCGATGACTCGTGATCGCGTGGAGATTCAGTCGATAGGAGTGTTCGTACAGAAATAGCGTCTGGTGATATTGGTAATGGTTAAGGTATCTTATGATACACACGGTCTTTCGGAGGACGAAAAGATGAGCGTCACAGGGCTACTTGGGGATGTGGTCGTATGCCTTGCAAGTGTGCGGGACGCGAAGCGGCGTAATGCTGACGCACTACTGAAGCAAGTGTTCTTTAATGTTGCCACCTTGCGACAGGCGAGACATCGCTTTGCTGATCAATTGGCGCCAGATTTTTGCCTTTTCGACTATCTACGCACGGACGAGTATGGCCTGTCGCGTTGCTTGGTCGAGCTACTCAATCCGCAAGGCACGCATGGTCAGGGGAGATTGTTTCTGGATCTGTTCTTGGCACGGATCGGAGCCGCCAACTGGGCTGGAATGGATCGATGTCACGGGGTTTTTCCGGAAAAAATCATTGATAAGGGACGGAGAATCGACATCTATCTAAAATTCGATAGTGGTGTTATCGGCATCGAGAACAAGCCATGGGCGGGCGATCAAAACCAGCAGTTGTCCGACTATGCAGACTGGTTAATAAAAGACGCAAACGGTAGACACTGGCTCCTGGTCTTCCTGTGTAACCGTGATCCTGCTCTGTCGAGCATCGACGAAGATAAGAAAAAGGAAATTAAGGATCATTTTGTTCAAGTGAGCTACAACGAAGTCATTGAATGGCTGGGGAATGGCGCGGAGAAAACAAAGGCGTTGACCGTGCGCATTTTCGTCGACGAATTGGCCAAATTCATCCGAGCGAACATCAATGAGGAAATCGATATGAGCGAAGAACAGGAAATCAGAAACACGATTTTAGCTTCTGATGAAAACTTAGAGGCTGCTTTTTTTATCGCGCATTCTTTCGAGTCAACAAAAAAACATTTAATTCAAGTGCTGCATAACAATCTCACTAAAAAGATTGCAGATAAAGGCTATTTTTTCTTTTGGGACGATGGATTATTTAGCTGTAAACAAAGGGAATTTTTTATTTCTTTTCAGAGAGGCCAAGAGTTTCAGCTTGTTTTTGGTTTCGATGGAAATGGACTCAACGGGTTTGGCTGGGGAATTAGTAAGAACGCTGAGAGGGATAAAGATGCGACGCACAATCAGCAAAAATGGAACGCAATTGGCGACATCATGGCTAATTGTTTTGGCGGACAACCCGATGCGGGTACGAGACCTTCCGATTGGGTTTGGGGCTGCGCTCCAGATGGAATCGTTTTTGAAAAGGATTATTTGAATTGGGCCAGTAATCCAACACCCTGGCAGGACATGAGGAACGGGAGATTAGCCGAAATAATCATGGATGTAGCGGAAAAAACACATACCGCATTCAAGGATCACATGGATCTACTGATGCCCGATCCGCCGAGCACCGCGTGCTGATCGGTTGCGACAATGAGGGTGGGTCAAGGGTGGTGGCCGAGCATGAAATCAGTGGGCGCACCTGAATTGGACGGACGCTGCTCAGTTTATTGGGCCACCAAATCTCTTTCATTCAGGAGTTTTTTAGATGCAAGGTGAATTTTTTCGCATCGCCGCACAGATCGCTGAACGCGCCTCAGAGGGAGGAATCTCCGTGGCGGATCTCGCTGAGATCGCTTCGTCAAGTCATGGCGAAGTCAATTGCTATCCTGGAGTCCCCGGCAATCAGTGTCACCGTCTCGCCTATTTCGTTTCCTTGCATGGTAAATTGCGTAAAGGCAAAGGGCATTACAACTTTGCGCAAGTCATGGAAGAATTCATCCAGCACATGCAGGGACGTTGCATCGGCGTCACGCAACATGCCGTCTTGATGACGGATGCCTGGTGGCATGATCACTACGAAAAGTGGCGCGACAACATCGAAGCGATCAAGCAATCTGGCGTGACGGTGGAAGCCTATCTCATTGGTCTTGGCGGGCACGTCTCCCGGATCGATCTCTGAATCGACTCGTTCATGAAGATGCCACAAAGCGCTTCGGACGGTTCGTCGCATGACTGATCGATCCGCTGTGGTCCTCATCCCTGACTGCCTCCTTGATCGCTTGCGCGCGAGCCATCATCTGGTGGTCTTCACCGGCGCCGGGGTGTCGCAGGAGAGCGGCATCCCGACCTTCCGCGATGCCCTCACTGGCCTGTGGGCCAGGTTCGACGCCGAGCAACTGGCCACGCCCGAGGCATTCCTGGCCGATCCCGCGCTGGTGTGGGGCTGGTACGAATGGCGCCGGGGGCAGGTGCAGCGCTGTCAGCCCAATGCCGGGCATCGCACCATCGCCGAGCTGGCCCGGCGCGTGCCGCGTCTGACCCTGATCACCCAGAACGTCGATGGACTCCACGAGCGGGCGGGTAGTCCCGCCGTGCTCGCGCTGCATGGCAGTCTGCATCGGCCCTTTTGTTTCGACTGCGGTCAAGCCCATCCGCTCCCGGACGCCCCGTCGGCACTTCCCGACGGCGGCGCGCGTCTGCCGCCGCCGCGCTGCGGGGCCTGCGGGGGTCTCGTGCGTCCGGGCGTGGTCTGGTTTGGCGAGTCCCTGCCGGTGGAGGTCTGGCAGGCGGCCCAGTCGGCGGCAGGCGATTGCGACCTGCTGCTCTCGGTCGGTACCTCCTCCCTGGTCTCTCCGGCGGCTGAGCTGCCCGTGATGGCGGCGGACCAAGGTGCCCTGGTGGTCCAGATCAATCCGGCCGTCACTGCCCTGAATGCCGTTGCCCAGATCAATCTGCGCGGAACTGCGGCGCGGATCCTGCCCGAACTGCTCGCCCAGGCGTGGCCGGATGACGGCGCGATGCCCGCGCCACCCGCCCAGGAGGCTCCATGCTGCTGACGATCACCACCACCCACCGTCCCGCCACCGATCTCGGCTACCTGCTGGCCAAACATCCCGGGCGCTGGCATGAGAAGGACTTGAGTCAGGGCCGCGCCATCCTTTTCTACCCGGAGGCGAGCGAGGAACGCTGTACCGCCGCGCTGCTCCTGGAGATCGACCCGGTCGCGCTGTCGCGGGGGCGCGGCGCCCGGAACGGGAGCCAGGCGCCGCTGGAACCCTATGTCAACGACCGTCCCTATGTGGCCTCGTCGTTCCTGAGTGTGGCGATGACCCGCCTGCTCGGCTCCGCGCTCAAGGGGCGCAGCAGGGAACGCCCGGACCTGGCGGACACCCCGATCCCGCTGAAGGCGGAACTGCCGGTGGTCCCGGCGCGCGGCGGCGAGCCCTTCCTGCGCGCGCTCTTCGAGCCGCTCGGCTACGCGGTCGACTGCGCTCGGCTGCCGCTCGATCCGCAGTTCCCGTCCTGGGGCGACAGCCGTTACTTCACGCTGCGGCTGCGCCAGACCCTGCGACTCGCCGACCTCCTGACCCATCTCGCGGTGCTGATCCCGGTCCTGGACGACGCCAAGCACTATTGGGTGGGCGAGGACGAGATCGACAAACTGCTGCGGATGGGCGGTGACTGGCTCGCGCGCCACCCACAGCGCGAGGAGATCACCCGGCGCGCGCTGCGCCGCGACCGCCGCTTGGTCTCGGAGGCACTGCGCCGACTCACCGAGGAAGAAGATCCCGCCCTCGATACGCGCGAGCAGAGCGCCGGCGACGAGGAGGACGCCCTGGAGCGGGATCTGACCCTGAATCAGTGTCGTCTGGAGGCGGTGCTCGCCGCCCTGCGGGAAGTGGGCGCGGGCCGCGTGCTGGATCTCGGCTGCGGGGACGGCCGACTGCTTCAGCGCCTGGCCGCCGAGTCTTCGATCCAACACCTCGGCGGCTGCGATGTCTCGCCGCGCGCCCTGAGTCTCGCGGCGCGGCGCCTGAATCTGGAGCGGCTACCCGAGCGCCAACGCCAGCGCTTCGACCTCTTCCAGGGCTCGCTGCTCTATCGCGATGCGCGGTTTCGCGGCTTCGACGCCATTACCCTGGTCGAGGTCATCGAGCACCTGGAACCGAATCGGCTCGCCGCCTGCGAGCAGGTGCTGTTCGCCGAGGCGCGCCCGGCCACGCTGATCCTGACCACGCCCAACCGCGACTACAACAGGCTCTTTGCGTCCCTGCCGGCGGGTGCCTTCCGCCATCGCGACCATCGCTTCGAATGGTCCCGCGCCGAGTTCGCGCACTGGTGTGAGGCGGTCGCCGAGCAGCACGGTTACGCGGTCCGGATCCTCCCGATCGGTGAGGTGCATCCCGTTCAGGGGCCGCCCACCCAGATGGCGGTGTTTCGCCGCCACGACACCCCCGCTGGTCAGGGAGCCGCCGCATGACGCTCACCATTCCCCAACTCTCCCTGGTCGTCCTGATCGGCGTGTCGGGCAGCGGCAAGTCGACCTTTGTCCGGCGGCATTTTCTCCCGACCGAGGTGCTCTCCTCCGACGCCTGCCGCGCCCTGGTCAGCGATGACGAGAACGATCAGAGCGCGACCAGGGACGCCTTCGAGGTGCTCCATTTCATCGCCGCCAAACGGCTGGCAGCGGGTCGACTCACGGTAATCGATGCGACCAACGTCCAGCCCGAGGCGCGCAAACCCCTGGTGGAGTTGGCGCGCCGCTGGCACTGCCTGCCGGTGGCGATTGTCCTCGATCTTCCCGCGCCGCTGTGCCAGGCCCGCAACCGCGAGCGTGCCGACCGCGCCTTCGGTCCGCACGTCATCCGCAGCCAGGCGGATCAGCTTCAGCGCGCCCTGCGCTCGCTCAAGCGCGAGGGTTTCCGCCACATCTATCGGCTGGATTCGCTGGAGGCGGTCGAGTCGGCGGTCATCGAGCGCCAACCCCTGTGGAACGACCGCCGTGGCGAGACCGGCCCCTTCGATCTCATCGGCGACGTGCATGGCTGTTTCGAGGAGCTGTGCGCGCTGCTGACCCAACTGGGCTATGTGGTCGAGGGCGGCGAAGACCAGCCGACCGCCCGGCATCCCGCGGGCCGCCAGGCGGTCTTCTTAGGCGACCTCGTCGACCGTGGCCCTAAGATTCCGGCGGTGCTGCGTCTGGTGATGGCGATGACGGCGGCGGGCGAGGCGTTGTGCGTGCCCGGCAATCACGAGGCCAAGCTGATGAAGTGGCTGGATGGCCGCCCGGTGCGGATCGGGCATGGACTGGCGGAGTCCATCGCCCAGCTCGAACGGGAGCCTGAGCCCTGGCGCGCAGCGGTGCGCGCCTGGATCGACGGGCTGGTCAGTCACTATGTCCTCGACGGAGGCGATCTGGTCGTTGCCCACGCTGGACTGGCCGAGGAATACCAAGGGCGCGGATCGGGAAAGGTCCGCGCCTTCGCGCTCTATGGCGAGACGACCGGGGAGACCGACGCCTTCGGCCTGCCGGTGCGCTGGGACTGGGCGGCGGCCTATCGCGGGCGCGCTCATGTCGTCTACGGGCACACTCCGATCCTGGAACCTCAATGGGTCAATCGCACCCTCTGCATCGACACCGGCTGTGTCTTCGGCGGTCGGCTCACCGCCCTGCGCTGGCCGGAGAAGGAGTTGGTCTCGGTCGCCGCGCGCCAGGTCTACTACGCGCCGGTCA
>NZ_NHSQ01000045.1 GCF_016653465.1 Thiocystis minor | reverse complement strand
TTCTTCGTTGATGCGTTCAATATTTCGTTTTCCCGCTTCAGTTTTGATCAGGCCCATGATGTAAGCTCGACTCAACTCGTGACCATCAGACGTTTCGTTTTGAAAATACTCATGATAATCCTCAATATGAACTGAGAGATTATCAACCATGGTTTTCAACACCACATCTTTTTCATTATCAATACTGTTAGCCATGATTCACCATTTTCCAACATTATTTTTCCCTAGAAATAATATTTGCAAATCATAAGCTTATGTCAAGATAACAAAGTAGAATTAATAAACAAAACTAACGCATCGTTGTTGATCGTTGTTTTTTCCTCTGTAGTTGTTTGTGTAAACCATTTTTTCTCTAACGACTCTGGAGAAACTGATTCTTTACTGCTTGTTTCGTTAAGAAGCGAAACTAACGCATCGTTGTTGATCGTTGTTTTTTCCTCTTTGTTGTTTGTGTAAACCATTTTTTTCTCTAACGACTCTGGAGAAATTGATTGTTTACTACTTATTTCGTTAGGAAGCGAAACTAACGCATCATTGTTGATCGTTGTTTTTTCCTCTTTGATGTTTGTGTAAACGATTTTTTTCTCTAACGACTCTGGAGAAAGGGATTGATTACTGCTTGTGTCGTCAAGAAGCGAAACTAACGCATCGTTGATCGTTGTTTTTTCCTCTTTGTTGTTTGTGTAACCCATTTTTTTCTCTAATAAAATCCTTATCTCTTCCCTGCCTGTCTCTTCAGACATATAAAATGCGGCAATATAGCATGCGATTGATTTTTCTAATCTATTTGTAATTGAAAAATATTTAGCAAGATCGTTCCACGCAGAAATATTATTTGGCGAATTAATAAGAGACCTGGTGATAGATGGATACGCATTGTTTAAGTTGTCGAGCTTTAGATAAGCGTGGCCTAAATTGTAATTTATTTCTGCATCATCAGGGTCTAATTTATTTGCATCCAGGAAAAAATTAATTGCCTGCCTAAATTTTCCTGAATTATACGCATTCAATCCTTTTTGGTTATTTTTTTTTGCCATTTCTTTATTATGATCTTCAGCGACTCTCTTTGGCAGATTTTCGAGCTTTCTTTTAAGCGTATTTAATTTTTCCATACGCCCCAAATCATTATTATTTGATGCAATGGATATGATTTGCTTTATATACTCATTTCCAATTTGTTCTTGAGCAATGCAAAAAGTAAAATTAAGATTTAGCGCGATGAATATTAAATAAAAAAACAGGTGATAAAAATATTTAGGTTTTATTTGAATAAGCGATAAAGAGAAAGGAAGCATTATGGCTGACTCCGGTAAAGTGACGTTGCCAAAGGATATGCATATTGCTGAACATCTGTCGAATCTATAGCTCACCATTGAACGCGCGCTGTTGGCTCGCAGCAAAGAGCGAATCTAAGCCGGCCATGTGTTGAAGCATGTTTTGCTTTTGTGTCGTCATGATCGATATACGTTCTACATATTTTCGCTGAAGATCGATCGGCGGAATGCATAACTTCAATGATTTGATGATATTCATATTTAATCCAGGCATTACAGCGCCTTTAGCTTGAACACCTAATTGCTTCAAGAGGGCAGGATGCATCAAAAACGCGGCATGTAAAAAACCAGGTAGGATCAGCTCTTGCTGGAGCGAAATGCAACAAAGATGCTTCGTGTTAATCGCAACATCAATATCATCAGGCACGATTGCGCAACGTCCGCATGTCCCCATGATGGTGATCAGAACATCTCCAGGACGTACTGTATAACGCTTTAAATCTCTGTATTTTTCAGGCGAAATATATCGAAATTTTGACCAACGAAACTCGTTATTCACTGCGTTATCGATGCCGAGAACAGCGATTCCCTCGTCGACAAACTCAGAATGGAGTAACTGACTTCCGAACGGTCCTGTGCGAATTTCTTTTGCAACATCTGCAACCCTAGACACAGGCCAACTATGGGCTCCACGATCTTTTACGAACATCTCGTCGAAAATCGCCTGCCCGAGACTATTCAGGCGATCAATGGCGCTCTGACGCAGGCGGCGCAGGCTGTCTATCTGATCAAGGATCGCCGCAATGCGTTTTTGTTCTTCGACAGGAGGAAGAGGAATTTCAAATTCAGCAAGCACCTTTGGATTTAATCTTGGGAGATTAGCGCCTGTTGCACGCGACGCAGCAAAATCAACCATTGAAGGCTGCCGGAGAAAATGCGCAAGAAACCTTCTATCGATGCGTGGACCGGAATTAATAGGAAGTATATCTGTACTGCAAATACCTTCAAAATCAGGCAAAGCAATCTTAGCTAAATAAGGTCGAAGTTTTCCGTAAAGTATATGTTTACTTCCAAAGCGAAATTTAGTGCTTGCCAATTCTCCATTTAAAACTTTCTGCGAACCAAGAATACGGCCACCACTTTCAATATGCTCTAACCCAAGATATTCAGTGTTAGACGATATTTCGGATGCATCAATTCCGTCGCGCTCAATGATTGCGACCTCTGCCAATCTAACTGAAGGAAATTTCATCCCAACATCTCCTCCAACCGCGTCAATCCCTGTGAAATCTCTTTCTCGATTTCCCGCAACTCACGGATGATGCCAGCGGGCGCTTCATGCTCGACCTGCTCATGCTCGACTTCTTTATAACGGTTGAGCGACAGGTCATAACTGCCGGTCGCGGCAATCTCAGCCTTCGGCACACAGAAACTCTGCGCGGTACGCGGACGCTTGCGCTCAGTACCCTCGCGCTCCTGCCAACGTGCCAGCACATCGGGCAGGTTATTCTTGGCATGCTCTTCTGCACTCAGGGTCTCGCGTGGAATCGCCCCGAGCTTGTCCAGCGGTAACAGATTCGTCCGCTTATCATCGAGCGAGTAACCATCGGCCTGAAGCTCATAGAACCAGACCTGATCGGTTCCGCCGACCCCGGTTTTGGTGAAGAACAGGATCGCGGTGGACACCCCGGCATAAGGCCGGAAGACGCCTGACGGTAGCTTGACGATGGCATCGAGCTTGTGATCCTCGACCAGCATGCGGCGCAACGCTTGGTGAGCCTTGGAGGAGCCGAAGAGCACACCATCAGGCACGATGACCGCTGCCCGGCCACCGGTTTTCAGCAGGCGCAGAAAGAGGGCGAGAAAAAGCAGTTCGGTCTTCTTGGTTTTGACGATCTTCTGAAGATCCTTCGCGGTCGATTCATAGTCGAGCGAACCGGCGAAGGGCGGATTCGCCAGCACCAGCGAATAGGTACCGGCATCGGCGGTGTGGTCTTGGGCAAGACTGTCACGGTAGGTGATATTTGCGTTTTCGACCCCGTGCAGGGTCATGTTCATGGCGCCGATGCGCAGCATGGTCGGGTCGAAATCGTACCCGTGAAACAGACCCTCATGGAAATGCCGGCGCTGCTGCTCGTTGCGGAATAGGGCTGGATGGCGCTCGCGCAGATATTCCCCAGCGGCGACCAGAAAGCCACAGGTACCGGCGGCAGGGTCGCAGATCACATCATCGGGAGTAGGGGCTACCAACTCGACCATGAGCTGGATGATGTGACGGGGCGTGCGGAACTGGCCGTTCTGACCGGCAGAAGCGATCTTGCCGAGCATGTATTCGTAAAGATCGCCCTTGGTGTCCCGATCCTCCATCGGCATCTTGTCGAGCATCTCGACCACCTTAGCCAACAAGGCGGGATTGCTGAAACCCAAGCGGGCATCGCGCATGTGGCGGCCATAGCTGGACCCTTCCGTGCCCAGATTGCGCAGGAAGGGAAAGACATGCTCGTCAACGACCGCCATCATCTCGCGCGGCTCGAAATGCTTGAACCGCGACCAACGCATGTCCTCGTAGAGACAGCCCTTGTCATCCCCTCCCTTGGGGAAAATCCGCCGCGCCATGGGGAGACCGAGCGTTTCAGCCTTGCTCTCTTCCAAGGTATGCAGATCGTCCAGGCGCTTGATGAACAGCAGGTAGGTGATCTGCTCGATCACCGACAACGGATTCGAGACCCCGCCAGACCAGAAGGCATTCCAGATTTGATCGACTTGGTTGCGGATTTCACCGGTGAGCATGGGGGTTGGAGCCTTCCATCAAGACGGACGAGCCAATCTGTTCAACAGCAGGTAGACAGATCGATGACGACACACAGCGTATCACTGAAGCCGAAGGGGGATTTTACCGCGTTCCCGTGCGGGGCGATCGCCCATTCCAACCGCGTGACCAATGGATAACGGTGGACCAGAAATGGACCGGAAAGCCCAACCAGCGGGCATAAAAAAAGCGGCTACATTGCTGTAACCGCCTGTTTTTGCTTCTTTATATTGGTGGGTCGTGTAGGATTCGAACCTACGACCGATGGATTAAGAGTCCACTGCTCTACCAACTGAGCTAACGACCCGGTATTTCGGGATTGGGCTGAGAAGCCGCGACATTTGAGCCTCGGCTGACACAACCGCTTCTATATGGGGTGGACGATGGGGATCGAACCCACGACCACAGGAATCACAATCCTGCGCTCTACCGACTGAGCTACGTCCACCATAGCAAAACTGACATTCATCATTTGGCGCGCCCGGCAGGACTCGAACCTGCGACCCACGGCTTAGAAGGCCGTTGCTCTATCCATCTGAGCTACGGGCGCTTAATTCGGGCGCGTCATAGGCAATGTACGGACAAGCGCATTACCTGTTTTGTTTCGCAAATTGGTCGGGGTAGAGGGATTCGAACCCCCGACATCCTGCTCCCAAAGCAGGCGCGCTACCAGACTGCGCTATACCCCGGCTTCGGATCGGGGCTGTGATTGCGCGGCCCGCTACGAAGACGCGGAACTATACGCCCGGAAGGATTTTCAGTCAACCTTTAACCTCGGATCGAACATCGGTCTCCATGTCGGCGGAGCCTGAAAACGCCGTATCCCGCCCCTGATCATCCTGTTCCTTGACAGTGTCCGAATCCGGATCCACAGGCGCGGAGATGTCGTGGACTGGATCAAGTTCGCCAGGATCGGTTGAATCGAGCAGGACAATATGCACATCCGGCAAAATCGCCGCGAATTCAACGCCGTAAATCTCCCAGATCGAAATGAAGAGCGATGCGATGACGGGGCCGATGAAGATCCCCGGCAGCCCAAACATGAGAATGCCTCCCAGGGTGCTCAAAAAGATCATCAGCTCATGCATCTTGGTGTCCTTACCGACCAGGATCGGCCGCAGGACATTGTCCAGGCTCCCGACGATCAGACCACAGAAAAGCGCCAGCCCGACGCCGGCGCCGATATCCCCTTGCAGGATCAGGATCGCCACGGCGGGAATCCAGACCAGCGCGGCGCCGACATTCGGGATGGCCGACAGAAGCGCCATCACCGTCCCCCAGAAGACCGCGTTGGGGATACCCGCGACGGCAAAGCCGATGCCCGCCAGAGTGCCTTGCAAGAGACCGATCAGAAGCGAACCTTTCAGGGTCGCGCGCGTTACGGAGGTGAATTTGGCGAGCATCATCCGCTCTTCGTTGGTCTTCAGCGGAAGATAGTAAAGCCCCTTTTCGAGCAGCTTCGGCCCGTCCATCTGGAGAAAAAACATGCTGTACAGGAACACGAAGGCCATGAAGACGAAATTCGCGGTCCCGAGCGTCACGGACGAGACCCACTCCACCAGGAGCCGACTGATCACGGTAGCCAGTGCGCCCGCTTGTTGAATGATCTGGTCGCGATTGATGCTCAATTGGTCGTAAAACGGGAGATGCCGCAGATAGGTGTCGATCGCGCGAGGATCGGCGAAAGCGCCCTTGAACCAGACGGTAATCATCTGGCTGACATCGAGTGCCTGGCCGATCAGCACACCAACCAGCAGCACCAAGGGGATCAGGATCACCACCGCGATCAGCAGCAGGGTCAACAGGGACGCCAGGTGACGATTGCCGTTGAGCAACGCCTGAAAACGCAGGAACAGGGGTCGCGCCAGGGCGCTGAAAAGCCCCGCGAGGAACAGGGTCATCAGGAATTGCTGGATCATGGCGAAAAACAACGCCGAGATCCCGAGCGCCATCAGCAGGACGACGGATTTGTTGACGGTGTCTTGGTTCATGGGAGTCGCCAGCAGGTCACAGCAGTTTCACCAGCGCCGCGATCGCGGCCACCTGGGCGAACATCAGCGGGACGATCCACTTCAGCAGATCGGTCTTCGTGCGCTCGACCTCGGCGCGCAGTTGCGCGATGTCGAGCTTCAGTTCGGCGTGCAGCTGCGCGATGTCCAGCTTCAGTTCGGCGCGGATCTGTTCGATCTCCTTTTGCAGGCGCAGTTCGGATTCGCGCAACTCTCCGCGAACCTGCTCGACACCCTGTTGCAAGCGCAGTTCGGATTCTCGGACATGCCCCTGGGTGGCAAGATCGCCGATCTGCGGAAAGCGCGCCTCCAGCACGTCGAACGCCTCGGCGATCAGACGCGCGCGGGTTTTGTCGTCCGGGGCTTCGGTGAGTTGCTCGTAGAGTTGCAGCGCGGCGCTCATGGCAGGACTCTTCGGTTGCTTGGCACAGGCCATGAGGGTAGTCGGGGCCAGCCCGGCGTACAAGTCGCCGTTGGGCAATCCGTCCGTCGAGTCGAAACGAGGCTGACGCCGAATGCCGTCGGCCTTGGAGTTGCCGACATTGCCGACAGCCTGTCGGCGCTCCCAGTGTGGCGACCCGCGCTGGCCGCGCGCGCCGGGGGTTAGTGTCCTCCGCCCTTCAACGCGCTGTTCATACCGTCGATCGTCTCCTTGGCGTCGCCGAAGACCAGCGAGGTGTTGTCCTGATAGAACAGCAGGTTATCGACGCCCGAGTAGCCGGGACGCATGGAGCGCTTGAGAAAATAGACCTGGCGCGCGCGACCGGCATCCAGAATCGGCATGCCATAGATGGGGCTGGTCTTGTCTTCCTTGGCGGCCGGGTTGACGACATCGTTAGCGCCGACCACCAGCACCACGTCGGTACCCGGGAACTCGGGATTGATCTCGTCCATCTCCAGCACCCGATCATAGGGAATATCCGCCTCGGCGAGCAGCACGTTCATGTGCCCCGGCATGCGTCCGGCGACTGGATGGATGGCGAACTTGACCTCCACCCCGCGCGCTTCCAGCAGTTCCATCAACTCCTTGAGCGAATGCTGGGCCTGGGCGACGGCCATGCCGTAACCGGGGACGATGATGACCTTACCGGCGTCCTCCATCCAGTACACGGCGTCCTCGACCACCGCCGACTTGACGCCCTTCTCGGCGGCCTGCGCGCCGGCGCTTTCGCCTGCTCCGCTGCTGGAACCGAAGCCGCCGAAGATCACGTTCAGGATCGAGCGGTTCATCGCCTTGCACATGATGAAGGAGAGGATGGCGCCCGAGCAGCCGACCAGCGCGCCGACGATGATCAGCAGATCGTTGTGGAGCGTGAAGCCGGTCGCCGCCGCCGCCCAGCCCGAATAGCTGTTGAGCATCGAGATGATGACCGGCATGTCGGCGCCGCCGATGGGGATGATGAGCGTCACGCCAAGGGTGAAGGCGAGCAGGGTCATCAGGACCAGCGAGAGCAGGCTCCCGGTCATGGCGAAATGCACCGCGAGTCCAACGACCGCCAGCGCGATGAGGGCATTGAGCAGATGCTGCCCCATGAATTTGACAGGCGCGCCGCTTAACAACCCTTGCAGTTTGCCGAAGGCGATGATGGAGCCGGTGAAGGTGATGGCGCCGATGACCACGCCCGCGGAAATCTCGCCCATCAGCACCGCGTTGAGCAATCCGGCGTCCTGCTTGTGCAGGAAGGTGCCAATGCCGACCAGCACCGCCGCCAGACCGACGAAACTGTGCAGGGCCGCAACCAACTGCGGCATGGCGGTCATCTGGATGCGCAGAGCCACGATGACGCCGATCACGGCGCCCCCGGCGATGCCGGCAACGATGAAGCCGTAGGACTGGACATCGCGCCCCAGCAGGGTCGCCACGATGGCGATCAGCATGCCGAGCATGGCGTAGAAGTTGCCGCGCCGCGCGGTCGCCGGATGGGTCAGACCCTTCAGACCGAAAATGAAGAGGATCGCCGAGACCAGATAGGCCAGCGCCTGATGATTCACCGTGAAATCCATCGCGATCCGTCCTTACTTTTTCTTCTTGAACATGGAGAGCATTCTGTGTGTCACCAGAAAGCCGCCAAAGACATTGATCGAGGCCAGGAGCACGGCAATGAAGCCGATGAACTGGATCAGGATCCCGGATTCCGGATCGCCCGCGACCAGCAGCGCGCCAATCAGGACGATGCCGGAGATGGCGTTGGTCAGGGCCACCAGTGGGGTGTGCAGCGAGGGTGTGACGCCCCAGACCACCCAGTAACCGATGAAGCAGGAAAGAACGAAAACGTAAAGGGCGGCGATCGAGGGGTCGAGTGCCTCGGGCATGGGGGGACTCCTGGGGAAGTTTTCAGTTGTCAGTTCTCAGGTGGCAGTTGTCAGTCATCAATGCGGCTTTGGTTATAAAACCGGCCATTCCCTTGGGGGACGGGCGTCTCGCCCGCCCCTGCCAACGGCGGTGGCCGACGTTACGATCAACGCCATCAATGAAATGGTCGATCGGCAGTGACGGTTGCATCCGTTCGCTGCCTGCCGACAACTGCCACCTGACACCTGACAAAAATCTTGTTACGCGGACGGCTTGACCAGCATAGCTGCCGTAATGTCATCCTCGGCTAGATCCTTGAGTTCCGGCCCGAACTCGCCCGGCTGGACCATGATCTCGATCAGATTGAATAGATTCCGCGCGTAGAAGGCGCTCGCGTCCGCTGGTACCAGGGCGGGGAAATTGGTGATGCCGACGACGGTCACGCCGTGGCGCTCGACGATCTCGTCCGCCACGGTTAGCGGACAGTTGCCGCCGCTCGCTGCCGCCAGATCGACGATCACCGAACCGGGACGCAGGCGCGCGACGACTTTCTCAGTGATCAGCACCGGCGCCGGGCGACAGGGAATGAGCGCGGTGGTGACGATGACATGCGCCTTCGCGAGTTCATCGCCGAGCGCCGCCTGTTGACGCGCCTTGGCCTCCTCCGACAACTCCTTGGCGTAACCGCCCTCCCCCGCCCCGCTTTCGCCCAGATCCAGCATGATCGGCTTGGCGCCGAGCGACAGGATCTGCTCGCGGGTCTCGGGTCGCACGTCATAGGCATGGACATCGGCGCCCAGTCGGCGCGCGGTCGCGATTGCCTGCAAACCCGCGACGCCCGCCCCCAGCACCACGACGCGCGCCGGCTTGGCCGAGCCCGCCGAGGTCATCATCATGGGGAAGAAGCGACCATAACGCGCCGCCGCTTCGATCACCGCGCGATAACCGGCGAGGTTGCTCTGCGAGGACAGCGCATCCATCGATTGGGCGCGCGAGGTGCGCGGCATGCGTTCCATCCCGAGCACGCGCATCCCCTTCGCCAGCATGGCTGACAGCAGCGGATCCTCGCCGCAGGTCTCCAGCAGACTGATCAACAGCCCGCCCGGACGCATTGCCTCCACATCCCCGGCATCGGGCCGCCGCACCTTCAGTAGCAGGTCGACAGCATAGGCCCCGGCGCGGTCGGTGAGTTGCGCGCCAGCCTCTGCGAAGTCCGCGTCCGGATAACCGGCGCGCGCGCCAGCGCCGGACTCGACCAGGATCTCGAAGCCCTTGCCGGCCAGCTTCTTGACGATCTCCGGCGTGGACGCGACGCGCGTCTCTCCGGACCGCGTCTCCAAGGGGATACCGATCTTCATGTTGGATCGCCTTCTGTTTCGGTGTCGCCACCCGAAGGGCAGCGAAATCGGCGCATTATCAATGCCGATCCCGATCCCCGCAACCGCCGATCCATGTCGGCACCCGCAGATCCGACCCGGTCAGGGTTGCTCGGCGAGCGGTTCCGACCAGCCGTCGAGGTTGTCTTTCAGGATCTTGATGATGTGAGACGCGATCTCCTCGATGGACTGCGTGGTGGTATTGAGGACCGGCACCTGCAACCGCTTGTAGATCTGCTGCGCCATCCGGATGTCATCCTGACAGCGTGCCATGGAGGCATAGGGGCTGCCGGGACGGCGTTCCTCCCGGATGAGTTGCAGCCGCTGCGGATCGATGGTCAGCGCGAACAGCTTGTGACGACAATCCCAGACCAGTTGCGGCACATCGCCGCGCTCGAAGTCTTCCTCGGTGATGGGATAGTTGGCCGAACGCAAACCATAGTGCATCGCCAGATAGAGACAGGTCGGCGTCTTGCCGGAACGCGACACCCCGGCCAGCACCACATCGGCGCGGTGAAAGTTGTCCGGTCGAATCCCGTCGTCGTTGGCCATCGCGAAATTGATGGCCTCGATCCGCTTGGTGTAGAAGCTCGGCTTGGTGATGGCGTGACTCTGGCCCGCCTTGCGGCTTGGCGGCACGCCCAATTCGGCGGAGAGCGGTTCGACGAAGCCCTCGAACAGCTCCATGTAGAAGCAGTTGCCGCCCTTGAGAATCTCGCGGATTTCGTTATTGAGCATGGTCGCGAAGACGATCGGTCGCGCCCCATCGCGGTCGGCGGCCTCTTGCATGCGCTGGGTCAGCGCCCTCGCGCGCAGGTCGGTGTCGATGTAGGGCATGTAGACCTGCTCGAAGTCGATGGTATCGAACTGGGAGAGCAGACTGTGGCCCAGCGTCTCGGCGGTGATGCCGGTGCTTTCGGAGACGAAAAAAACGGTTCGATTCATGGAGTCAGTGGTCAGTGGTCAGTGGTCAGTGGTCAGTGGTCAGTGTATCGAACCATGAATGGATGAAATTGGGTAGACGTCCGCCGGAAACCGCCGCAGGCTGAGACCGACCAAGCCGATAGCCGCGATGATCGGGCCGAAGGCCGTTCAACCCGCGCGGGCGTCCTCGCCCGCGAGCATGGAATCATAGATCCCCCAAGCTTCGGCGGCCTGCTCGGCGCTCACCTTGTCGATGGCATGGCCAAGATGGACGACGATGTAATCGCCGACCGCGATGTCTTCGTACTGAAGCATGAAAAGGTTGGCCTCGCGCGTGACGCCCTTGGCTTCGCAATGGGCGATAAAGCCGTCAATGGACCGCACTTGCATCGGAATTCCAAAACACATGGGCAGGGTCTCCGTTTACACTCCGGGCTTGACGAGGGAGGCTAAGCGGTGGCTGTCTCCACTGCAAGGATCCAGATCAATCCTTTCCGTCGCCCCAGTCCACACCAGGAGACACAGTCTGTGATGTCAAACACATTGATCCTCGGTCTCGGCAATATCCTGATGACCGACGAGGCGGTCGGTGCCGAGGTAATCCGCCGGCTTGAGGCGGAGACCGACCCCGCCGCCCCGCTGCGATTCATCGATGGCGGCACCTTGAGCTTCACGCTCGCCGCGCCCATCGGGGACTGCCCGCGCCTGATCGTCGTGGATGCCGCGGCCATGGGCGACGCCCCCGGCAGCGTGCGTGTCTTCGAGGGCGAGGCCATGGATCGCCAGTTGCGCGCCCACGCCAAGAGCGTGCACGAGGTCAGCCTCTCGGACCTGATGGATATGGCACGGCTCACCGACACCCTGCCCGCCCGACGCGCGCTGGTTGGCATCGAGCCCGAGTTCATCGGCTGGGGCGAGCGGCTGACGCCCGCGGTCGAGGCGGCCGTTCCGCTGGCAATCGCAAACATCCGCGCACTGCTGACCGGTTGGGACGCCGCGTCCGTCAGCGCTGGGTAGGCGGCAATTGCTTGGCCCGCTTCCGGCGGGCACTCGACATCCCGGATCATTCGCCCGCGGCCTCGCGATCCATCAGCACCTCAACCCTCGGCCCGGCGGACGCGACCCGCGCGACCGGCAGGTCGGCGCCCCGGCGCCAATCCGCCAGGGCTTCCCGCTTGCCGACACCGGTGACCAGGATCAGAATAGCGCGGCTGGACACAAGCGCGCTCGGGGTTAGCGAGACGCGCTCGGGCGGCGGCTTCGGCGCCTGCTGGACGGGTATGACGAGCGCCTCGGGTGCGATCGCATGGCCGGGGAAGAGGCTGGCTGTATGTCCATCCTCGCCCATTCCAAGCAGCACCAGATCGAAGGGCAGCCGGGGTCGGATCAGCGCCTCATAGCGAGTGGCCGCCAGCTCGGCGCCCTGCTCCGCCAGGATGGGATGCCAATTCGCGGCCGGGATTGGCCCCTGATCCAACAGAATGCGGGCGGTCGCAAGACTGTTGCGTTCGGGATCGTCCGACGCCAGACAGCGCTCGTCGCCGAAAAAAATGTGCCAGCGGTCCCAGTCCGCGACCTGATCGGCGAGTACAGTATAGGCCGCCTGGGGGGTGCGCCCTCCGGCCAACACCAACTGAAATCGCCCGCGCGCCGCGATTGACTGCCGGGCCGCCGCCAGAACGCGCCACGCCGTGTCGGCGGCCACCTGTTCGGCGGACTCATACAGACGAAAGGCGATCCTGCTATCAGCCATGGTGCGATTCACCTACCATTAATTGACCCGAAACCTGGCGTCCGGCGGACTGGCCCGCGTCAACCATTCAACTCCATCAGTGGAAGTCATGGACCCGATGAAGATACTCCTGGTCGACGATTCAAAATCCGCGCGCTACGCACTGCGGCTGCAACTTCAGCGTCATGGCGTCGAAGTCGAAACGGCGGATTCCGCCGAGTCCGCCTTCGAGATCCTCAAGACATTACTGCCCGACGCGATCCTGATGGATCATATGATGCCGGGGCTGAACGGTTTCGAGGCGCTGGAGGTGATCCGGGAAGATCCGCGCACCGCCGCGATACCCATCGTGATGTGCACCTCGCACGAGGAGCCCGAATTTGTCGCGACCGCGAACAAAAAAGGGGTCTTCGGCATCCTGCCGAAATCGGCCGCGGCCGAACTCCTGCCTGGGATTCTCGACAAACTGCGTGACAAGCTCGCGTCCGGCGTCACACCACAGCCCGTCGTGGAAACCATCGAACGCGCCGCGCAACCGGCTTCGGCACCAACCCCGGAACTGTCCGAGGAAGCCATCGCGAAATTGGTCGATGCGCGCCTGGAGGCCAGACTTGCCAGACTTTTGACCCCCATGCTCGAAGATCTGCGGCGCGATCTGACCGAAAGCCTGTTGAGCGAAGCCCGACACATCGTGGAAGACCGCCTCGCGACGGAGCAGGCCACGCGCCGAACCGCGCCGCCGGCACCCACCATGGCGGACTTCCAGGCCATTTCGACCCGTCTAGCGACCGAGACCCTGCCGGATCTGCTCAAGCGCGAAATCGAGGCCGAGCGGGCGCGGATCATGGAGTCGGTCGAGAAACAACTGCGCGCATTCCAGCCCAAACCGGCGGGCGGCGATCAGCCCGCGCACGAGCAGTTGCATGCCATTGAAGAGTCCGTCGCGCTTAAGGCTGCGACCCTGGCCCGGCGCGAAGCGAAGGAGGCCGTCGATGCCGCACTCATGAGCGCCCAGCAGTCGAATCAAGCCCTGGAGCAGTCGCTCGGTTCGGCCATCGGCAGACTCTATGGGCTGATTGCCGGGGCGGCCATCCTTGGGATCGGTGCCGCGGCGGCGGTGTATTTCCTCCTGAGTGCCTGATTCCCGACGCGCTTTCCTAGCGCTTCGCTGCTCAAGTTCCGAGACCGGGGCCTCCTCGTTGTCGTTGTCGTTGTCGAATATTCGCCATGTCGAGACCGCGATTACGACAACGACAACGACAACGAACTGAGACGGTCTTGGGCGATTTCCGGGAAAGTTTAAACCCATGCCAAAGGCTTCGAAATGGACAGGATTAACAGGATTGTTCAAGATTAACAGGATTAAAAACAGCTTTTTACAAAATCCTGTCCATCCTGAACAATCCTGTTAATCCTGTCCATTCATCACCTTCCTGCTGGGTAGATTGTTTTCAGAAAATCACCTTGGGAGTTGCGCTAGTGATTGCAGATCGGCGCGCGTGACTGCAATCATCGACCGATCCTCGGCGCCGCCCGGATCGTCTAAACCGACCCGAAGCATCGATCCCCCTTGACGCAACACCCCGCAAAATCGACACTCGGAGCAACCGCTCGTCCGCGACGAATGCCCGTGCTTGGACATTCGTCCCAGGATGAGCGGGATTCGCCTAACCGCAACTACCATCAATTATGATGATTCGAGAGGTCAGTATCGTGGCGACGACGATGAGCGACATCATGAATCCGGGCGCAACGACCCGCGACGACGCATTCCCCTCCGCGCCGGCCGATTGGACACGAGAAGACGCGGCACAAGCCGCCGAGGCGGACGGCATCCAACTCGGCGAGGATCATTGGACCACCATCAAGGCGCTGCAGGGCTATTTTCAACAGCATCAAAGGCCGAACGTGCGGGAATTGCATGACGCACTCGACGAGGCCTTCCACGCCAAGGGCGGCCTCAAATATCTCTACGCGATGTTCCCCGGCGGTCCGGTCGCGCAAGGGTGCAAATTCGCCGGACTCCAGCCGCCAGCCGGCGCCGCCGATCCTTCCTTCGGCAGCGTTCAGTAGACATCCGAGGTTCGCAAGCCGGATTGAAGCGGTGCGTTTTCCAGAAAAACGGGCCTTTTCGATCCGGCATCCGTGCGTTGCGGTTCCAATTGCCGAACGAAGGCTTAAGCGTCAGCGACCAAGCTGATCCAGAAACCCTCTCATCAGCGTAAAGAGCTGGTGCGACTCGGTTCGTCCCCGCCAAACCTCCAGCAATTGATGGCGGTTAGCGTCCATGATCTCCGGTGGATTCTCGATATAGCCCATGGACCAGTCCTTGAAGATCCGCTGCTGAATGGGAGCAATGCCGATCAGTACGGAATCATAGTGGCGCCGATCATCGAGAATTCTGCAATAGAGTCGAATCAGCTCGTCCTGCGGTCCTTCCAGGATCTGAATGAAATGGCCGCCGCCCATGCACAGAATCCCGGTGATCTGCAGCAGTTTGTTCTTTTTCCGCGAGACGTCGAGAATCTCATTGAGTTCGGCCTCGCCGACTTGGGCGCTACTTCGACTCACATAGAGAAGACGCGAAAGATGATTCATGGCGCTCGCTCAAAAAAATTGAAAAGAAGATCTCCGGAATCGTCCGGGCATCGCACTTAATCCACCCAGGCGCGCGCATTTCGAAACAACCGCATCCAGGCACCATCCTGCTCCCAGTCGTCCGGAGACCAGGAATTCTGCACGGCGCGGAAGACCCGCTCGGGATGAGGCATCATGATGGTCACCCGTCCATCCGTCGTCGTCAGCCCGGCGATCCCATCCGGCGAACCATTCGGATTGGCCGGATAGCGTTCGGCGACCCGCCCATCGTTCTCCACATAGCGCGTCACGACATACGCCTGCGCGGCGGCCAGATGCGCGGCGTCGCGAAACTCGGCGCGACCCTCGCCATGCGCGACTGCGATCGGCATCCGCGAGCCGGCCATCCCCGCCAGCAGCATCGAGGGCGTGTCGGCGACTGCCAGCATCAGGGTGCGCGCCTCGAACTGCTCCGAACGGTTGCGCACGAAATGCGGCCAGTGGTCCGCGCCGGGGATGAGTTCGCGCAGATTCGAGAGCATCTGACAGCCGTTGCAAATGCCGAGCGCGAAGGTGTCGGAGCGTGCGAAAAAGCCCTGGAACTGATCCCGCGCTCGGGCGTTGAACAGAATGGTCTTGGCCCAGCCCTCGCCCGCGCCCAGCACATCGCCATAGGAAAAGCCGCCGCAGGCCGCCAGCCCCCGGAAGCGCGCCAGATCGACCCGACCGGCGATGATGTCCGACAGATGCACGTCGACGCACGCGAAACCGGCGGCATGGAAGGCCGCCGCCATCTCTTGCTGGCCGTTGACGCCCTGATCGCGCAGGATGGCGATCGGCGGACGCGCGCCGCGCTCGATGTAGGGCGCGGCGATGTCGTCGTCCGGATCGAAGGTCAGTTCGGCATGCAGCCCGGGATCCTCGGCGGCGATGCGCGCGAAGGCTTCGTCCGCGCAGTCGGGGTGATCACGTAGCGACTGCATCCGGTAGCTGGTCTCGGACCACGCCTGTTGCAAATCGGCGCGAGCGGCCTCGAACAGCATCCGCGCATGACGGTGGAGACGGATCCGGTCGTCATCGTTGAGCGCTCCGATCACCGCGCTGCATTCGCCCAGGCCGTGAAATTTGAGGATTTGCAGCACGCAGTCGGTCTCGGTGTGCGGCACCTGGATCACCGCCCCGAGTTCCTCGCTGAAGAGCGCGGCGACCGGATCGGGCCCGAGCGCATCGAGTTCGACATCGATCCCGCAGCGTCCGGCAAAGGCCATTTCAGCGAGCGTCGCCAGCAGCCCGCCATCGGAGCGGTCGTGATAGGCCAGGATCATCAGCTCGACGAACAAATCCTGGATCGCGATCAAAAAACGCTTGAGCAGATCGGGATGATCGAGATCCGGTCCCGTGTCGCCCAGTTGACCGTACACCTGTGCCAGACAGGAACCGCCCAGCCGATTCTGGCCGCGCCCCAGATCGATCAGGATCAGATCGGTGTCGCCTTCGTCGGCGAGCAGTTCTGGCGTGACGGTCTGGCGCGCGTCCGAGACCGGCATAAAGGCCGAGACGATCAGCGAGAGCGGGGCCGTCATCTCGCGGCGCTTGCCGGCCGCATCCGGCCACACGGTCTTCATGCTCATCGAATCCTTACCGACCGGGATCGCGATGCCAAGCTCGACGCACAACTCAGACACCGCCGCGACCGTCTCGTAAAGCCGCGCATCCTCGCCCAGATGTCCCGCCGCCGCCATCCAGTTGGCCGACAGCTTGATGTCGCCGAGACGGTTGATGTAGGTCGCGGCCAGATTGGTCAGCGCCTCGCCGACCGCCATGCGCCCCGAGGCGGGCGCGTCGAGCAGGGCCAGCGGGGTGCGTTCGCCGATCGCCATCGCCTCGCCGGTATAGCCGCGATAATCCGCCAGCGTCACGGCGCAGTCGGCGACCGGCACCTGCCAGGGACCGACCATCTGATCGCGCGCCACCTGTCCGGTGATGCTGCGGTCGCCGATGGTGATCAGAAAGCTCTTGTCCGCCACCGCGGGCAGTCGCAGAACCCGAAAGATCGCCTCGCCCAGATCGATGTCGGCGGTCGCGAAGGCGGTTGTTGGCGGCTGGACGCGAGCCACGTCGCGCAGCATCTTGGGCGGCTTGCCGAACAGCAGCGGCAGCGGCATGTCGATCGGCCGGTCGCCGAAATGACGGTCGTCGAGACGCAGATGCTCGCTCTCAGACGCCTCGCCGACAACCGCATAGGGGCAACGCTCGCGCGCGCAGATCGCCTGGAAGGTCTCCAGCCGTTCCGCCGCGATGGCCATCACATAGCGCTCCTGCGCCTCGTTGCACCAAATCTCCATCGGCGACATGCCGGGATCGTCGTTCGGCACCTCGCGCAGCTCGAAGCGCCCGCCCCGCCCGCCGTCATGCACCAGTTCGGGCAGCGCGTTCGAGAGTCCGCCCGCGCCCACGTCATGGATGAAGAGGATGGGCGTCTCCTCGCCTAGCGCCCAGCAGCGGTCGATGACCTCCTGACAGCGGCGCTCCATCTCGGGATTAGCGCGCTGCACCGAGGCGAAATCCAGATCCTCCGCCGAACTCCCCGACGCCATGCTGGAGGCCGCGCCACCGCCGAGCCCGATCAGCATCGCCGGACCGCCCAGGACGACCAGCGGCGTCCCCGGCGGAAATGGCTGCTTGGCGACATGCTCGGCGCGGATGTTGCCCAGGCCGCCCGCCAGCATGATCGGCTTGTGATAGCCGCGCAGCTCGGGCGTGCCGTCGGGACCAGGAACCGACTGTTCATAGGTGCGGAAATAGCCGATCAGATTCGGACGCCCGAACTCGTTGTTGAAGGCCGCCGCGCCAATGGGACCGTCGAGCATGATGTCGAGCGCCGAGACGATGCGCCCCGGTTTGCCGTGATCGACTTCCCAAGGCTGCTCGAAACCGGGGATGCGCAGATTCGAGACCGAAAACCCGCACAGACCGGCCTTCGGCTTGGCGCCCTGCCCGGTCGCCCCCTCGTCGCGGATCTCGCCGCCCGAGCCGGTCGCCGCGCCGGGATACGGCGCGATCGCGGTCGGATGGTTGTGGGTCTCCACCTTCATCAGAAGATGGATGTCTTCCTCGTGCTCGCCGTAGATTCCGGTCAGCGGATCGGGCAGGAAGCGCCGACCCTCAAAGCCAGCGATGACCGCCGCGTTGTCCTTGTAAGCCGAGAGCACGCCCTCGGGCGACTGGTCGGTGGTGTGGCGGATCATGCCAAACAGGGAGCGCGTTTGCGGCTCGCCGTCGAGGATCCAGTCGGCGTTAAAAATCTTGTGCCGGCAGTGCTCCGAGTTGGCCTGGGCGAACATCATCAGCTCAACGTCGGTCGGGTTGCGGCCCAGCGCGGTGAAGCTCGCGGCCAGATAGTCGATTTCGTCGTCCGACAGGGCCAGACCCAGCTCCACATTGGCCGCGATCAGTGCCGGCCGACCGGCGCCCAACAGATCGATGCGTTGGGACGGACGCGGCGCTGCCGCCTCGAACAGCCGGTGCGCCGACTCCAGATCGAACAGCGCCAGTTCGGTCATGCGGTCATGCAGGAGAGTCGCCGCCGCCCGCCGCCTCTCGGGATCGAGTTCTCCAGTCTCGGAGGTCAAATAATAGGCGATCCCGCGTTCCAGCCGCCGGATCGCGGTCAGACCGCAGTTGCGCGCGATATCGGTCGCCTTCGAGGACCAGGGCGAAATCGTCCCCGGTCGCGGCACCACCAGCACCAGCGCACCCCCGGGCTCATGACCGGGCAGGCTCGGACCATAGCGCAGCAGGCGCTCCAGAACCGCGTGACCCTGCGCACTCAGATCGCCCGTCAGTTGGGCGAAATGCACATACTCGGCATAGGGTTGCATCGGCGTCCCGGTATGCTCGCGCAAGCGATCGGCAAGTTTGCGGAAACGGAACTCGGAAATGGCGGGCGCGCCGCGAAGGACCAGCATCGGCGATGACTCTGAGTGCTTGGGGGATCTCCGAATGATACTTGAGCCGGCGCCGGTTGGGGGATGAAACGAAGAAAGCGCCGCGATCGAGAAAAATAAGGCGAGTATCGGGAAAGACTCTCAGCCGGAAGGGCAAGCGCCGAGTTCGGAATTTTTTGGGCGTGCGCCAAGGGTCGGCATCACGCAAGGGTGCAGGACAGGGTGTGCATGCCGTCTACCATGCTGAATATTTCACGGCTCGCCCTCGCGGGCCGCACGTCGCGCATCGGGACGCTCTCAGGCCCGCACCAGGGTAATGCGCCGCCCCGCCGGGCTGTGCTGGACAGCGCTGGCGGTGCGTTCGGCAATTGGCGGCTGGCCCGCGCGGCGATCGAAGACGATCAGCCAGCCGGAGTCCAGCCCCAACCCGGCGAGATAGCCGTCGAGCTGGCTCAAGCCCTCGGCGAGCGGGTCGGGGGCACCGTCGCGCCAGACCTTCAGCTCCATGGCGAGCGTGACCGCCCCATAGCGCAGACAGAGATCCATGCGCCCGGCGCCGATGGCGTATTCGCGCTCCAGGGTGCCGATCCCGTTGGTGACGCGATGCAAGAAGGCCATCAGCACCAGGTGCGGGGCGATCTCGTGATAGGGCGCGCTCTTGAGCAGGGGCTGGCCGTGCTGGCGCCAGAAGGCGAGGAAGGCGTCGAGCAGCCGCTCGGAATCAAGCGATCCGTCCGGAGCAAGCCAACTGGGGCTGATCGAGGGCAGCGCGGCTTGCGGCGTGAAGGCCAGCGCACGCGGCAGCACCTCACGATAGATGGGATTGGCGATGGTCAGGCCGTGACCGGGGATCTGACGGCAGAGGCCCAGGTCGAGCAGATACTGGATGTCGTCCTCGGGCACCTCGCCGAGGTTCGTCCCGGCGAGCATCGGCTCGATCACCCGCCGTACCCGGGGTTCCTGGAGCTTGTGAGCCAGTTGGTCGAGATGGGTAACGCGCTCGAGGATCATGTCTTCCTTGGCACGGTCGATCAGTGCCAGGGTGATCGGCTGGGTGCGGTCGCGGCCCTCGCGCCGCTCGAAGCAGGCGCGATAGGCCAGCGCGTTGACCAACCAGGGCTGGCCCTGAGTCAGTTCCCAGACCCGAGCAAGCGCCTCGGGGGTGAAGGGCTGGCCGGTCTCGGCCGTGTGCTCCAGCAGCAGGGTGCGCACCTCGTCGGTGTTGAAGTCGCCCAGACGCAGTGACTTGGCCTTGATGTTGAAGGCGCTGCCGCCGGTGATGGGTTCGCGCTCGGAACTGGCGTGGATGCGGTAGTCGCGCAGATCGCGCACGCCGCAAAGGATGACGGTCTGCGGAAAGGCGCCCGGGCGCTGCGGGTAGCCGGCGCGCAGTTGGCGCAGCAGCGAGATCAGGGTATCGCCGATCAGGGCGTCGACTTCGTCGAGCAGCAGAACCAGCGGCTGGTTCGAGCTGGCACACCAGCAGGTGAGAAACTCGTTCACGGCCGTGCCACCGCCCGAGGTCTGGACGATCTCCCGACCCAAGTCCGCCGCGCCCTGGTCATTGAGCTGATCGCGGGCGCCACGCGAGATTTGCTCCACCACCGCCCGCATAGCCTTGTCCACCTGCTCGCGATAGGGCTGCGCCACTTCCAGATTGGCATAGACCGCCCGATAGCGCCCCTCTCGGTTGAGCCGCGCCATCAGCGCCAGCAGGCAAGTCGTCTTGCCGGTCTGGCGCGGGGCGTGGAGCAGAAAGTATTTCTTCTGATCGATCAGGGCCAGGATCTCCTCCAGATCCCAGCGCAACAGCGGCGGCAGGCTGTAGTGATCCTGGAGTCGGTTCGGACCTTCGGTATTGAAGAAGCGCATCGGACACCTCGCGGATGGCGGCACCGTGTCAGCATAGCACGGTGCTTTCAAGGCCCGCGCCGAGCAGGCGACTCAGTCCCCATCAAGCCGGGCGATGAATCGATCGGGAGCGACGATCCGCGCCGGGACGATGCGCCACACCAGCCGCCGTTCGCGCACCCCGGTCCAGGCGTGTTCGCCTTGCGCGACGACCACGACCGGCCTGCCCAGCGCCAGCAGTCGGCTCAGATAACGTCCGAACAGCCGTTCGGGGAAGCCATAGAGGGCATGGCGCGGATTTTCGCGCAGCGCTCGCAGGCCCAGGTCGCGCGCCAGCACGGCATCGCGCCGATCATAGACCTCGTAGAAGGCGCCGACCTGAAACAACAGGGCGTCGCCCGGAAAGCGTCCCCGCGCCCAGGCATATTGCTGACAGGCCCGCGTCAGTGCCTTGGGCATGGCGTCGCGCGGCTGCAGCTTGCGCGCCGCCTCGTCCCATTCGAAATAGACGTCCAGCCAGGGATGCGCCGCCCGGATTCCGCGCCAGAGCCGCCACGTATTCGCGGCCTGGAAATGCCCCAGATACGACGCCAGGACCGCCCGCAACCGCTCCAGTTCGGGCGCGTCGAAGCGATACCAGGCGACGCCCTCACGCACGCTCACCAACCGCTCCCGAGCGTCACGCAGCCGCGCCTTCAGCGCGTTGACCACCCGGCGGCGCACCAGCCGATACTCGCGCCGCACGATATAGCCGAGAAAATCCACCCCATCGCTCAGAGGCCGCAGCCGCTCGCGCGTGGGATTCAGGCGCAGCAGACGCTCGGTCCACAGATACTCCCGGATCCGCTCGCGCCACTCGGAGAGCTGATCGGGATCGGGCGACAGCAGCACGAAGTCGTCGCAGTAGCGCAGATAGTGCGGGCACTTGAGTTCGTGCTTGACGAACTGGTCGAGCCCGTTCAGGTAAACGTTGGCGAAAAACTGCGAGTTGAGATTGCCGATCGGCAGTCCCTTGCCCGGCTCGGCGCGCAGCAGGGTCTTATGCGGCGGCACCCGCTCCAGCTCGCCGGGCCGGCCTTTGTAAACGTAGTCCTGGGTGCAATCATGAAACACCAGCAGTTCGGTCAGCCAGCGCGCGTCCGGATCGTCGATGCGCGGCTCCAGCAGACGCCACAGCAACGCCTTGTCGATGCTCATGAAATAGTTGCGGATGTCGAGTTGCAGGTACCAGGCGCGGCGCTGGCCATTGGCCGTCACCTGGCGCATGAAGCCCTGCAGCCGATCGACCGCCAGATGCACGCCCATAAGCGCCAACATAGCCGTCAAGCCCTTGAATATCCGTGGAGAGCCGCGAATTGTTGGGCATGTTGCCGCCATGTCCCACGAACCCAATCCCGTCGATCTTGCGTTTGAAGACTTTCTGAAAGACTTGCCACCGGAGTACGCCGAGATGGCGTATGAGTTCAAGGCGTTCGCCCGCCCGCGCAAGCTCAAGACGCCCGCGCAACGACTGCAGGTGGTCATGCTGTATTGTGGATTGGATCAGGCTCTGCGAACCACCGCCGGTCGCTTCACGCGGTGAGAGGAGCGGATCACGGAGACCGCGATCCACCAGCGGTTGCGGGCCTGCGGCCCCTGGCTGAAAGCGTTGCTACACACGAGGTTACCCGCCACGCAGACCCCGTTGACAGCCTGGCGGTTGCTGATCGTCGATGGCTCGTCACGGCAAGGACCGGGCGCCGAGGGAACGGACGATCGGGTGCATTTGGCGCTGGATTGAACCCACCTGACCGTGCACGCCGTGGACGTGACCGGCGTGGATGGCGGGGACACCCTGGCCCGTGACCCGTGGCAGGCAGGAGATATCGTGCTCGTGGACCGAGGTTACCATCAGCCACGGGTGATTCTCGATCGGTTCGCGCGTGGTGTGGGGGTGATCGTGCGCTTGAACCCCACGGCGATGCCCTGGTTTGTCCGCCCAGGGGAGGCGGAGGTGTGCGATCCGGCGGCGGTGCGGTGGGCTGTCGCGGCGTCGCGGCGCGCCGGCACGGACGACACGATCCGTCTCCCGGGGTGGCGGCGCGCGCCGGAGGCGAGCGGACCGGGTTGGCTACACGCCGTGCGTCTCCCGCCCACGGCGGCGGAAGCCGCCCGCCGGCGTTGCCGGCAAGCGGCCCAGCGCAAGGGGCGAACCCCGAGTGAGGCCACCCGGTTTCTCGCCGGCGGGGTCATGGTCTTCACCACCGTGGCGCCCGAGACCTTGGATGGCCCCACCGTGTTAGCGTTGTACCGCTGCGCTGGCAAGTGGAACTGGCGTTCAAGCGGCTCAAATCGCTGCTTGACCTCGACGCCTTGCGCACCCAGCAGAACAGCCGGTTGGGCGAGGTCTGGATTCGAGGGAAATGACTCGATGCACTGGTCGTTGAACGACGCGCTCAACGCCACACCACGCGCGGCTTCGACCCGCTGGACCAACCCCGTCGGCTGACGCCCTGGCGGCGCTTGATGATCGTGCGCCAACAGGTCGAGGCTGGATTCTCGATGCCCAGCGCTGGCGAGCCGAGCAGTGGGAGGCCTGCCTGGAGGTGCTCCAGGAGCGCCCGCGTCGACGCGCCTTGCAAACCCTTCCGGCCAGGGTCATTGAGATGATGAATTCACAAGAACGTCAACGGTACGGTTAAGTTGGCGCTTATGGGGATACCCCTCAGGCCCGCACCAGGGTGATGCGCCGCCCCGCCGGACTCCGCTGGTCGGCGCTCGCGGTGCGTTCGGCGATCGGCGGTTGGTCCGCGCGCCGGTCGAAGACGATCAACCAGCCCGAGTCCAGCCCCAACCCGGCAAGATAGCCGTCGAGCTGGCTCAAGCCCTCGGCAAGCGGATCGGGGCGCCCGTCGCGCCAGACCTTTAGCTCCATGGCGAGCGTAACCGCGCCATAGCGCAGACACAGATCCATGCGCCCGGCACCAATGGCGTATTCGCGCTCCAGGGTGCCGATCCCGTTGGTGACGCGATGCAAGAAGGCCATCAGCACCAGATGCGGAGCGATCTCGTGGTAGGGCGCGCTCTTGAGCAGCGGCTGGCCGTGCTGGCGCCAGAAGGCGAGAAAAGCGTCCAGCAGTCGCGCGGGATCGAGCGCGCCATCGGCGGCGAGCCAGGTCGGGGCGATCTGTGGCAGGGACGCCTGCGGCGTGAAGGCCAGGGCGCGCGGCAGGACTTCGCGGTAGATGGGATTGGCGACCACTAGGCCGCCGTCGCGGCTCTGGCGCAGCAGGCCCAGATCCAGCAGGTATTCGATGTCCTCGACCGGGGCATCGCCCAGCGCCGAGCCCGCGAGCATCGGCTCGATGATGCGCCGCACGCGCGGTTCCTGGAGCTTGTGGGCGAGCTGGTCGAGATGGGTGACACGCTCGACGATCATCGCTTCCTTGGCCCGGTCGATCAGGTCGCGTGTGATCGGCTGGCGCCGGTCACGGCCTTCAGGTAACTCGAAGCAGGCGCGATAGGCGAGCGCGTTGACCAGCCACGGCTGGCCCTGGGTCAGGGTCCAGACCCGCTCCAGCGCCTCGGGGGAGAAGGGCTGTCCAGTCTCCTGGGTGTGCTCCAGCAGCAGGGTGCGCACCTCGTCGGCGTCGAAGTCGCCCAGGCGCAAGGATTTGGCCTTGATGTTGAAGGCGCTGCCGCCGGTGATGGGCGCGGACTCGGAGCGGGCGTGGATGCGATAGTCGCGCAGATCGCGTACCCCGCAGAGGATGACCGTCTGCGGAAAGGCGCCCGGGCGCTGCGGGTAGCCGGCGCGCAACTGGCGCAACAACGAGATCAGGGTATCGCCGATCAGGGCGTCGACTTCGTCAAGCAGCAGGACGAGGGGAGTCGAGCTATTCAGGCTCCAGGTTTCGAGCAGCCCGTTCAGCATCCCATCGGCGCCGCGTGCCTCCCAAGCCGCCTTGGCCCAGTCCTGCAGCCGATCCTCGCCGAGATAGAGCCGGGCGGCGGCGGCGATGGCACCGCAGACGGTCCGCATCCCACGCGCGACATCCTCGCGCGTGGTCTGCGCGGTCTCCAGATTGGCATAGACCGCCCGATAGCGCCCCTCTTGATTGAGCCGCGCCATCAGCGCCAGCAGACAGGTGGTCTTGCCGGTCTGACGCGGGGCGTGGAGCAGGAAGTATTTTTTCTGGTCGATCAGAGTCAGGATCGCGTCGAGATCCCAGCGCGAGAGCGGCGGCAGGCTGTAGTGATCCTCCGGCCGGTTCGGACCTTCGGTATTGAAGAAGCGCATCGGGCACCTCGCGGTTGGCGGGACGGATTCAGCATCGCATGGCGCTCCCAAGGCACCGTGCCGAGCAGGTGACTCAGCCCTCAGCGAGTTGGGCGGTGCTTCCAGCGGGAGCGACGATCCGCGCCGGGACGATGCGCCACGCCAGCCGCCGTTCGCGCACCCCGGTCCAGGCGCGTTCGCCTTGCGCGACGACCACGACCGGCCTGCCCAGCTCCAGCAGCCGGCCCAGAGAGCGTCCGATCTGAAGAGTGTTGATGTTTTGTCGTGAAATCAGTGCAGGTACGTACACAGCAACACGAAAAATCCTTGCCCGTGTCTCTGGCAAGACGCCGGTCAAGCCGAGTTATTTCCCAGGACGCACCAGCCCGCCCAATCCAACCGCTTCCAGCGCATCGAGGAGCAGGCGGCGCACCGAACCGGAGTCCTCGCATTGCAGCGCGACCTTCAGCACCTCGCGCGCCCGCGCCCGGCTGATGCTGCGGATGACGCGCTTGACCCGCAGCAGACTGCCGGCGCCCATGCTCAGGCTGTGCACACCCATGCCGAGCAACAGAAAGGTCGCGAGCGGATCGCCGGCCATCTCGCCGCAGACGCTGACCTCGCGGCCATGCACTCGTGCGCCGGTGATGATCTGCAGCAGGGCGCGCAGGATCGCCGGATGAAACTCGTCGTAGAGCTTGGCGACATGCGGATTATTGCGGTCGACGGCGAGCAGGTATTGGGTCAGGTCGTTGGTGCCGACCGAGAGAAAATCGACGCGCCGCGCCAGTGCCTCGGACTGATAGACGGCGGCCGGAACCTCGATCATGACGCCGACCGGGGGCATCTTGACCTGATAGCCTTCCTCTAGCAGTTCGGCATGGGCGCGATGGATCAGCAGCAGGGCGTCGTCCACCTCCCCGACCGAGCTGATCATGGGCAGTAGCAGTTGCAGGTTGTCGAGTCCGATGGCCGCGCGCAGGATGGCCCGCACCTGGGTCAGAAAAATCTCGGGATGATCGAGCGTGATGCGGATGCCGCGCCAGCCCAGAAAGGGGTTGGCCTCGTTCATCGGGAAATACGGCAGCGGTTTGTCGCCGCCGATATCGAGCGTGCGGATGGTCACGGGGCGCGGGGCGAACAGTTCCAGCACATGCCGGTAATTCGACATCTGGGCGGCCTCGCCCGGAAAGCTGTCGCGCACGATAAAGGGAAGCTCGGTGCGATAGAGACCGACCCCGGCGGATTCCTCGATCCCAAGCGGGCGGTTCTCCGAGACCAGCCCGGTGTTGAGATACAGCGGCATCAGATAACCGTCCGTGGTTTCGGCGGGCAGATGACGCAGGGTCTGGAGTTCGTTGGTCAGCACCGCGTCGTCTTCGGCGAGACGCTGATATTCGGAACGAACGGCCGGACCGGGGGCGACATAAACGCGCCCGCGATACCCGTCCACCACCATCTCCCGACCCTCGGCCCGGCTGACCGGTAAATCCGCGACACCCATCGCCGCCGGCACGCCCATGCCACGCGCCAGAATACCGACATGGGACGACCCCGAGCCGGTAGTGGAGACGATGCCGACGAGCTTTTCGCGCGGCACGTCGGCGATCTGCATCGCGCTGATCTCCTCGCCCACCAGGATCGTCTGGGGCGCGTACTGGATCGGCGCGGCGGTCAGATTCTGGAGGTGCATCAGCACGCAGCGCCCAAGATCACGGACATCGGAACCCCGCTCGCGCAGATAGGCGTCGTCCATGTTGTCGAACACCTTGGCGTGTTCGGTGATCGTCTCGCGCAGCGCCCCTGGCGCCCAGTTGCCGGCGCGAATGCGCGACAGGGTGCCGTCGATCAGGGTGTCGCTTTCGAGCATCAGGCGCCAGGCGTCGAACAGCGCCATGTCCTCGGTGCTCAAGACCTTTTGGGTTCGCGCCGCGAAGCGATCCAGGTCATTGACCACATTGCGCACCGCGCGCCGAAAATCCTCTTCCTCCACGTCCAGGCTGTCGGGACGGCGATCCGGGACGGCATCCAGATCGGCCGGCGGGTAGACGACGACTGCCTGGCCGATCCCGATCCCCGGCGAGGCGGCCAGTCCGGGCAAAAAACGCTGCGGAATGCCGTCGTCCTGAAGACGCACCAGTTCGCCGCTGGTCCGGGCGTAGGTGATGGCCCCGGCGAGTTGCGACGCCAGGGTCATGACGAAGGTGACTTCGTCCTCCTCGAAGTGGCGACGCTGACGCTGGCGCAGCACCAGCACGCCAAGCACTTTGCGATTCTGGATGATGGGCGCGCCCAGAAACCCGTGATAACTCTCCTCGCCAATGTCGACGATTCGTTCGTAGCGCGGATGGGTGGCCGCGTCGTCGAGATTGATCGGCTCGGCGCGCTCGCTAACCAGGCCGATCAGTCCGCGGCCAAGCTCCAGACGCACCCGCCCGACAACATTGCCGCTCAGTCCCTCGGTCGCGTGCAGGATGTGGCAGCGGTTGTCGAAATCGTTGAGATACACGGAGCAGACATCGGCGCCAACCGCCTGTTTGACGCGACGCACGATGATCGTCAGCGCCTGCTCCAGATCCTGGGCGTTATTGACCTCCTGAACGATACGCCGCAACGACTCCAGCATACTGAGCGGAGGACTCGCGAGAAGAAATGTTGGACTCTCTGACAAGCGGATACCTGGATGGATAGACAATGCACTAGGGATGGCGCTGGCGCAGAAACCCCGCGACCCCGGTAAAATACTCCTCGTGTCGCGGCAAGCCTTCGGGATAGAGGATGGGTGCCAATTCCTCAAGCGCCTGTTGATAGACGCGACGCTTGAAATAGACGACCTCCTGGAGCGGCTGCCAGTACCGGACCCAGCGCCAGGCATCGAACTCGGGCTTATCCGTGGTATCGAGGCAAAAGGCATCCTCCCCGCAGTCCACCCGGAGCAGGAACCAGACCTGCTTCTGACCGATGCAGGTCGGTCCGCAATGCCGACGGATGTAGCGCTTGGGCAGATGGTAACGCAACCAGCCCCGGGTGCTGCCCAGAATGGTGACCTGTAAGGCTTTCAGGCCGACTTCTTCCTCAAGTTCCCGGTACATCGCTTCTTCGGGAGTTTCGTCGGCATTGATGCCGCCCTGGGGAAATTGCCATGCATTCTGGCCAACACGGCGCCCCCAGAATAAGCGACGATCCCGATTGCTCAGAATAATGCCGACGTTGGGTCGAAAACCGTCGTGGTCGATCAAGGAATCGTCATCCTGTTGTCAGGTCTATGCCCATTCTTCCATATCCGAGTTGTTTCCGGCAAGCGATGCACTACGTAAGCGATTGCTAATCAAGAGCTTGCTCGGGCAAGATGAGGCCCGACGCCAAGCCTGCGCCCGGATCCCGGACTGGGGAGCGGCGCGCAATCTGGGATCGGAATCTCGAATGACCGACGATCGGCGCGGATCGCGACGGTTTGCTCGCCAACTGCCGGATTTTTCCGTCTCAACGACTTTTCACGACCACGCTTTTCCTGGGAGTTCTCCGGCTCATGGCCCTGTCCATTTTCGATCTCGATAATACCCTGCTCAATGGCGACTCGGATTATCTCTGGGGGCGCTTCCTCGCGCGCGAGGGCATCGTGGACGGCGATCATTACGAACACGAAAACGAACGCTTCTATCGCGACTATCAGGCCGGTACGCTGGACATCCAGGAATTTCTGCGCTTTTCGCTGCGACCGCTCCGCGAGCACCCCCGCGAGCGACTGGAGGCGCTGCGCGAGCGGTTCGTCACCGAGTTGATCGAGCCGATCATGCTCGCGGCGGCGCGGGAGCTGATCGCCGCCCACCGAGCGGCCGGTGATACGCTCATGATCGTGACAGCGACCAATGCCTTCGTGACCGCGCCCATCGCTGCGCGTTTCGGCATCCCGTACCTGATCGCGACCCAGCCGGCGGAGTCGAACGGCGAATACACCGGCGAGGTCGAAGGCGTTCCGGCCTTTCGGGAAGGCAAGGTCATCCGCCTGGAGCAGTGGCTCACCGAGCACCGGCGGGATCTGACCGGAAGCACCTTCTACAGCGACTCGCACAACGACCTGCCGCTTCTGGAACGAGTCGAACGACCCGTGGCCGTCGATCCGGACGCCCAACTCCGCGCCATCGCGCAATCCCGCGGCTGGCCCATCCTGTCCCTGCGGGATTGACTGCGTTTCCGGGCGCACGGATTCAATTTGGCATGAAGTTTTCCGGAAATCGCCCCACGGCGACAACTGACAACTGACAACTGACAACTGACAACTGACAACTGACAACTGACAACTGACAACTGACGGATTCACCTTTCCGTCATCCAACCCACATCTTCCTGCAATCGTCGCGACCTAAGATCGCCCTCTTCATTAGCCGATGAGTTCGAGGGTCTGCCATGGTCGCTTCCGCCTCCGCGTCGACCGCCCCGCGCGGCGAACGTCTGTTCGCCGAACTCGCTTCTTCCGCCCTGGAAGTCCGCGAGGCCCAATCCCTGCGCTATCGGGTCTTCGGCGAGGAAATGGGGGCGCAACTCAAGGGCGTCGCGGGTCTCGATATCGACGAGTTCGACGACCACTGTCAGCACCTGCTGGTGCGCGATGCGCAAAGCGGCCGGGTTGTCGGCTGCACCCGCCTCCTCTCGGACGCGCAAGCCGTCCGTCTCGGGCGCTTCTACTCCGAAAGCGAATTCGAGTTGGGCTCGATTACCCGTCTCAAGGGGCGTCTCCTGGAGGTCGGCCGGACCTGCATCGCGCCGGAATTTCGCCAGGGATCGGCCATCGCGGTACTCTGGTCCGGACTGGCCGGCTACATCAATCTACACGGCTTCGATTATCTCTTCGGCTGCGCCAGCGTTCCGCTCGGAGACCAGGATCTCCAGGCCGCGGCCATCATGAACCGGCTGCGCCGGCAGGCCATGTCGCCCGAGAGCCTGCGCGTGACGCCGCGCGTGATGCTGCTGACCGCCCAGGTTTCCGAGGACATCCTCGACGCCCCCCTCCCGGCACTGCTGCGCGCTTATGTCCGGCTGGGCGCCCGAGCCTGCGGCGAACCCTGCCGGGATCCCGATTTCGGGGTGGCGGATGTGCTCATGCTGCTTAATGTTGATGAGATGAACCCAAGTTATTCGCGCCATTTCCTTGAACGTATGACCGGCAGTTGAGAACCCGATGATGGCAAGATCGCTCTGGAGAAGTCTGCGGGTCATCGAGCACCTGACCACGGGTGCAATCATCGCCCTGTACATCCGTCTGCGCTCCAGCATCGGCCGGCGGCCCGTCTGGGTGCCCCAAGCGGTGCGCTGGTGGCATGCCCGGCTGTGCCGCGCGCTGGGTCTGCGGCTGCGGATCGCGGGGCGCGTCGAGCCTGGCTGTCTGCTGGTCGGCAACCATATCTCCTGGCTCGACATCCCCATCGTCGGCGCCCAGCATGAAATCGTTTTTCTTTCCAAGTCAGAGGTCAGGGGCTGGCCGCTCATCGGCTGGTTGGCCGAGATCGCCGGGACGCTCTTTATCGAGCGCGGCGCGCATCAGGCCGACCGCATCGCCGCGCGCATCGTCACGGAGATCGTGCAAGGACATCCGCTGATGATCTTCCCCGAGGGCACCACCAGCGAAGGTCATTGCGTACGCCGCTTTCATCCGCGGCTCTTCAGTGTCGCGCAAGATTCGGGGATTCGCATCCAGCCGGTCGCGATCGGTTATCGTCGGGGCGAGGATCCGACACCGGATACCCGCGCGCCCTATGTCGACGACGACACGCTGATCGCCAATCTCTGGCAAATTATCCGTCACCCGGATTTGGTCGCTCACATCCAGTTTCTCCCGCCGTTGCAGGTGGACGACGACGCGACACGGCGCTCGCTGGCCGAGTCCTCGCGGCTGGCGATCGTCGCGACGCTTGGTCTGAATCCGCAGAATGACCGGCGCCGCGGACATGACAAGCCGGAGACCGCCCCCGCGAGCGACGAATCCACCCTGACCAGCCCCGATCCGAGCCCTGCCTGACGCCATGCAACGAACCCGCAGCACTTCATCCGATTCTCGGAAACCCGCTCGGCTGGAGATCGCCATCGTCACCGAGACCTATCCGCCCGAGATCAACGGCGTGGCCAATACCATGCTGCACCTCGCGGAAGGTCTGGCGGAACGCGGACACGGGATTCAATTGGTGCGTCCGCGCCAGCAGACCGATCGGGAGCGCATACCCAGTGGGCCGGTGGTTCACTCTCTGGTGCCCGGACTGCCGATCCCCGGCTATCGCGGCCTGCGCTTCGGCCTTCCGGTCTACTGGCGTCTGCGCCGCCAATGGCATCGAACCCGGCCGCATCTGGTCTATATCGCAACCCAGGGACCGCTTGGCCATTCGGCACTCTCGGCCGCGCGCGCGCTCGGAATCCCGACCGTCACCGGTTTTCACACCCAATTCCATCAATACAGTCAGCATTATGGGCTCGGCATTCTGACCCACCAGATTGCCGAGACCCTGCGCCACTTCCATAACCGTTCGGATGCGACCCTGGTTCCGACCGCGGAGTTGAAGGCCGAGCTGTCGAGCGGCGGTTTTCAGAACGTCCATGTGTTCGGGCGTGGCGTGGATGTCGCGCGCTTCTCGCCAACCTGGCGCGACCCGGTGTTGCGCCGTTCATGGGGCTGCGATGACGACACCCTGGTCGCGCTCTACGTCGGCAGGGTCGCCGCCGAGAAAAATCTGGATCTCGCCCGCGAGGCGTTTCAGGCGATACTGGCCGAGCATTCCAACGCGCGCTTCGTCCTCGTCGGCGATGGCCCCGAACTCGCGCATCTGCGGCGCGAGTACCCCGACTTCATCTGCGCGGGGGCGAGGGTTGGCGACGCGCTCTCCGCCCACTATGCTTCAGGGGATCTCTTCCTCTTCCCAAGCCTGACCGAGACCTTCGGCAACGTGGTCACCGAGGCCATGGCGAGCGGACTGCCGGTCATCGCATTTGATTACGCGGCGGCACATGCCCACATTGAATCCTGGGGCAATGGCGTGACGCTTCCAGTTGGCGACAGCGCGGCCTTCATCGCCGCCAGTCGCGCCGCCGCTCAAGATCCTGTTCGTCTGCGCCAACTGGGCGCGGCGGCCAGGAAAACCGCCGAGGGAATCAGTTGGGATCGCGTTCTGGGCAGGGTCGAGGAACGTCTCTTCGAGGTGATCCGCCGACACGGTGGAATGGAGATTTATCATGAAACCATGGCTGCAACACCTGAATAATCGCGAGGCATCCATCTGTCGAACCTGGAGCCGATCGGGCCAGCGTGTCTGGGTCCAGCGCCCGTTCGCGCTGGTGAGCCGACTCGGCGACGGCGTCTTCTGGTATTGTCTGATGGCGATCCTGCCATTGCTCTATGGTGTCGAGGGTCTCAAGGCCAGCCTGCACATGCTGATCACCGGCGGCGTGGCGCTGGCGCTGTACAAGTCGCTGAAGGGCGTGACCCGCCGTGAGCGGCCCTGTCATTACGCAAGCGACATCATGGCCCTCGTGCCGCCGCTCGACCGTTACAGTTTTCCCTCCGGGCATACGCTTCATGCCGTCAGTTTCTCGGCCGTGGCTGTCTACTACTTTCCGCAACTGGCCTGGCTGCTGATTCCCTTTACCGCACTGGTCGCCAGTTCCCGGATTTTGCTCGGCCTGCACTATCCCAGCGACGTTCTGGTGGCAACCCTGATCGGTTTGACGCTCGCCTACTCCAGTCTTTCCATGTTCGATTAAACCGCGTCCATTCCGACAGGCGTGGTTTGGCGTATTGGGCTTTAGCCTCGCCAGCCAATTTTGACTTTTAGAGGGTTTTGGCATCAACGCCATACGGTCTGTTTCAGGATGACGCGGGAGGGGCTGACCCGATGCCCCACAACGCCGCGACCGGTCCCGGCCGCCCAAACAGATATCCCTGGAAGTCACGGCAGCCGCTGTCGAGCAAGAATGTCCGCTGGCCCTCGGTCTCCACCCCCTCGGCGATGACCGCCAGATTCAGGCTGCGCGCCAGGGCGACGATAATGCGCACGATCGCCGCATCGTTGGGGTCGGCGAGCACGTCCCGGACAAAGGACTGGTCGATCTTCAACTGGTCCAGCGGCAGGCGCTTGAGGTAGGTCAGGGAGGAATAACCGGTGCCGAAGTCGTCCAGCGCAAACCCCACGCCCAGGGCCTTGAGCGCGGTCATCTTGGCGATGGTGTCCGTGACGTCGTCCAAGAGCAGACTCTCGGTGAGCTCCAGCGTGAGCCGATGCGGATCGACGCTCGGCAGACCGAGCACCGCCCGCACCTGTCCCACAAACTCCGGGTGGCGAAACTGGCGGGCGCTGACGTTGACCGCCAGGGTCAGGCCAGCGGTCTCGGGTTGACGCGCCCAGGCCGCCAGTTGGGCGCAGGCCGTTTCCAGTACCCAGTGGCCCAGCGGCAGGATCAGCCCGGTCTCCTCGGCCAGCGGAATGAACTCGTTGGGCGCGACCAGCCCACGCTGGGGATGCCGCCAGCGCAGCAGGGCCTCGGCTCCGGTCAGGCCGCCCTCGCGGTCCACCTGGGGTTGGTAATACAGCAGGAACTGCCCGTCTCGCAGCCCGTCGCGCAGTTGCGCCTCCAGGGCAGTGCGTGCCTCCAGAACGGCCTGCATGTCCGGATCGAAGAAGCGCAGGGTGTTGCGGCCTGCCGCTTTTGCCTGATACATGGCGAGATCGGCCCGTTTCAGCAGATCTTCTGCCGTGGTTTGGTGGTCGGTGATCAGGGTGACGCCAATGCTCGGCGTGCTGCGGCAGTCGTGTCCGGCGAGCCGGTAGGGCTGGTTGAGCGCGGCCTGGATCTTCGCGCCCACGTCCTGCGTTTGGGCGGCGGCTTCCTCCGGCTGCTCGCTCAAGTCTTTCAGGATCACCACGAACTCATCGCCGCCCTGGCGCGACACGGTGTCGCCCGCGCGGACACAGTCGATCAGACGCTGGGCGACCTGCTGGAGTAACAGGTCGCCGATGTCGTGACCGAGGGTGTCGTTCAGCGACTTGAAATTGTCCAGATCGATGAACAGCAGCGCCCCCTGTCGGTGGCTGCGGGTACCGGCCGCCAGCACTTGACGCAACCGGTCCTGCAACAGGCGCCGATTGGGCAGCCGGGTCAGCGGATCGTAGAAGGCGAGTTGCTCGATCTGGTCCTCCGCCGCCTTGCGTTGGGTGATGTCGGTCAGCGTGACGATACTGCCGAGCGGATCGCCTTGCGGACCCACGAGCGGCCCGACGCTGACCAGCAGGTAGATGATCGACCCCGTACGCTCCAGTCTGACCTCGACCCAGCGCCGCTGGCCGGCGTTGACGATCTCCCTCAGTGAAAAAGGCGCGCCATCGGCCTGTTGCAGGGGAAAGACGCGCTCGAACGGCTGGTCGAGCGGGTTCTCGCCGCACAGAACGTGCGCCACCCCGCTGGCGCGGATGATCCGTGTGCTGTGATCGCACACCACGATCGCCTCGGCGGCTTGTTCCAGAATCGAGCGCGCCAATTTTTCAGCGGCCACGACGAGCGCTTCGCTGCGTTTCTGCTCGGTCAGATCCGTGGCGACCAGACACACGCTGCACTGCACATCTTCCATCTGAAACAGACTTAAGGAGAGATAGCAGGGGACGACCGTGCCATCGCTGGCGACCAGCTCCAGTTCGATCCGTCGTTGCGGCTGTGGTTGATCCAGATGCAGTAACGCCTGAAAAGCGGTCCGGTCGGCGGGGGCGATCCAGTGCTCGAAGGTCGCGCCGATCAAGTGTTCGAGCGGCGTCCTCAGCATGTCGGCCAAGCGCTGGTTGGCGTAAAAGATCATGCCGCCCCCGGCGGTCAGGATGAGCGCCCCTTCGCCCATCCCTTCGATCAGCACCCGGTAGGGATAGTCGGCGCCCTGGAGCGTAAAGATCTGCTCGCCGTTGACCCCCGAGACCACCAGTGCGTCCACCTCACCGTTGCGAATGGCATTGAGCGTCTCTTCGGCCTCCGCCAGGCGGGCGCGCAAGCCTTGGTTTTCAGCGATGAGTTTATCCATGGGGAGCGATTGCTTGACCTAGTCCTTCCGACGCAAGTCCAGCCCGACCAGGACGCGCTCGGTGCTCGACAGATCGCCGATGATCCGCCGCAAGGGGAGCGGGAGTTCCTTGATGAGAGTGGGCGCGGCGATGATCTGCTCGCCCCGCCCAAGTTGGGGCTGCTGGTAGAGATCGACCACCTCCAGCGCGTAATGCCCTTCCAGGTGCTCCTCGCAGATCTGCTTGATGTTGGCGATGGCGCGGGCCGAGCGCGGCGTCACGCCGGTCACGTAGAGTCGCAGGAGAAAGTCTTCCGGTGGCGGGCTGACCGGGGCCGGCTCCATGACCGGGGGCACATCGGAGGGCTGTTCGGTTGACATGGCGGCGATCCTCAGGACGGCTTGGATTCGACGCGCGAGCGCAGATCCAATCCAACCAACACGCGCTCGGTATTCGACAGGTCGCCGATGATTTTGCGCACCGGCGCGGGGAGGCAGCGCACCAGGGTCGGGATCGCCAGGATCTGGTCGCCGCGCGCCAGTTGGGGATGTTGCATCAGGTCGATCACCTCGATGTGGTAGCGCCCGGCCAGGTGTTCCTCGCAAATGCGCTTGAGGTTGGCAAAGGCGAGGAGGGATTTTGGCGTCTGTCCGGCTACATAGAGCCGCAGGGTCCAGGTATCCGGTTCAGCCCCGACCGGTGGCGATTCAGGCGTCGTGGGGGGCGTGGTCATGGCTGGCCTCCGGTGTCCTCCGGGGCATCGGCCCGGCGGCTCCACGCCATGTCCACGCGCTCCAGCGCCAGTTGCCCGGCCCGCGCCTGCTCGCGCTCGATCTGGGCCAGGGTCTCGATTTCCTGCGCGTCGAACTCAGCACGCAGGGCGGCGATCTGCGCGTCTAGTGCCGTGCGTCGGCGTTCCAGCAGGCGTTGGGTGCGCTCGATCTCCTGCTGGGCGCCCAACCGCGTCGCCTTTTCCGCCGCCGCTTGCGCCTCGCGCGCCGAGCCGGTTAGCACGCCACCCGGACCGGTATAGACATCGCGCAATTCGATGCCCTGCGCGGTGATCAGAAACTCGCGAGTCTGGTTGGAGTGCGCCATGCCACGCGATTTGAGGATGCTCAGGGCCCGATTGCGCTCGCTGCCGGCGTCAATGGCCAACAGCAGCAGCCAGGTGTCGATGAGGGATGAAACGGCGGCGTCGGTGTGATCGAGCTGGCTGGCATCCGAGGTCAAACTGGTGAAGAATCCGGTGATCTGACGCATCTTCAGGAAATCCATCAGGCGCATCAGCATCGCCTTGACCTCGGCCTCATTGTCCGCGTTGATGAAGCTGTTCAAGGGATCCACGATGACGATTCCGGGATGGAATCCGGCGATCTGTTTGTGCATGGTCGTCAGATGCATTTCCAAGCCCACGAAGGTGGGGCGGGTCGCCTCGAACTGGAGCAGTCCCTGCCGCACCCAGGGCTCCAGGTCGATCCCAATGGAGCGCAGATTGCGCATGATCTGGCTGGCGGACTCCTCGAAGGCAAAATAGAGGACGCGCTCGCCCCGCTGGCAGGCCGCGACGGCAAAATGCCCGGCCAGACTGCTCTTGCCCGTCCCCGCGGTCCCCGAAACCAGGATGCTGCTGCCGCGATAATAGCCCGCGCCGGACAGCATCGCGTCGAGGCGGGGAATGCCGGTGGAGACCTGTTCGGTGGAGACGACCTGCTGCAAACCCAGCGAGGTGATCGGCAGGACCGAAATGCCGTCTTCGTCGATCAGAAACGGATATTCGTTGGTGCCGTGGGTCGAGCCGCGATACTTGACCACGCGCAGCCGCCGCGTGCAGATCAGGTTGCTCACGCGATGATCGAGCACGATGACGCAGTCGGAAACGTATTCTTCCAGACCCTGGCGCGTCAGCTGGCCATCGCCGCGCTCGCCGGTGATGATGGCGGTCACGCCCTTGTCCTTCAGCCAGCGAAACAGGCGGCGCAGTTCGGCGCGCAGGATGATTGGATTGGGCAGGCCGGCGAACAGCGACTCCACCGTATCGAGCACGACGCGCTTGGCGCCGATGGTATCGATGGCGTAGCCGAGACGGATGAACAGACCCTCCAGGTCGAATTCTCCGGTCTCCTCGATCTCGCTGCGCTCGATGAACACGAAATCCAGCGCCAACTGGCCGTGCGCGATCAGGTCGTCGAGATCGAAACCGAGCGAGGCGACGTTCGCCGTCAACTCCTCGCCGGTCTCCTCGAAGGTCATGAAGACGCCCGGCTCGTGGTATTGAGTCGCGCCGCGCACCAGGAACTCCATGGCCAGCAGCGTCTTGCCGCAGCCCGCGCTGCCGCAGACCAGCGTCGGTCGCCCGGTGGGCAAGCCGCCGCCGGTGATTTCGTCGAGTCCCTGGATACCGGTAGGGGATTTAGGGAGTTGCGCCCTGGGTGGAGTCATGTCGGTCTCCGGATGACGCTGAAAGAACCATCAGCACATTGGTGTTTTAGCGACGCGTCTTTCTGGAGTTTGGGCTGACAGCCCGATCTGGAGCGGTTGGGCGGATTCTAGCAGATCTCTGGCGGGGTAGATGTCGGTGCGTCTCGCTCGAACCTGATTTTCAAACGCGTTCCAGTCGCCTCGGCAAACCGTTCAAGCGTGCGGGTCGATGGTCGCACCCGCCGCCCTCCAAGCAAGCGATCGTCGTCCGTGTCGTGCCCATCCGCCACGCTACTTCCGCTTGCGTCAGTCCTGCACTGGCGCGCGGCTCAATCATCAGAGTCCACAACGAACGCTGCGAATCAAGAACAAAAAAGCCAGGCCGAAGCCTGGCTTTTTTGCGTTCAGCCGTCTAGTTGATTATTTGGACTGGGGCTGAGCGGGAGCGGCCGGGGCTACGGGAGCAACCGGTGCGCCGTAAGGGACGGCATACGGATAGCCGCCGCCATAGTAGGGAGCGCCATAGCCGCCATACGGATAGCCATAACCACCGTAGGGATAGCCGTAGCCAGAACCGTAGTAATCGCCATAGCCGCGACCATAGCCGCGACCACGACCATAACCACGGCCGCCGCCGCTCATGTTCATGTTGAAGTCGCCATAGCCGTCGCCGAACATGTCGCTGAACATGTCGCCGACTCCATCGCCCCAGCCGCCATTGCGGTAACCGTCGTTACCCCAAGGACCGCCCCACCAAGCGGAGGCGGAAGCGGACACACCGAGAAGGGCGGCGATTGCAGCGGCAGTAGCAAGCTTTTTCATCTCTATTTCTCCGATAATTTGTGATTTTGTCAGCAAATGTGGTCACTTTCTCGGTTGACCACGGAAAAGAATTATATTAGAAAATAATTAAATATGAAATTATATTTCACGATTGAAATTAGATTTTCAAAAGGTAATGCCGATCACTGTCGCAGGCTTCATTCACGCGCCAGCCTCCGCATGGTATATCCGTGCCCATGATCAATCGCGATCTGACCGTCAGTTTAGATAAACCCTGTGATTCAGGCGGTAGGTTAGCGAAAATCGCGGGTGGAAAAATCCGTACAACTACTCAGTCGCGACCCGATGACGGATTCGCCAACTCACTCAACCGCCGCTTGACCACTACCAGATCCTCCCACGCCTTGGCCTTTTGCTCGGGCGAGCGCAGCAGGTAGGCGGGATGGTAGGTCACGCGCAATGGGATCGACGCCTCCCCGAACGCGAACCAGCGTCCGCGCAGACGACCGACCGGTTCATCCGTTCGCAGCAAACTCTGCGCCGCGATGCGTCCCACCGCCAGGATGACGCGCGGTCGGATCAAGGTTACCTGGCGTCGCAGATAGCCTTCGCAACGCTGGATTTCCTCGGGCTTGGGATCGCGATTGCCCGGCGGGCGACACTTCAGCACGTTAGTGATATAGACCTGCTCGCGGGAGAGTCCGATCGCACCCAGCATTGGTGTCAGCAGTTGCCCCGCCCGACCGACGAAGGGCTCGCCCTGCCGATCCTCGTCGGCGCCCGGCGCCTCGCCGATCACTAGCAGATCCGCATTCCGATTGCCAACCCCAAAGACGGTCTGGGTGCGGGTCTCGCACAGACCGCAGGCACGGCAAGCCGCTACGGCAGCCATGAGTGGATCCCAATCCATGGTGGCGACATCCTCCGCCTTCTCCTCGTCCAGACCCTCGTCCATCGGGTCAGCGCCCATCTGCGCCCATGACTGATACGCCTCGAACATCGCGCCTTCGTCATCGGACTCTTGAGCCAAGCTCTGGTCGTCCCGGTCCGGTGGGGGGCGGATGTTCCGCCCGCTGGCGGGCGGAACATCCGCCCCGCCGAACGTCTCGCCGACACCCGGCGCCAATCTGGAATCGGACGTCTGGATCGGATTCGCCACCGCGTCAGGTAGTGGCGTCGGATCGCTCAGCTTCGCCTCATCGGAATCCGGCGCAGGAGCAAAGCGCGGCTCCCAGACCGACACCCCCAGTGCGCGCAGATAGCCTCGTCGGACCGCTTCGTCCATCAGACATCGCCGATCTGCGGATGGGCGCGTTGCGCCGGATGCAGGATCTTGTTGCAGGCATTGAGGTACGCCTTGGCCGAGGCGATCACGATGTCGGTATCGGCCCCTTGCCCGTTGACGATCCGCCCGCCCTTTTCCAGACGCACCGTCACCTCGCCCTGCGCGTCGGTCCCGCTGGTGATGGCGTTGACCGAATAGAGCCGCAGCACGGTGGCGCTGTCAACGATCGTCTCGATCGCCTTGAAGGTCGCATCCACCGGCCCGCCGCCGCTGGCCGCGCCCGATTTTTCGATGCCGTCGAAGGTCAGCACCAGCTCGGCATGCGGCGTCTCGCCGGTCTCGGAGCAGACCCGCAGCGACACCAGCTTGACCCGCTCGTTCGCCGTCTCCAGCGTCGCGTCGGTCACCAATGCCTGCAAGTCCTCGTCGAAAATCTCGTGTTTCTTGTCCGCCAGATCCTTGAAGCGCGAGAAGGCCGCGTTGAGTTCCTCCTCGGAGTTCAGCGCCACGCCCAGTTCGTCCAAGCGGGCGCGGAAGGCATTGCGGCCCGAGTGCTTGCCCAGCACCATGCGGTTCTCGCTCCAGCCCACATCCTGCGCGCGCATGATCTCGTAGGTCTCGCGGCTCTTGAGCACGCCGTCCTGATGGATACCCGACTCATGCGCGAAGGCGTTGATGCCCACCACCGCCTTGTTGGGCTGCACCGGAAAGCCGGTGATGCCCGAGACCAGCCGCGAACAGGTCATGATTTGCGTGGTGTCGAGTTGGGTCTGACAGTCGAACAGATCCTGACGGGTCCGCACCGCCATCACGATCTCTTCCAGCGCGGCGTTGCCGGCACGCTCGCCCAGCCCGTTGATGGTGCATTCGACCTGACGCGCGCCGTTGCGCACCGCCGCCAGCGAGTTGGCGACCGCGAGCCCCAGATCGTTGTGACAATGGACCGAAAAGACGGCTTGATCGGCATTCGGCACCCGCGCGCGCAGGGTCGCGATCAGGCTGCCGAACTGATCCGGGATGTTATAGCCGACGGTATCGGGGATATTGACGGTGCGGGCGCCCGCCGCGATCACCGCCTCCAGCACCCGGCAGAGGAAATCGATCTCGGAGCGCCCGGCATCCTCCGGCGAGAATTCCACGTCATCGGTATAGTTACGCGCCCGCTTGACCGCATAGACCGCCTGTTCGAGCACCTGATCGGGCGACATCCGCAGCTTCTTCTCCATATGAATGGGCGACGTCGCGATAAAGGTATGGATGCGCCCCGCGTTGGCGCCCTTCAGCGCCTCGCCCGCGCGATCGATGTCGGCATCGAGCGCCCGCGCCAGACCGCACACCCGGCTGTCCTTGATCGCCTCGGCGACGGCTTTGACCGCCGCGAAATCGCCCGGACTGGCGATCGGGAAACCGGCCTCGATCACATCCACCCGCAGGCGTTCCAGCGCCTTGGCGATCCGCACCTTCTCGTCGCGGGTCATGGAGGCGCCGGGGCTTTGCTCGCCGTCGCGCAACGTGGTATCGAAGATGATCAGATGGTCTTTCGCGGTCATGGAAAACTCTCTTGGGTGATGTGACGTGGCAGCGGTCGATTGTAGGCGATCGGCACGGCGATCCTGGATGATCGAGCGGGATGAAACCGCGCGTCAAGTTCCATTCAAGTCTTCGATCGGCAATGATTCGATCGGTTGCCGGTCCCGGTCCGTCGCGGCTAGACTCGCGATCGGATCGACAGTCTCAAGGACGATGCAGAGTCCGAAGGCTGAGGCGCCGTCGAGGACAGCCGTTCTCTTTAAAGATCAGGAGTCAGCATGACACCGGACCTTCACGACCTGGAACTGCTGCTGCGTTCCGACACGCCGATCGTCCTGATCGAGTCGATCGAGGAGCCGCGGGTGATCGAACTCTTCGCCCGGCTGGCGATGCGCCTGTCCGAGCCCGCGTTCTGCTGGACCGTCACCGACGGACTCCAGCGGATCGAGTTCGACGCCCCGGCCCAGCAGCCGCTCGCGAATCCCGGCGAGGCTCTGCGTCACATCAAGCTCACCAATCAGCGCGGCCTCTATCTGTTGCTCGATTTTCATCCCTATCTGGACAAGCCCCTGCACGTCCGGCTGTTGAAGGAAATCGCGCAGGGCTACGCCAATCTGCCGCGCACCCTCATCCTAGTCAGCCACGGACTGGAGATTTCTCCTGAACTGCGTCATCTCAGCGTGCGCTTTTCGTTGCGGCTACCCGATCGTCAGCGCATCCAGACGCTGATCCGCGAGGAGGCCAGGCGCTGGCAGGAGACCGTCCAGGACCGTCCGGTACGCGCCAGCCGCGAGGCCGTCGAACAGCTCACCGACAATCTGCTGGGCATCACCGAATCCGATGCCCGTCGTCTCATCCGCAACGCCATCCGCCAGGACGGCGCCATCACCCAGGATGACGTGCAGACCGTCAAGCGCGCCAAGTACGAACTCCTCAGCCCCGAGGGGATCATCAGCTTCGAGCATGACACCCGTTCCTTCGCCGAGGTCGCCGGCCTCGACAACCTCAAGGCGTGGATCGACCGTCGCCGCGACGCCTTCCTCGATCCCGCCCGCCAGCGCGACCATCCGCGCGGCATTCTCTTGCTGGGCGTGCAGGGCGGCGGCAAGAGCCTCGCCGCCAAGGCCGTCGCCGGACGCTTCGGGGTGCCGCTGCTGCGGCTCGATTTCGGCGCGCTCTATGACAAATACATCGGCGAGACCGAGAAGAATCTGCGCCGAGCGCTGGACACCGCCGACCTCATGGCGCCCTGCGTGCTCTGGATCGACGAGATCGAAAAGGGCATCGCCAGCGGCTCGGAAGACGAGGGAGTGGGCCGGCGCATCCTCGGCACGCTGCTGATCTGGATGGCGGAACGTGCCACGCGGGTGTTTCTGGTCGCCACCGCCAACGACATCTCGCGGTTGCCGCCCGAACTCATCCGCAAGGGCCGCATCGACGAACTCTTCTTCGTCGATCTGCCCACCGCCGAGGTTCGGCGCGACATCTTCGCGATCCATCTGCGCCAGCGCGGTCAGGAGCCCGACCGCTTCGACCTGCATGCCCTGGCCGAGGCGAGCGAGGGCTTCACCGGCGCCGGCATCGAGCAGGCGGTGGTCTCCGCGCTCTACGCGGACACGACGCGCGATGGCACGCTGGAGACCGCGACCCTGCTTGGCGAACTGGCCAGCACCCAGCCGCTGTCGGTCATCATGGACACCCAGATTCAGGCGCTGCGGACCTGGGCCAGGGAGCGGACCGTGCCCGCGCATGGTCCCGAGCGGTATTAAACCGCGCCCGGCGCGGTATGCGATGTTTATGGATTGAATCGACCCCGGAAGCCTCTATGATCGTCGGAGCTGGCGCGGTTTAAAGTGTTTCAAAATTAAATCGTTAAACCGCGTCGACGCCGACATCGCAGATGGGTGCCAACTTGGCTGACCACTCAAAACTACGCATACCTTACCGGACGCGGTTTAGAGACATCCAGGGCGTCATCCGATTGCAGCCTGGACCCGGCGGAAAGATGCAATCGCTCCCCATCGTCCCCATTCTCGGCGATGATTCGGGTTTCTCCGAGTATCTGTCCGCCCATTTTCCCGAGACGTTGCGATGCAATACAAGGACTACTACAAAACCCTCGGCGTGGCGCGCAACGCCTCGCAAGACGAGATCAAGCGCGCCTATCGCCGGCTGGCGCGCAAGTTTCACCCGGACGTCAGCAAGGAAACGAACGCCGAGGCGCGTTTCAAGGAGGTCAACGAGGCCAACGAGGTTCTGCACGATCCGGAGAAACGTGCCGCCTACGACGCGCTCGGCAGCAACTGGCGCGCCGGGCAGGATTTCCGTCCGCCGCCCGGCGGCGCCGGCAATCGGGAGTTCCATTTCGATCCGAACGAGACCGCCGACTTCAGCGACTTCTTCGCCAGCGTCTTCGGACGCGCCTTCCGTTCCGATCATCGGGAAACCCGCCGCCGCCGCGGCCAGGACCAGAGCATCAAAATCGTGATCGATCTTGAGGACGCCTATCGCGGCGCGACCCGTCAGATCAAGCTCGACGCGCAGGAAACCGCCGCGGACGGCAGCCGGAGCACGCGCTCGCGCACCCTGAACGTCCGCATCCCGGAAGGCGTCACCCAGGGCCGGCAGATCCGGCTCGCGGGACAGGGTTCGGCCGGCCTGAATGGCGGCCCGTCCGGTGATCTCTACCTGGAGATCGAGATCGCTCCCCATCGGCATTTCACGCCGGACGGCAAGGATATCCAGCTGCGTCTGCCCATTGCCCCCTGGGAGGCGGCCCTGGGTGCATCCGTGACCGTGCCGACCCTGGGCGGCTCGGTGAGCCTGAAGATCCCGGCGGGCTCCCAGAGCGGACAGAAGCTGCGTCTGAAAGGACGCGGTTTGCCCGGCAAGCCGCCCGGCGACACGATCGTGGTGCTGGAGATCGTCGCACCGCCAGCCAACACCGAGGCCGCGCGCGAGGCGTATCGACTCATGGCTGAGCGTCTGAACTTCAACCCGCGGGCCGAGTTGGGAGTCTGATCCATGGCGCAGATCGAGACCGTCATCGAAGGGATCGTGCTGGATGAAGCCGTGACCGTTTCGCTAACGGAACTCACCCAGCTTTGCGGCGCCAATGGGCGAGTCATCGAACTCATGGTGGTCGAGGGCATGCTGCGCCCCCAGGGCGGACAGCCAGAGGACTGGCGCTTTAGCGGCGAGGAGGTTCGCCGCGCCCGCCGCGCCGTCCGACTCCAGCGCGATCTGGATCTGAATCTCGCCGGCGCCGCCCTCGCGCTCGACCTGCTCGATGAACTGGACCGCCTGCGCGAGCGATTGCATGCACTCGAACGGCAACTCGGCGAGACCCGCGCGCCTCGCTAAAGCCGCTTTCAAGGTGACGTCCGACAGGCCGCCGATGGATGAAGGTGGACCGCCAACCAAATGCAGTCTTGCAGGCGTTCAATATGAAGATAGACATGATCATCCCTTTTCGTCAAAAATAACGCTTGGTCCCGCCACATATCTACAGCGCCAGCCATTCCGAAAAAGCGTATCGGAGATGGCGTTTCGGCGTTTTGCCCCCAAGTCTTTGACTCACGTAACGATGCGGCCACATCAGGTCATGCCGGATCGCGCGTTGCGGAGAATCTTCTCGGTGCCGAGCATCGAGCCCTGACATATTATTTTCTCACGAGGTTCAAGGTGGTCGTTCAAGCTGTAAGAGAGTCCGTGCAAGGACAGCCTTTCAATGACGTTCTTAACGAACTACACGCGCACACATTTACTGGGGTGCCAGGAGAATCCGATCCTTTTACCCTCAGCGAGATTGATCGCGAATATATCGCGTATGCGTTGGCGCTCTATTATCAGTGCGACCATTGCCAGCAATATCACGGACGCACCATTGCTCGCCTGCGCAAGCAATTGAAAAGTCCCTATTGGGACTGGGAAGCGGAACTGGTGAAACTCACCTTGTTTCTGCGGACCGGTCGCGATAGTGTCTCGGCGCTGGAATGGAGTGGCTGGGTGAATGCTTGGCGGGGGTTTGCCGACCGCGTTCATCATCACCAATCAGGGCTTGGCTGCAACATCGCTTATGCGATCGGCATCGCTCGCGCCGACGAACATCTGATGGACATCGCCTTCGAGTCGTTCGGAATGCTTTATCCGCAAGAAGACACTCTCTTGGGCGTGATTCGCGATATTGACCGCGTCGTGGTTTTCATGAAAGCCGCTACCTCGAAGAACCGGACAGATCCAATCCTGCGGCGTCAATTAGAGCAGCGCGGTGTGCGGATGTAGCCCGGAGCCGCGCGGGAAGCCTTCGTCGTCGGTGCCGCGCGGCAGGATCCCAGCCGGCATTAAAAAACCCGCGCTTAGAAGGGTCTATGGTCTTGCTGGAGGTCTGAGGCTCCCTCGGAGTAAGTCGCCCCCCTCTCGGAGGTCGCTAAACGAGTCGGATGGCAAACAGCAGAAGGCCAGGCACTTAGCCCAGCCTTCTCACCTTCAGAAGAGCGGCAATTTCAGTATGCCGTCATCAAGCCGCCTTGGCCTGCTCCGCCGCGTCATGCTCGATCACGGGGCTCGTACCTGCTCCGTGAATCTCGATGCGCCGCGGCTTCATCGACTCCGGCACCTCGCGCACCAGGTCGATGTGCAGCAGACCGTTCTCCAGCTTGGCATCGACCACCTTCACGTAGTCGGCGAGCTGGAACTTGCGCTCGAAGCTGCGGTTGGCAATGCCGCGATAGAGGAAATTACCCTCCGCCTCCGTCGCCTGGCGTTGGCCGGAAACAGTGAGCAGATTCTCCTTCGCCTCGATACCGAGCTCGCCCTCGCCAAAGCCGGCCACGGCTAGCGTGATGCGGTAACGATTTTCGTCTTGCAGCTCGACGTTGTAGGGCGGATAGCCGCCGGGCTCGCTGCGATAGGCCGTCTCCAGCGCATTGGCCAGACGATCGAAGCCGATCATGGAGCGGAACAGCGGTGAAAAGTCGAGTGTGGTCATGACATATCCTCCAATTGAGCAATATGAACAAGCAATTGGCGTTCGATTGAACCGCCAGCCAACAGTCCCCGAATGGGCGGCTGCTACATTATGCAAAGTAGCACCGGGTTAGCACTCGCGCAAGGGGAGTGCTAACCATTTTTTCGAGACACCGACCGTCGACGGCATTTACCCGATCGCACGGCCAGTTCCACCGGCAAGGAAGTCGCCACGAAGCGCGGATCAGCCTCTTTTGAAGAGCGCGACCGAGCACTTCATCCTGACGCCAGCTTGCGTCTGTGCGCTAAGATATGGCCACACTCAGGAGCTTGACGCGCCTGGAGGCACTCACCCAGCGTGGCCACGATGAATCTTCGCCTGCATGACCGCGATCTCTGGAAATTGCCGCACCCGGTGCGGGTCGATGTCGCTTTGGAGCAGCCCGCCGAGCAGTTCATGCTCGGGCCGACGGGTTTGCTGGAGGGACTCCGGCCCTACCTCACCGATGAGACCGCCACCACCGAATGGATCCTGAATTCGGTTCCGGGCATGCACCAATTGGCCATGGTCTCGCTCGGTGCGCCGGGGAGCTTCAATCTGGGCACTTTCGTCCTGATGCTGGCCCGCGCCCGCCTGCGCGCCCATGGCGATCCCATTCTGCAGGTCGCCACGTCCCTGCAGACCCAACTGGCCGCCACGGATCTGGCGGCCCAGTTGCCGGTCCGCTTCTTTCGCTGCCCCTATCCGGCGGTCTACGTCGAGTTGGCCCGCCCCTCGCCACTGAGGATCATCAATCGCGACTCGGGACTGCACGAGGTCGAGGGGGCCTACGTGACCACGCATCGCATTCCACGCAACGGCCGGCTGAATGAGAAGCCCGATCGGGTGCGGGCGTTGCGGCTCGACCCGGCCCGGGAGACCCGGGTTCTGGAGCTGGTGATCACCGGCTCGCCGGTCGGCAAGGACAACGTCCTCGACGATGCCTCGCAGGACATCGTGCTCTACATCCAGGACGAGGACGAGCCGCTGAGCGCCCTACTTGCCCGCCACACCGCCTATTACCGCTCCGCCTGGATCACCCATCAGCCGGGGTTCGTGCTCCCGGAAGCAGACGAGGTCACGCGCGCGGGCGAGGTGATCGACCTGCTGGCCAAGATCCTGCTCTATCTCAACCTCGCCGAAGCGGAGCAGGTGCGGGTCAGCGAGCGCAGCGATCTGGAGCGGCGCCTGCGCGGTCTCGGCCCCAAAAAGGCCAAGCGCCTGGGGCGCCAGTTGGTGACCGCCTACGACCGGATCCTGATCGGCTCACGAATCGCCACGCATCAGGACACAGGGTCAGCGAGCGACCAAGATGAGCCCGGCCAGGCACCCGCGCACCATCTGCGCCCGCACTGGCGGCGCGGCCACTTTCGGCGCATCCGCTATGGCGAGGGGTTGACCGAAAGCCGATTGGGCTGGATCCAGCCGGTGTTGGTGAATGCCAGCGATGCCCTGGGGTGCGTGAATACGAAACCGTATCACGTGCGATAGCCGATCGTTTTCAACTGACTCCTCAGCGCCCGCTGCACTTCTTGAATTTTTTCCACTGCCGCCGGGACAGGGATCGTTGCGGCCGACCTTGACCGCCTTGACCCGCATCCCTTGCGCGATCGTCGGAGCGCGCGTCGTCGCCTTGCGCTCGTCGGTTGAGAGCTGCTTCTTGGTGTCATCGATAGCCATGCTCGGTTCACTCGATTGAATGATCAGCCGCCGGTCATCGACATGAAACGCACCACCTGCTCCGGCCGCTCCCGGAACTCATGGCGTTCCGGTTTCAGCGCAATGGCGCGGCGCAGATGTTCGATCAGCTCCGCGTCGCCGATCCCTTCGCGCAGCAGCGGCCGCAGCGGATAGCTGTGGTCCTGACCCAGACACAGATAGAGGGTGCCGTCGACGGTCAGTCGCACCCGGTTGCAGGTCTCGCAGAAGTGCTGGGAGATGGGCGTGATGAAGCCGATGCGCGTTTCGGTCCCACCGACCCGGTAATAACGGGCTGGGCCACCGCCGGGGAGAATATCCGAGATCAGCTCGAAACGCTGTTCCAGACGTTGCTTGATCGGCCCCAGATCGCCGAAGGCGCTCGCCACGGTCTGTCCGGTGGCGCCCATCGGCATAGTCTCGATCAGGCGCAGGGTGAAGCCGCGCGCCGCGCAGTAGTCGAGCAAATCCTCGATCTCCCCGTCGTTCACCCCGCGCATCACCACTGCATTGACGCGGATCGGGTTCATGCCCGCTTCGTAGGCCGCAGCGATCCCGCGCAGCACCCGGTCGAGATCGCCCCCGGTAATCTCACGGAAGACCTCGGGGCGCAGACTGTCCAGGCTGACATTCAGGCGCCGCACGCCCGCGCGCTTGAGCGGTTCGGCGAGCGCTTCCATCTGGGTGCAGTTGCTGGAGAGCGAGAGATCCTCCAGACCGGGCAGAGCGGACAGCCGTGCGGCCAGTTCGGGCAGGTGGCGCCGCATCAGGGGTTCGCCGCCGGTCAGACGGACACGCCGCACCCCCAGCGCGGTGAAGGCGGCGACCACGCGCTCCACCTCCGCGAAGGTCAGCCAATGTTCGGGTTCCTCGAAGCCCTTGAACCCCTTGGGCAGACAATAGCCGCAGCGCAGATCGCAACGGTCGGTGACCGAGAGACGCAGATAGTCGATACGGCGACCGAAGGGATCGGTCAGCGATGGGTGGCTCATCCTCGGGTGTCCTCTTTTGTTCTTTGGTTGCGATGGTTTGATCGGCCAACCTCGCTTGCAAGGATAAAACCAATGTTCCAGATCGGTCGAATCGATGCCAAGGCAATTGTAGGAACGATCATCAATGATGGCATAAATGTCTATCCGTCCAATCGCTTCAGTGAGGTGGAAATTGATTGCTCAGCTATACTCAAGTTCCTAATTCTACTTTGTTAACTTTGACTGTCGCATAAATTAATGAATTTTAAGTTATTTTTTATTAGGCGCAATAAATCTTCATTTACTATGCCCCTATTGAAGATAGATGTTGGCGGTTTATGGGTGATTATAGGCGCTCAACGCGCCACTAGAACCCTATTGTTTATGTGTATTTTTGTTTATTATCATAAAATTTAAACACTTAAAGATTTTTTGAAGGTAACAAAGTAGAACTAACCAGGATGCGGAATGCATGATGGCTTGGTCGCGCAATTTTATTCGAGGCCGCAAAGCCGTTCGTGATCGGAATGCAATGACGGCCTGCGAGTCGGGACAGGATCTTCAAATCACCGGAGAACCATGTCATGACGCAGACGAGTCACCGTTACGCCACGAATGTTCATGAAGTGGCAGAGGGCATCTATCGCGTCAATACGCATCCCATTACACACAACTCCCCGTGTGCGGGTAAAATAGGTTTGAGCATTCACGTTCATTGGGGATCGCATGGGCTGGGCAGAAGACGAATTTCGCGGGATCGCTCTGGGCGACGCGCGCCGCGATCGGCGGGTGGTTCAATTGGTGGAGCGTCTGGCCGAGCGACCCACGGCGAGCATTCCGGGCGCGTGTCATGGTTGGGCGGAGACCCAGGCGGCGTCTCGCTTTCTG
>NZ_NHSQ01000044.1 GCF_016653465.1 Thiocystis minor | reverse complement strand
GCCGTTCGCCTCACGCCGCTGATCCAGCCATTGCGCAAGCACCAATAACGCTTTGCAATCAAGTATTGGCAGCGTTTGGGGCGCTGTCAAAAATTCTTCTATAGCGGTTTCAGTAATGGTGTATCGAGGAGTATCACAAGTCGCTCAAGTCCAATGCGGCCTTGGCCAAATCACCGACACGGACGCTGCGCACGCAGAGCAACCACGTTTTCCTCTCGATCTGCGCGGTCTTCAAGCTCGAATGCCTCAAACGGGTCCACAAGCTCAATCACTTCGCGCTACGCGCGAAGCTCTATGTCGAGGCCCTTCAGCATGCCTTCGGCGAACTCAGGCGCCTGAAGGCGGCGGCTGCGTAACATCAGTAATTATTTCTTCCATCCCAGCGTCGGCGTCTTTCAACGCGAGGCGGATAGCGAATGGATCCGCAGTCTGCAACTGGGCCGCCTCTATCTGCTTGACCTCCCGAATTTTTCCGGGCAGGAATTGCAATGGATGTATTCCGAGGCGTCGGCGAGCTGGATCCTCTGGAATCCTCAGACCCCTGGATTCATCTATCAGGAACTCACGAACATGATCTACCAATACGACCCGCAAACGCTGCGGTTCGTCAGGCGTCCGGATCTTGATTTCTCGGTCTTCACGCCCGCGACCGAGCCGGCGCTCTGATCACGCCGGATGACGCCCACGGCATGAGCGTCCAATGCAAACCGCGGCGGACGCTCGCGTTCGGGATGGGTCAGTCTGACATCGCCTCGTGTTCGCTTTATGCCTGACACAGCCACCCATGACATTGGTATCGTCGTCATTGAGGATCATGACGATCTGCGCGAGCTGACCGTCGATCTGCTCGCGTCTCAGGGCTATTGGGTGCGCGGCTTCGACAGTGTCGAAGCCCTGTCCGAAGCGTGCCCGCCACCTGTTTTCGAGATTGCGCTGCTCGATGTAGGGCTACCCGGCGAAAGCGGGCTGGCGCTCGCCGAGCGCCTGCGCGCCGTGCGGACGGAGGTTGGCATTCTGATGGTGACGGCCCACGGTCAACTCGACGAGCGGGTGGCGGGTTACGACCGCGGCGCGGATCTCTATCTCTGCAAACCGGTGGCACCGCAAGAGTTGCTGGCCGCCGTGGCCGCGCTCGCGCGGCGCCTGCATCACCCCGAGCCGGCCGAAACGGATCTTGCGCTGGATCTTGATCGGCTGCTGCTCGTCGGCGCCTCCGTTGAAATTTCCCTCAGCCTGGTGGAAGGCACGGCGCTTCAGGCGTTCGCCATCGCGCCGCGACGTTCGCTTGAAACCTGGCAGTTGCTGGAGCTACTGGGCAAGCCGTTGGACGTTCACGGCAAGGCGCAGCTTGAGGTCTTGCTGTCGCGCCTGCGTAAAAAGCTCATCGCGGCAGGCGCGCCCGCGCCTGCCATCAAGGTCCAGCGCCAATGCGGTTACCGTCTCTGTCGACCGCTCTGGCTGCGCTAATGCTCTGATGCTCTGATGCGCGTGGCGCTTGGCCAGCGTAGAGACTCTTTCAACTGCGCCTGACCAGACGACGGCGGGTCGAACGAGGTTCAGGCGGAGACCGGCCTTGAGGCAAAGAGGTTCAAGCTCAACCGCTTGTTGGCATTGGGGACAGACCCTGAGCGGGCGCGCAATCCATCGGGTACGTCTGTGCTCATGACCTAAGAAGTGTAGGCACTCGAACCCTCGCGCGGAACGGTCGAGATCGAGTAGTCAGTCACGTTGAAACTGCACCACGGTCAACGGAGCTACCTGCGCCGTCACCATGAGCGCGGCCAAAAGTGTGAAGGCGATCTTCAAGGCGATCCCCAAAGACACCCTGAAGGTGAGCAAGTCTGGCGCCGGCACGGTGACGAGCACCCCGAGCGGGATTCGCGGCGGCAGCGATTGCAGCGAAGTCTATCTCAAAGGGGCTGCGATCGGCTTGACCGCCAGCCCGGCCTGCGGATACGTGTTTAGTGGCTGGAGGGGGCTGTGCTGGTACCGGAAGCTGCAACCTGGCGATGAACACCGCCAAGCGTAAAGGCGACATTCGCGATCAAACGATAGCTTGGCTCCGCTGGGTTGCGCTTCTGGCAACCCAACAACCACCCCTCAGGTGTCCATCGAACTGCGGCGGCGAAGCGCTTCGGCGACGGTTAATGCGTTGCGCAGTTAAGCCGCGATGGCCTGGGGTTCGTGCGACAGGCAGTTTTTCGGACACACTTTTGAACACGCCTGACAGCCGATGCAGTCGAGCTGGTCCTTGAGATTCATGACCATGCCAGGTACTTCTTCGTCGAAGTCGTCATCGTCGCTTTCGCTCTCTTCGAGATCGAGATCGTCGCGATCGATCAGTTCGAAGACATCGCGCGGACAGACTTTGTAGCAGCGGCCACAGCCGATGCAGTGGTTTTGGTTGATGTCGACGACGAACGCGGGCGTCCATTCGACCCCGCCGCGCGTGACACCTGTGATGATGGACATGATGGTTCTCCAGGGTTGTATAACTGAGTTGTCGGTTGCCAGTGGTCAGCAAGGATTTTCCCGGTCGGGAAAGCCAGGAGCAACATGGGGCGGTGTGCGGCAGGCATCGCGCCCTGGGGTCGCTTTAACTCTCCGCCTCGGCCGCCTTGAGCCTGGCCACGGCATCGGCCCAGGCCCGACAGGCTTCGTAGGTTGACTGCGCGATGCGGGGGATTTCCTCATAGGCAGCGGGTAGACGGTCTTCCACCAGATCGTGCATCTCGCTGGCCTTTTCGCTGGCGATCCGCTTGGCTTTGCTGACAGCCTTTTCGAGTGCCTTGAGTTCTTCATGGGTCATTCAATGTTCCTCGCGTCGATCAAAGTCCCGCCACCTTCGGATAGGTGCCGATCAGTTCCAGGGCGACAGACAGGATCTTGTCGCCCTCGTCCTTCATCTTGGATAAGCTCGGAAAGCCGAAACGATGGACATCGCGCAGGGTGCGGTCCATGACGACCAGTTTGCCGACGGTGATCAGCGCGCGCCCGAAACCCTCATGGCTCAGGTTGACCAGAGGGACGGCCATCAGGCCGCATTCGGATTCGATCATGGCCGAGATGGCGTTGTAGAAGACCTTGATCCGGGCAATGACGAGTTCGTCGGGATCGCCGATGATCGGGATCTCGCGCTTCTTTTCCTTCGTGAGGATGAAGGGCTCCAGGATCTCGGTCGTCGACAGCGAATCGTAGGTTCCGTAAGGGTCGATGGCGCGCATCTGGCGCACCATCTCGACGACGAAGCTGGAGGTCAGGAGTCCTTCGTTTTCGACGCTCGGGGTGACTGTTTCGGTCATGGTTCAGGTCTCGATGGGTGAATGAATGTCTGCGAGGCGGATGCCGCCAAGCTCGTCAGCCCGACGGATCAGGCGCGGCCGATAGCGTTCGCGTCCGGAGGCATCGCCCGTGAGTCGACCGCCGAGCCAGAGTCCGGAGCCTAGTCCGGCCAGGCCAAGCAGGGCGACCGCGCCTTCGGGGAGGTGTAGGGCCGTGCCGATTCCGGCGGCGGCCACAAGCGCGATCACAGGGAGCAGATAGGCGATCAGCGAGGCGCGCACCAGGGTGCCGTCGGGGATACCGATCACCACCCGGTCGCCGGGGCGCAGTCCCGCCGGGGCGTCGATCCGCAGACTGTTGCGGCCCTCGCCGAACAGCTTGGCAATGGCCGATGTGCCGCAGACGCTGGCGCTGTCGCAGTGACTGCAGGCACTCCGGCGACGGGTCTCGACCCAGGCGCCGCCCTCGTCGACAGCGACCACGGAGGCGACTTCCTCGATCATTGGCTCGGTCACTCGCTCCATCCCTCGGCCTCCATGGCGTCGAAGCGTTGCGTATGCCTGGGATGCTGGCTCTCGATGGCGCGGGCGAGCCAGGCGCTGGGGCCGTCGCGCATCTCGGTCTGGAGTCCGCAAATTGCCTGGGTCAGGGGCGTGCCCGCCGACACCTTGACCGGCTGGATACCCTTGGGCCGAAGCTGATTGACCGCCGAGGCGCCGATTGCCTGACAGTAGATGGCGATGCAGCCCTGGAGCGCGTCGATCTTGGCGGCGAGTTTGTCCTCGTTACCGTCCATGTCGAGCTGGCTAAACTGGACGACCTCGATCAAGTTCGCCTGCTCGGCGTCGATCGCGTAGATGGCGAAGGACTCGGCGGCGCCGAAGTGCTGATCGACCTGTTTCAGATTGGAGGTGGCGAAGGCCACCTTGACCGCTGCGTTCATGCGTTTTGCCTCGTTGCCAACACTCAGGATTCTCAGGCGTCGTTCCACGGTCATGGGGATCTCCGATCCTGATGGGGGTGATGGATTCTGCTTCGCTCTCCAAACCCTGGGAGCGCCGGCTTGGCTCTGGGAGCGCCGGCTTGCAGCCGGCTCCTGCCGACAGGCTGTCGGCTTTGTCGGAGCCAACCGCTGACTCGGAGTAACCCGCCAACTCGTCCGGCTGCAAGCCGGACGCCCCAGGGCCGGCTGCAAGCCGGCGCTTCCAGGGGTGGCGATTTGGCGCGGGGTGAGAGTGCATCTAGGCGGCGTGCTGGAGGTTTCCGTGACGCTCGTTGTCCGGCCATTGTTTGAGCGGCGAGCGATAGGGGTGGATTTCGCCCTTTTCCTGCGTCAACAGGATATTGGCCAGATCGAAAAGGGTTGCGCGCGTGCCCTGGTAGCCGATCCAGGTGCGCTGGAAACCGCCCAGCAGGTCGTATTGCGGGAAGCCGGCCCGTAGCAGGGGAATCCCGAGACGTTGCCCCGTGTGGACGCCGTGCGAGTTGGTGATCAGAACTTCGGCCAGGCGCGCCCGCGCGCCGAGTTCGAGATCCTCCAGGTCGCCGATCTTGACCTGATCGCAGACGGCGTTGGTCAGCGAGGGGGCGTTGATCGGGCTGACGGCAACCACGGTTTCGGCCCCGACGCCCGCGAGCATCTGGGTCAGACCGACCAGCAGATCGGGATCGGCGGCGATGGCGAAGCGGGACATGCCGAGCATGAAATGACAGTCCAGCATGGCGTCCTGAAGCTGGGCGCGCTGGCGCTCGATTTTGGCCGGAACCGGGGCGGCGGCGAGTTCGGACAGGGTCAGGATCAGCGCGTCGACGGCATCGAGGCCCATCAGGTGCGCGAAACGATGGTCGGGAACGCCGGTGCGGGCTTGGAGCGCGTCCGCCGGTGCCTGCATCGAGTCGCCGATCACGAGCGTCGCCAGAGCATCGCCCAGGGTCGTCAAATCGCTCACCAGCGCGCCGCCGATGGAGAGCGGGCTGTAATCGGACTCGGGCAGGTGACCGTCGAGCGAATCGGAGAGGTCGGGCAGCACCACCGGGCGCAGCCCGAACAGCTCGATCAGATCCTTGAGATGCTCCAGATCGCCGGGTGTGAGGTGCGAGCCGGCCAGCACATTGACCTGACGGCGGCGTCGGCCCGGTTGGGTGCCCGCCTCGGCGGCGGTCGGGACCAGGGTGTCGATGATGGCGCGGGTCGCCTCGGCGTAGCCCGATTCCATCGATCCGGTGAAATCCGGGGTCGAGACCGCGACCACCGGGATGGCGTCGAACTGCGGATAGGTCTGGCGGAAGACGCGCACCGCCATCTGGATATCCGCGCCCTGCGTTTCCACCAGTCCGGTGGTGGGCACGCCGATCAGGTCGGGGGCGTGCTTTTCGCAGAGCGTCTTCAGACCCTCGACGACCATCGACTCGCTGCCCATGACCGCGCTGATCTGATCGATGGCGGTCGACTGCAACGGGATGGGTTCGCGGAAATGACGCACGAACAGGATCTTGCCGAAGGCGGTACAACCCTGCGCGCCGTGCAGCATCGGCATGGCGCGGTTGAAACCCAAAAAGGCGAGCGCCGCGCCGACCGTCGAGCTGGCCTTGAGCGGGCTGACCGAGAGTGCTTTCTTGCGTTTGACGATCTCAGGCATGACTGGCCTCCACGGCGATGGATTCGGCTTCGTTGGCGACAGTGACCGACGCGGCATCCGCCGCTGGTTGCGCGATAACCGCGCGCGCCCAGGGTGCCGGGCGGCGGACCGCCTCCCAGACCGGGCTCTCGATGGTCAGGCAGAGTTGTTTCGCCAGTTCCTCCATGCCGGCATAGCCGGAATAGCCGAATTCGCGTTCCTGATTGATGTCCAGAAAGGGGATGCGCGCCTTGAGCGCGGTGTACATGTTGCGTCCGCCGGCGATCAGGATGTCGACCCCCTGGGTGTTGACCATGTCGATCAAGGTGCGCGGATTGCCTTCCTCGATCATCACGGCGTCCTCGCCCATGAGTTCGCGGATGCGCGCCTTGTCGTCCTCGGTGGATTTGCGGGTACCGCTGGCGACCACCGTCATGCCCAGATCCTGAAGCGCGGAGATCACCGACCAGGATTTGACGCCGCCGGTATAAAGCAGCACCTTGCGGCCCTGCAGACGCTGGCGCCAGGGCGCGAGCGCGGCATTGGCTCGCGCCTCCTCGCGGGCGATGACCGTCTCGACGCGGGCGGTCAGATCGGGATCGTCGAGAATGCGGGCGAAGTCGCGCAGCGCCTGCGAGACATCCCGTACCCCATAGAAACTGCCCTCGAACCAGGGCGTGCCGTAGGCGTCCTGGAGCTTGCGGGCGACATTCACCAGCGCCCGCGAGCAGACCATCATGTTGACCTCCGCGCGGTGCATGGTCTGCACCTCGCGGAAGCGTCCGTCGCCCGAGAGCGTGCAGAGCACCCGCAACCCGAGTTCGTCGAACAGCGGCAGCACCCGCCAGAGTTCGCCGGCGATGTTGTACTCGCCGATCAGACAGATGTCGTGGATCTTGAAGCCTTCGCGCTCGATGCCCTCGGGGAGCGGGTCCGGCTCGCGGGTGCCGCAGACATACCGGACCATCGCCTCGCCGGCGATCCGACTGCCGAGATTCTTGGCCCCATAGAAACCGGCCGCGTCGATCGGGACCACCGGCGTGCCCCAGCGCGCCTGGGCATCCTTGCAGACAGCGACCATGTCATCGCCGGTCAGGGCGGGGACGCAGGTGTTGTAGACGAAGACCGCCGCCGGCTGGTAGCTGTCGATGGCCTGCTTGATGGAGTGGAAGAGCCGCTTTTCGCCGCGACCCATGATGATGTCCTGCTCGGTCAGGTCGGTGGTCATGCCGATCTTGTAGAGGGTCGGGCCGCTGGAGCGGGTGCCCCGGTTGTCCCAGGAATTGCCGGCACAGGCGATGGAGCCATGGACGATGTGGGCGACATCGCCGATCGGCAGCATGGCGATCTGCGCCCCGTCGAAGGTGCAACCGCCGGCCGTGGCACCCGGCTTGGGCTTGGCGCAGCCGGATTTTTCCTTTCGATTGTGCGCGCAGGCCGGCTCGTCGAGCAGGGCGGCAATGTCTTTCTGCTTCATGGAGATGTCCAAGGCGTTCGCGATGAGCGTGTTCAAGCAGGCTTCATGCCATTTCTCTAATACTTGATTTTATTCGGCAAAGGCTGCCGTCAGTCCTGTAAGATTTCCGACAATTCGCCTCCTTGCGGGAACCTCGACAAGCGGTCGCGTCAAATCGGCTCCGATGGCAGAATGAGCCCTTCCGCGCCTTTCCGGGCCAATGTCGCTCGTGCGGACTTCGCCGGATTCCGGCGAGCGCTACCCAACGGCCCGCCGCCGCGGACCGCATTTCATATTTAGACGGAGGTCATTCGCGGATGCTGCATGAATTCATCGACTGGATCCTGGTGACGGTGAACGGCTGGGGATACGCCGGCATCTTCGTCCTGATGGCGCTGGAATCCACCGTGCTGCCGGTTCCCAGCGAACTGGTTCTGATTCCGGCTGGCTATCTTGCCTATCAGGGAAAAATGAACCTGATCCTGATCCTGCTGACCTCGACGGTTGGCAGTCTGTTCGGCGCCTTCGTGAACTACGGGTTAGCGCTCTGGGTGGGACGTCCTTTCCTGGAACGCTATGGGAAGTATTTTTTCGTGCGTCCAGCACTCCTGCACAAGACGGATGCCTTTTTCGCCCGGCACGGCGCCATCTCGACCTTCACCGGACGCCTGATTCCGGGGATCCGTCACCTGATCTCGCTGCCCGCCGGGCTGTGCCGCATGAAGGTTATGACCTTCGCCCTCTACACAGGCCTTGGGGCGGGAATTTGGTCCATCGTGCTGATTGCATTTGGTTATTTTATCGGCGATAACGAAGCGCTCATCAAAGACAATCTGCCCCTCGTTACGCTGGCCGCACTGATCTTCGTCGGTCTGACGCTCGTCGGCTATGCTGTCTGGCAGAAACGGCAGGCCGCTTTGTCCTGATCTGTTCCGGTCAGTCGATTCCGTTCAGGTCAATTGCCGATGGCGGTCAGTTGAGAGAGCCGTGGACGAGGACGTTTCCACCCGCGCTCGGCCAGTTGCACACATCCAATGAGGGGCCGGAATCCGCCACGAAACAGTTGCCGGCGACCTGCCCATCAATCTTGATGGTTACGTGTAAATCGTTGTTTTTCAATATTAAAATAATTGCATTGAAATCATATCGTTTTTTGGTTAAGTATTTTGAAATGAAGAACCTGCCACCGTTTTCCAGGAAATGCCCACAGACTTATCCACAGAGTTGGTTGTCGGCTGAATGCTTTCGTCCGAGTCGTTGCCACCGACACGGCATCGTTTCGAGTGACCGGCTGAATTGGTATTCGCAACTGACCGTGCGGAGCGCGCGCGGTTGCTCAAGGGTTGAGTAACAGTATTGCCATGTCGTATACATTGATCGCGACCCCCATTGGTCCGCTCGGCATCCACTGGGAAGCCGAGACCCTGACCGGAATTGATCTGGATCCGCCATCATCGAGCGTCGAGACGGAGCCGCGTCCACCCGGTGCGCTCCAGGGGCCAGCGGCCATCGACCGCGTGGATGCAATCCTGACACAGGATGGCGACGGGGAGGTCGCTCCGGCGGCAATCGTCCGTCAGTTGCGGGACTATTTCGGTCACGGAACGAATTCCTTCGACCTGCCGCTCGCGCTTGCCGGCACCCCATTCCAGCACCGCGTCTGGGCGCTGCTGCGCACCATTCCGGCTGGCGAGACCCGTACCTATGGTGAAATCGCACGCGCGCTTGGCACCGCCGCCCGTGCGGTGGGTCAGGCCTGTCGAGCGAACCCCTGTCTCATCGTCGTGCCCTGTCACCGCGTGGTAGCAGCGCGGGGATTGGGTGGATTCGCGGGCGACACCAGCGGACGCCGGCTCGCTCTCAAACGCTGGTTACTGCATCATGAAGGCGTGGCGGAATGAATCTTCTGGATGCGGAATCGCTTTTTACGCGCTGTCCGCCGAGGGTGTGCCATCGATTCTTAATTGTGTGGGATGAGCGCGGAGATCAAGGGCATCTCCATCCCTTGAGCAGGATGCAGGGGTGTAGGGGCGAATTCATTCGCCACGTTGGTTGCTCCGATGCAGGCAGGGGGGCGAATGAATTCGCCCCTAGTGTGCCCGGCATGGGCCAAGACTTGCGACCTGCAAAGAGGTCGCCGGAGAGAGTGACGACAACCGTAGTGAAGCGCAAGGCGGACGCCGCGAGGCCAAGCTGAAAGAAGCGTGGATCA
>NZ_NHSQ01000043.1 GCF_016653465.1 Thiocystis minor | reverse complement strand
TCGCGGCGCGCGTCGCCCAGAGCGATCCCGCGAAATTCGTCTTCTGCCCAGCCCATGCGATCCCCAATGAACGTGAATGCTCAAACCTATTTTACCCGCACACGGGGAGTTGTGTGTAATGGGATGCATTCTACCCTAGAGCCGTTACGATGAGACGCGCGGTCGGGCACGATCACGTCTTGGGTTGGGCGTTCGTCGATCGATCCGACGACAAGTCGGACTCACCAGGACCGACAGCCTGTCGGTGCTCCCAGGTGGCTTCCAGTGTGGGTCTGGTTGCTGCGGGGTTGAACCGATGCGCAACGGTCGTGGATCATACTGGCTGCGTTTCAATGGGATCATCGAGCACGACGAATGAGAATTTCCGAACACGAATTCGTCCCTTATCAGGCGCTGACTGCGCTTGAGAGCGGGCGCGTGCTGGTTCTGGCGCCGCATCCGGATGACGAGGTCTTCGGTTGCGGCGGGGCGATTATGCGTCATGTCGCGGCGGGGGATCCCGTCCAGGTCGTCATCGCGACCGATGGCGCTCTGGGTCTGGCGGCGGACTCGGCGGACGATATTCTGACCCGCCAGTGCGAAAGCGTCGCTGCCGGAGCCATTCTCGGCTATGGCGAGCCGTGCTTTTGGGGTCTGCCGGATCGCGGGCTGGAGTATGGCGAGGTACTGATCCGACGCATCCTGGACACGCTGGAGACGTGGGAGGCGGATCTCGTCTACGCACCCTCCTGGTGGGAGGTTCATCCCGATCATCTGATCCTGGCGCTGGCCGCGGCGGAGGCGGTGCGGCGTTGCGCTCGTCCGATACGGTTGGTTATGTATGAGGTTGGCGTCCCTCTGCATCCCACGGTCCTGCTGGATATCACCGATCTGCGCGAGCGCAAGCAGGCGGCGATGGACTGCTTTGCGAGCCAATTGAAGCAGCAACCCTATGCCCGCAGGATCGCGGCGCTGAATCGCTTTCGCACTTATACGCTTCCACGTTCTGTCAAAGCGGCGGAGGCTTTTCGGCTGATGTCGCGGGACGATTTGCGGGAGGATCCGCTGCGCGTCATCCGCCCCGGCGAGTATTACACCCAAACCGCATGCCGGGTGACGGCCCCGCCTCCCCTGGTTTCGGTCATTGTCATCAGTCCGGGCGGCGCACGGTTGGCGGATGCGCTGGATTCGATCGCGCTGCAAACCTATTCGAATATCGAGATCCTGCTCGTGTTGACGCAGGATGTCGGCGACGTCGATCCCGCGCTTCTGCAGGGGCGTTTTCTGGTGCGAACCTTTCCCGCGCCAGCGGCTTGCCAGCCGGCCCAGGCGGCGAATCTTGGGTTGGACCAAGCCCGTGGCGATTGGCTGATCGTGCTTGGCGAGGACGACATCTGCTTTCCCGATCACATCGCCTCCCTGGTCGAAACCCTGTCCCGCTCGGCGCCGGCGCGATGCGCCTATAGCGGGGTCCGGTTCGAGGAATGGGTGGCGGACCGGCAGATGCGCACAGAGGTGCGGAATCGGTCGTTCGAACGGCTTGATCTCTGGGGCGGATGTGAGATTCCGCTGCCTTGCTTGATGTTCGCGCGCGCGCTCCGCGAGGAAGGCTGCCACTTCGATGAACATCTCGATGGCGTCCATGCCTGGGATTTCCTGGTGCAACTGTCCATGCGGACGGATTTCGCGCGTCTCGATCAGGTCAGCGCGGCGCGGCGTTTCCGATGTTCCGACGCGACCGGCGCCTTCGTGCCGCTGGAGCGGCCTGGACCGCATTCGCTCGCGACCGGGGGGAAGGAAAAAGCATCTGAGGTCGCGACCGCGCGCGCCGCGGCGTTCGAGAAATGGACGGTTCTCTGGAGCGGTCGGGATATGCTCGACATTCTGCGCCATTGGGACGCGGCGCGGATGCGCGGCGAGCGCTTGAGCGAGGAACTGGCGGCACAACTGGCCGAACGCGAGGCCGTGCTCAGGACTCTGGCGGGGGAGAACGCAGGATTGCGAGAGCGGCTGGACGCGCTGGAGACCGACGCGCGGATGCACTCGGCCAGCGTTCTGGAACTGCGGCGGACCATCGACGAGCTGCGGGGGTCGACCTCCTGGCGGATCACAGGTCCATTGCGGTGGGCGGTGTCTCGCTGGAGAGGTTTGCGATCGACGCAAGCTAAGCCCGCACGATGATCCGGATGGCTTTCGCGGTCGGGGATAGCGCTTTCCGTTCGATCTCCATAACCAAGCGACTTGCTCCGATATTTGTCAATGCATCGGCGCCAGCGACTCCGTAGACTGTTTGGCAACCAATCATTCATTGACCGCTGACCGTCCTGGTCGCCAACCCAACGACGCGGGCTGGAGAACTGTCGGGCGGCATATCCGGAGTCCACAGCATGATGATTAAAAACAGTGTTCACGTTTGTTCGACTGTCGTTGCCCCTAAGCTCGTGCAACACAAGCCTGCCAGCCTCTGGCCCTATCTGGAAATCGGCTCGACGGCGGTCTTGCTCGGCATCCTGTTGTTCGCGTCGACCTTGACCAACCTTTAACCGGCAACGAGCGGCTAGCGTTCAGCCATGAGCGCCTGGACGCTTGGCGACTGGCGGGTTTGGGCGGCAGACCGAAACCTGACCGCGGGGCGGATGCCCGACGGCGATTCCTGGATGTCGAAGCTGTCCGTGGGTTGCTGAAGTCTGCCGTTCTTGCTCGGTTTCACGACCAATTCATGGATCTCTCCGATGACAACGCAAACACTCGACAGCTCCCGGATCGAACACTTTCCGATCTCGTTTTTCGCGATGGTCATGGGCATGGCCGGCCTGACCATCGCCTGGGAAAAGGCGCAGTCCGTCCTGCAGCTGGATTTGGGCATCAGCCCCTGGCTGGTCGGCCTGACGACAACCCTGTTCGTGGTTCTGGCGGGGTTTTACGGAACCAAGCTGGCGGTCTATCGTCAGTCCGTGATCAAGGAATTACACCACCCGATTAAGCTGAACTTTTTCCCGACCATCTCGATCAGCCTGCTGCTGCTCGCGATCGCCTTCCTGCATCTTGTCCCATCCGTGAGCCTGGGGCTCTGGCTGACGGGCGCTGTTCTGCATCTGCTGTTCACGCTCTATGTGGTGAGCGTCTGGATTCATCACGAACATTTTCAGATTCATCACATGAATCCGGCCTGGTTCATTCCGGCCGTGGGCAATGTCCTGGTGCCGATCGCCGGGGTGCCCTTGGGATACGAGGAGGTTTCCTGGTTCTTTTTCAGTGTCGGCATGCTGTTTTGGATCGTGCTGATGACGATCATCATCTATCGGGTGATGTTTCATCACCCCATCGAAGCCCGTCTGATGCCGACCCTGTTTATCCTGATTGCTCCGCCCGCGGTCGGTTTCATCGCCTATATGCGACTCGTCGGCGAGATCGACAGCTTTTCGCGCATTCTTTATTACAGTGCGCTGTTTTTGACCCTGTTGCTGTTCACGCAGGCGAGACGTTTCCTGAAGTTGCACTTTTTTCTGTCCTGGTGGGCGTATTCCTTTCCGCTGGCGGCGTTCAGCATTGCCAGCATGGTGATGTTCGAGCGCACGGGCGGCGATGTTTACCGCTATCTCGGGGTGGGCGTGCTGACGATGCTGACCGGAATCGTCGCGTTGCTGCTGGCTGCCACGGCGGTGGCGGTCCGCAACCATCGCATCTGTTCGCCGGATCATTAAGCGATTTCCGGAAATTGTCGGGGCGATTTCAATCGCCCCGACAAGACTTGCAGCCATTCTGAATCGGGATACTCATTCTTAATTTCACCCGCAGACACATTAAAGAACAGGAAACGCCATGTCCGACGCCAATCCAGCACCACCGACGCAGTCAGCGCCAGAACGAAAACCAGAGTCAGCGTTACAGCAAAAATCGCTCCTGGCGGTCGGTTTTCTGATCCTGATGTTCGCCTCGGGACTGTTGCTCGTTTATCTGGTCGACGCGACGCCGCCGATGACGTCCGTCGATCAGGAAGACAGGCATGCCGGGATCGCGACCCCGAGTCCGGCCGAGTCGGTCGCCGCCGCGGCATCCGACGCGCCCTCCGCGCGCGCGCCTGAGCCGGGGTCGGATCCTCGGCTGGTCCAGGAAACGCAGGCCATGCGCGAACTGCTGGCGGTCACGGAGCAAAAGGTTCAGACCTTGGAGGATGACCTGAAGGCATGGAAGGACCAGCAGGCCAAGGCGTTCGAGCACGAGCGTCAGCGTATCGCCGACGATCTGGCCGCCATCGCACAAGCGCACCAGCGGGAACTGGCGGAAGACAACGCATCTGCTCAGGCACGGGACGATGCACTCGCTCAACTTAAGCGTGATTATGCCACCCTCAATGCTCAATTCACGGATGACGGCGTGTTGGTTTCGCTCACCGAATCCGATCTGAATTTCCCGATGGGCGGGGCCGCTCTGCCGTCCGAACGGTCGGCAAGTCTGGAAAAGGTCGCGGAGTTTTTGGGCCGGCATCCGAATCTGACGGTTCTGCTGCAAGGTCATACCGACAGCCTGGGCAATGCGGCCCGGAATCTCGACCTGTCCGAACAGCGCGCCATTGCCGTCAAGGCGGCGTTGGTCGATCTGGGAGTCGCGCAGGACCGCATTCGCGCCGAGGGGATGGGCGAGACCAAGCCGATCGTCAGCAATGACACTGCACAGGGTCGAAGCAGGAACCGTCGGGTCGACATCTACCTGACCGAGCGTTAAACCGCGCGGGGTAAGACAGGTGTCGTTTTGTCTTGCCTCGCACGTCCCTCAATCCATCGGCGTTGCGTTGATTGCGGGTCTTCTGATTCGGTGCCCGTCTGTGGTTAAATGACAGCCTTTCAGGCCACGCAACGATCATTCAATGGCTGTCGATACCCTTCCTCGTCGGGCGCACATCGAACGCAAGACACTGGAAACCCGGATCAACGTCACCCTGGATCTGGACGGCAGCGGCCGTTCGCGTTTCCAGACCGACGTGCCCTTTCTGGATCACATGCTCGATCAGGTGGCCCGCCACGGTCTGATCGATCTCGACATCGAGGCGGTGGGCGATCTGCACATCGACGCCCATCACACGGTCGAGGATCTCGGGATCACGCTCGGTCAGGCGCTGGCCAGCGCATTGGGCGACAAGCAGGGCATCCGTCGCTACGGTCATGCCTATGTGCCGCTGGACGAGGCGCTTTCGCGCGTGGTCATCGACCTCTCCGGCCGGCCCGGTTTGGTCTATCAGGTCGATTTCACCCGTGCCCTGATCGGCGCCTTCGACGCAGACCTCTTCCATGAGTTTTTCCAGGGTCTGGTCAATCACGCGGGCATGACCCTGCATATCGATAACCTGCGCGGCGTCAATGCGCATCATCAGGCCGAGACCATCTTCAAGGCGTTCGGGCGCGCGCTGCGCATGGCTGTCGAGCCCGATCCGCGCATGGCCGGCATTCTGCCCTCGACCAAGGGCGCTTTGTGAAGTCTCAGTTGTCGGTTGTCAGTTGTCAGTTATTGCCTAATGCCTATTCCCGCGATTCATTTATGTGTTGAGAGAGCCATCCAGTGCTGCTGATTCCCGCAATCGATTTGAAGGACGGGCGCTGCGTGCGTCTGCGTCAGGGTCGCATGGACGACGAGACCATCTTTTCCGACCATCCGGTGGAGATGGCCGGGCGCTGGGTGGGCGAGGGCGCTCGCCGGCTGCATCTGGTCGATCTCAATGGCGCCTTCGCCGGCGAGCCGATGAATGGCGCGTCGATTCGCGAGATTACGGAGGCCTATCCGGGCTTGTCGATCCAGGTCGGCGGCGGCATCCGCTATGAGAAGACCATCGAAGCCTATCTGAAGGCCGGTGTCTCCTATTGCATCATCGGCACCCAGGCGGTCAAGGATCCGGAGTTCGTCGCGCGCGCCTGTCGCTCCTTTCCGGGGCAGGTCATGGTCGGGCTCGATGCCAGGGATGGACAGGTCGCGATCAAGGGCTGGGCCGAAATGACTCCCCATCGGGTCGAGGATCTGGCCAAACGCTTCGAGGACGACGGCGTCACCGCCATTGTTTATACCGATATCGGGCGCGACGGCATGCTGACCGGACCCAATGTCGAGGCGACCCGCGCGCTGGCCGAGGCGATCCGCATTCCGATCATCGCCTCGGGCGGGATCACGACCATCGACGATATCCGCGTCTTGGCGGAAAGCGCCGGCAGCGGGATTACCGCCGCTATCACCGGTCGCGCCATCTATGAAGGGACGCTCGACTTTGCCGAGGGCCAGAGGCTGGCCGACCAGCTGAATCCATCCGTCTAAACCGCGTCTAAAGCGAGAACGAAACATATGTCCGATCAGTGGCTCGACGCCATCAAATGGGGAGCGGACGGGCTAGTGCCCGCCATCGCCCAGGAAACCGGAACCGGCGTCATCCTGATGATGGCCTGGATGAACCGCGAGTCGCTTGGGCTCACCCGCGACACCGGGCATGCCGTGTACTGGTCGCGCTCGCGCGGACGGCTGTGGCACAAGGGCGAGGAATCCGGGCATCAGCAGGTCGTGCACGCGATCCGGATCGACTGCGATGCCGATGTCGTCGTCATCGAGGTCGAACAAAAGGGTGGGATCGCCTGTCATACCGGGCGTCATCACTGCTTCTACCGCGAACTGGACGCCAACGGGGACTGGGCCGAGATCGCGCCGGTGCTGAAGGATCCGGATGCCATCTACCGTCAATCCTGATCGGAGCCTGCCACGATGAGCGATATCCTCGAACGTCTTTCGGTCATCCTGGAAGAACGCAAGGCGGCCGATCCCGACTCGTCCTATGTCGCCCGGCTCTATGCCAAGGGACTCGACGCCATCCTCAAGAAGATCGGCGAGGAGGCCACCGAAACCGTGATGGCGGCCAAGGATGGGGTTCCCGAGAAAATCGTGTATGAGGTCGCCGACCTCTGGTTTCACACCCTGGTACTGCTGGCCCAGCAGGGATTGGGGCCGGCGCAGGTGCTGGCGGAACTGGATCGTCGTTTCGGACTCTCGGGCCTGGACGAGAAGGCCGGACGCGCCAAATAACGCAAGTCTGGCCGTCTTTCGATTTGGCACTGACATCGATTTCCAAATTCTGGCGCGGTCACCATGTCACACCCGGATCTGCTCGGCTATGCCGCCGCCTTTTTGACCACGGCCTCCTTCGTCCCTCAGGTTTGGCAGACCCTGCGCACCCGCGACACCCGCGCCCTTTCGCTCTGGATGTATCTTCTGTTCACGGCTGGGGTGGCGTTGTGGGGCCTTTATGGCATCCTGCTCGGGGCCTGGCCGATCATCCTCGCCAACGGCGTGACCCTGCTGCTGGCGACGATCGTCCTCTGGCATAAGCTGACCGAACCACGGGAATCCTGAGCGCGGCATGACGCTTCTATCCGTTTTCTCGGTGTTCACCGGCGCCGGACTCGGCGCGCTGCTGCGCTGGTTCCTGGGCAGCCGGCTCAATCCGCTCTTTCCGACCCTGCCGCTCGGAACTCTGGCGGCCAACCTGCTGGGCGGGCTGCTGATCGGTCTGGCCGTCGCCTGGTTTTCCCGGCATCCCGGTCTGCCACCAGAAGCGCGCCTGCTCATCGTCACCGGCTTTCTTGGCGGTCTCACCACGTTTTCCACCTTTTCGGCGGAGGTGGTCAATCTGCTGGCGCGGGGCGATTATCTCTGGGGCCTGGTTGCGATCCTGGCGCACCTGACCGGTTCGCTGACCATGACGGCGCTCGGCCTGTGGCTGGCCTATCTGCTGATGCGCGCTTGACGCCGGGCTGGAACCGGACTGGAACTTCACCTAAACCGCGTCCAGAGCGGAATGCGTAATTCTCATGTTGTGTCTAGCTGTGGAGATGTCCTCGATCTCGGTGAGACGCGGTTTTAAATTTATATTTTTAATCACTTAAACAGCGCCAGCTCCAGCGGTCGTTGATTCTGCCGGGGCCGGTCCAATGCAAAAACAGCGCATACCGCGCTGGGCGCGGTTTAATCTCAAGAGGAACGCGACCATGCAGGGGTGTTTTCTCAAATTCTATGTCGCCGAAAACCGCCGCCATCATCGCAGATTGGCGTATGAATGGCTGCTGGAGGAGGCGCGGTCCATGGGCTTCCATGGCGGTTCGGCGTTTCGCGCACTGGCGGGGTTTGGCCGGCACGGGCGTCTGCACGAAGAGCATTTCTTCGAGCTTGCCGGGGATCTGCCGGTCGAGGTCGGTTTCGTGCTCACCGAGGCGGAGGCAGATCGTTTCATTACCCATCTCGGCGCCCAGGGTTTGAGCCTCTTCTATCTGCGCGTGCCCGTCGAGGCGGGCTTTACCAATGGGGACGCTCGGATTGACGGCTCCGTGCCGGCGGTTTGACGGTCCAACTGAACGACCTAAAAGGAATCTCGAACAATGCTGAAGATCGTACCGCGTCCGGTTTGGATTCTACTGACCATGCTTAGTGCCTCGGCCGCGCTGGCGAGCCTGATCCTGACGCCCTGGCTGAATCTGGACCCCTGCCATCTCTGCATCTTTCAGCGTCTGCTGTTCATGCTGATGGCGCTGTTGGCGACGGCCGCCGCGCTGGCCGAGTCCCCTGGCGGGTCGCGTCTGGCGGTCCAGGCGTCCGGCCTGGGATTGCTGGCGCTCGCCGCCGTCGGCGCCGGTGTCGCCGCCTATCAGAGCTGGCTGCAATTCCAGCCGGTGGACACGGTCTCCTGTGTCGGCGGCCAATTAGGCCCCATCGAACGACTGGTCGAATGGCTCGGCCAACAGGCCCCTTCGCTCTTTCTGGCCAGCGGATTCTGCGAGGATCGGGAACTGGTCATCCTGGGTCTGTCGCTGGCGAACTGGGCCTTTTTCCTGTTCGTCCTGACGCTTGCCGTCACGGCCTGGACGCTTTGGCGGGGCCGGCGCTCGCCCCGCGCGAATCTGCTCTAATCCTGCCATGTCGAACAATAAACCGCTCAACGTCGCCGGCGAATTCTGGCTCAACGTCAACGATGTCGCCTTTCTCGGCGAGGAGCGTATCGCGCTGCTGGAACAGATCGCCGAGCGGGGCTCCATCACCCAGGCTGCCAAGTCGCTCAAGATCAGCTATAAGGCTGCCTGGGACGCAGTGGACGCGATGAACAACGTCGCCCCCGCGCCGGTGGTGGCGACCGCGACCGGCGGCCGGGGCGGCGGCGGCGCCCGTCTCACCGACGAGGGTCGCCGCCTGATCGCCGCCTATCGCACCATCGCCACCGAATACGCCCGCTTTTTGGAGGGGATCAACGCCGCCATGGGCGACTCGACGGCTGCGCTCGACCTGCTGCGCCGGCTCGCCATGCGCACCAGCGCCCGCAATCAGCTCATCGGGCGGATCGTCTCCGTCACCGCCCGCACCGTGGACGCCGAGATCCTGATCGAAATCCAGGGCGGCGAACGCATCGCCGCCGGAGTCACCAACGAGAGCGTCGAATCTTTGGGCCTGCGCCCCGGCCGTCAGGTCTGGGCCTTGATCAAGGCGGTCGCCGTCGGCATCGTCCGGGCGCCGGATCCAGGGGCGAACGCAGGCGTCAATGTGCTGTGCGGCCTGGTTCAGCGAGTGACCCGCAGCGACGGTCCTGCAGAGGTGGTGGTCGCGCTTGCCTCCGGGGTCACGATTCGTGGGGTGATCGCTTCGGACGCGCTCGACCGGATGGGGATTGCCGAGGGCGAAACCGCCTGCGCCATCTTCCCCGCCTCCGGCGTTATCATCGGCGTGGACAATTAAACCGCGTTAGACCCAACCCATGACACGCCGCTCCCGATGTTCTCCACGTCGTCCAGCGACATCGAGTTGGCAACCTTCTCAGGCGCCAATCGACACCACTCTGAAACCCCGTCCGGTTATGCACGGACGACAGGTTTTCGATCCGAAAGCGGGGCACTCTTAACCTTGGATCAGCTCGGCGGTGGGCCTTCGCCGCACGTTGCAGGGCGGGAGACGGGGGCGGGGGATCCAGCAACAGATCGACGAAACGCCGCTGCTCTTCGATGGACAGTCGAATGACAATGTTAAGCCCTTCAACCGCTGTCGCAAAGCCGCCAAATTTCCGCAAGAGTTGGCTGAAAGCTGTCACGAGCGCTATTTTCCCTTCGCGTGACCGAGCATAAAAATTTTTAAAAACAGTGTTCTGTTTATAGAAATACAACTTGGCATTTATCATGCTTTAATAATAGCGCCGCTGCGCACCACGAGGTTTTCCGCTGGCCCAGCCATCAGGACCGGCCAGCGCTTTCTTGCGATCACGATTCGGCGGTTCAATCGAGCCGCCACATCCCGACGAGCAATCGCCATGACACATTCGCCCTGTATTTTCGGCGCGGTACCCCGGGAAGGGTCATCACGCAACACGGTCAAGTGCTGCCAACCCCAATGGCAGGCCTGGCTTCCCGAGCCTTGGCAGGCGTTGGCGATTGTGCCCCAGTCGTTCCGAGTCTATCGGGAGTACGAGGTTCCGGCGCGGCGGGTGATCGGCGATGATCAGACTGGAAAGCCCTGCTTCTGCGCCTCCGATTATCGACTGATCGAGCCGCGCTCGGATGACGACGAAGAGATCTATCCCGCGCTGACCTACGGCGAGTCGCTCCAGGCGTGGCGACTCTTGGATGGACGCTGGCTCGTGCGCCGCTGGCGGCAGCCTTTTGGGGAGGATGTCGATCCGGTGATCAGCCTCGGTTTCGACACGCGGATGCCGCGATGACCCGGTGCGCTCGCATGGGGCGATTCCGGTGCCGCTCTGATCAATGACGCTGTATCTCATTAAAAATAACGCCTTCCGTAACAACAAGGTTTAATTGCTTTTTATTCTATATGAAGCGTTGTATCATTTTTTATATAAAGCTGGATTGTCCAGCAACCCATGCCAGACCTTAATCTAGCAATTCGTTGACGATCCGGCGCGCGACATGGCCGGACAGGTCGTCGACGCCACGGCAACCCGCTCCGAACCCTCAACCCTCAAAACAGGAGATATCCATGACCATGCACACCAGTGCCCGCAATCAATTCCATGGCACCGTGAAATCGGTCGACAAAGGCGCCGTCAATGCCGAGGTCATCCTCGACATCGGCGGTCTCGAACTCACGGCCATCGTCACCAATCGCAGCGTCGATCATCTGGAACTCGCGCCCGGACGGGAAGCCTATGCGCTGGTCAAGGCGCCCTCGGTCATCCTTCTCACCGATCCAGCGATCAAGACCAGCGCCCGCAATCAGATCTGGGGCACGGTCGCGCGCTGCGAGGAAGGCGCGGTCAACGCCATCGTCGTGATCCAGTCGGACAGCGGCCCGGAGCTGACGGCGGCGATCACGCTCGACAGTCTGCACGGTCTGGGGCTCAAGGCGGGTGCGCGCGCCTGCGCTCTGATCAAGGCGTCTCAGATCATTCTGGCCACTAAACCCTGACATCCGGTATCAGAAACCGCAAAGGCACAAAGTACGCAAAGAATAACAAGGGCTTGTAATACGCATGGCAATCATCCCCTGGGGTATGAATATCGTCATCAAGACAAGACTTTGAAGTCCTTTCCGCTCTTTGTGTGCTTTATTGTTCACCACGTTTGAGGAAACAACCGATGAATCCTGCTCGCAACCTCTCCCTGATGCTGGCCCTGTTCGCAACCGGCATGGTCCAGGCCGACGATATTCAGATCGCCGTCGCCGCCAATTTCACCGCGCCCATGAAGGAAATCGCCGCCGCCTTCGAGCAGGAGACCGGACACCAGGTCAAGGCGGCCTATGGCGCGACCGGTAAGTTTTACGCGCAGATCAAGAACGGAGCGCCCTTCGAGGCGTTCCTGGCCGCCGACGATACGACTCCGACCAAACTGGTCGAGGAAGGCGTCGCGTTGAAAGAAAGCCAATTCACCTACGCGGTTGGAACCCTGGTGCTCTGGTCGGCCCAACCCGATTTCGTGGATGACGAAGGCAAGGTGCTCGCCGCCGGCGACTTCCAGAAGGTCGCCATCGCCAACCCCAAGACGGCGCCCTATGGGGCCGCCACCCTGGAAGTGCTGACGGGGCTGGGACTGTTGGACGCGATTCAGCCGAAATTCGTGACCGGCGAGAACATCGCCCAGACCTTCCAGTTCGCGAGCACCGGCAATGCCGAACTGGGCTTTGTGGCCCTGTCCCAGGTCATGGAAAACGGCAAGATCACCAAAGGTTCAGCCTGGATCATCCCGAGCAAGCTCCACGCGCCCATCCGTCAGGACGCCGTGGTATTGGAGCCAGGCAGGGATAAGCCGGCGGTCGCGGCGCTGATGGACTATCTCAAGGGCGAGCGGGCGCAAAGCATCATCCGCGCCTTCGGCTACGAGATCTAAACAATGCTGCTCAGTGACAGCGACCTGCAAGCGATCTGGCTGACCCTGCGACTGGCGGGGATCGTGACGGCCATCCTCTTTGTGGTCGGCACTCCGGTGGCTTGGTGGCTGTCGCGCACCCGTTCGCGTTGGAAGGGGCCGATCGGCGCGGTGGTCGCGCTGCCCCTGGTGCTGCCGCCCTCGGTGCTCGGCTTTTATCTGCTGGTCGCCATGGGGCCGAACGGCCCCGTCGGCCAGCTCACCGCGTCGCTCGGTCTCGGACTCCTGCCCTTTACCTTTTGGGGGTTGGTGGTGGCGTCCGTTTTCTACTCCTTTCCCTTCATGGTGCAACCGGTGCAGAGCGCCTTCGAGTCCATCGGCGAGCGTCCGCTGGAGGTGGCCGCGACCCTGCGCGCCTCGCCGCTGGATCGCTTTTTCACCGTCGCGCTGCCGTTGGCCGCGCCGGGCTTTCTCACCGCCGGTATCCTCACCTTTGCCCATACGGTAGGCGAGTTCGGCGTGGTGCTGATGATCGGCGGCAATATTCCCGGCGTGACGCGCGTCGCCTCGGTACAGATCTACGATCATGTCGAGGCGATGGAGTACGCCGATGCCCATCGTCTGTCGGCGGTAATGGTAGCGTTCTCTTTCCTGGTGCTGTTGTCGCTCTATGCCTGGCGGCGCAACGCACGCGGCGCGGACGGAAGCCATGGATGACATCGCTGCGCGCTTCCAGCTCGACTGGCCGGGTTTCCGGCTGGATGTCGACCTCACCCTGCCCGGCCGGGGCGTGACCGCGCTCTTCGGTCATTCGGGCTCAGGCAAGACCACCCTGCTGCGCTGTATCGCCGGGCTGGAGCGATCCCGGCAGGGCTTTCTGTCGTTCAAGGGCGAGGTCTGGCAGGACGCCCGAACCTGGTTGCCGACCTATCGGCGTCCGCTCGGCTATGTGTTTCAGGAGGCGAGTCTGTTCCCGCACCTGACGGTGCTCGGCAACCTGCGTTACGGCCAGAAGCGCATCGCGGCGGACCAGCGCAGGAGTCTGGATCAGGCCATCGAGCTGCTCGGCATCGGCCCGCTGCTGGCACGCCGGCCGGACCGGCTCTCCGGCGGCGAGCGTCAGCGCGTCGGCATCGCGCGCGCGCTGGCGGTCAGCCCGCGCGTGCTGCTCATGGACGAACCGCTGGCCGCGCTCGATCTCAAGCGCAAGCAGGAAATCCTGCCCTATCTGGAGCGTCTGCACGATACGCTGGAGATCCCCGTGCTCTATGTCAGCCATTCGCCGGACGAGGTGGCGCGGCTGGCCGATCATCTGGTCGCGATGGAGGGCGGTCGGGTGCTCGCCAGCGGTCCGCTCGGCGAGACGCTCGCCCGACTCGATCTGCCGATCCGTCTCGGAGAGGACGCGGGCGTGGTGCTGGATGCGACTGTCGCCGAGCGCGACGCGCAATGGCATCTGGCGCGGGTGGACTTTCCTGGCGGCAGCCTGTGGACGCGCGATCAGGGTCAGGCCATCGGGCAACACGTCCGGGTGCGGGTGCTGGCGCGCGATGTCAGTCTGGCCGCGCAGCATCAGGAACACACCAGCATCCTCAACCTGCTACCGGGCCGGGTCGACGCCATGGCGGACGACGAACACCCCGGCCTGGCCCTGGTGCGGGTGCGGGTCGGCGACTCGGTGCTGCTCGCCCGGCTGACGAAACGCTCGGCCGCCGCGCTCGGCGTGACGCCGGGGCAGTCGCTGTGGGTGCAGGTCAAGTCGGTGGCCTTGATGGAGTGAACAATCCACGGATTTCTGACAATCGACGCCTTCCCAAATGGCACTTGTGAGCGCGTCGCGCACGAACAGTACATGCTTCACTGGACGGATTTAGTAACACGCGATAATTTTTTGTATTATGCCGCCGTCGAGAGGCGAATGCCTCTTTACATCCAGGCGGGTTTTTTATACAAATAATAACAATTCGCGTTTATATCCTGGGATGGTGCGAGTTGCCAGCCAGATGACAGGTCTTCCGCCCTGGAAGCCCGCGCGATTACTGGCCGCATCGCATCAGCCTAGGAGGAAAGTCATCATGAGAGCACGACCATTATCGGCCGCGATCGCCTTGGCGCTAGCAAGCCAAGCCCCGGCGTTGGCGGAAACCGTCGAAGTGCGACTTCAGCGGCTGGAGACCCAGAATCGTGCTCAGGAAGCCGCGCTGAAACGACAGGAGGTGACCATCTCCGAACAACAGGCGCGGCTGGAAGGGACGCCAAAGCGCGTCAAGACATTGGAAGACGATCTCGAACAGAAGCGCGCCGGGGCGGGGGAGGGCGAAACCGGTGCCTGGTATCGCAACATCGAAATCGCCGGCCTGATCGAGGTCGAGGCCGGTTCTGTCTCACCGGCCGAGGGCGACAGCGAGAGCGACGTCACGCTCGCGACCGTCGAATTGGGCATCGCCGCTCAGGTCAACGCCTGGGTGGAGGCCGGCATTTCGTTCCTCTACGAGCAGGGCGAAACCGACCTGGAGGTGGATGTTGCCTACATCACCCTCGCCAATCCGGAGGCGACGCCGGTCTTTCTGACCGCCGGTCAGATCTATGTCCCCTTCGGCGTCTACGACACCAACCTGGTTTCCGACCCGCTCACCCTGGAGATCGGCGAAGCGCGCGAGACGGCGATTCAGTTGGGGGTCGTGCAGGGCGATTTCTCGGGCAGCGCCTATCTCTTCAACGGCGACAACAAGGTCAACGGCAAGAACCAGATCGGCAGTTGGGGCGCCAACCTTGGTTATGCCCACGAACAGGATGACCGCGCCTGGGCCTTCGGCGTCGGCTATCTCAACGATCTGGGCGACTCCGACACGCTTCAGGACACGATCAACGACAACCGTGTCGCGGCCTTCGAGGCGGCCATCGAGGGCGGTGCCGACCCTGGCTCGTTCAGCGTCGATCCCACGGATCGCACCGGCGGCTGGACGGTCAATGCGAGCGCGACCGTTGGCCGGTTCAATGTCATCGGCGAGTATCTCGCGGCCACCGACACCTTCGATGGCGACAGTCTGAGTTTCAAGGACAAGGGTGCCAAACCGTCAGCCTGGAACATCGAGGTCGGCTTCACCTTCCCAGTCATGGGCCGGGAGTCGGTCGCCGCCGTCGCCTGGCAGGGCACCCGCGAGGCGCTCGCGTTCGAACTGCCGAAGGAACGCTGGTTGGTCGGCTGGTCGATCGAGATCTTCGGCCGAACCTCGCTCGCGTTCGAGTGGGCGCACGCGACCGACTACCGCAGCTCCGATGGCGGAACCGGCAACCCCGGCGACAGCCTGGTCGCCCAACTGGCGGTGGAGTTTTAGCGGGAGATTGACGATCGTCAAGGCGGGTTCGGATGGTTGGTTGTGTGCGAGAGATGTTATGACATAACATTTCCCGCCATCCTCCCACTGACCGCCAGACCTCGTCGGAGTCTCTCCATGTACAGACCACTGCTGGCCACGGCCGCGACAGCGGCCTTGCTCGTCCCTCTCGGCGCCTTTCCGGCCAGCGATCCCGAGATCGCCGAACTGCGGTCCATGCTCAACCAGATGAAGAACCAATACGAGCGACGGATCCAGGATCTGGAGAGCCGGCTCGCCAAGGCCGAGCGACAATCCGCGGACGCGGCCCGCGAGCAGCCGGTTTCTCCGGAGGCGGCAGAGTCCCAACCGATGACCGCGCCAGCCGTTGGCCCGGTCGCCGCCGGTCCCGCCAGACAAAATCCGAGCGGCCTGGGCGCGCTCACCTCCGGCAGCGCCTTCAATCCGCAGATCTCGGTTATCCTCGACGGCAACTATTATCACGACGGCATCGACGGCGAAGGCGCGGCGCTGGTCGGTCAGGCCTTTCAGCCGTCCGGCGGCGGTCATGCGCATGAACACGAGGGCGAAGCCGCCCACGATCACGGCTCCACCGTCAACGGCTTCAACTTCCGCGAGGCCGAACTGGCCTTCTCGGCGACGGTCGATCCCTATTTCGATGCCGCCGCTTACATCGCCATCGACGGGGACGGCAATGTCCATCTGGAAGAGGGCTGGTTTCAGACACGCGGTCTGCCCTACGGTCTGCGCGCCAAGGGCGGCAAGTTTCAGAGTGACTTCGGCTACATCAACAAGCAGCACCCGCATCAGTGGGACTTCGTCGATCAAAATCTGGCCTATCTGAACCTGCTCGGCGACCACGGGATCCAGGACACGGGCCTTCAGCTCACCTGGCTGCCGGATCTGCCGCTCTATACGCTCCTGGGTGTCGAAGCCTTGCAAGGCAATCAGGAGGTCTTCGGCGCCACGCTCGACGAGGCCGAACAGGTCGAGCTGAATCTCGGCGACAGCCGGGACGGCCCCCGACTCTGGACGGCCTTTGCCAAGATCGCCCCGGATCTGGGTCAGAATCACGCGCTTCAGTTGGGCCTCTCCTATGCGCACGCGACCCAACATCAGGAGGTGCAGACGCACACGCACACCCACATGGACGAGGAGGAGGGCGTCGAGATTCACGAGAACGGACTGGCCGGCGACGCCGATTTATGGGGTGTCGATCTCGTCTACAAATACGACGGCGCAGGCGCCGCCGGTCAGGGCGATTTCAAATTCCAGACCGAGTATCTGCGTTCGATCAAGGATCTGAGCATCCGCTCCAGCCCCCATCCCGAGGCGATCGGTTCCGCGCGCGAGTTCACGACCGATGGTCTCTATGCGCAGGCGGTGTATGGCTTCGCGCCCAAATGGAAGGCGGGTCTGCGCTACGACGTGCTTGGTCTGACCAACGAGATTGGCGGCGGAACGCGGGCTGACTACGGTTCGTCCGACCGCTGGACAGTCAATGTCACCTGGAGCCTGTCCGAGTTCTCGCAACTGCGCGCGCAGTACGCCACGAACGACATCCTGGTCGCGGAAAACGAGCGCGAGCGTTTCGATGCCTTCTATCTCCAGTTTCTGATGAGCCTGGGCAGCCACGGGTCGCATGCGTTTTAGCGGAAGCAAACAGCGGTCTGCTTTCAGCCGCCAGCCTTCGTGTTCTCCCTTCTCCCCCGAGGGGGAGAAGGGTCGGGGATGAGGGGGAGATTCGGGCCGGCGCCAAGGTCTCGCCGCGAGACACTCCTCTCGCGATCAAATTCCATTGAGGAACCACTGATGATGAAACGATTGACTCTCGCCCTGATCGGCCTGTTGATCGCGGGCACGCTCCAGGCCGCCCCGCTGAAAATCGTCGCGACCAGCACCAGCATGGGCGCGCTGGTGCGCGAGGTCGCCGGCCCCCGGGCCGAATTGACCATCCTGGCCTCGCCGGACCGCGATCTGCATCAGCTTCAGGCCAAACCGAGCATGATGCGCGCGCTGCGCGGGGCAGATCTGGTGGTCGCCATCGGCGCCGAACTGGAGGTCGGCTGGCTACCGGTGGCCATCGGCAGCGCCGCCAATCCACGGATTCAGTCGGGCCAGCCCGGCTATTTCGAGGCCGCGGCCCAGGTCGATCTGCTGGATGTCGGTGGGCCAGCCGACCGCGCGCTCGGCGATGTGCATCCGGTCGGCAATCCGCATCTCGACCTCGATCCGGTGCGCATGTCGACCGTGGCCAGCGCGCTGGCCGAGCGACTGGCCCAACTCGATCCGGCGGGGGCAGACGCCTATCGCCGCGCGGCGGCTGCCTTCGCCGAGCGGGTCGGGCAGCGGGTCGCGCAATGGCGGACCCAGCTGGACGGCGCGCCGGGCGTCGTGCTCTATCACCGCGACGCCATCTATCTGTTGCAGCGTTTCGGCGTGCCCCTGCTGGGCACCATCGAGGCCGTGCCAGGCGTGCCGCCGACCGGACGCCAGCTCAGCGAACTGGTCGCGACGCTCAAGGGACGCGACGGCGTCATCCTTTTCGCGCCCTATCAATCGCCCCAGGCCCCCACGAAACTCGCCGGCGATCTCGGGTGGCGCGCCGAGCGTCTGAGTCTGGAGCCGCCGCTGTCCGCCGACGGCGACGGCTATCTGAACCACATCGGCCGCTGGGTCGATGTCATCGCGGGCGCGCGATGACGCGCGCACCCGGCGAGACGCTGCTGCGGGTCAGCGGGTTGACCGCCGGCTATGCGCGACCCGTGATCGGGCCGCTGTCCTTCGAGGTGCGCGCCGGCGAGGTGCTCGGACTCTGGGGTCGGAACGGTTGTGGGAAATCGACCATCCTCAAGGCCATCGGGAATGCCGCGCGCGTCTTCGCGGGTCGGATCGAGCAGGCGCCCGGACTGACGCTGGCCTATCTGGAACAGCAACCGGCGCGGTTTCCGCGCATGCCCGTGACGGGTCATGAACTGCTGCGTTCGGCGGGGGCGGCGCGAACCGATGCGCCGCCCGCGCTGGCGGCCATCCTGCATCGGCGTCTCGACCGACTGAGCGGCGGCCAGTATCAGCTGCTCTGGGTTTGGTCCGCACTGGCGACCGCGGCGGATCTGGTGCTGCTCGACGAGCCCACCAACAATCTGGATCCCGATGCCGAGGCCCGGCTGGTCGACCTGATCGTTCGGCCCGGAGACGGGCGCGCGGTGCTGCTGGTCAGTCACGAACGGCGTTTTCTGGAGTCCGTCTGTTCGCGGATCGTCGAGGTGAGCGTGGATCGCGAGTCCGGATGTTCGAGCTGATCCCCGACCTCGCGCTCGACCCGCTGTTCCGGCTGCCGTTCGTGACCGGGCTGCTGCTGGCCGGTCTGCTGCCGGTGCTCGGGGCCTTGCTGACCCTGCGTCAGGAATGGCTCGCCGCGCTCGGGCTCGCCCATCTGGCCGCCGCGAGCGCACTGATCGGACTGGCGGCGGGTCTTCCGGCGGTCGTTGGCGGAACCCTGGGCGCGCTGGTGGCGGGCGCCGTCAAGACCCTGCTGCGCGCCCGCGGCAATGCCGCCTACGCCTTTATGATCCTGATCGGCTGGTCGGCGCTGCTGCTGGTCGCGGCCAACTCGGCGGTCGGCGACAGCCTCGGTCACGCGCTGATCGACGGACAGCTCTATTTCGCCGGCACGACCGAACTGCTAATGTCCTCGCTGCTGGTCGCGAGCGCCATCCGCCTCCTGCCCTGGCTGATGCCGCTGATCCTGCGAGCGACCTTTTTCCCGCGTTTTGAGACGGCCAACCGGCGACCGACCTGGCACTGGCGGCTCGGTCTGGATCTGCTGACCGCCGCCAGTCTCGCGGTCGCCACCGCCACCCTGGGACTGATGGGCGCCTTCGCGCTGATCTTCGTCCCGGCCTGGATCGCGTTCCGTCTCGCCCCCAGTTGGCGCTGGACCCTGATCCTCGCGATCCTGATCGGCGGCGTCGGTTATCTCGCGGCCTTCATGACCGCGCTGGCGCTGGATCAGCCCTTCGGACCCGTGCTCGTCGCCCTACTGGTCGCCGGTGCTGGCCTGGCGGCGTTCAGCGGGGCCGGCACGTCGAGCGCGACTTGATCCTGAAAAGAGCTGTCAGCTTACAGACTCCAGCAGCCATCTCATGGAAATCATCAAATTGGCCATTGGGCAAGTCCGGCCGAGGTTCACCCATTGGGGGAACGCCTTAATCAGCGAAAACCTCGACATACCAACGGCTGGCGGCTGACTGCTCTTTCTAGGTTGATCGGTTCGACGCCAGAACACAGTCATCGACAACGAGCGGTTCCTATTCCCGAACTTACGATCAACCTGAAACCGAGGTCATTTCGATGCGCAATTATCTGCTCTGTCTCTGGCTGTTCCTGCCCTTGGCGCAAGCCGCCGAGCCGCTGCGGGTGTTCGTCAGCGTCCTGCCGCAGCAAACCTTTGTCGAACGCATTGGCGGCAGCCATGTCGTCGTGGAATCCATGGTCAGGCCGGGGTTCAGTCCGCACACCTATGAACCAACCCCGAGCCAGATCGCCCGGCTGGCCGGCGCGGATCTCTATGTGCGCATCGGCGTTCCCTTCGAGGACGCCTGGGCCGAGCGCATTCGCGTCACCAATCCGACACTGCGGATGCTGGACGCCCGCGAGGGAATCACTCCGCGCGCCATGGACGCGCACGATCACGATGAGAGGCCAGGCGAGGGGTCTGCGTATCAGGAAGCCGAAGCGCACGGACATGACCATGAAAGGGTTGGGGCCACGCCAGCCAAGACCGACTCCGAACAGGATCCGCACATCTGGACCAGCCCGGCCCTGGTCAAGCGGATGGCCGTGAACATCCAGCAGGCGCTCGCCGACCTGGACCCGGCCCACGCCAAGGACTACAGCGACAATCTCGCTGCCTTCACCGCCGACCTGGATGTGCTCGACCGCGACATCCGCGCCGAGCTGGCCGGACTGACCCACCGCCGATTCATGGTCTTCCACCCCGCCTGGGGCTATTTCGCCGAAGCCTACGAACTTGAGCAGATTCCCATCGAGAAGGCCGGCAAGGAACCGGGTCCGCGCAGCCTCGCCGCGCTGATCGATCAGGCCCGTCGCGAGTCGGTTCGGGTGGTCTTCGTCCAGCCGCAGTTTTCGCCCAAGTCGGCGGAGCAGGTGGCGAAGGCCATCGATGGGCGGGTGGAGGTCATCGATCCGCTGGCGCCGGCGTATTTCGAGAACCTGCGCCGGGTCGCCCGCGTGATCGCCGAGTCTGAACGATAATTTTTAATCCGGCATTCAGAACCGCAAAGGAGTAAAGGACTCAAAGAAAAACAAGGGCTTGAAGTGCCAAGACAATCGCCCTTTGGGTGACTATCGTCATCGAGACAAGGAAGTGAACTACTTGGCGTTCTTTGTGTTCTTTGCGGTTCAACTGCTCTTTTTGGGATCATTTCCACCGCGTTGCGCCGCGCCGGGTCGATCGTCTTGCGGCTCGGGTGACTGGACTACGACACAGACCGCGCTGGATGCGGTTCGGGTGAGCGAAGATGCGGAACACCTCGTCAGCGTCCTTCATCGGGCTCGACCTCGGTACCTCCGGCTGTCGGGCGGTGGCGCTCGATGGGTCGGGCACCGAATGCGCCAGCGCGCGGGTCGCCATGCCCCCACCCTTTCGACTCGCGAACGGTGGCGTCGAACAGGATCCGGAGCTTTGGTGGCAGGCGGCGCACACCGTCCTCAAGACGCTTGGGGAGACGCTGCGTGATCGTCCGCCGGCCGCGATCTGCGTAGACGCGACCTCGGCGACCCTGCTGATCGCCACCCCCGACGGTCGGCCGCTTGGACCGGCGCTCATGTACAACGACCGGCGCGCGGTCGCGGCGGCCGCCGCCCGGATCGAGCACGTCGCGCCGACCGATAGTCCGGCGCGTGGCCCCGGCTCCAGTTTGGCCAAACTCATCGCATTGCGCGAAGGGATGGCCGGAGCAACGCCTACGCTTGCGCTCCATCAGGCGGATTGGATCATCGGGCGCCTGATGGGCGATTTTGGCCACAGCGATTGGAACAACGCGCTGAAGCTGGGGTATGACGCCGAGCGTCTGTGCTGGCCCGACTGGGTACTTGACCTGCTTCCGTCCGGAACCGTCCTGCCACGGGTGGTCGCGCCCGGCAGGCCGCTCGGCCGCATCGCCCCCGAGGTCGCCCGCGAATTCGGTTTCCCGGAAACCACGCGGATCCTGGCCGGAACCACCGACAGTACCGCGGCGGTGATTGCCGCCGGTGTCCAGCATCCGGGCGACGCGGTGACCTCGCTCGGCAGTACGCTGGTCGTCAAGATCGTTGCCGAACGACCGGTGAGCGCCAGCGCATTCGGCGTTTACAGCCATCGCTTTGGCGAGCATTGGCTGGTCGGCGGGGCTTCCAACAGCGGTGGCGCGGTTTTGCGCCAATTTTTCGGCGACGAGGAGATCGCCGATCTGAGCCGTGCCATCGATCCGGACACCCCGTCGGGTCTGAATTACTATCCGCTTCCCGGCACTGGCGAGCGATTTCCATGCCACGAACCCGACCTTGAACCACGTTTGCAACCTCGTCCATCCGACCCAGTCCGCTTTCTGCACGGACTGCTGGAAGGCATCGCGGCCATCGAAGCGGAAGGCTACGCGCGTCTTGCCGAGCTGGGGGCACCGCGTCCGACTCGCGTCGTCACCGTGGGCGGCGGAGCCGAGAATCCGACTTGGACACGTCTGAGAACACGCCTGCTGGGGGTCGATGTCATGCCGGCCGAGCATCGCGAGGCCGCGTTCGGAGCCGCCTGGCTTGCGCTTCAGGCATTTGACGGATCATCGCTTTAGGCGGTTTTCGTGAAAGATACTAACCGTAGGAGCCCGCTTGCGGGCGACGCCGATACAGGGGGAAGTTGCTGATCGACGGCACCTTAAGCAAGCTGAGCAGCGATCCTTGTCGTTGTCGTTGTCGTTGTCGTTGTCGTTGTCGGATCGTCGACAACGACAACGACAACGACAACGACAACGATACATTTGACTCATCTGCAAGCATTTGGCGCCCTCAAGCAATCCAGGGTTAGGTAGGTGTCGGTGGTCAGCGATCCCTGATGACTGACGGCTCCCCCGGATGCGGTTTAAGATGACGTCATCCGTCATCCGTCATCCGTCATCCGTCATCCGTCATCCGTCATCCGTCTCCCGAGGAGTTCCTATGAAAGTCCTGGTCACCGGCAGCGCCGGTTTTATTGGATCGGCCCTGTCGCTGCGCCTGCTGGAACGGGGCGACGAGGTGATCGGTATCGATAACCTCAACGACTACTATGATGTCGGTCTCAAGGAGGCGCGGCTTGCCCGCACCCTGAACTACGCGGGCTATCGGGATTTGCGGGCCGATATCGAGGATGGCGAGCGGCTCGGCGAAATCTTTGCCAGCTTCCGTCCGGAGCGGGTGGTCAACCTGGCGGCGCAGGCCGGGGTGCGGTATTCCATCGACAATCCAATGGCCTATGTTCGGACCAATCTGGTCGGTTTCGCGAATATTCTGGAAGCCTGCCGACATCACGGCGTCGAGCATTTGGTCTACGCTTCCAGCAGCTCGGTCTATGGAGCCAATACCGAGATGCCCTTCTCGGTCCATCACAATGTCGACCATCCCCTGAGCCTCTATGCCGCCAGCAAAAAAGCCAACGAGCTGATGGCCCACACCTACAGCCATCTGTACCGGATTCCGACTACCGGGCTGCGATTCTTCACCGTCTATGGTCCCTGGGGGCGTCCCGACATGGCGCTCTTCAAGTTCACCCGCGCGATCCTCGCCGGCGAGCCGATCCAGGTCTTCAATTACGGCAAGCACCGGCGCGATTTCACCTTCATCGACGATATCGTCGAGGGCGTCATCCGCGTGCTCGACCGCGTGCCCGCGGGCAATCCCGATTGGTCGGGCGCCGAGCCCGATGCCGCGACCAGTCAGGCGCCTTATCGGCTCTACAACATCGGCAACAACCAGCCGGTCGAACTGATGGAATACATCGGTCGCCTAGAAGACTGTCTGGGGAAAAAGGCCGAAATGGACATGCTGCCGCTCCAGCCCGGCGACGTGCCCGATACCTTCGCCGATGTCAGCGAGTTGGTTCGGGAGACCGGCTACATGCCAAGCACCCCCGTTGCCGAGGGCGTCGCGCGGTTCGTCGAGTGGTATCGGGGGTTTTATCAGGTTTGATTTCCGGGCGCTCGCTGCCGTTCAGCGAAGCCGTTCGCGGTGAGCCCTTGCTTCGGCTCCGCTCGGCACAAGGAGCTGAATCGAAGGGCTTGCCCTGAGCGGCTTCACGTTCAGGCGGCAGGATCATCAGCTCGGGAACGCCTCCGGCCAAAACTCCTTGTCCAACAGATCCTCGATGCGGTAGGGGCATTGAGCGGGAAAGTCGGATTCCGTCAGGCCGGTCTCGACACTGGCAAGTTCGACCGCGTCCGCATAGGCATCGCGAGTCTCCGGCTCAAGGAAGCGTCGCAAGCTTGGGCTGTCCTTGAGCAGCCGGTTCAGATCCTTGCGCTGCACCCGCACCGTTCCGGCCCAACTGGCGGAGCGGTGTTCGGATTGATATTGCCATTTCAGCAGATGACCGATGAGAATCCGCAACCGCCGATACATTTCACGGCGCTCGTTCCCCATCTCAAGCTCCAGCGCTTCGGTCAGATGATCAATGTCCAAGGCCCGCAACTGCCCTGTTTTCAGGAGGTTGGCCTGTTGCTCCAGCCAGGCGGAACGATCGGTTTCATATAGGTTGGCGCTCAACGAAGACCCCCTTAAACCGTGTCAATGGCGACGCCGGGCGTGCCCGACGGTGTTCAGTCGGTCGACAGTAATCCAAACACCTCGTCCAGCCGCGCGATCAATTGACGCATCTGCAGGGCGAGGATGGCGAATTCGGCATCCAGCCGGGCCGCCGGTTCCAGGTCGGTGTCGTCCATCTCCTCCAGCAGGGCATCGCCGACGCGCAGACGCTTGAGCGAGAGATCCTCGGCCAGCACGAAACTCAACCGTTCGTCCCACTCGACCGCCAGTTTGGTCACCCGCTTGCCCGCGCGAATATGATTCAGGATCTCGTCGCTAGCGAGATCCTGACCGCTACAGCGCACCACCCCGGCGGAATCGTCCGAATCGCGTAGCTCGCAGGCGTCGCCGGCCACGAAATCGGGCGGAGCGGTGCCGTCCAGCAGCCAGCTCGTCATGACCGTCGAGGGCGTCTTGCTGGGGTCGGGCAGCTTCGCGGGCAGGGTCTCCAGCGTTTCGCGTAGCAGCGAGACGACCTCCTCGGCCTGTTTCTCGCTGGAGGCGTCCACGACCATCCAGCCGGCCTCGGTGTCGATGTAGAGTTGGGTGCGGCGCGAGCGGGTGAAGGCGCGCGGCAACATCTCGGTGACGATCTGTTCGCGTAATCGGCGGCGCTCGGCGCGCCCGACATCGCGCGCCTCGCCGCTTTCCAATTCGCTGACCCGCTCGTCGACTGCCTCGGCGACGGCGGCGGACGGCAGCAGCCGTTCTTGTTTGCGCGCGCACATCAGCAGGCAGCCGCCCACGCCATGCACGAGTCCGGCGGTCTCCTCGCCGAGCGGGGCGGACCAGCCCAGGGTCGCCGTTTCGATGGGGCCGCAGGGGCGGAAACGGCGCTCGCCGAGACGCGCCTCCAGTTCGGCGGTCTCCAGGGCAAAGGGCGTGTCCAGTCGGAAAAAACGTGCGTTCTTGAACATGGTCGATCCTGATCGAAAAGGGCCGGAGTATGACCGACTCCGGATGAACTGCAAAGACGTCCGCTCGGCGGGAGTGCCGGAGTTTCGCTAGAATACCCTCAACCCCGCCAAACCTCGGTACCCCGTGAACGATCTCCCGCTGACCGGATTGTTTTTCGCTTTATTCGTTTTGATCCTGCTCTCGGCCTTCTTCTCCGGCTCCGAGACCGCGCTCCTGACCATGAACCGCTACAAGCTGCGGCACCTGGCCGATCAGGGGCACCGCGGCGCGCGCATCGCCCGCGTGCTGCTCGACCGCCCGGACCGGCTGATCGGACTCATCCTGCTCGGTAACAACTTCGTTAACATCATGGCCTCGTCATTGGCGACCATCATCGCGCTGCGTCTTGGCGGGGAAGCGGCGATCGGCATTGCCGCCGGGCTGCTGACCCTCATTATTCTCATTTTTGGCGAGGTCACCCCCAAGACCTATGCCACGCTTCACCCGGAGCGCCTCGCCTTCCCGGCGGCCTATGTCTATGCCCCGCTGCTCAAGGTGCTCTATCCCATCGTCTGGTCCGTCAATCTCGTCACCAACGGACTGTTGCGACTGATGGGGATTGCCTCGGAAGGCGGCTCGAACACTGCCCTGAGTCGCGAGGAACTGCGCACCGTGGTCAGCGAGTCGGGCGCTATGGTCCCCGAGCGCAGCCGCGACATGCTGTTGGCGATCCTGGATCTGGAACACGCAACCGTGGAAGACATCATGATTCCGCGCCACGAGGTCGAGGGCATCGATCTCCAGGACAGCGACGACGAGATCATCCAGGCCATCCGTAACGCCAGCTATACCCGTCTGCCGCTGTTCGATGGCGGGGTCGATAACGTCATCGGCGTCTTTCATGCGCGCAACGCGCTGCACGCCTTGCTGGAGCAGGGTCTGGGCAAGGAGCGCCTGCGCGAGATCGCCCGCGAACCCTATTTCGTGCCGGAGGGCACGCCGCTTTATCAGCAGTTGCTCAACTTCCAGCGCCTGAAGCGGCGCGTGGCGCTGATCGTGGACGAGTACGGCGATTTTCTAGGGCTGATCACCCTGACCGATCTGCTGGAGGAAATCGTCGGCGAGTTCACCACCGACCCCTCCGACAGCATCGAAGAGATTTATCGCGCCGAGGACGGCAGTCTGATCGTCGACTGCGGTATCGGTCTGCGCGACCTCAACCGCGCCCTGCGCTGGGAGCTTCCGACCGACGGTCCCAAGACCCTCAACGGCCTGATTTTGGACTATCTGGAAACCATCCCCGAGCCGGGCACCAGCCTCAAGCTCCACGGGCATCCGCTGGAGATTGTCCAGACCGTCGATGCCGGCGTGAAGACGGTCAAGATCATCCAGCGCATTGTGCGCAAAGGGCGCTCTTAAGGGGCTCAAGCCGCTTCGTAGGGGACATATCGCGGCTCGAACAGGCGGGCGCGAATGAAGGCGTCCAGGTCGTCGGGGCGCTCGATGCCGGCCAGTCCCTCGGCGAAGGCGAGTTCGCAGACGGCGACGGCGATCTGGGTGGAGATTTCGCGGATCAGGGTGAGGTCGGGGTAGAGCCGGCCCATCGCCAAGCTGTCTTCGCCGACCAGCCCGGCCAGGGTGCGGGCGGCGACGTAAAGCATGGCGTCGGTCACTTGCGATGCTTGACAGGCGACGACGCCCTGACCGACGCCGGGGAAGATGTACATGTTATTGCACTGACCCGGAACCAGCATGCGTTCGCCGTGAGCGACGGGCGGGAAGGGGCTGCCGCTGGCGAAGAGCGCGGCGCCATCGGTCCATTCATAGGCCTGCTCGGCGGTGCATTCGGCCTTGCTGGTCGGATTCGAGAGCGGAAACAGGATCGGGCGCTCGCAGTGACGGTGCATTTCGCGGATCGCTTCCTCGGTGAAACTGCCCGGCTGACCGGAGACCCCGATCAGGACGGTGGGCCTGACCGCCCGAATTACCGCGATCAGATCCGCATGCGGAACCGAATCCTGCGCGAAGGGACGCTTGTGTTCCGAGAGGCTGTCGAGACGGTCGAGCGTGACCAACCCGTGCGAATCGATCGTCCAGATCTGGCGGCGCGCGGCCTCCAGACCGATGCCGCTCTCGCCCATCATGCCAGCGACGATACTGTCGGCGATGCCGCGTGCCGCCGCGCCCGCGCCGAGGAAAATGATCCGTTGCTCCGTCAGGGTCTGGCCGGTGATGCGCAACGCGCTCAGGATGCCGGCCAGGGTAACGGCCCCGGTGCCCTGAATATCGTCGTTAAAGCAGAGCATCCGGTGGCGATAGCGTTCGAGCAGCCGGAACGCCTGGTCGTTGGAAAAGTCCTCGAACTGGATCAGCGCATGCGGCCAGCGGGCGTGGACGGCGCGCATGAAGGCTTCCACGATCTCGTCATAGGCGTCGCCGGTCAGGCGCGGCATGCGCTGGCCGAGATAGAACGGATCCTCGCGCAGCGCCTCATTGTTGGTGCCCATGTCGAGCAGGACGGGCAGGGTGTGCCGGGGGTGCAGCCCGGCGCCGATCACATAGAGCGACAGTTTGCCGATCGGGATACCCATGCCGTTGGCGCCCAGATCGCCGAGCCCGAGGATGCGGCTGCCGTCGCTGACCACCACGACCTCGATCGCGTCCTCGGGCCAGTTGCCGACCATCTCCTCGAAATGCGGTGCGTCGGTGGCGCTGAAATACATACCGCGGGCGCGCTGGTAAATGTGTCCGAACTGAGTGCAGGCCTGGCCGACCACCGGGGTGTAGATGATCGGGGTTAGTTCGTTGAGGTGAGAGAGCAGCACTCGGTAATAGAGCGTCTCGTTGCAATCGTGCAGATTCTCCAGATAGAGATAGCGATCGAGATCGCTTTGCTGACGGCGTACGTTCTCCATCGCTTGTCCGACCTGATCGTCGATGCCGACCGTCCGCGGCGGAACCAGCCCGCGCAGACCGAGCGCGGCGCGCTCGCTGTCCGGGAAGCCGCTGCCCTTGTTCAGCAGGGGATCGCGCACCAACTCCAGGCCGCGCTTGCGGATCGGGACGACGGGGACATCCGTGGATTGAATTGGATGGCATTCGATGGGCTTGGTCATGGTTGAGTCTCACGGTGAATGACAGGCTGCGATGCAGCGTATTCTAACTTGGAGTCGGCTCCCCACCCCTGACATTGCCAGCCGTTGCGTCGCTGGCTACGTCACTGTTTTCGGACATACGTTGTGACCCGGCGCAATCAGTTGCGTTTTCGCAATGAATTTTTGATGCCGGGCGCGTCCGGATCGGCTAGATTAGCGCGTTGATTGCAAGAAGACGCCCGTTCAGGCGCCGGTTTCCATCGCCATTCAAACACGCTGTCCCTGATCCCATGAATCATCGTTCACCCAACGTCCGGGCGGTTCGTCCGGCCACTGTCGCGCCGTTCGCCTCCTTGCGAATCAATCAGAGGATCCCCGGATGCCATTGATTGCTCTCCTGATCGGGTTTCCGTTGATCGCGGGGCTGGCGATTCTGTTTGCCCCGACCCACGCGCGGCGCGCTGACCTGGTGCGCTGGTCGGTCTATGGTCTGGGCGGCGCTTCGCTGGCGTTGGCGCTGTCCTATTTTCGGATGGAGCCACAATTCTTCAGCCTCGGTGCGGGTGTTGCCGGCGCGCTGGACATGGCCTTCCTGCTGGGCGGGATCGCGCTCTCGGCCTATCTGCTTTTCGCCTGCCGCCGAATCAAGGGACGCGAGTGGTACATCCCGCTGCTGATCCTGGCGCAGACCGGGCTGATGCTGTTCGCGGAACTTGCACCGGAACATCCCGAGGTGGCCCGGCATTTCTACGTCGACAGCTTCTCGATCCTGATGGCCTTGATCGTCGGCTTGGTCGGCGGTCTGATCTGTCTCCATGCGATCCGCTACATGCAGGATTATCAGGCGCACGATCACGAGGTGAAGGATCGCCGCCCGGCCTTCTTCTTCATGCTGTTCGTGTTTCTGGGGGCGATGTTCGGCATCGTCTTCTCCAACCATCTGCCCTGGCTGTTCTTTTTCTGGGAGGTGACGACGCTCTGCTCCTTCTGGCTGATCTCCTACTCGGGGACGGAGGAGGCGGTCCGTAACGGTTTCCGCGCGCTGGGGCTCAATCTGATCGGCGGCGTCGCCTTCGCCGGGGCCATCGTCTGGCTGACCCATGGTCCGGGGCTGCACACATGGGAACTGGACCAGTTGATTGCCGCCGGCAGCACGCTCGCACTGATCCCGGCGGTCCTGATCGCGATCGCCGGGCTGACCAAGTCGGCGCAGTTGCCCTTTTCGTCCTGGCTGCTTGGGGCCATGGTCGCGCCCACGCCGGTGTCCGCGCTGCTGCATTCGAGCACCATGGTCAAGGCGGGCGTCTTTCTGCTCGTCAAGCTCTCGCCGGTCTTTCACGATACCTACGCCGGTCTGCTGCTGTCGCTGGTCGGCGGGGTCACCTTTCTCGTCACCTCGCTGGTCGCGATCAATCAACGCAACGCCAAGCGGGTGCTGGCCTATTCGACCATCGCCAATCTCGGGCTGATCGTCATGTGCGCCGGGGTGGGGACGGCCACGACGATCTGGGCGGCGATTCTGCTGATCCTCTTCCACGCGGTTGCCAAGGCGCTGCTGTTCCTCAGTGTCGGCACCACCGAGCATCTGATTGGCAGCCGCGACATCGAGGACATGGAGGGCTTGGTCTATCGGCGTCCGGTCCTGGCCGCGATGATGCTGGTCGGCATCCTGGGGATGTTCCTCGCGCCCTTCGGCATGCTATTGAGTAAGTACACCTGTTTTCAGGCGTTCCTGACCATGGATGTGATGCCGGGCGACGGGATCCTGCTCGCGGCCATCCTCGCCTTCGGCAGCGCGCCGACGCTCTTTTTCTGGAGCAAATGGATGGGCAAGCTGGTGGCCATGCCGCGCCGGCCAAATCCCATCGAAGCGGCGATTCCTCGCGACGAGGCGATTGCGCTCTTCACGCTGACGGTGATCACCTATGTGGCCTGCGCACTCTTTCCGCTGGCCGATTGGATTTTCGTGCAACCCTACACCGAGTTTCTCACCGGCGCCGGGCTGATCCCGCTGACGGATGACCGCATCCCCTGGGAGACGATTGCGATGATGACGGCCATGCTGGGCGGGATCTTCCTGCTGCCGCTGATCTTCTGGCTGCGACCGCCGCGCTTCGCCGTGGTGAGCGGCTATCTGAGCGGGGCGAATGTCGACGGCAGCGCCTCCTACCGGGGCGCCATGGGGGCGGAGCGCGAGGTCGAAAGCCGAGGCTATTATCTCACTGGATTCATCCAGGAAGATCTTCTGGTCCGTCGCGGGCTCATTGGAGCGGTGATCTTGATGACCCTGATGTTGTGGAGCGCGAACCCATGAATGTGGAACACTGGGGTTTCGCGGTCGCCTTTCTGGTCCTTGGGCCGCTGCTTGGCGCGCTGCTGGCCGGTCTCGACCGGCGTCTGACCGCGCGGATGCAGTCCCGTCAGGGTCCGCCGCTGCTGCAACCGATCTACGATGTGCTGAAACTGCTGGAAAAGGACACCGTCGTCGTCACCGAACTTCAGACGCTTTATCTCTGGGGCTTTCTGTTCTTCATGGCGATCTCCGGGTTCATCCTCTTTCTCGGTAGCGACCTGCTGCTGAGTCTGTTCGCGCTGACGGTGTCCGGGATCTTTCTCTGTCTCGCGGCCTATTCGACCAATTCGCCCTACAGCAATATCGGTTCGTCGCGCGAGCTGATGCTGATGATGGCCTACGAACCGATGCTCATCCTCGTGGCGCTCGGATTCTTTCTGGTGGCGGACAGCTTCCGGGTGAGCGACATCGTGGCGGGCAGCCCCTGGCAAGTGGTGCAACTCTTCGGCATCCTGCTCGGATTTCTCTTTATCCTCACCATCAAGCTGCGCAAATCGCCCTTCGATCTGAGTTCCTCGCACCACGGTCATCAGGAACTGGTCAAGGGCATCACGACCGACCTGTCCGGGAGCGACCTGGCCCTGGTGGAGATCGGGCACTGGTACGAGAACGTCATCCTGCTCGGCTGGCTGTATCTCTTCTTCGCGCCCTGGGGTCTGGCCTGGGCGCTACCCATCTCGCTGGTGCTGTTTTTTGCCGAGGTGCTGGTCGACAACACCCACGCGCGGCTTAAATGGGCGACGACGCTCAAGATGACCTGGGCGGTGACGGGTGTACTGGGCGTGACGAATCTGCTGCTGCTGCCGCTGATTGCCTAGGCGATGTTGGGAAGGTCCGTGACCAAACAGGCTTGAAAATGGTCAAACATTGATCCGAATTTGTTGTCGAGCCTTTAGTTCTACTTTGTTAACTTTGACTGTCGCATAAATTAATGAATTTTAAGTTATTTTTTATTAGGCGCAATAAATCTTCATTTACTATGCCCCTATTGAAGATAGATGTTGGCGGTTTATGGGTGATTATAGGCGCTCAACGCGCCACTAGAACCCTATTGTTTATGTGTATTTTTGTTTATTATCATAAAATTTAAACACTTAAAGATTTTTTGAAGGTAACAAAGTAGAATTAGGGAGACACTGTCATGCCATCTAGTTACGCTATTGGCCATCATTTTGAGGATTTCATTCGTCGTCAGATCGAAACAGGCCGTTATGCCAGTGCCAGCGAACTGGTCAGAGAGGCGTTAGGCCTTCTGGAAACGCGGGAACGATTACGTGAGATTGAGTTTGAGGAATACCGTGCGCAAATCCACGCGGGCACGGAAAGTGGCGACAGTATCCCGGCCGATGAAGTGTTTACACGCCTCGAAGCCAGATATCAGGCCATGCTTGAAGAGGAAACCTGAATTGTGGCAATGCGCTGCACGTTTTCCCCGCTGGCCGTCACCGATCTGGAAGAAATTGCCGACTACATCGCCCGTGACAACCCCCGCAGGGCGTTATCCTTTATCCGCGAACTTCGGGAGCGATGCGAAAGGCTTGTTTCATTCCCCGAAGTAGCGCGGTTACGTCCGGAAATCTCGGAGAGCATTCGGCTGGTTCCTTATGGACGCTATGTGGTTTGCTATCGGCTACAACCCGGCGAGATCAGGATTGAGCGCATCGTTCAGGGAGGGCGAAATCTGCCGGACTTGTTTGAGCATTAAGGTGATTTCTGAAAAACCATTTAACCCTCGAATCAACGGCAGGCACCATCATCGATGAGCTTCCTCAAAAAATCCCCCTGGATCCTGCATTACGCCGCGACCAGTTGTAACGGTTGCGACATCGAGCTGCTGGCCTGTCTGACGCCGCTCTACGACGTGGAGCGGTTCGGGATCGTCAACACCGGCAACCCCAAGCATGCCGACATCTTCCTGGTCACCGGCTCGGTGAACGAGGAGTCGCGCAAGGTGGTCGAAAATCTCTACGCGCAGATGCCGGACCCGAAGGCGGTGGTCGCGATCGGCGCCTGCGCCCTGAGCGGCGGCATCTTTCGCGACGCCTATAACGTTTACGGCGGCATCGATCAGGTGATCCCGGTCGATGTCTATGTTCCTGGCTGCGCGGCGCGCCCGGAGTCGATCATTGATGGGGTCGTGCAGGCGCTGGCGATTCTGGAGGAGCGCGCCAAGGAACGTAAACGTCAACGTAAAGTGGTAGCATCATGAGTCAGAACGAGTCCTTCGAAGACATCGAGCTTGATCAGTGGGTTGCGACAGCCAGTCGCCACCGGGCCGAGGGCTTCCGGTTGGTGCAGATGACCGGGACCGCGCGCGAGGATCACTTCGAGGTCATGATCAGCTACGACAAGAACTATGAGTGCGTCAATTTTCGCGTGCATGTCCCCCGCGATCAGCCTGAACTGCCGAGCCTGAGCGGGGTCTTTGCCGCCTCCTTCACCTATGAAAACGAGCTGAAGGATCTGTTTGGCTTCAACATTCCGGGTCTGGCCCTGGACTATGGCGGGAACTTTTTGCGCACCAAGACCAAGATCCCCTTTTCCGGCAGTGTGACCCTGAAGAAGGACAAACCGCAGCGCGCGTCCAGTCGGGCGGACGCGGGCGCGAAGGTCGCCCCGCCCACGCCAGTCCGGGAGGGCTGAACCATGGCGAATACCACCATCGTCCCCTTCGGTCCGCAGCATCCGGTCCTGCCCGAACCGATCCATCTCGATCTCGAACTCGACGACGAGCGCGTCGTCCAGGCACTGCCCTCGATCGGCTATGTGCACCGGGGACTCGAACTGCTCGCCGAGCGTCACGACTTCGTCGAGATGGCCCAGGTCGCCGAGCGTATCTGCGGGATTTGCAGCTTCATTCACGGCCAGGGCTATTGTCAGGGGATCGAGCACCTCCTGGGGCTGGAGGTTCCGCCGCGCGCCGTCTATCTGCGTACCGTCTGGGCCGAGATGTCGCGCATCCAGAGCCATCTGCTCTGGCTGGGTCTGTCCGCCGACGCCTTCGGCTTCGAGAGCCTTTTTCAGCACAGTTGGCGTATCCGCGAGATGTTGGTCGATATCATCGAGGAGACCACCGGCGGGCGGGTCATCTTCGGCTCCTGCAAGGTCGGCGGGATCCGCAAGGATGTGGATGCCGAGACTCTGCGACGGGTCGGGCGGCGCATGAATGAGATCGAAGCGGCCTTTGATGAAGTGGCCAACATCTTCCGTGGCGACCGCACAGTCAAACAGCGCACGGTCGGGGTTGGCGTCATGAGCGCCGAGGATGCCTATGCGCTGGGCGCCGTCGGTCCCGTGCTGCGCGCGAGCGGTTTCGCGAGCGATACCCGCCAGTTGGGCTATGCCGCCTATGGTGAGCTGGAATGGGAGCCGGTCGTCGAGCAGTCGGGCGACTGCTATGCCCGCTGCGAGGTTCGATTGCGCGAGATTAGCCAGTCGATCGACCTGATTCGTCAGTGTCTCGACCGGATGCCGGAGGGCGAGATCGAGGTCACTTTCAAGGGACAGCGGCCCAAAGGGGAGACCATGATCCGGCTCGAACAGCCGCGCGGCGAGGTCTGCTATTACATGAGCGCCAACGGCCAGAAAAACCTGGAGCGCTTCCGGGTCCGCACCCCAACCTTCGCCAACATCGCCCCGCTGGTCCACATGCTCAAGGGCTGCGACCTGGCCGATGTCCCGGTCATCGTGCTGACCATCGATCCCTGCGTCAGTTGCACCGAGAGGTAAACCCCATGTCCTGGTTCTCCATCTCCGCCCTCGTGACCCGCAGTGCACTGCACCGGCCAGTGACCCGGCTTTATCCGTTCGAGCGACGAACGCCCTATGCCAAGACGCGCGGCCACATCGAGTTCAAGATCAACGACTGCACCTTTTGCACGGTCTGCGCCGTCAAATGCCCGACCGGCGCCATCGTTGCCAGCAAGCAGGACAAGACCTGGGCCATCGATCACAGCCTCTGCATCCTCTGCGGGAACTGTGTCCATGACTGTCGCGAGGGTTGTATCACCCAGTGCAATGAGCCCTGGCCGCCGATGCGGACGAAAGAGATCGTCAGTTTCCGGCAGGATTTTGCAACGCCGTCTTCGTCCAAGACGCGCCCGAGCGTTTAGGCGGTTAGCTGATCGCTGGTTTCCAAGCGGAGTTTGGGAACGCGGGGGAAAAGGGAAAGCCCGTCGCAAAACGGCGACGGGCCTTGATGAGTGCCGCTACATCATCCCCAAATACGTCGGCAGCCAGATCGACATCGTCGGCCAGTAGGTGACGAGCAGCAGGAAGCAGAGCATCGACAGGAGCCAGGGCCAGACCGCGATGGTCAGCTCGGTGATGCCCATCTTGGTGATGCCCGAGGCGACGTACAAGTTGAGTCCAACCGGCGGATGACACATGCCGACCTCCATGTTGACCACCATGACGATGCCGAAATGCACCGGGTCGATGCCGAGCTTCACCGCCACCGGAAAGAGAATGGGCGCGAAGATGAGGACGATCGAGGTCGGCTCCATGAAGTTGCCGGCTAATAGCAGCAGGACGTTGACCGCCAGCAGGAAGGCGATCGGTCCCAGACCCTGGGCCAGCATCCAGTCGGCCAGCGCCTGCGGGATATTCTCGTTGGTCAGGATGAAGGAGAACATCACCGCGTTGGTGATGATGTAGAGCAGCATGGCGCTCATGTTCGCCGAGTTCAGCAGAACCTTTGGCACGTCTTTGAGCCGCATATCCTTGTAGATGAAGACGGCGACGACGAAGGCATAGACCGCGCTCATGGCGGCGGCCTCGGTCGGGGTGAAGAGCCCGGCATAGATGCCGCCCATCACGATCAGGATCAGCAGCAGACCCCAGACCGACTCCCGAAAAGTCCGCCAGCGTTCGCCGAAACTCGCCTTGGGCATGCGCGGATAATCGAACTTGCGCGCCCGCCACCAGGTGACCCCGCCTAGCACGGCGGCCAGTCCGATGCCCGGAATGACGCCGGCCATGAACATGGCCCCAACCGAGGTGTTGGTCGCGACCGAATACATCACCATCACGATCGAGGGCGGGATCAGGATGCCGAGCGCCCCGGAGGTGGTGACGATGCCGGCGCCGAAATTCTTGGGGAAACCGGCCTTCATCATCGCCGGTAGCAGGATGGAGCCGATCGCGACCACGGTGGCCGGGCTGGAGCCCGAGACCGCCGCGAAGAGCGCGCAGGCCGCGACGCCGGCCAGACCCAATCCGCCATGCCAGTGTCCGACCATCGCCGAGGCGAAGGCGATCATGCGTCGCGCTACCCCACCGTGGGTGAGGAAATTGCCGGCGAGGATGAAGAAGGGGATCGCCATGATCTCGAACTTCTCGATGCCGGTGAAGAGCTTCAGCGCCACCGCTTCGAGCGGCACCTGGGTCATGGTGAAGAGGAAGGTGAGAACGGTGAGACCGAGCGCGATGGAGATCGGCATCCCGGTCAGCATGAGCGCGAGCAGGATGCCGAAGATGATGGCGGCGCTCATGATGGACGGTCCTCGCGGTCGGAATCGCCCGACTTGCCGGACTCACCCACGGGTCGGTGTTTGAGATCGCGGAAGTGCAGGTTGTCGTCCATGTCGTAGATATTGACATCGACCGGCAGCGGCTCTTTCGTGAGACCTTCGACATGGCTGTGATCGTGCTGCGGTAGCTCGCCGGTGCGGAGGAAGCCGTAGGCGACCTGCAGAAAGCGGAAACACATCAGGGTCGAACCCAGCGGCACCGCCAGATAGACGATCCAGGTTGGCCATTCGAGGTCGGGCGTGGTCGGACCTTCCGGGAGATCGCCGGTGTCCAGGCCCAAGGTGCTCAAATAGGCGTAGTGCGCGCCGTTCTCCCAGACGAAGCGGGTGCCGAGCGTGGCGACGATGGCGGTGAAGAGCGCGCCGGCCAACAGGCCGAAGAGGATGACCTTGGCGCGTTTGCGGTCCGAGAGCCGGTTGACTAGCACGTCGACGCCGACATGGATACCGGTGCGCACCCCGTAGGCGGCGCCGAACTTGGCCATCCAGACGAAGAGGATGATGCACAACTCCTGGGTCCAGCCGAAATTGAGCGACAGCAGCCAGTCCTGCACGACCGGGATCTCGTAACCGGAGGCGTAACGGTGCAGGACCGAGACGAACACGATCAGAGTCGCGCCGCCCATGAGCAGGATGATGAGCCATTCTTCGAGATGGTCGAGCAACTTCATCAGCGGATGCTCCAATTTAAACCGCGTTCCGCCGGTCGCCGTTGGTTGTCGTGAGGACGGGCTCACTCGAAACGACGCCGGCCACTTATGACGCGGTTTAAAGCGAATCAGGCTTGAAACCGGTTGCCTGATAGATGGACTGGATCAGCTCCTTGCCGACCCGCGAAGCCATCTTGTCATGCACGGGCACCAGCTTCCGCTTGAAGGCCAGTTTCTCTTCGTCGGTCGGCGTATAGACCTTGGTCTTGCCGCTCGCCTCGATCCCCGCCAATGCCTGATCGTTCTCTTCCTTGGCAATCCGGTTGGCCAGCTTGGTCGACTCTTTCATGGCCTGCTCTAATTGGCCACGAACATCCTCCGGGAGACCGGCCCAGAATTTTTTATTCACGATGACCGCGTAACCCAGATAACCATGCTGGGTCAGGGTCAGGTTCGTTTGCACCTCATGCATTTTCTGGGTGTACATATTGGACGGCGGGTTTTCGGTGCCGTCCACCACGCCGGTATCGAGCGCCTGATAGACCTCGGAAAAGGCCATGACCTGTGGCAGTGCCCTGAGTGCGCGCATCTGTTCCTCCAACACCTTGGAGGACTGGATACGGAACTTCTTGCCCTTCATGTCCTCGGGTGCCTTGATCGGGAAATTGGCCGAGAAAGACTTGAAGCCGTTATCCCAGAAGGCCAGTCCGACAATGCCCTTGGGTTCCAGCTTGCTCAGAATCGCCGTGCCGATCTCACCCTGGGTGACCCTGTGCAGATCGTCATAGTCGGTGAAGATGTAGGGCAGATCGAAGGCTTCGAAATCCTTGACGCCCAGCGGACCGAACTTGGCCAGCGAGGGCGCCAGCATCTGCACCGCGCCGATCTGGAGCGCTTCCAACTCCTCCTTATCCTTATAGAGCGCGCTGTTGGGATAGACTTCGACCTTAACCTTGTCGCCGGTCAGCTCGGCGGCGCGCTGGGCAAAAAAGTCGGCGGCTTTGCCTTTGGGCGTGTCGGCCGCAACCACATGGCTGAACTTGATGACGATCGGCTCATCGGCGGCGACGACAGCGTTCACGGCGCCAATGGCTAGGGCCAGACCCAGCATCAGAACAGGAAATTTCATGGCGGGTTCCTCCGCAGTGGAAATTTTGTTGTAACGATGGAATTCATCGCGTGGTGGCGAGGAATCTCCCGAAGGCTACACTTCGGTTCGGACGGCTTCAAGGCATGGCACCTCGAACGTTTCGCGGATAACAAATAAAGAGGATTAAGAAATTTTTCAGGCACGGCCAAGCGTCGGATCGCGCGCACCGGGCGTGGCCGACTCCGGACGACGACCAATCGGCGCCGGCTGGAGCGAGGTAAAACCCATGAAAAAAATGGGATTTACGTGATTCGCGAAAGTCCCGAAGCAATGGCGGGGGGTAATTTTTAGGGCGATTGGCCATCGCGTCCGCGATTTGCGGATTTTTTGCGTAATGATCGTGGACCACGGTCTTTATGTTAAAGTTCCGCGTCGTCTTGGTGGCTGGTCGTTGCGTCTGCTGCTGTATCCCGACGTTGCGATTGCCGCCCGATGTACTCGGCTCATTCCAACGAAAACCCGCTATGGGGGATGCTCATGTCAACAGATGTTGCGCTTTGGCTCGCCATCGGCGCCGGTGGCCTCGCCGTTCTCTACGGTCTGGCGGTCGTCGCCTGGATTACCATGCAGTCCGCTGGTTCCGCACGCATGCAGGAAATCGCCGCGGCGATTCAGGCAGGCGCCCAGGCTTATCTCAATCGACAGTACACCACCATTGCCATGGTCGGTGGCGCGCTCTTCCTGGTTCTTTGGCCAACACTCGGTCTGGCGACCGCCGGCGGTTTCGCGGTTGGCGCCATTCTCTCCGGCCTCGCCGGCTATATCGGCATGAATGTGTCGGTCCGTTCCAACGTTCGCACCGCACAGGCCGCGACGATCGGGATTGAGGCTGCGGTGGACGTCGCCTTCCGTGGCGGCGCGGTCACCGGCATGCTGGTGGTCGGTCTCGGTCTGCTCGGCGTGGCGGGCTACTTCGCCTTCCTGGGGGCGGATCAAGAGGCGCTGCATGCGCTGGTCGGACTCGCCTTCGGCGGCTCGCTGATCTCCATCTTCGCCCGTCTCGGCGGCGGTATCTTCACCAAGGGCGCCGACGTTGGCGCGGACTTGGTCGGCAAGGTCGAGATCGGCATCCCCGAGGACGATCCGCGCAACCCGGCGGTCATCGCCGACAACGTGGGCGACAATGTCGGCGACTGTGCTGGCATGGCTGCCGACCTCTTCGAGACCTATGCGGTCACCATCGTCGCCACCATGGTCTTGGGCGGCCTCATGTTCAAGGGCGCCGATGGCGGTCTGGACATGGACTACATCCTCTATCCGCTGATGCTCGGGGCGGTTTCCATTGTCGCCTCCATCGTTGGCACCCTGTTCGTGAAGGCCCGCGAAGGCGGTAAAATCATGAATGCGCTCTATCGCGGCATGGGCGTGGCGGGCGGGCTGGCGTTGTTCGCCTTCGCGATCGTGACCGCACTCTTCATGGGCGATCACTTCTTCGCCATGCTTTTCTGCACCCTGGTCGGTCTGGCGCTCACGGCCGCGCTGGTGCTCATCACCGAGTACTACACCGCGACCGAATACGCGCCGGTCCGCTATGTCGCCGAGGCTTCCCAGACCGGGCATGCCACCAACGTCATCGCTGGTCTCGCGGTCTCGATGAAATCCACCGCCTGGCCAGTGCTGGCGGTCTGCGTCGCGATCTGGGCGTCCTATATGGTCGGGGATCTCTACGGCATCGCCATCGCGGCGACCGCCATGCTGTCGATGGCGGGCATGATCGTCGCGCTCGACGCCTATGGTCCGATCACCGACAACGCCGGCGGCATCGCCGAGATGTCCGGCCTGCCTCCCGAGGTTCGCCATATCACCGACGCGCTGGACGCGGTCGGCAACACCACCAAGGCGGTCACCAAGGGCTACGCCATCGGTTCCGCCGGTCTGGCCGCGCTGGTGCTGTTCGCGGACTACACCCATAACCTTCAGGCGGCCGGCAAGCTGGAAGTGTTCAGCCTCTCCGATCCGGCCGTCATCATCGGTCTCTTTATCGGCGGCATGATCCCCTACCTCTTCGGCGCCATGGCCATGGAGGCCGTCGGTCGTGCCGCCAGTTCGGTGGTGGTCGAGGTCCGGCGTCAGTTCGCCGAGATTCCGGGGATCATGGATGGTACGGGCAAGCCCGATTATTCACGGGCGGTCGACCTGCTGACCCGCGCGGCGATCAAGGAGATGATCATCCCCTCGCTGCTGCCCATCCTGGCCCCGGTCGTGGTGGCGTTTGGGATGAACATCCTCATGGGTGACGGCGCCGGCGTGCGCGCGCTGGGCGGTCTGCTGATCGGTACCATCGTCACCGGCCTGTTCGTCGCCATCTCCATGTGCACCGGCGGCGGCGCCTGGGACAACGCCAAGAAGTATGTCGAGGAAGGCAACTTCGGCGGCAAGGGTTCCGAGACCCATCACGCGGCCGTCACCGGCGACACCGTCGGCGATCCCTACAAGGACACCGCGGGTCCAGCGATCAACCCATTGATCAAAATCATCAATATCGTTGCCCTGCTCTTGGTTCCGCTACTCTGAGCGAGGATCGAAATTTGGGTAGTGCCACAATCCATATGATTTCCTTTGACGCTGGTCCTGACTGGATAGGGCTTTGCGCCGGAGAGCCATCCTGCAGATTGGGGGACTACCCTCCTTCAGAATACCGCCATGCGGCGGCCAACGCCGCCGAGAGGGCGTCAGGTATCCTGTCCATTGATCAGGCTCAGCAAGACCAACAAACTGTCCATTAACGACCTGACGTTACGCAGCCGCCATGCTGATGTCATGTGGCGAACTCCTCGAATGAACGATTCCGAAGTCACTGGGCTGATTCCTCTACAGCACCGCGCCCGGACGCTGATCGGTCAACCAGTAGAAACGCAGCGGCGGAATCACCACGCGCGTATTGAACAGCGCCGGCGACTCGCCGGTCAGCAAATCCTTGACCTGCCCAAAGCGGAAGAGTCCGCGGTTGCCGAGATCCTTCAGATCCAAATACTGGGACTGAACATCGACGTTGGCGACCACCAGCACGCTGTCCGTCTGCATGGTCGGATGGGTGCGCAACAGGACGAACAGATGCGGGTTGGCCACGTCGAGCAGTTCACGGTTGTTGAAGTCGGCGAAGGCTGGCGTGGTCTTGCGCACCGCGATCATGCGCTTGAGACCGTCGAAAAGACGCTGCTCGACCGTTCCATGCTCGCTGCGGCGTTCGGCGCGGTTCCAGTCGATGCGCGGACGATGGATCCAGCGGCTGTCACCGGCCTTGTTGACATCCTCCAGAAAGGAATTGTCGTTCAGCGTGCCGATTTCATCGCCGTACCAGATCAAGGGGATGCCGCCGAAGGACATGATCATCCCGTGCAGGGTCAGGATCAGATTGACGGCGTGGTCGATGGCCTCGGGATCGCCCGACTCCAGGGCGGCTTCCAGTCCGGCCAGCGAGGCCAGCGCGCCGGAAATCCGGGCGTCGCCGGTCTTGAGATTGACGCCGAACGGACGCCCGCGACTGGGCGAGCCTTCGAACGCGCCGGTGAACCAGTCCACCAGAAAGCGACGGTGAGAATAAGGATCGTAATCGCAGGCCCGGATGTCGGCGTCGTCGAAGCCGAGACCGATATCGTCATGGCAGCGGACGTAATTGAGCCAGGTGGCACGGTCGAGCTTGTTCGGCAGGCTTTTGACGCCCTGATTAAGCAGCTTGGCGTTCTTGGTCGCCACCGCGTCCCACAGCAGCGCCATGAACGTGGCGTTATAGGCGATCTCGCATTCCTTGGCGATGATGGCGTCCTCGCCGAAGTATTTGATGATCTCGGAGGGCGCGACGATGGCCTCGGCGATGAAGAGCACGCCGGGCGCGACCACCTGACAGCAGTCCTTCATGAGTTGCAGGATGAGATGGGCCTCGCGCTCGTTCTGGCTGGTGGTGCCGACCTTTTTCCAGAGAAAGGCCACCGCGTCCAGACGCACGATATCCGCGCCCTGATTGGCCCAGAACAGGACGATATCGAGCATCTCGATAAAGACCGCCGGATTGGAATAATTGAGATCCCATTGATAGTCGTTAAAGACCGTCATGACCCATTTGCCCATGACCGGATCCCAGGTGAAATTCCCGGGCGCGGTCTCGGGAAAGATCTCGGGCAGGGTCTCCTCGAATATGTCGGGCACGTCGCGGTTCGGGAAGATGTAATAGAACTTCTGAGAGTCGGCATCGCCGGCGCGTGCCCGCTGCGCCCATTCGTGCTCGTTCGAGGTGTGGTTGACCACGACATCCAGGGTCAGCAGCATGCCGCGCTTGCGCATCGCCTCGGCCAGCGCGACCACGTCCTCGACGCGCCCGGCGCGCGGATCGATATCGCGGAAATCGCTCACCGCATAGCCGCCGTCGCTTGCGCCCAGGGGGCATTTGAGGATCGGCATGACATGCACCAGATTCACGCCGAGTTCCTGCAGATAGGGCAACCGCTGGATCAGGCCCTGGAGATTGCCGGCGAACCCATCCGAATAGAGCGCCATGCCGACCCATTCCTGGCTCAGAAACCAGTTGTAATCCTCCTCGCGCGCCATATCGAGCTGCTGGAGCGCCGCCGGGCGATCGAGATAGGCGCGGGCGAGACGTTCGGTGAGATGGGTCGTCTGTTGCTTGAAGTCCTCGCGATGACCGTAGAGATGATGAAAGAGCGAATGAATGGCGTAGAAGTTCGCGCCCAGCCGGGTATAGAAATGACGCAGATCCTGGTGCGAGAGGTCATGAGCGAATTCGTCGAGGATATCGTTCAGCAGGGCGTGAGAGACCTGTTCGTACATGGAGGCTCCGTTTGAAGAATTGGCAGGGTGAACAACGGGTCATCCTGTGACCACCGATGCCGCGAGTGCCGGTCTTGGTGCGCTTGCAGGGAAGCTCCGGGCGACGCTTTCCAACTCCTCGGACTTACGCTTGACGCAAACCCCAGCGGTCGAGAAAGGGCGCGTAAAGCGCCCTGTCGGAAGCGGTGGCGCCGCGCTGTCCGACGATCCGCGAGGCGAACGACTGGGCGCGTTCCAGCGTTGTGGTCAGCGGCCAGCCGCGGAGGATTCCGAGGATCAGCACCGCGGCGAAGGCATCGCCCGCGCCGACCGTGTCCAGCACCTCGGTGGCCGGCGCCGGCGCAACCCGAACCGGCACGCCGTCGGCGCTCAGACCGAGCGCGCCATCGCCGCCCAGGGTGACGATCAGGCCGGTCAGGTCATGGCGTTCGAGAAAGGCGCGCGCGCGTTCCGCCAGATCCTCCGTTGGGGCTCCGTCGGTCTCTCCCAGCCAAGTGAGTTCGTCGCGATTGAGCTTGACCCAATCCGCGTCGGTCACGAGGCGCAAGGTTTCCTCGCGCGACCACCAGGGCGTGCGCAGATTGACATCCAGAAAGACGCTGTCCGGCCCGTTCGCCTTGAGCGCCTGCAGGGTTGCGGCGGAGACTGGCTGACGCAGGGCCAGGGTGCCGTGATAGAGCAATCCGTCATGGCCCTCCGCGGGCTGGCGGATATGGTCATAGGCGCGATCGGCGACGATGTCATAGGCGGGCTCGCCGTCACGCAACGATACCGCGACCTCGCCGGTGGCGTGGTCGGGATCGGTCTGGAGATCGGCGACATTCATCCCCCAGGCGCTCATGGCGGTGCGCACCGCCGCGCCATCCGGGTCGTCGCCCACCGCGCTGACCAGGCGCGGGGCCGCACCGAAGGCATGCAGATGCCAGGCGACATTGAAAGGTGCGCCCCCGAGAATGCGATGGTCATCGGGAAAACGATCGAACAGGACTTCGCCAAAGACGCAGATGGGTGGCAGATGCATGGTTTGGGTTCTCCGCGGAAAAGCCGTCATCGAGGAAATCGCGTCCGCTTCTCAATTGGGACGGCTGGCGTGCGATGCGCGACGGTCGTCGCGCATCGGCCGCTCGGCGCGTCCCGCGCTCATCCATCGCCGGATGCCAGCAACAGATCCAGTAAGTCCGGGCGAAAATGCGCCACGCCCTCCAGGATGCCGGCGCCATAATTGCCGTTCATGCCCGACCAGCCGCCGCGGGCGCAATAGAGACGCACCTCTAGACCGCGCGCGGCGGCGGCGCGGTGGGCCTGCTCGCGGATTTGGGGATGGGCGTTGGCGACCAGGATCGAGGGAATCGGACTCGTCAGCACCTCCAGATCGTTGCCGCTGTCGCCGGCGAAGACGGTGGCGCTTTCCCCACAGCCGAGCGCACGCATCAGGAAGGCCACGGCATGATATTTACCGGCCTGTTCGGGCAGCACGTCGAGCAGGCCGACGGCGGCGGTTTCGTCGACGCTCCAGATCAGGTTGGCGCGCGTCTCCGCGCTGGCCAGTCGTTCGTTCAGACGCGCCAAGAGGTCGTCGGCATCCAGGTCGAGAGAGACGTAATAGCTGAGCTTGAAGGGCGTCTGTTTCGCGTCTTCCTGCAAACGCAAACCCGCCAGATCGGCGAACAGCGCTTGCAGGGTCCGTGGCCCCGGCCAGGTTTGCGTGATGACATCCAGCCAGCGCGGTAGCGGGCTCCAGCGCGCGGCGCCATCGGCGTTGAGTTGCACGGCCTGAATGCTGGTTCCCACATCGCCGATCACATAATCGGGCCAGGGTAGCGCGTATTCGGCGATCGCCTGCTCGACTAGCGTTTGATGACGGCCGGTGACATAGGCCAGAGTAATCCCCGCCTGCGCGACGAAGCGATGGAAACGCGGCCGCGCGTCGGGCGATTCGGGCTCGCGCCCATTGGGGATGAGGGTGCGGTCCAGATCGGTGCAGAGCAAAAGACTGATTGACATGGGTGTTCATTCAGACGCTGGCGGCACGCGGCAGGCGCGGAAGAAGTCGTAATAATCGACGGCTTCGAGGATGCCCAGCGCATGGGTTTGCTGGGCGAAGTAAATATTTTCGTTCTCGGCGAGTTGCGACAGTTCCTCGTGATGGCGATTGGCGACGACCACGGCGAGGGTGTTGCCGCGCATCATGTCCTCGTCTGCCCCGGAGCCGCCCGCGACCAGGATGTGTTCGAGCGGAATCCCCAGCCGGTGCGCGACATAGCGCAGCGCCTGCCCCTTGCTGGCGCGGATCGGAACGATATCGAGGAACTGACCGAAGGCATGGATGACATTGGCGCTCTGTTCGCGGCTGCGCAGCAGGGTCGCGATTTCCTCCACCGAGGGCGCGATCGTGGGGTCGTAGTGATAGGAAATCTTGAAGCGGCTCTGTTCGACCTTGCCTTGCGGGAGGAGCCCCGGCACCTTGGCGAGCGCGCGCCGCACCGCCTGGGGTTTCCACAGATGGTCGACATGCTCCTTCCAATAATCGTCCGGAATCAGGTGCCCGGTGTAGTGAATTTCGGTGCCCAGGCTGGTGATCAGGATATCCGGCACCGGAATACGCTGTTTCTTGAGTTCGATCAACAGCGAATCGAGACGCCGCCCGGTCACGATGCCGAAATTGGCGCAGCGCTTGTTCGCGCGCATCATGGCGACGAAGCGCTCGACGCCCTCGGCATTGCCTAACAGGCTCTGATCCAGGTCGGTGAAGAGCGCGCGATCACGATACATCAGACGCCGGCGCGCCGGCGGCGTATCGGGAATGGGCACTGCGCGCTTGGCAAGCGGGGCGATGCGCTCGCGGTAGAGGTCGGCATGGGCCTGCCAGGAGTAGCGTTCGCGTACCCCCAGCAGTCCGCTGTGCGAGAACGTGTGCCAGCGCTCAGGGTCGCTCAGGATGTCGAGCAGGGCGGCGGCGATGGCCGCGCGGTCGAGCGGGTCGACCAGTACACCATTTTTGCAGTTGCCGATGATGTCCACCGGCCCGCCGTTTTCGGTGGCTACCAGCGGCAGACCGGTGGCGGCGGCCTCCAGCAGGGTCAGACCAAAGGGCTCGGTCAGGGCGGGGTTGATGAAAATGCCTTCGGAACGGGCCACCAGACGATAAATTTCGGGCACTTCGTCGGCGCTATGATGCTTGGGCACGGCGACCTTGCCATGAAGATCGTAGGCATCGACCGTGATCAGAATCTCGGTCAATACGTCGCGGGCGCCTTCGTCCAGTTCGCGAATATCGTCGCGGTTACCGGCAATGATCAGCAGGTTGGCGAGCGACTGGAGCTCGGGCGATTCGCCATAGGCTTCGATCAGCGTCACGATGTTTTTCCGATGATCGGCGCGCGACAGCGCGAGGATCAAGGGCTTGCCGGGTGCGTCGAGAAAGCGCTCGACCTGCGCGGCAAAGGCGATCGGCGGATCCTCGGGCGCGGGCGGATGAAACTGCTTCAGATCGGTGCCAGGCGGGATGACGACCATCCGCTCGGGCTGATAATAGTCATAGAGCGCGTATTGCTCCTCGATCTCGTTATGGGTGCTGGTGATAACCAGATCCGCGCTGGCCAGCACGGTTTCCTCGGCGTCGATGCGGCGCACCATGTTGTAACGCGCGTCGATCTGTTCGCCATCGAGTCCGGCCGCCAGCAAACGCTGGCGTTTATCGCGCCCCAGCGAATGACCGGTATGCACCAGCGGCACGCCGATCAGACTAGCCAGTTTCGCGCCCACGTAGCCGGCATCCGCATAGTGGCTGTGAATGACATCTGGCCACTGGCCCTGTTCCTGAAGCCAGGCGGCCAGATTGTCCATGAAACCGTCGAGATGGTCCCAAAGCTGCTCCTTGACGATATAGCCATCGGGACCGGCATCGATACGGACGATGCGGGATTTTTCGCTCAGGGGTTCGAGCGGCACGCCATAATCCGCGCTCACGGCCTCGTCGATGACGCGACGGGTCACCAAATCGACCTGTGTCACATCGCTGCGTTCGCCGAGCGCGCGGGCGAGATCGACGACATACTTGGTTTGTCCGCCGGTGTCCGCATCGCGTCCGAGTTCTAAATCATGGCCACGGATCAGGCCGTGAATACTCAGCAGAAGAATGTACATGACAGGGGCCCCAGGGCGAGCGCGCTTAAATCCTCAGCCGAACACCACCTTGGCGCGATAGTCATCGTTCCACGCGGCCTTGCGGCGCTTCTTGGCCAAGCTGATCGCCGACCCCTCCTGTTCGAACAGGTTCATGCT
>NZ_NHSQ01000042.1 GCF_016653465.1 Thiocystis minor | reverse complement strand
TCGAAACCGGCAATGATTCCTACCGGTTCAAGCAACGCAAAAAGGCCAGTCAGACCCTCTGAGTCGCTCGTTCAACTGGAAAAAATTCGATGTTGATGCCTGGTAACTTTTGGATGGTGATTGACAGATTAAGCAAATTCTGAACCGGATCTCCTCTAAAGGGCGGACCCCGCAGACGGCGCGGTGTTCATTCTGCAAGGCTGTGCCAGCGGGGCCGCTTAACCGGGCGTTAGGTTCTCGGCGGTCAACTGTCTCGCCACCCTCGCAACAGCGGCAAGACGAGATACTGCAACAACGCGCTCAGGAGCGCGCCAACGCCCAGCCCCTGAAGCATGAGCGCGGCTCCTGGATAGCCGCCATCGTCATAGAGCATGCCGATGGCCAGAACGACGGCCAGCGTCACGATGGCCAGATGGACGCTGACATCGGTTGCCGGTCCCGGCCAGCGCGCCGCGAACCGAGCGCCGAGCCAGGCCGCGAGCGCCCCGCCCAGCAGACCCGCCGCGACATCCACCGGCCAATGCACCCCGACCGCCACCCGGCTGAACCCCGCGAGAATCGCGAGCAGAAGAAAGAGCAAGCGCCACTCGACCAAGCGGGCATGGTAGATCAGCACGCCGAAAAAGACCCCGGCCGTGACGCTGTGACCCGACGGGAAGCTGTGATGCCGATGGCCGGGGCCGATGAGATGGAAGGCGTCGGCGGCCAGCACGCCCGGCGGACGCACTGAATCGACCAGTTCCTTGAACCCGCGACTGTAGAGGATCGCGATCAGCGCGGACAGGATCAACGTCCAGAACACCCGCGGATAGCGCAGCGAAAAAAACAGCGATAGCGCAAAGGGCACCCGCTCGTCGCCCAGCACCGTGAAACATTGCCAGATCCAGTCCGGATAACTCGCGGCAAAGGCGTTCAGGCGGATGAATCCGGCGTGATAACCGCACGCCAGCACCAGCGTCGCCGCGACGATCAAGCAGACCCAGGCCCAGCGCGCCAGCCAGCGGGCGCCGTCCGGCGATTCCAGCGGAGTCCGTGCCGCTCCGGCGGCCAGGCGCTCATGCCAGTCCCGGAGCGGAAAGGTCGGCGCGCTCTCGGTCATGGCATGGAGTGCATGCGGACCAGCGCGACCGCGCCGCGCCGATAAACGATCTCCTGCCGCAGTTCGGGGTAATCCCGTGTCAGCGAATCCAGCTTGTCGACCCGTAAAAACACCAGCTCGCCCGCCACCGGCGGACGCTTGGGCGTGATGGCGTCGCGATAGACGCTGAAACTCGGCATCGAGGTGCGATAGACGACGGTCGGCAGATCGAGCTGTTTGGCCATCAGACCCGCCTCCTTGACGGGCGCCTGCATCGCCTCGAACACGCGCGGCACGAGAAAGCCATAGACTACCCAGGTTTGCACCAAGCCGGCCAGCACCAGTCGCTGCCAGAGCGGCGGTCGCGACCAGCGCAGCAGCACGATCATCGCCGCCAGACCTGTCAGGACGGCAAGCCCATAGGGAAGGTCGAGCGCCCGTCGGCCATCGATCAGCAGCGCCGATTCATGTGCCTTGAGTTCCAGCATGGCCCGAACCTCGGCCGAGGGACTGGTCGCGATCCCCTCGATGACATGAAGGATGGTATCGAGCATCAGCGGCAAGGCGACCAGCAGCGCGAGCAAGAGCAGTGGCGGCGCGAAGGCCAGCCAGCGGTTGGTCAGCCGGTCGCGATGCCGGGCCATGAGGATGAAGAGCGGTACGGCGCCGTACAGCAGATAGTGCGGCAGCTTGGTGCCGGAGAAGGAGAAAAAGACGAAGACCGTCAAAAACCAGATCCAGAGGAAACGCTCCAGCGGATCCGACCAGGCGGTTCGAGATGCCTTGAAAAGACTCAGAAACCAACCGGTGAAGGGCAACAGGATCAGCGGCAGCATGACTAGGTAATAACCGGGAAAACCGGCATGTCCGTGCATGGCCTCGTCGAAACGCCCGGCGTTGTGCTCCAGGAAGAAGCTGCGGAAGAAGTCCGCGCCGTCGTCCAGATAGATGGCGAGATACCAGGGACCGGCCACCAGCAGAAACACCAGCCAGCCGAGCGGCGAGAAGGCCGCCCTGAACCAGCGCAGCGCCACCAAAAGACTTTGCTTGGACCAGCGGATCTCGGACAGAAAGAACAGGAAGCTGACCAGCACCGGGAAGAAGACCGCTACTGGCCCCTTGGTTAGAAAGCCCAGCCCCATCCAGAGATAGGCGCGCAGAATGAAGCGGCGATTGGTCTTGGGGTCCGGATCCAGGAAATAGCGGTAGATCTCGAAGAAGGTCAGCGCGATGAAGAGATTCAGCACGGCGTCGGCGACCGCCGCCTTGGCGATCAGCGAGACCTGAAGGGACAGCACCATGAGCAGTCCGGCGACCGTGGCGGTAGGCGCGTCCAGACGCGCGCGCACGAACAACCAGAGTGCCAGCACCCAGAAGGTCGCGGCCACGGCCGAGGGGAGCCGCAGGGCGAATTCGTTGAATCCGAATGCCTCGGTCGAGGCGGCCTGCAACCAATAAATGAGCGCCGGTTTGTCGTAGCGCGGCTCGCCATCCTTGTGCGGGGTGATGACGTTGCCGCTGTCCAGCATCTCGCGGGTTGCCTCGGCAAAGGCGCCTTCGTCGAGATCGTAGAGCGGCACAGCCCCCAACTGCCAGAAAAAACTCAGCGCCACGACAAGCAGCAGGAACCAGGGCGAGGTCATGGCCCGGCCCATGGCCGTCAGCCAGACGGGTTGCCTGTCGGCGTTCAACTCCGGGGTCATGGTCATGTCGGAACCTTCCAGCCCGCCGTCGCGGGATCGGATTGCCAATGGATACGATGGTGGGTGCGCTCGCCGGATGCATAAAAGGTGCGCGTGAGCAGTTCGGCCAGCACGCCGGTGGTCAAAAACTGAATCGAGGCGACAACCAAAAGGATCGAGACGAACAACATGGGACGATGCCCGATATTCTGGTCCAGCACGAATTTCACCACCAGCAGATGGGTCATCATCAGGGTGCCGACCAGACCGAAAACGATCCCGATCATGCCGAAAAAATGACCGGGACGCGAGCCGAAGCGCAGAAAAAAGAACGCTGCCAGCAAATCGAGGAGCACCCGGAAGGTTCGCGAAAGGCCATATTTGGAGACGCCGAACTGACGCGCCTGATGACCCACCTCGGTCTCGCCGATGCGTTCCGGGGCCGTCACCCCGGCCACCCACACCGGGATGAAGCGGTGCATCTCGCCCAGCAGGGTGACCTCCTGGATGACCTCGGCCCGGTAGACCTTGAGGCTGCAACCGTAATCGTGCAGCCTCACCCCGGTGACCTTGCCAATCAGTCGGTTGGCGATCCGCGACGGGATCTTGCGCATCACCAGCCCATCCTGGCGTTGCCGGCGCCAGCCTTGCAATAGATCCAGGTCGCGCGCCAGCAGTTCGTCGACCATACGCGGGATGTCCGCCGGATCGTTCTGCAGATCGCCGTCCAGGGTCGCGATCAGCTCGCCGCGAGCGGCGTCGAAACCCGCCTGCATGGCGGCGGTCTGACCGAAATTGCGCCGCAGACGGATCACGCGCAGATGGCCGCCGATCCGGGCGGCCTGCGCGCGCAGACGTTCGCCGGTGCCGTCGCGGCTGCCGTCGTCGACGCAGATCAGCTCCCAGTCGCCCCGGTAGCCGGCCAGCCCCTGCTGGACCCGCGTCACCATGGGTTCGACATTGTCGATTTCCTGGTACATGGGGATCACGACCGACAGCGAAGGGCGTCTGTCGGAGCCAGTGTCAGCGGGAGCATTCATTGAATTCGCGTCCATTGTTGTATCAACCGATACTTTTATGCTAACGCTTGCTCGCAAGCGCCAACACATGCACGCTCATGTCTGAGCGAGGGCGTATCTACCAAGGCCCGCAGGAAAATCCCGCGTGCGCCATTGTGATCACGGTCAACGGTGATGCCACCGCTGGTGATCGTCTTCGCGCCGCCGATCTGTTTTATCTCGCCGGTCCAACTGGCGGTCTTGCTGGTATAGGCTTCGTTGACCCGCCGCACGACTTTCCCGACGCGCTCCGCCGCCGCTTCCAGACGTTGCCCGAAGCGGAAGAAGGCGTAGCCCAGCATCGCCCTGACCGACTTCGCGCGAATCTTGCGCTTGGACTTCGCCGACATTGCTTTGGTCTCGAAGGTCGGCAACAGGATCATGTCGAAGCGGTCGAGCAAGAAGCGAATCGCCTGAAACTGCAACTCGTCCACCAGATCGCGAAGCTTCCAGCGCAGCCGGTGCGCAGCCTTCCTGAGTCTGGCTTTCTGCCGACACTTGGCCTTGGCGATCTTTGAGAGCAGGCGATCCAAGTGATAGCAGAGACGGGCAATGCGGGCGAAATCGCCATGACCGATCTTGAACGCCTGATCTTCGGCAAAGCCGGTCAAGAAGGTACGGATGCCCGGATCGAGCGCCACCACGCGACCTTGGTTCTCGGTCGGCAGGATGGGCACACGAAAGGGGACGATCGCGAACCATCGGCCATGCTCGCAGATCAGGCGCGAATCGCGCGGGTTGTCCGGGAAGTCCTCGGCGCGTTTGAGGCTCCCGGCAATCCGCGGGTAAATGCCCGCCGCTTTCAAGGCGGACGACGGGATGAAGCAGGATTGCTTCGGGTTTTTGCGACTGCGGTAGTGCAGGTCGAACGGCTCGCCGGTCTGTTTCCACTGGCGCACGCCGTTGGCGAACGCTTTGTAGGCGTCCTCAACGGCGATCTTCTTGATCTGGTAGGGGATCGGCCATGCCCAATCCGGCAGGCTCGGCAGGACGATCTTCGCCGCCCCCATCCAATGCCCCGCCCGTTCCTCCTTGGGCAGACCGAGATGCGTGACGGTCGCGTTGTAGACGACTCTTGAGGTTCCGAGCCATTGCCGAAACAGGCTCTTCTGTTCCGTGGTCGGGTAGAGGCGAATCCGTTTGGCCTTGATGGCTTTGCCGCCCGTGCAGTCGGCCAGCGAAGTGGTGAAGGATGGCGAGTAGATCTGCGGTGAGTTCGGCGTCTCGGGATTGCTCCATCGGCTGATCGAGAACCACGACGTCGCCGCCGTTGCGCTCGACGAGGAAAGCGATAAGGTCGAAGCCGAAGCGGGCGAGTCGGTCACGGTGGGCAACCACAACCCGGAGCTTATCGCCGCGCAGGAGTCGTTCCAGTAGGGCGCGCAGTCCTTTGCGCTTGAAGTTGAGTCCGCTGCCGATGTCTTGGACGATTTCCGCGTGGGGGTAGGCCGTGCGCAGACGTTCGACTTGTCGAACGAGATCGTCGCGTTGCTTGGCGCTGCTGACACGGGCATAGATGACAACGGCGGCATCGACAGCTCGCTGCAGGTAGGCGTCCACGTCAAAGAGACGTTGCCCGGCTGCGTTGCGGATGGTGTGGATGAGTCCGTGGTCGGCATAGCGGCGGAGCGTGTTGGGATGTAGTCCAAGTTCGGCAACGGCCTTGCGGAGGGGGACGTAGGCCATGCGTTAAGCGAAAGTTAGTAAAAGTAATCTTATAGTAGCGTATTGCTAACTGTTACGCAACCTTCCGCCGTCTCCATCGCCTCGCGCAGATACCGAAACAGCTTGCGCGGCGCGTCCGGCTTGCCGCGCTCGGTATCGCGTTGGGCGGCGCGGATCAGCGTTCGTAGCTGCTGACGGTCGACCGCCGGACATTGTTTGATGAAGTCCGCCAGCGCCGCATCGCCCTCGGCGATCAGACGTTCGCGCCAGCGTTCGAGCGCATGGTGACGAGCGTTCAGTTCGCGCTCGCGCTCCCCCGCCTGATCCATGAGCGCATGGACGGCCGCCATATCCTCCTTCTCCAGCAGATTAGCGATCCGCTTCCAGTGCCGTCCCAGTGCACGTATATCCTTGATGCGCGAGGTCTCGTCGAGCGCGGTCCAGGTCGCCGGGCTGAGTTTCAAGCGCTCCAGCTCGGCGCGCGGCATGCCCGCCAGACGCTCGGCCAGCGCCTGCAGCGCCAGCTTCTCGCGTTTGATTTGACTCTTGCTTGGACCTTCGGGCGGTTGCTCGTCGTCATCCCGGTCGGGATCGTATTGATGTTCAATCATCGGTATGGGTTCGGAAATCCTGGCGTTTAGTCAGAGGTCTGCCTGCAGATCCTCAAGGATTAGCTGCGGCGAGCGAACGCCGCGATAGTCGTTCACGTCCAGCCGATAGGCCAGTCGAACCCGGCCCCGCGCCTCGGGCAGCTTCTCGCCCAGGTTGAACCCGATGGCGTCGATCGGCTCGCCGTTGGGCATGGCCACTCGCAATTTGAGATGACGCTCGCCCACGATCCGCGCTTGCAGCACCTCGAAGCCGCCGTCGAAACAAGGCTCTGGAAAGCCCTTGCCCCAGGGGCCGCCCAGCCGCAGGGCTTCCGCCGTGTCCAGCGTCATCAACCCGCCGGGCAGCGGGCCATCGGAACGGATCTCGGGTTGGCGCGGGAGATCCCCGAGTTGCGCCCGGACCGCCTCAATGAAGGCGATCCGAAAGTCATCCAGACCTTCCGTGCGCAGGGTCAGGCCAGCCGCCATCGCATGCCCGCCGAAACGCTCGATCAGACCCGGATGACGGCGGTCGACCCGATCGATGGCGTCGCGGATATGCAGCCCGTCGATGGAACGCGCCGAGCCGCGCAGCAGACCGTCGCCGGCCTCGGCGAAGGCGATCACGGGGCGATGATAACGCTCGCGGATGCGCGCCGCGACGATTCCCGACACCCCTTGATGCCAGTCCTCGCCAAAGAGACAGAGCGCGGGCGGTAGCGTCTCGCCATCCAGACAGAGCGCATCCAGGAGCAATTCGGCCTGATCCTTCATCTCGCCTTCGATCTCGCGTCGGCGGCGATTGAGACCGTCCAGCTCCTGGGCTATCTCAAAAGCGCGCGCCGGGTCATCGGTCAGCAGACACTCGACGCCGAGCGACATCTCCTCCAGCCGCCCAGCCGCGTTGAGCCGGGGCGCGGCGAAAAAGCCCAGGTCGGTGGTCGTCGCGCGGGTCGGATCTCGGCCCGCCACCTGCAACAGGGCCAGGATTCCCGGACAACAGTGCCCGGCGCGGATGCGTCGCAGACCCTGTTCAACCAGAATACGGTTGTTGCGGTCCAGGGTCACGACATCCGCGACCGTGCCGAGCGCGACCAGATCCAGCAGCTCGGCCAGATTCGGCGCGACCCGACCGGCCTCGAACCAACCGGTTTCGCGCAGATGGGCGCGCAGCGCGGCCAGCAGATAGAAGACCACGCCCACGCCCGCCAGATGCTTGCTCGGAAAGGCGCAATCGGGCTGATTGGGATTGACGATGGCCGCGGCGTCCGGGAGTCGGTCGCCGGGGAGATGATGATCGGTGACCAGCACCGGAATGCCCAATTCACACGCCCGCGCGACCCCGGCGATGCTGGCGATACCGTTGTCGACCGTGACGATGAGATCCGGTCGCTGCGTCAGGGCCGCCTCGACCACCGCCGGACTCAGACCATAGCCAAAGGCGAAACGGCTGGGCACCAGATAGGACACCCGCGCCGCGCCCAGCGCGCGCAGACCGCGCACGGCAAGCGCGCTGCCGGTGGCGCCGTCCGCGTCATAGTCGCCGACGATCAGCAGATGACCGCCGGCGCGAAGCTGGTCCGCGAGCAACGCCACCGCCCGGTCGAGTCCGTGCAGCGCGCCCATGGACGCCAGCGCGCCGAGCCCCGGCGCGGCATCGCCCGCATCGGTCAGACCGCGATTGGCATAAAGCGCGGCGAGCAGTTCCGCGGGGGTACGAGCGACGGCGATGTCGGCATGGTTCGGAATGCGGCGGATCTGGATGGGCGTCACGGGCGTCTGATGGACCTGATCGGTCAAGCGGTGTTGGGAAACGACGATCCCGATTCTTTGCACGACGGAGGCGCGTGCGACATCGCAGATTCGCTGGCGGATTCGGCTTTTCGGGACATTATAGCCATCGAACGCGATCACCGGACGTGGGGGCGGGTTTGAAACCCGCTCCGCCCCACCCAGCCAAGGCCATGTCTGGATATCAGTTGCGAAGGCGATACCTTTAAACGGCGATCGGCGCGCGGATCGCCGGATGCGGAGCATAGTCGACGATCTCGATATCCTCGAAGCGATAGTCGAACAGGCTGTCTGGACGACGCAGCAGACGCAAAGTCGGCAGTGGCCGGGATTCGCGGGCGAGTTGCTCGAAAACGATCTCATCGGTCAGATGATTGCGATAGAGATGCAGGTCGCCGAAGGTGTGGATGAATTCGCCAACCTCCAGATCGCATTGCTGGGCGATCAGCTGCGTCAGCAGCGCATAGCTGGCGATGTTAAAGGGCACGCCGATGAACAGATCGGCGCTGCGTTGATAGAGCTGGCAGGACAGACGCCCCCCGGCGACGTAAAACTGGAACAGACAGTGACAGGGGGCGAGCGCCATGCGCCCGGCACGGGCGTTGTCCCTCGGACCGATGGACTCGTCCGGCAGGTCCGCCGGATTCCAGGCCGAGACCACCAGCCGGCGCGAGTCGGGACGAGCGCGAATGGTAGCGATCAGTTCGGCAAGCTGATCGATCGTCCGTCCGTCGGGGCAGGCCCAACTGCGCCATTGGGCGCCATAGATCGGCCCCAGGTTGCCGTCCTCGGCGGCCCATTCGTCCCAGATGCTGACGCCCTGTGCGTTCAATCGCCGGTTGTCGGTCGAGCCGGAGAGAAACCACAGCAGTTCGTGAATCACGCTCTTGGTGTGCACGCGCTTGGTGGTGAGCAGGGGGAAGCCGGCGCGCAGATCGAAACGGACCTGCCGCCCGAACACCGAGCGGGTGCCAACCCCGGTCCGGTCGGATTTGTCGAGTCCGTTCTCGACGACATCGCGCAGCAGATCCAAATAGGCCCGCATGGATCAGACCGTGACCGGGCCGAGCAGGAGCGAATGCCCATCCATCCGCTCGGACACCGGAATACCCATCAGGGTTAGCACCGTGGGCGCAATGTCCTTGAGTCCGCCGCCGATCGAGAGACGCCATGGCGTTTCGTCAACGATCAGACAGGGCACCGGGTAGAGCGTGTGCTGGGTGTGGGGCTCGCCGGTGACCGGATCGACCATCTCGTCGCAGTTGCCGTGATCGGCGGTCAGGATCACCGAATAGCCGGCCGCCACCGCGGCATCCATGACCCGCCCGGCCTCGCGATCCAGCGTCTCGACCGCCGCGATGACCGCCGCGCGCACGGCGGTATGCCCGACCATGTCGCCGTTGGCGAAGTTGACCACGATGAAGGGAAACGTGCGCCGCGAGAGCGCCTCGATCACGGCATCGGCGACCGCCGGGGCGCTCATCTCGGGTTGCAGGTCGTAGGTGGCGACCTTGGGCGAGGGGATCAGCGCCCGCTCCTCGCCGGGAAAGGGATCGCTGCGCCCGCCGTTGAAGAAGAAGGTGACATGGGCGTATTTCTCGGTCTCGGCGCAGTGGAACTGCGGTAGACCGTCGTCGCTCAGGATCTGTCCGAGCGTGGTCTTGGGCATGTCGTGGTCGAAGGCGAAGGGCAGCCCGAACCATTCGTCATATTCCATCATGCAGGTGACCTTGACGCCGATCACGCCACGTCGGTCGAAGTGCTCGAAATCGGGCTTGAAGAAGGCCATGACCAACTGACGCGGGCGATCCTTGCGGAAATTGATGTGGACGACCTGATCGCCGTCCTGGATCGACTCGCCGCCCGCGACGATGGTGGGACGGATGAACTCGTCGTCCTGGCCCGCGGCGTAGGAGGCCGTGATCGCCTCGCGCGCGCTGGCTGCGTGCTCTCCCTCGCCATCCACCATGGCCCGCCAAGCCAATTCGGTGCGGTCCCAGCGATTGTCCCGATCCATGGCGTAATAGCGCCCGGAAACAGTCGCGACCTTGCCGCCCGCAACCTCCAGCGCGCCTTCCACGGCGTTCAGATAATTGAGCGCCGAACGCGGGGCGGTATCGCGACCGTCGGTAAACAGGTGGGCCATGGGGCGCGCGCCCTGGAACTTGCAGAGCTTGATCAGCGCGACCAGATGGCTGACATGACTGTGCACGCCACCGTCCGAGACCAGGCCCATCAAGTGAATGGGCCGGCCCTGCGCGGCGGCGGCCTTGGCGGCGGCGACCAGCACGCGATTCTCGAAAAAGCTGTGATCGGTAATCGCCTGGTCGATCAGCACCAGATCCTGACGCACCACACAGCCGGAACCGAGCGACATGTGGCCGACCTCGGAATTGCCCATCTGTCCATCCGGCAGACCGACCGCCAGACCCGATGCTTGGATGGTGGTATGCGGATGCGTCGCAAAATAGCGATCCAGATTCGGCGTGCTGGCAAGCGCGACGGCGTTGTTGGCCTTGGCGGGATTGACGCCGAAGCCATCCAGGATGATCAGGATGACCGGTCGACGGGGTAGGTTTTTCATGGGGTTGCTCATCGCTCACTCTCCTCCAGCATGGCGGGGCAGGTCACGGGCTGGTTGGCAGGGCCGTCGCCCGCCATCGATCCAGTCTTCGCAACCGGCACCTTTGCCCGCTGGCAAAGGCTCTATTGTAGACCTTTCGCGCTGCCTAAATGCTCCATCGGCGGAGGGAGTCCGAAAACCCATCGGGACGATGGCGGGGTGGCGCTCCAGAGGGTGGATACGCAGACATGCGGCGTCGGCAACACATAGGCGCGGGCTTGCCCGCGCCTATGTGTTGATAGCCCGAACGTCTCGGAGGCGATCAATCGTCGTTGAGGATATTGCCCAGTCCCTGACTGTCGAACAGGGTCGCCCCGGTGGGTGCGCTCAGGTTGACGACGAAGGTCTCCTTGGGCTCCTTCACCTTATCTCCAGTAACGCTGACCGCCACCGTCTTGCTGGTCTGCCCCGGAGCGAAGGTCAGCGTCCCGCTGGTGGCGCTGTAGTCTTTGTTCTCTGTCAGGGCGGTCCCGTTAGCGGTGGCGTATTTCACCGTGACGGTGCCGTTTCTGGCCGGGGACAGGGTCACCGCGAAGTTGGCGGGGCTGGTGCCAGTATTACCCTCAGTCTTGCTCGCGTCGGCAATGCGCAGCACCGGACCGTCATCGTTGAGAAGGGTGACCTGACCTTGATTGTCGAAGATGGTCGCGCCGGTGGCGGTGTTCAGATTGACGAGGAGGATTTCGTTGGTTTCGACGAGAGTGTCCCCGATGACGGGCACGGGAAAGGTCTTGCTGGTTTGCCCCGCAGCGAAAGTAAGGGTACCACTAGCCCCAGTATAGTCGCTGCCCGCAACGGCCGTACCGTTGGCGGTCGCGTATTTCACGGTGACGGTGCCGGTACTGGCGGGCGTCAAGGTCGCCTTGACGGTGGCATGACTGGTGCCGGCATTACCCTCGGCCTTGCTCAGATCGACCATTCGTAAGACAGGGCCGTCGTCATTGAGCAGGGTGCCCAGGCCCTGACCGTCGGCGAGGGTGGCGCCGGTGGGTGCGCTCAGGTTGACGACAAAGGTCTCGTTCGCCTCCTTGACATTGTCGCCGATCACGTTCACTGCCACCGTCTTGCTGGTCTGACCAGCGGTAAAGGTCAGCGTCCCGCTGGCGGTGGTGTAATCGCTGCCGGCGGACGCGCTACCATTGTTAGCAGTGGCGTATTTCACCGTGATGGTACCGGTGCTGACCGGGGACAGAGTCACCGTGAAGTTGGCGGTGGTGGTGCCTGAGTGGCCCTCGGCCTTGCTGACGTCGGCGATGCGCAGGGTCACACCGCTGGCAGTGCTGTTGAAGGTGGCGGTGCAGGTTAGGGCATTGGTCGGCATGGTGAAGCTGGCGGCGCAGGGGCTCGGGCTCCAGCCGGCGAAGGTGCTGCCGGTCGCCGGGGTGGCGGTGAGGGTGACGCGGGCGCCGGCCGCGTAGGTGCCGCCGCCGCTGACCGTGCCGGTCCCGGTGCCGGCTTTGGCGAGCGTCAGGGCGAAGGTCGCGATCTGAACGACATGACTGGTGCGATTCCCCGCCGCGTCGTAGCTGTAGTCGATGACCGTGCCATCGCCGGCCACGGTGCGGGTGAGGCGATCGAGGGTGTCATAGGTGTAGGTGGTCGTGCCGGCCAGGACGGGGAAGGCGGCCAGCAGCATGGCGCCGAGGGGCAGCAGACGGTTCCAGGGTAGTCCTGCAAAAAGTAGTGAGAGCGTAGTACGCTATCCATCCCCATTGATTAAAGAGCGAACACGAAGCCATGATTTGTCCAAGCTGTCATTCTTCGGAAGTCGTTAAAAACGGCACCATTCA
>NZ_NHSQ01000041.1 GCF_016653465.1 Thiocystis minor | reverse complement strand
ACCCTCGGAACTCACGACCCTTGGTTACCCAAACGCCGCTCCGGGGCACTACAATGGTGTACGAGCAACTCCATCGGCTGGACTTTAACCAGCAAGTTAATCAGCCTGTTACGGCATACGGTCAGGTCTCCGAAGCCGGGGTCAGGTTCCCATTGCAAATCCGCGCAGCGGCTTCGGTTCGCTCAAGGGAGAAAAACCCCAGGGTGCCGCGTTCCCGCATGTTGGCCTGATCTAACCTGGAAGCTGCATGCTGATGCAATGCAGGCTTCCACCCTGACGGATCAGAGGGCGGCAGTCGAGCGTCAGAATGTCGTGGCTCGGGAACAGATCGTCCAGAATCGCGCACGCCTGCTGATCCGCCGGATCGCCGTAGACAGGGAGCAGAACCGCATCATTGATGATGAGGAAGTTGGCATACCCCGCCGGAAGTCGCGCGCCATCCTCATCCAGGATCGGCGCGGGGCAGGGGAGCGGAACCAATCGATAGGGGCAACCCTGGGGGTCGCGCAGTGCCCGCAGTTCCGCCTCCATTGCCTGCAACTCGGCAAAATCCGCATCCAGCGGATCCTCGCAACGGGCATAACAGAGGGTCCGCGGATCGCAGAAGCGGACGAGTGTATCGATATGTCCATCGGTATCGTCGCCGCTGATGGCACCATGTTCCAGCCAGAGAAAATGACGGAGGCCGAGCCGTGCGGTCAGTTCGTGCTCGATGTCCGCACGCGTGCGGCCGGGGTTGCGCCGTGGATCGACCAGGGTGCGAGTGACCGCGAGCAGCGTGCCATGGCCATCAGTCTCGATCGCACCGCCTTCGAGCACCAGATCGCTGGTTTCGAGCCGAGCATCGCCGAATAGGCCGTCCGCCGCCAGGCGTGCGGTGATCCGGTCATCCCGATCCGCGCTGAACTTGCCGCCCCAGCCATTGAAGCGAAAATCCAGCAACAGGTGTTGTGACTGATCGGTCAGGACAGTGATCGGGCCATGATCGCGCGCCCAGGTGTCGTTGCTCGGGGCGATGCCGAGGTCAAGCCGTGCGGAATCCGCGCCGGCCGGGGTTGCCAGACCCCTGATACGTTCGGCATGATCGCGATCCCGGCAGACGATCAGAACCCTTTCGAAGCGGCTGATCATGGCGGCGAGTTCGGCATAGAGCGTTTCCACCTGCTCCAGGCGATCCGCCCAGTCGGTGTCGGCATGCGGCCAGGTGAGCATGACCCCGCTCTGGGGTTCCCATTCGGCGGGCAGTCGGCGCATTTTGGGGTCTCGGTTGTTTGTGAGTGAAACCGCGTCCATCACGGGAGGCGGCGTTTTGAGCCGTCGGCCAGATGGGCGCCCATCTGTCGTGCTAGAGTCGACGCAGTTTAACGGTCTACAGGCGATCGCGACGAGAACATTGGCGCCGATCGGGGCAGACGGACGTCCATCGACACGATTTGCGCGTCCTGCCAAACGCCTGGGGAAGAGGGCGTGCTTGACGCATCCACACCAATCACGATCCTGGAGGATTCATCCGATCAACCGCCCTGTTGAAACCAGCCGTCTCGAATCCGCCGAATTCACGGCGATCTGCCAAACTGTCGTACGCGCCGGAACGCTGATGGCGGCGGCGGGAACCGGCGCCTATCGCGTCAAGGAAGAGATGAACCGCGTGGGGAATGCACTGGGTCTAGACGCCGTCCATGCCGAGGTGACGCTCAACACGGTCATCGCCACCGGCATCCGGCAGGGCGAGGCGCATACGCTGGTCGGGACCATTCCCGCCGTGAGCGTCAATGCCGGGCGGATCGTCGAGATGGAGGCGCTGGCGCTGGGCACCCAGCCGGGCGCGAGTGTCGCGGACTTCAATCGACAGCTCGACGCCATCGCGCACCGGCCCGCTCGTTATGGACCGTTCATGACCGCACTGGCGGCGCTGGTCGCCTGCGCCGCCTTCTGCTTTCTCAATCACGGGGGTTGGGTCGAGTGTCTGGGGGTGGCCGTCGGGGCGGGCGCGGGACAGTGGCTGCGCGCGACCCTGGCCCGTTATCGGCTCAATCAGCTCGGCGTCACCCTCATGGCGGGGGCGACGGCCTGTCTGCTCTATCTGGGGGTCACGGGACTCCTGATGAGTCTCGGGGTGCCCAGTGCGCGCCATGCCGCCGGCTATACCTCGGCGGTGCTCTTTCTCATCCCCGGCTTTCCGCTCATTACCGCCGCGCTGGATCTGGCGCGACTGGACTTTACCGCGGGGATTTCACGCCTGACCTATGCGATCCTGGTGGTCACCGTGGCGGCGATCAGCGCCTGGCTGGTCGCCGAACTGGTCCATCTGGTTCCGCTGCGGGCGCCCGAACTGAACCTGCCGAGATCGACACTCCTGCTGTTGCAGTTGCTTGCCAGCTTCTGCGGCGTCTTCGGCTTCGCCATCATGTTCAACACGCCGCCGCGCATTGCGCTGGCGGCGGCCTGTATCGGGATGCTGGCCAATACTTTGCGACTCTCTCTGGTCGAGGTGCCGTTGCCGTTGCAGGTGGCCGCACCCATTGCGACCCTGCTGGTCGGTCTGCTGGCGGCCTGGATATCGGGATGGATGCGCTGTCCGCGCATCGTGCTGTCCGTGCCCCCGGTGCTCATCATGATTCCGGGCACGACGGCCTATCAGGCGCTGGTGTACGCGAATCAGGACATGCCCCTGGAGGCGATCACCAACGCCTACGAGGCCATGTTCATCGTCGCCGGAATCGCCATCGGGCTGTCGATCGCGCGCATGCTGACCGACCGCGCCTGGGCGTTCGAGGGCCGGCTTCCTGGCGCGGCGTCCAGATGAAAATTATCGCGGTTCCTCAGACGACTTTATGGTTAAATCCCGCCCCTATGTATCATCCCCTCCCACTCTATATCGGCCTGCGCTATACCCGCGCGAAACGCCGCAATCATTTCATCTCCTTTATCTCGGGCACCTCGATGGTCGGGATCACGCTGGGCATCGTCGCCCTGATCGTGGTGCTGTCCGTCATGAACGGGTTTCATAAGGAGATTCAGCAGCGCATCCTGAGCATGGCCTCGCATGCGACCCTAACCGACCCTTACGGAGGAGGGATGGCAGACTGGCGCGAGGTGCTAAAACAGGTGCGCGCGCACCCGGACGTGGTCGGCGCGGCGCCCTTCGTCGAGGTCCAGGGGATGCTGGTCAACAGCTCCTATGTGAGCGGCGCGCTGGTCCGCGGCATCGTTCCGACCGAAGAAGACGAGGTCGCCGATCTGCGCGACCAAATGGTCAGCGGATCGGTCGACGATCTGGTCGACGGCGAGTTCCGCATCATCCTCGGACGCGATCTGGCGGCCTTTCTGGGCGTGGGTCCGGGCGATAAGGTGACGGTCGTCACCCCGCAAGTCAGTGCGACTCCGGTCGGGATCATGCCGCGACTCAAGCGCTTCACGGTCAGCGGCATCTTCGCGGTCGGTATGGCGGACTACGATCGCAACGCGGCCTTCATCCATCTCGGCGATGGATCCAAGCTCATGAACTACGGCGAGGCGGTCTCCGGGGTGCGGATCAAGCTGACCGACATGTGGGAGGCGCCGCGGCTGTCGCGCGAGATCGCCTACGATCTGGGCGGCTCCTACCGGTTGGTCGACTGGACGCAGGTGCACAGCAACTTCTTCAGCGCGCTGGCGATCGAGAAACGCATGATGAGCATCATCCTCTTTCTGATCGTGGCCGTGGCCGCTTTCAATATCGTCTCGACCTTGGTAATGGTGGTCACCGACAAGCAGTCCGATATCGCGGTACTGCGCACCCTGGGGCTCTCGCCCGCGCGGGTGATGGCGGTCTTCATGGTGCAGGGAACCGCGATCGGGCTGATCGGCACCCTGATCGGCATGCTTGCCGGCGTGGTGCTGGCCTGGAACGTCGAGCCGGTGGTGGGGGCCATCGAAACGCTGTTCAGCGTGCATTTTCTCGATCCGACCATCTATTACATCAGTCAACTGCCGTCCGACGTACATCTGGCCGATGTGCTGTCCATCAGCGGCGGGGCCTTTCTGATGTCGGTCCTGGCGACCATCTATCCCGCCTGGCGCGCGGCCCAGACGCAACCGGCCGAGGCCCTGCGTTATGAATGAAGCCGCAGCGGTTCTGGAGGTCGAGGGGCTCGTCAAGACCTTTCAGCAGGGTCCGCAGGAGGTTCAGGTGCTACGCGGGGTGACGTTCCGCGTCGCCCCTGGCGAACGGATCGCCATTGTCGGCGCCTCGGGGTCGGGCAAAAGTACCCTGCTGCATTGTGTCGGCGGTCTGGATCGCCCGACCTCGGGCAGCGTGCGCTGGCTGGACCAGGAGGTGAGCCGCCTGTCCGAAGCGAAGCGGGGACTGCAGCGCAACCGGCATCTCGGTTTCGTTTATCAGTTCCATCATCTGCTCCCGGAATTCACGGCCATCGAGAACGTGGCCATGCCCCTGCTGATCGGCGGCGCCCGGCCGGCCGAGGCGCGCGCCAGGGCCGAGGATCTCTTGAAGCGGGTCGGTCTTGGACACCGTGGCGCCCATAAGCCAGGAGAGCTATCCGGTGGCGAGCGCCAGCGCGCGGCCGTCGCCCGTGCTCTGGTGACACGCCCAGCTTGTCTGCTGGCGGACGAGCCGACCGGGAATCTGGATCGCAAAACGGCGGGCGGGGTCTACGAACTCATGCTGGAGTTGAATCGGGATATTGGCACCAGTCTGGTGATCGTCACTCACGACACTGAACTGGCGTCGCGGATGGATCAGATCTGGCGATTGGATGACGGGGTGCTGAGCCGCGACGCAGCCATCGCGCGATAGCGTTCCTTGCGTGCGCGGATTTGGCGCATGAGTTTCCAGCGCCAGATGGCCTGAATCGCCAGATAGCCCGCAAATGAACAAACTGCGCCACAGATCAGGCTACCCAGCAAGAGTGGCGCGATGACCTCCAGCCAGTTGTGCCAGTCCAGCCAGAAATGGAAATCGAAGCCCACCGCCTCGTGGCCAAGAATCCAACAGCCGACGACATAAGCAAAATAAAACATCGGCGGGCTCGTCACTGGATTGGTGGTCCAGACCAGCGCGACGGAGATCGGTAGATTCACGCGCAGTGCAATGGCAAAACCCGCGGCGATCAGCGATTGGGCTGGAAAAATCAGGAACATGGCGAAAAATCCGATTGCGACCGCACCCGCGACCGACCGCCGGTTCAGATGCCACAGATTCGGATCGTGCAGAAGCTTGCCGAAGACGTTGCTAATCCGCTCGTTTTCTCGGATCGCCTTGGGAGTTGGAATGACGCGCTTTAGCCATTTTTTCACACAGAGGTTCCGCGTGGTCTTAAACCGCGTCCAGCGTGATAGGCGTTGACTGACTCCAGCCACTCTGGCGACCAACGGCCATCGGTGAGACGCAGTTAAAATAATCGAAAGATGAAGCACCTAAACCGAACAGGCTCCGATGTTTATAGGTTTATGCGCGGTCGATTCGTTGCGGAAACGACGCATGACATGCTGGACGCGGTTCAGGCTTTCTTTGCCTTCATTTGCGAGTATAGGGCAGACACTGGAAATGCCGCTGATTTATCTTGTCCGTGCCTGCGTTGTGCGCGTATATCGATTCGGCCTTGCATGAACCAACCGGCGCTGGCACTGTTTAAGCTCTCGGATTGAGACTGGCCTGCTGCAAAGGAGCGATGCGCATGCGTGCCGGCTTAGCCTTCGCCGCGGGAGTCGCGGCCTTTCACCTGTTCCCCGTGATGCCCCCTCTGTGGTTGGTTGGGCTACTGACGCTGTTGCTTGCGGTTCTGGCGTGGCGTCTGGTTTTGCTGCGACTGCCCTTTGCATGCTTGCTCGGTATCTTCTGGGCGCAACTCCACGCTTGCGCGGTGCTTTGCCAACCCTTCCCGGACGAACTTGCCCGTGCCCCGCTGCTGCTGGAGGGACGCATCGCCTCCATTCCAGTGGAGACCGGCTACGCCACGCGCTTTCTGTTTCAGGTCGAACGCACTCTGCAGAACACGAACCCGATTCCCTTTCAGGGGCTGGTCCGACTGTCCTGGTACAAGGGCGCGCCCGCGCTGAAGGCCGGCGAGCGCTGGCGGCTCCCGGTGCGTTTGAAACCGCGTCATGGGTATGCCAACCCCGGAGGATTCGACTTCGAGCGCTGGCTGTTTCAACAGGGTATCAAGGCGACTGGCCATTTGCGTCATAGCGAGGAGCTCGAACGCCTGGATGCAGGTTCCGGACCCTATTGGCTGGATCGCTGGCGTCAGGGAATCGCCGATCATCTTGCCAGGGTACTAGGCGATGCCCGGACACTGGGGCTGGTTCAGGCATTGACCATCGGTGAGACATCCGGATTCAATCCCGAGGATTGGGAGATCCTGACCCTGACGGGTACCAGTCACCTGGTCGCGATCTCCGGTCTGAATGTCGGGATGATCGCCGGCGTGTTCCTGGTTCTGGCGCGTTGGCTGTGGTCACGGAGCGTTCGGTTGACGCTCGCCTTGGCCGCTCCACGGGCGGGAGCCTTGGCCGGTATCCTGGCGGCGCTGGTTTATGCGGGCCTGGCCGGTTTCTCGGTCTCTACCCAGCGCGCGCTCGTCATGCTTGCTGTGGTGCTCGGCGCGTTTTTCTGGCGGCGGACCCTACGCCCCTATCATGCCCTGACGCTCGCGTTGGTTGGAGTCCTGGCACTGGACCCAGGGGCGGTACTGTCTTATGGGTTCTGGCTGTCCTTCGCGGCGGTGGCTCTACTGCTGTTCAACCTGGGGCAACGCCTGCCGAGCCGCGATCTCTGGACCCGCTGGGGTCGTGCCCAATGGGCCGTAACCATCGGTCTATTGCCGCTGCTCCTGTCAATGTTCGGGCGCGTCTCGCTCATTGCTCCGCTGGTCAATCTGGTCGCGGTTCCGCTGTTCAGTTTGCTCCTGCCGCTGGTGCTCATCGCCAGCCTGGCGAGCCTGATCCCTGGATTCGCCTGGCCGCTGATCCTGACCGCCGAACTGCTCGGTTGGTGCCTGGATGGCCTGGCCTGGCTGGCGACGCTTCCGTGGGCGGCGGCGACCTTTCCGGCGCCGCTGCCCTGGGTCTGGGGTGTCTCGGCCATTGGCGTGATGCTGCTGCTGGCGCCGCGTGGACTGCCCGGACGCTGGCTGGGGCTAGTGCTGCTCCTGCCGTTGGTCGCGATCCGTCCTCCCGGCCCAGCCCCCGGCGAGGTCTGGTTCACGCTGCTGGATGTCGGGCAGGGGCTTGCCGCGGTGGCGCGGACCGGGGAGGGCACGCTGGTCTACGATACCGGCCCCGGTTTCACCAGTGGGTTCAATACCGGCAGTGCCGTCGTGGCGCCCTTTCTCCTGGCTCAGGGGATCGACCGGATCGACCGGCTGGTGGTCAGTCATGCCGATCGTGATCATACCGGCGGTTTGCTGGGATTGGCGGAACGGATCGCCTTCGATCATCTTCAGAGCGGTGAGACGACCGAGCTTGATCTTCCTGGCGCCACGTCCTGTCAGGCCGGGGACGGCTGGACGTGGTCCGGCGTGTCATTCCTGTTCCTGCATCCGGAGGACGGAGGCGCGCGCGGGAACAACGCTTCATGCGTGTTGCGGATCGAGACTGGCGGCCGGTCCATTCTACTGACCGGCGATGTCGAACAGGGGGTGGAACGGAGACTGGTGGAGCGGCTCGGATCCAAATTACGCAGCGATATCCTGGTCGCCGGGCATCACGGTAGCGCCACATCCACCAGTGGCGAATTTCTGCATGCCGTCGCACCTGGCCTGGTGCTGTTCTCCGCGGGATATGCCAACCACTTTGGGTTTCCGGCGCGGATGGTCCGCGCACGGGTGGCGGGGCAGGGGATTGGGGCGTTCAATACGGCGATCGAAGGCGCAGTCGAGATCAGGCTAGGGGCCGGCGGCACCATCGTTGGGCCAAGGGGTTGGCGTGAACAAGCCGGTCGTCTGTGGACACATCGCCCTGGAAATGGAGGATAAAACCGCTTTCCGCTTGCGCTCATCCCCGACTCAACAAGGTCGTTGAGTCGGGATCATGTATTGCGGTTTACTCGCCTTCGATATCGACCGTCTGACCGCGAACGCTCTATGGGCTCACGTTGGAACAGGTATTTTTGATGGTCCAAGTGTAAGCGGTTGCACTGGTTTTCGTTAAATCGCCGACATACCAGTATTCGTTTAGCCCACAGGTTGCGGGCGGTGACAATAACCCACCAAGCGGCGTGGCACCATTATAAAGTTGAATAGACGCGCCCGAAAGCGCCCAGGAATCACTCCAAGAATCGCTTCCCGTCCATTCATTCCGTGCGAAGATCTTGTAGATCCCAAGCGAGGCAGAATTTCCGACCACAATCATTTCCAGTGGCTCATAGTCATCATAGGAATCGCGTGGATAAAACACGTAAGGCGCACCCGATAAATCGCCAGCATTATCCCAATAAATATAGCTGCCGCTTGGCGTCTTGGCTAACAGATCGAATTCCCACCCGTTGCAGCCGGAGCCACATCCGGTCGTGTCAACCATCGGCTGCATATTCTTCCAATCCAGCGTGATGGTCGCGTTACCCACCGTGCGAGTCATGGGTAAGGCGTCGGTTGATGGGGGTGTCACCACGCTCGCGTTGACAGTCAAACCTCTTAGCGCGACGTTGCTCATGTAACCGGCCCGAGCCGCTTTCAGGGTTCGCGGACCTGCCGTGAGCCCGGTCATCTCATAGAACCCGCCCTTGTTGGTGGCATCGCTTTTAACCAGCGTCGCCCCATTGTAGAGATTGGCGTTGGCCGCAGTCGTGTTGGGAACTGGCGCCTTACCACTGAATGGGTCGAGCAGACGGCCAATGGCGGCGGTTTCGGACGTGCCGTATATCGCCTTACGGACATCCACCCGCCGGGTCGGGGTCGCGAAACCGCAGGAAATTCCTCGGCCCGTGGTCACTAATCGAGCGACGAGTTGATCACGGGTCAAGCTAGGATATTGCCCCCACACCAGCGCCGCTGCACCGGCAACCACCGGAGCGGCCATGGAGGTTCCCGAGTATTGCGCGTATCCATATTCAGGAACCGTGGACGAGATCTTAAAGCCGGGCGCGGCGATGTTGTATTGACCGGGAGCTGTCGACGGGCTGAAATTGGAAAAATAGGCACGGCAGTCATGTTGCTCGGTCGCCATGACCCGCAAGGCGGTATTGGGATAGGCGCCAGGATAAGCAGAGATAGGACTTGTTGTGTTGTCATTACCAGCCGCGGCGACCAGTATCATGCCGGCATTCTTCATGGCGGTGACCTGGGTCGAAATTAACGCGCTGGCCGATCCGCCAAGACTCATGTTGACAACCTTGGGGGATCCGTAAGTCGGGTTGCCTCGAACCGACACCACCCAGGCCATGCCGTTTGCAACATCGAACCAAGTACCTGAACCCGTGCTGTTCAAAACTTTGACCGCAAGAATTTTGCAATTTGGACACACGCCCTCGCCATAGCTGCCGTTCGCGCTCCTGGCGGCGACGATTCCGGCAACGTGCGTTCCATGGCTATCGTCATCGTAAGGATCGAAGTTATTGGCCACGGAGTTTTTGCCCTTGATGACCTTGCCAGCGAGATCCGGATGCGTGTAGTCGACCCCGGAGTCGATGACGGCCACCGTCGGCGGGGTGGCAGAGAAGACAGGTAAGGCGGCCGTCTTGCGGATGACGGTGTGGTGCCATTGAAATCCCGTTCCTGGATCGGTCGAAACCGACATGGGGCGAGGATTTGCCGTGCTCCGAACCGATTTCTGAGGCCGCATGTTGTTCAGGTCAGGGAGAGGGGGAATGCGCGCGAACCCGTTGCGTTCGACAAATAGTACGTCGCTGCGAACGGCCAACGCTTTGATTGCTGCCTGTGCCGCTTTCTCGTTACCGAAGTGAAGCAGAACCGCACTCCCATCTTCCATCTTCTTTTCCAGTCGACCTTGCATCGCCCGGGCGGCATTCAACACTCCTTCTTGCTTGCCTTTCGTCGAGAGGCCCACGATGACATCTCCCGCGACGAAATCCGTGCCCGCACGCAGGCCGGGGTCAAATCCAAAACCTTTTTTGCTCGCTGGAATCGACAAGTCGCCCGCGAAGGTAACATTCGTCAGTAACGTGCAGAAGGTAAGAATGAGTAATCGGCTTTTTCTCATGATTCATGGCCCTGAAAGATGAAGGTAGATTGACTTAAAAATCATTATCAACGTGTGTTTTACTCGATAGAACCCGCTGGATATGATGTATCCTCATGATTTAATTCTAAAAACAAGTTATTGACTCGAGAACGAACCTGCTCGTCCGGATCTTGTCGCAGCAGCGAGATGGCATTCCATGCCGACTCCTGACCTTGCGAGGCCATTACATCGATAGCAACGATCCTGACTTCTGGATCAGGGTCGTCCAATTTTCTTTCGATTTCCACTAATCCGCCTTCCAAGCGAGTTAACGACTCGAAGGCGGTCGTTCGTATATCAAGATTGTCGTCACTGGCGGCTTCTGTGAGCATGTCTAACACGTCTGATGGATGAGATGCGTGATAGAGGTCAAAGAACGAGGACAGCGCGGTTCTTCGGCGATCGACGTCATCGCTGGATGCGTCTCTCTCCAGCAAGTTGCGAGCGTCATCTTCGTCAAGTGCGTACAGTTGTCGATAGGCGAGTTCTCTGACAAAAGGCTCGCTGTCCTGGGCAGCCGCATGAAGGATGTCTCGCAAATTGGCAGGCTGCTCTTTGATCGAACCCTCTAACTGCGAGAGGCGTTCGTTCGGGTCGAGAGTCGTCTCTTGTTGATCGCCTTGTGTATGACTAGGAGTATAGACGAAAGGCGAGGGCGAGGAGCCTGGCTGACCCAAAATCATCAGTGTCAGGGTTGGCGGATGGTCCGATGATTCATGGAAATGAATGAGGACATAATCCTTGCCGTCCAGAATCGTGCGTAATCCATCGTAAAGAGGGGCTTGATCGAGGTTGACCGTCACGGTTTCCCGTAGCGAGTCGATGCCATTCATCTGGATGTCGGTTTTGCTGGCGATTTCGCTCAAAATTCGCCGAAGAGGAATATTGTGAGCCTGTACGCTTAGGCGCGACTGGCTCCACTCGACGTGGAATGGATCTGGCTGAGCGGCTTCCTGGGCGACGCTCGCGCAGGCTATCGAGAGATTTAAGGTGATGATGAACATGACGCGAAACAGTGCCGGTTGCCGTAAATGCGAGCCGAAGCGCTTGGATCCGTTCATTGCATCGGCTTGCCCTGTACGAGTCGATAGCCGTGAAGTCGTCGCCGTTTGTCGATGGCATTGATCCGTTCGAGTCCAGCCTGGTAAGAAGGGACGCCGGTTTTACGCACGCGACCCCGGCGCGAATCGATCACGCCCCAACTGGACACCAGGGTCCAGTCGCCGAACAGATCCTTAATCAAATGCGCTTGATAATAAAGAGATTTTTCGGGTTGGATCCAGCTATACATGGCCCAATTCTCCTCGCGTCACAATGAATTCAGCGCGGTCAACCGGCGCTCGGCCATCGCCCGCCGGCACCCCGGACGGATCGATCAGGTCAGCGAGACAAGGTGCACCGCATACACTCTGGGGCTATTGTTGACACAGGATGCCGAACGATGTCAATAGGTTGCTAATTTTCAAGGGATAATTCAGAAAGGGATGGCGAGGAGGGCGGTGGCGAGCAGGAGCAGGGTTTCGGTGATTTCGACCAAGGCGCCGGCGGTATCGCCAGTGAATCCGGCGATGCGCGCGAGCATGGACCGTCGGGCGAGCAGCAGGATGAGCAGCGATCCCAGCACCAGCGCCAGCCCCATCAAGACGCCTGTCAAGCCGCCGATCCAGCCGAGGCTCAGCGGGCATCCCGCCAGCACGAGCACGCCCGCCATCCACGCCGCCCGGCGCGGGAGCTGGTTGACCTGATCCGAGGCCATGCCGCGTTTGCGCGCATAGGGCGTCGTCAGGAGCAGCAGCGGTAACTGGGTGCGCGCCAGCAGCGGAATCCACAACAGCAGCCAGGATTCGCCGTGGGCGATCAGTGCCGCCAGTCCCGCCCATTTGGCGATCAACACCAGCGCGATCGCGGTGACGGCCGCCGGACCGCTGCGCGGATCCTTCATGATCTCCAGGGTGCGTTCGCGGCTTGCCAGACCGCCGACCCAGGCGTCCGCGCTATCGGCGAGTCCGTCCAGATGCAGCCCGCCAGTGGACCAGACCCAGAGGAGCAGGGTCAGCGCCGCCGCGACGCTGGGGTCCGTGCTCCCGAGCGTCCAGGCGACCAGCGCGATCAGTCCGCCCAGCAGCAATCCGACGAACGGATACCAGGGCACCGCCCAGCCCGCTTCGGCGGGCGTGACGCAACCCGGATCGGGGAAGGGGAGGCGAGTCAGGAAGCGCCCGGCGATCCAGAGCGGACGAAGTCGCAACAGATCCAGAAAACGGTCGGTCATTCTCAACCCTCGCTCACGCCGGCTTCGGCGAAGGTCGCCATGTTCTGGTGCAGCGCGCAGGCCAAACGCAGCAGCGGAACCGCCGTCGCCGCGCCGCTGGCCTCGCCGAGACGCATCCCGAGCGCAAGCAGCGGATCGGCGTCCAGCGCCTCCAGGATGGCCCGGTGACCGGGTTCCGCCGAGTTGTGCGCGAACAGCAGCCAGTCGCGGACATCGGGCTGGATGCGTGCTGCCACGAGGGCCGCCGCACTGACGATAAAACCGTCGACCAGCACCGGCAGACCGCGTTGGGCCGCGGTGAGATAGGCGCCGGTCAGGGCGGCGATCTCGAAGCCGCCGAGTCGACCGAGCAGTTCCATGGGCGTGCTGCCGGGCGTGGCATGCCGCGCCAGGGCGGTGGCAACCACCTCGGTCTTGTGCGCGATCCCGGTGGCGTCCAGACCGGTGCCGGGACCGACCAGCTCGGCGGGTGGCAGATCCAGCAGGGCGCAGGCGAGCGCCGCCGCCGGGGTGGTGTTGGCGATGCCCATCTCGCCGCCGATCAGCAGTCTGGCGCCGCTATCGATGGCGCGCTCGACGGCGGCCCGGCCGGCGTTCATGGCGCCCGCCTGTTGTTCGGAGGTCATGGCTGGCTCGCGGGCGATGTTGCCGCTGCCGGAGCCCAGCCGCTCGGAACGCACGCCTTCGATGGGGCCGGGATCGGTGACCATCCCCAGATCGATGATCTCCAGGCGCGCGCCGAGCGCCGCCGCCAGCACCGAGATGGCCGCGCCGCCACGGGCGATGTTGTGCACCATCTGGTTCGTCACCGACTGCGGAAAGACGGAGACACTCTCGGCCGCGACGCCATGATCGGCGGCGAACAGCAGGATCTGGACTGGGTCGGCCGCGGGCATGGGCTTGCCTTGAAGACCGGCGAGCCGGATGGCGAGTTCTTCCAGCCGGCCCAGCGAACCGCGCGGTTTGGTGAGCTGGTCCTGACGCCGGCGCGCGGCCTCGGCCGCCGTGCGGTCGACCGGAAGACAGGGTTCGTTGAGCCAGGCGAGTCCAGCGATCATGCCGCGCCTCCCGTGACCGTCAATGGCAGACTGGTCACGGTTAGGATGATCTGATCGCAGCGGGCGGCGAGATCCTGATGCAGGGTGCCGGCCAGGTCGCGGGACCGGCGGGTGATGGCATCCAGCGGGGCGCTCTCCAGGTTGGTTTCGTTGCCGACCAGGATCAGTTGGCCGGGCGCGCTCAGCAGTGCATCGGTCATTGCGGACGCACCCGTGCGGTTCGCGAACGGGAGCGAACGCCGACCAGGGTCAAATGCACGAGTGGTGCGAAAAACTGCCCGCGGGTCGCGGCCATGAGCGCAGCCAGGCCCAGTCCGATCAGGAGACGGGAGCGGGAATCCGTGGTGTCGTTCATGGGCTTGGTTTCTCCTGTGAGCGGCCACGCGATCAACGTCGGGTTGCCGGGTGAATGGACATTGGGTTCGTCGAGCATTGTAACCGTGCCCGGCATGACATGGGCGGTTTGTGCGCCTGGGAACGCCGACTTTGCCGTCGGCCCTCTGGAACCTTCACTTCGCCCCCGGCTGAAACTCATACCGCAGGGTCAGATACGCCGCCCGACCCGGTTGGTTGAACAGAGAGGCGGTTTCATACTCCTCGTCGAAAACATTCTCCAGCCGTGCCTGGAGCCGCAAGGCGGGCGTGATGGCATATTCGGCCCGCAGATCGATGAGGGTGTAGCCATCGAGCCGCGTGCGGTTGGCCAGATCGTCGAAGCGTCGTCCGGCGACGAAGAGTGTCGCGCCAGCCGACCAGCGCTGGAACTGGCGGTCGAGGTCGAGCTGGAAGCTCTGCTCGGGACGGCGCGGTAGCAGGTTGCCCTGGTTGGCGTCATCGGAACGATTCTCCGGATTCAGCAGGGTCAGACTGGCGCCCAGATCGAAATCCAGAATCCGCGCCGACCCAGACGCCTCGACCCCCTGGATGCGCGCGCTGGCGATGTTGGCGGCGGCAAAGGTCGTGGCATCGAAGGCGATCATGTCGTCGATGTCGGTCTGATAAAGACTGAGCCCCCAGCGCCCGGACGCCTCCGTCCCGAGCGGCAGACTGCCGCCAAGCCCCAGTTCCAGACTGCGCGATTGTTCCGGATCCAGATCCGGGTTGCCGAAGTTGGGATAATAGAGGTCGTTGAAGGTCGGCGCCTTGAAGGCGCTGCCATAAGACAGCGATACCTGGATCCCGTTGTCGAACAGGTATCCCAGCGCCGCGTTGCCCGTGACATGGGCGCCAAACTGCTGGTTGTCGTCCTGACGCAGACTGAGTTTCAGATCAGTGGCGCCAAAGCGGCCCTGATACTCGCCGAAGACGCCAAGGTTGTCGCGCGAGTCCTCGTTGTAGTCGACCGTGCCATCGACCCGGTCGTTCAGGTAATCGAAGCCAAGTGTTGCAAGCTGGCCGGGCAGGATCGCGACATTATTCTGTAACGAATAGGTCTCGCGCTCGGTGTTGAAACTGTCGACAAAGAGATCGTCGAGATCGATCGCCGCGTCTTCATAAAAGGCGCGGTACTTGTCCCAACTGTACCCGGCGGCCAGAATCAGCGTCCAAGGCTCCAGCGGTTTTAGTGTCGCCGAGCCGCCGACCACCTGCTGTTCGGCGCGCGAAACGTTGCCGGAGAAGAGCGAGCCGTCGAAATCCGAACGGTTCTCGGAGCGCAGCAGATGCACATCGAGCTTGGCCGCGTCGCTGAATTCATAGCCGGCGCGTAGACTCACGCCGACATTGCGGTAGCTATCCCGGTCGGGCTGAGTGACCCCGCAGCCGGCGAAAGGGGAGGGGCGTCCGTCGCAGGCGTTGATTCCGTCGGTGCGGTCGAGGTTGGCGCCCAGATTGAACCACCCCTGGTCGCCACCCCCGGATACTCCGGCGGAAACGCTCCCTGTGCTGAGTGTGCCCCCACCGATACTTGCGCGGGCGGTTAGTGGACCGCCACCCCGTTTGGTGAAGATCTGAATAACGCCGCCGATGGCTTCGGAGCCATAGAGGCTCGAACGCGGACCGCGCACGACCTCGATGCGATCGATCTGCTCGATCGGCAGGTTTTGCAGCGGCGCGGTGCCCAGGGTTGACGAACCTACCTTGACCCCGTCGATCAGGATCAGCACATGATCGGCATTGGTACCGCGCAGAAAGATGGAGGCCGGATGACCGGCCCCGCCACTCTGGGCGATGGAAACGCCCGGAACGCCGCGCAGCAGATCCGGAACCGAGCGCGCCTGACGGCGCTCGATCTCGGCACGATCGATCACGGTGACCGAGGCCAGGGTCTGGCTTTCGGGTTCGGGCGTGCGGGTGGCGGTGACCACTACCGGATCCAGCGTCGTTGCGGTCTCGTCGGCGAGGGCAAGACTGGTCAGCGGCACGATTAGCGCAGCCAGCATCAAAGGGTAATTCATCGAAAGGCTCCAACAGCGACCCGAGCGCACCCGCGCGGGCCAATCCAGGGAGGATCGGCGAGGAGTCGGGACGAGAGCGAGACCACGGGAAAACGACGGGGCCAGCATCCCGGCCAGCCGCCCCACGCGACCCCGGTGAGAGACCGTCCACCGTTCCAAATCAGGAAAAGTCGACGACCCCGGATCTTCTGGCCGGTCTCCGGGCTTACGAGCGGGCATAACCCCAACGCGACGCCTTCCCATGAGTGATCACAGTGGCATCTGGTCGCGTCTTGAACCGCATCCAGCGTCGGATGCGGTTCGCTCGTCTACCGTTGCGGGGGCAGCGTCGGCATTGCGCATCCATGAAGGCGCGCGCACCGACTTCCCGTTTAACCCATCAGGCGAAGGCCATCCGGGCACCGGAAGATCAAGCGGGCTATTTACGGCTTTTTTCGATGACGGGTCAATTGACAATTGTCATTCGGACATCGCATCATGTGACGACCGAATGACATTCGGACAAGAATAACCCGCAAAGGGAGGATGGTCTGTCGGCATGCTTTGTCGGCAGATTGCTTGGAGGAAAGGCCGCGAGCGTGCCCGAGTTCGGGCACGCACGTTTCCTGTTTAACTCATCGAACAATCACATGATTTTACGCGAGTGAAATCATCAATAGTCCATATCATCCATGCCGCCAGCGCCTGGACCCGCCGCCCCCTTTTCCTTCTTGGGTTCGTCGGCGACCATCGCCTCAGTGGTGATCATCAGACCGGCGACCGACGCGGCATTCTGTAGCGCGGTGCGCGAGACCTTGGTCGGGTCGATGATGCCCATCGCCATCATGTCGCCATATTCGCCGTTGGCGGCGTTATAGCCGAAGCTGCCGGTGCCTTCCGCGACTTTGCTCATGACCACGGAGGATTCCTCGCCCGCGTTGGCGACGATCTGACGCAGCGGCTCTTCCATGGCACGACGCGCGATGGCGATGCCAACATCCTGATCGGCGTTCGCACCCTTCAGATCCTTGACCGCGCCGATGGCACGCACGAGCGCGACGCCGCCGCCGGGGACGATGCCTTCCTCGACCGCCGCGCGCGTGGCGTGCAGCGCATCCTCGACGCGCATCTTCTTTTCTTTCATCTCCATCTCGGTGGCCGCGCCAACCTTGATGACCGCGACGCCGCCGGCCAGCTTGGCCAGACGTTCCTGGAGCTTCTCGCGGTCATAGTCGGAGGTGGTGTCCTCGACCTGACTGCGGATCTGCTCGCAACGCGCCTTGATGTCGTCATGCGAACCGGCGCCGTCGATGATGGTCGCGTCGTCCTTGCCGACCTGAATCTTCTTGGCCGAACCCAGCTCGTTCAGGGTCGCCTTATCGAGCGACAGACCGACTTCCTCGGCGATGACGGTCGCGCCGGTGAGGGTGGCGATATCCTGCAACATCGCCTTGCGACGATCGCCGAAGCCGGGCGCCTTGACCGCGCAGACCTTGAGAATGCCGCGCAGATTGTTCACGACCAGGGTCGCCAGCGCCTCGCCCTCGATATCCTCGGCGACGATCAGCAGCGGCCGACCGGCCTTGGCGATGGCTTCCAGAATGGGGAGCAGATCGCGGATGTTCGAGATCTTTTTGTCGTGCAGCAGAATGTAGGGATCTTCCAGATCGGCCTTCTGGCTCTGCTGGTTATTGATGAAGTAGGGCGACAGATAGCCGCGGTCGAACTGCATACCCTCGACCAGGTCGAGTTCGTTGTTCAGCGACTTGCCTTCCTCGACCGTGATCACGCCTTCCTTGCCGACCTTTTCCATCGCTTCGGCGATGATGTTGCCGATCGACTCATCGGTATTGGCCGAGATGGTGCCGACCTGGGCGATTTCCTTATTGGTCGAGCAGGGACGGGAGAGTTTCTGGAGTTCCGCGACCGAGGCTTCGACGGCCTGATCGATACCACGCTTGATGTCCATCGGGTTCATGCCGGCGGCGACCGCCTTCAGACCCTCGCGGACCATCGCCTGGGCGAGCACGGTGGCGGTGGTGGTGCCGTCGCCGGCGACATCGGAGGTCTTGGAGGCGACCTCCTTGACCATTTGCGCGCCCATGTTCTCGAACTTGTCTTTGAGTTCGATCGCCTTGGCGACCGACACGCCGTCCTTGGTGACCGTGGGCGCGCCCCAGGACTTCTCGATCACGACATTGCGGCCCTTGGGACCGAGCGTGACCTTGACGGCGTTGGCGAGGATGTCCACGCCGCGCAGCATCTTGGTGCGGGATTGTTCGCTAAAAAAAATCTGTTTTGCGGTCATGCGGTTCGAGCCTCGGTGAAGAATGGAGTGGTCAGTGATCGGTGATCAGTGAAGCGTCGGCGGGACGCTAGGCGATGACGCCCATGATGTCGTCTTCGCGCATCACCAGCAGTTTTTCGTCGGCCAGCTTGACCTCGGTGCCCGAATATTTACCGAACAGCACCCGGTCGCCGACTTTGACGTCGAGCGGTCGCACGCCGCCATTGTCGAGCAGCTTGCCGTTGCCGACTGCGATCACCTCGCCCTGGATCGGCTTTTCGGCGGCACTGTCCGGGATCAGGATCCCGCCGGCGGAGGTGCGTTCCTCCTCGCTGCGGCGGATGACGACACGGTCATGTAAAGGGCGGAGTTTCATGGATAGCGATCTCCCTCGGGGAATCTCAGGGTTTGATGGAAGCTGGGGTTGGTCAGGACAACTCAAGCACTTGGCGCGAGGTTTGTTAGCACTCGACCCGTTAGAGTGCTAACAATGTAATGCAAAAACCGGCCTTGTCAAGCGAGCTGACTGGCGGCGCTCTCGGCATGTGGCGCGTCGGAATTGCGAATCTTCAATGCTTGCCGCGCGACATTGCTTAGAATTTTAGTCGGTTATCCACCCACCTCCGAACCATCCAGAGAGCATTTATGCAACAGTTCCTCCTGCAAGAGAAATACCCCGTTTATACCCTGGAAGTGCCGAAGACCGAGACCCGCTTCAGCGATGTCGACGCCATCATCGCCTATCTGAACGACTGCGTGAGCGAGCACAAAATTGCCCGGCTTATCGCCACCTTCGATCATTTCGAGCACACCAGCGCGCTCCCCGAGGGCGAGATCGCTCATGACATCCTGGCCGCCAAGCACATCGTCTTTTGTTTTGGTACGCATCTGCCGAATGCCCATGTGATGGCCGTGCGCCCTCGTTCCATCGGTGTGGTCGAGAAGCCGGACAGCTTCGTGGTGACCTTTCTGGAAGCGCCCATGCCGCTGGCCAATTTGGCGATGGAGTCCTGGGTCAGGGCGATCGTCGATGTCGCGGACGAGTCTGCGTCTCGGGCTGAGACCGCTTAGGCCAAGGCATCGATGGCGCTTTCTTCATTCCGGGTTGAAATGGGTAAGTTGTTCGATTTTCAGGTCGTTGCGTGGTTCGTTTTTCTTTCTTGACCTTAAGCTTGCCGAATCGCCCGGCAATGGCTTGCGCCCGCTCTTTTGCCTCCTTTTTTCCGATGCCGGCGGCGACCAGTTCCAGACCGTTGACGCGAGGTCCGCCAGATCCGGCTTGTTATTCAGTACGGCCAGCGCACGGCGAGTCTTCGATGTCGTCGCAGGCCAGGATGTGACGCAGGCGCAGTTCCACCTTTGATTCGCGCGATTTCGCCAACGATCGCGTGATTTCTCCGTCTTCGACGCCGCCGTATATTATGATCCATCGCGCTAACTTCACGCTGGCGCCCCACCGCGCATCCGCGACGCTCGCTTGAGCGTCGCGGATGCGCGCATTGATTTCGTGTCGCCGCGCTCTTTGGATTTCACGCTTGACCACTGACCACGATTATCATGATGGATCTGCTGTTTGCCTCGCTGTTCGATTACGGTCTGTTTCTGGCCAAAACCCTGACGCTGGTTCTCGGGATCGCCGTGCTTCTGATCCTGGCGCTCCGCGCCCGGCAGGGCAGCGATCATAGCGAACATCTGGAGATCACCGATCTCAATGAGCGCTATCGTTCGCTGACCCAGGCACTCAAGGAATTCTCGCTGCCGAAAAAGGCCTACAAGACCTTTCTCAAGGCCGAACGCAAGCGCGAAAAGGAACGCGAGAAGGCGGCGCAGAGCGACCGCCCGCGTTTGTTCGTCATCGAGTTCAACGGCGATATCCGAGCCAGCGAGGTCGCCGCGCTCCGGGTGCTGGTGACCGCGCTCCTGCTGGAGGCGCAGCCGGGCGACGAGGTGCTGGTGCGGCTCGATAATGCCGGCGGCATGGTCAGCGAACACGGACTCGCGGCCTCCCAGTTGGCGCGCATTCGGGCCAAGGGCATCCCGCTGACGGTCGCGGTCGACAAGGTCGCGGCCAGCGGCGGGTATCTGATGGCCTGCGTGGCCGACCGCATTCTTGCCGCGCCCTTCGCCATTCTGGGCTCCATCGGCGTGCTCGCCGAGTTGCCCAACTTCCATCGTCTGCTGGAGCGTCACGGGGTCGATTTCGAGCTGCATACGGCGGGCGAGTACAAGCGCACCCTTACCGTTTTCGGCGAAAACACGGACGAAGGCCGCCAGAAGCTGCGCGAACAGTTGGAGGAGACGCACGAGCTGTTCAAGAGCTTCGTTGCCGAGTACCGTCCCGCCCTTGATCTGGAGCGGGTGGCGACCGGCGAATATTGGCACGGCCAGCGCGCCGTGGAGCTTGGGCTGGTGGACGCCATTCAGACCAGCGACGATTATCTGCTGGCGGCGAGCGAGGAGAAGGAACTGTTGAAGCTCAAGTACAGCGTCCACAAAAAGCCCATCGAGCGGTTGCTGTCGAGCATCCAGGCGAGCTTGGATCGGGCCTTCGCGACCTGGCGGGGCTGATTCGGATTGCACGTGGCAGCGATCTTCCCGTGACGCCGCTCCGCAGTGTCACGGGATCGGTGGCTGACGCCTGAAAGCATCTTTACAGTTTGATTTGGAGGACGTTCACGATGCCGGATTTGATTGTCCATTTCGAACGGCCCGAGGATTGGGCCGACACCATCCATGTCCATTATTGGACCGGTCATCCGGGCGGCGCCGAGAGCGATTGGCCGGGTGTTGCCATGGAGCCCCAGGGCGACGGTTGGTTCAGCATCCGGTTTCATGGCCTGAAGTCGCTCTACCTGGTTTTCCACGACGGCCAGGGTCGACAGACGAAGGACCAGTTCCGCAGCGTGAATGGCTGGCTGAACGCCAGCGGACATTGGTCCGCGAGCAGACCCGAGCATCGATCCACGCCCGTCATCCCCCCAGCGCCGCCCCGATCTCAGGTGTCCAGCGAACCGCGTCCGCTGCATGAGCGTACCGATTTCCGCGAGGAGACCATCTATTTTCTGCTGACGACCCGTTTCTACGACGGCGATCCCTCGAACAATTTTTTCTGCCGCGACCGTATCCAGTTCGACGAATCCGGCAACCCGGTCGACCCCCACTGGCGCGGCGATTTCAAGGGTCTGATCCAGCGTTTGGACTATCTTCGCGACCTTGGTTTCACCGCCATCTGGATCACCCCGCCGGTGGAGAACCGCTCCGGTCTGGACTATCACGGCTATCACCCCTACGACTGGACCCGCATCGATCCGCGCCTGGAGTCGCCTGACGCCACCTATCAGGATCTGATCGACGCGGCGCACGCCAAGGGCATCAAGATCATTCAGGACGTGGTGGTCAATCATTCCTGTCAGTACGGCATTCGCGGACAGGTCCATATCGACCATCTGCCGATCAAATATTATGTGCCGCAGGGTTCCGAGCCGGGCCGGGTGGATCACGGTCCCTATCAGGGCAACCTCGGCAACTATGCCTGGCCGAATCGCGACGACATCGACAATCCGCTCGCGCCCGCGTGGTACCGCGAGCGCCACGCGCGCGACCCGGATGGCAGCGAGCCGCTGCTCGACCCCAAGACCGGCGAGACCGTCCCCCAGCCCGGTTATCGCCCCGGACGCTTCTTCGGGATCGACGCCCAGGATCTGGACCCCGACTGGTATCATCAGGAGGGCTTCATCTGCGGCGGCGATTGGGAGAGCGCCCATCCGCTCCAGCAAAAACATCTGGCGGGCGACTGTATCGATCTGGCCACCGAGCGTCAGAACGTGAAGGACTACCTCATCAACGCCATCAATCGCTATCTGGACATGGGCGTGGATGCGCTGCGCATCGACACCGTCAAGCATGTCGAGCGCGATAATCTGCTCGAATACATCAATGCCTGGAAGGCGCACAAACCGGGCCTGTTCGTGTTCGGCGAGAATTTGGTCAAGGGCTATGGCTGGGGCGATCTGGGCGGTGGCGACAATGGCCCGTCGCAGATCCGGCCCTGGTGGTACACGCGGCTCGGACACGATCCGCTGGATCCAGAAGCGGGCGGGGACTCGGGGTTTCCGCAGCTCGATTTCGGTCTGTTCTCGACCTTTCGCGATACCGTGAGCAAGGGTACCTATGCCGGAACCGCGCAAATCCTCGGCATGGACTGGATCTATGGCGATGTGACGCAGCTTGTGACCTTTTTGCAGAATCACGATGTCGGTCCGGACAACGATTTCAAATACCGTTTTAAGGGCGATCAATGGATGGCGGCGGCCGCCTATAATCTGATCTGGACCGCGCGCGGCATCCCCTGTCTCTATTATGGCGAGGAGATCGAGTTCATGAAGGGCGCGCCCCAGGATGTCGAGGGCGAGCGCGATACGCTGCATCGGACCGGTCGCGCCTATTTCGGCGATCATCTGACCGATGAACGGATCGCTCAGACCCAGGCGCATCCGCTGTATCGTCACATCCAGCGTCTGAATCTGATCCGCCGGGCCATTCCCGCGCTGCAGAAGGCGCGGATGAGCCATCTCGCCGAATGGGGCAGTGGAATGCGCTTTGTGCGCGACTATTCAGAGGGCGGGAGTTATGTCATTGTCGGTCTGGCGATCGGGGCCGAGCAACAAATCGCGATCGAGGGCGTCAAGCCCGGCGTGTATCGCGACGCCGTGACGGGGGCGGAAATCGCCAGCGACGGCCGCCTGGGGTTCCACGTCAAGGCGAATTCAGCGGGGATTTATGTACTCAACGGACCCGGTAAGATCGGAATGGACGGGGTGTATCTTCGCTGAGGTTTCCTGCTGGCATCCGATGGTCCAATACGTATTATCCAGAACATGACTGACCAACAAAGACAGTATAGAGAGCGTCGCATTCAGACCCGTCATCCGGTTGATCTGCACGCAAAGGTGCGCGGCCGCAATCAGCTTCCGACCAATTGCAGGGTGCTGAATATCTGCAATGGCGGCGTGCTTCTGGACAGCTCCGCGACAGCGCCGGAACTGCCTTTTGTCTCGGGCGAACATGTCGATCTGCATTTTGACCTGCCGGACGCGCAGAGCATGGATCCCGTTCAGGCCGTGGTCGAGATTCTCCATCGCGTCGATCGCGGGCTGGGCGCGCGGTTTATCCGGCTGGAGGGGAATGGCCGGGCGCGTCTTGCCCGTTTTATTGGCGAGACGGCCGCCGCGGCGCGTCCGCCGGAGGCGGATCTCGAGCTGAATCCCGGCCGGCTTCGGGCGCGCGAGGTCTTGCAGGAAGTGGGACGGCAGGGTCTGGACAGCATGCTCGATTCGCTCTTGGAGAGCCTCGTGGAGGATCTCTGGTCGCACAGCGAGCGCGCGATGAGCGATGCCGAGCGCGCGCGCTTTACAGGCGAAATCGGCCTGCTGGCCAGGGCGATTCAGGATGAAAGCATCCCGCGCCGGATCCGTCAGGAATTGCTCGACGCCTTGCGGAATCTCGGCAAGGCGAAAAACGCGGGTGCCGTTCCAACCGCCAGAATGGAGGCTGCCCCCCCGGCGGACGGTTTGCAACTCGTCGATCAGGAAGAATTCGAGGTCTGGCTGGCGAAATCGGAATTGGCCAACCGTCTGGAGGAAGAGTTACGCGAACCGCTGGACGCCCTGCGCACCCAGGTCTCCGCGATTTTCCAGGATACGTCACTCCCGATGGAGCCCCTGGCACTGGCCGAAACCATTGAGCAGGCACTGAGCGAAATTGGCCTCGGCAAGGAACTGCAAAGACTGTCCATGCGGATTGTCGCCAACCATTTATCGAGCAATCTGGGCGCTTTTTATCGGGAGGTGTTGCGGGCCTGGACGTCCTCGGGACTCGCCGACATCGAGCCGCCGCGGACGACAGACACCGATATCCAGACCTCGGTAGCAGCCGATGCCACGAGATACGCAGTTCCGAGCGACACGCCGGATTTCGCCCCCCCCCAGGACCGCGTCGCGGCCGCGCCAGCCGGAGTCCAGCGCGCTGAGTCAGAGACGATTCAGGACACGCAGGCCGCCGATCGGTTGGCTCTGTACCCCTCCGGGTCGGCGTACCGGGCGCAGAGGCGACCGACGCGCCATTACGCGGGTGGGCGGCGCGTCGCCGATCTGCTCTCCCAACTGCCCGTCGATTTCCAACTCCCCGAGGCAGACCCAGACCGCCCGCTGCGGGAACTGGTCGCCCAATGGCTGCGAAGCGCCGAGCCGAAACAGGACGGGAGTCATCCCGAGCGCCAGCCGGTGATGTCTCCGCAGGTTGAGGAACGGGTCGATGTGACCGACCGGCTCCTGTCGCACATGCTGACAGATCCCTCGACCCCGCCACAGATCAAATCGCTCATCAAGTCCTTGTCCAGGCGTTTTCTGTCCATGGCGGTCACCGAGCCGGGCGCGATGGCGGATACCCGTCAACCGCTGGTCACCCTGCTGAATCAGTTAGAACAACTTGCGCTGTTCCTGCTGAATCAGGAAGGCGACGATCGGGGCTTACAGCGCGAGTTCGAGGAAGCGGCTCAAACGCTGGTCTCCAGCGATGAGCGGGATCCCGCCGCGCTGAATGAACTATCCAAACGGCTGGAAACCATCGAATCCAAGGCGGGTCGCGACTATCAAGACAATATCGTCAACTGGGTGAATGTCTGCGAGGCGAAAGAGCGGGAACGCCTGGCGCGCGAGCAGGTGCGCGAACGGCTGAACAGCGCACTGACCGGACGGCGGATTCACCAGGCCGTCGATGAATTGGTTCAGGTTGGCTGGCGGAGCCTGCTGGAATCGGCGTGTGCCAATGGGGGAATTGCAGGGGCGCGCTGGCATCGGTACTGGAATCTCCTGCTGAGTCTGCACCGCATGAGCGGTGGCGAGGACGTGGGCGAGGGAGAAGGCGACGCGCGGGAGTCCCTTACCCTGGAGTCGATGATCGAGCAACTGCGCGCGGGCCTGAGTTACATCGGAATTGACTCGATCCGTAGTAATGAACTGCTGGGGCGGATTGAAACCGGCGTGCGTCGCGTCTCCGCATCCCTCTCTCGGGATGAGGATTTTCTGATTTTTTCTCCCTTGATTCCGGATGCCGAGAGCGAACCCGAACGGATTCCGGCGGATCTGTCCGCCGCGGACTGGGAGCGGGGGCTGGCGCGGGTCAGCGGCTTGCCGCTCGGCGCTCTGCTGTGGATGCGGAACAAGGACGCGAGCAAGGTACTGCGACTCATCTGGCGCAACGACGACGGTTCTCGCCTGGCGATTACCGATACGATGGGCAAGAAGGTGAAGGTGCTGCGCCGCCAGCGCCTGGCCGAGGCCTTTGCGCGCGGTCAGGCGCACGCCGAGGGGGCGCCGACCGCCAAGCGGGTGGTCGCCCGTGCCGCCGACGCTGCGTTGACGGAGATGCAGGAACGTCTCATTTATCACGAAACGCACGATCCATTGACCGGCCTGGCCAATCAGCGACGTTTGCTGGATTCGCTGACCCAACTGCTCCTGTCAGGCAAGGATTCCGACGCCACGCATGCCCTGGCGTTCCTGGAACTGGATCGTTACGACACGCTCACCGGAACCTTTGGCTATTCGGCTGGCGAGCGCATCCTGGTGGCGGTCGCCAGACTGTTGGAAAATGTGGTTCCGGACGCGTTCTGTCTCGCCTACCTGGGCGGATGCCGCTTCGGTTTGCTCATGCCGGCGATGAATCGCGACCACGCGTCCGAAATCGGCGAGGCGATTCGCGCCGGGTTGACGACGATGCCCTGCGATCTGCAAGGCAAACCATTCCGGCTGGCGGGCAGTCTCGGCATGGTGCTGCTGAGCGACGACGCGACCAGTCCGGAAACGCTGATGTCGGCGGCGAGCGTGGCCTGTCTGGCCTCGCATCGGGAGGGGGGGGATCGTGTCCTCCTCTTCAGCGAGAACGATGCGATCATTGTCCGTCAGTTGGATCACTTGCGCGGCTGGGCGCAAGCGGAGGATGTCATCAAATCCGGCCGCCATCGTCTGCGTTATCAGCGGATCGTTCCGATCGATCCCAATCGCGAACTGACGCCGCATTGCGAAATCCTGCTCAGCGTTTACGATGACCAGGGGGCTCCGCTCCCGCTGCAATCCTTTATCGCCGCCGCCGAAGCGTTCAATCGGATGCGCGAGGTCGATCGCCAGGTGATCGAGACCGCCTTCCGATGGCTCAATGAACATCCGGTTCAGGCGCGAGCGATCGGCGGTATCGCCATCAATCTCTCGGGACAGTCGCTCAGCGATCCGGATCTGCTGAAATTCATTCGCTCCAGCCTGGAACGTTTTCAGGTGCCAGTCGATGTCGTCAGTTTCGAGGTCACCGAGACGGCCGCCATCGTGAATCTCGAACAGGCGGCCATGATTCTGGGCGAGATCAAGGCATTGGGCTGCCGTATTGCGCTGGACGATTTCGGCTCTGGCATGTCGTCCTACAGCTATCTGAAACAGTTACCGGTCGACTATGTCAAGATCGACGGATCCTTTGTCAAGGATATTTTGATCAGCCCTCACGACCGAGAAATCGTTAAATCATTCAATGAGATCGCCCATTTCATGGGGAAGAAAACCATTGCAGAGTACGTGGAAAACAGCGAGATTCTGGAACTGCTGCAGGATATCGGGGTGGATTACGCACAGGGCTACGCCATCGAACGACCGCAATTCCTTGACGAGATGCCTTAAACCACGTCTCAGGAGCTATGTTTGAACAAGTCAGTACTTGCCGACGCCTTGACGGCGCCCAGATTCGATTTCGTCAGCGAACGTGCCGGGCGGATCGCCTATTACGTCGACACGAAGGGCGACGGCCGGCCCCTGGTGCTGGTGCACAGTATCAATGCCGCGCCCAGCAGCTTCGAGATGCGGCCGCTGTTCGAGCAGTATCGCGGCCAGCGGCCGGTGTACAGCCTCGACCTGCCGGGTTTCGGCCACTCCGAGCGCGGAGCGCGGCCCTATACGCCAGATCTCTATGCCAATGCCCTCGCGGATTTTTTGCGTCAGATCGTCCAGCAACCCGCGGATGTCCTCGCGCTCTCGCTGAGCGCGGAGTTCGCCGCCCGCGCGGCCCTCGCGACGCCGGGGCAGGTCGCCTCGCTCGTCGTCATTTCGCCGACCGGATTCAGCCTGCGTCCGGTACCGAGCTTGCGGAGCGCGAGGATTGCGCACAAGGCGTTGACCATCCCGCTCGTGAGTCAGGGGCTTTATGACCTGGTGGCATCCCGTCCCAGCATCCGCTATTTTTTGGGCCGCTCCTTCGTGGGCGATGTCCCCGCCGAGGTCATCGACTATGCGCATGCCACGTCCCATCAGCCGGGCGCCCGGCACGCGCCCCTGACCTTCCTCTCCATGCAACTCTTTACGCCCAATGCGATGGATCGGCTCTATGCCAAGCTGACGGATCTGCCGGTGTTGGCGATTGCCGATCAGGATCCGTACATTACCTTCGAGCACCTGGATGCGTTCGTCGCCAGACATCCCAACTGGCAGCGGGTCCGGCTCGCCCCGAATTTGGGGCTGCCGCATTGGGAGAGGCTCCCGGAGACGATTGTCGCGCTTGATCGGTTTTGGTCGACGCCGTCCGTCTGATTGCATCGCCTGCCAACGCTGCCGTCAATCGCGGTCGCGCGCGGCTGGCAGGGCCAGACGCTTTCCCGCCTTAGCATGGCCGCGAACGTCTCCAGCGGCACCGCCTGGCTGAACAGATACCCCTGCATTTCGTCGCAGCCCGCGGCGCGCAGATAGTCGAGCTGATCGACCGTCTCCACGCCTTCCGCCACCACGGTCAGACCCAGACGCCGCGCCATGGTGATGATCGCACTGGCAATGGCGGCGTCTTCCGGGTTATGGACGATATCGACGATGAAGGCGCGGTCGATCTTCACGGCATGAAAAGGAAATAGCCCCCGACTCTCGCGAAACTGGACCGCCGATAGATTCACCCCCACCGGAACCGTGCGCAGGCTCTTCTTCTGCCAGTCGGCCTGCTGGGCGCAAACGGTGCGCAGCACCCACGCGCCGAGGGGGACGATGAGCCCGCTTTCCTCCGCCAGCGGAATAAAGCTCGCGGGGGAGGCCAGACCCCGGGTCGGATGGTTCCAACGAAGCAGCGCCTCGGCGCTGACGATCGTGCCGTCGCGCAGACTCACCTTGGGCTGGAGATGAACCGCGAACTGCCGCGTTTCCATCGACGATGCAGCGTCTCAAAATCGCCATGGCATCGGCTCCGGCGGGCAGCGCGGCGATCGCGATGGCAAAGGTATCCGCCCCCACGCGCGCCAGGCTGGAAGGTTCTTCCAGTGTGGCGGCGAGACGTTCCGCCACCGCCTGGAGCACGCCATCGCCGACATGACGGCCCAGTGTATCGTTGATGCGTTTGAAATGGTCCAGATCCACCAGGATCACCGCGACCTGGGAGCCTTCGTGGTGGGCGCCTTGCAGCAATTGACCGAGCCGGTCCACGAAGAGACTGCGATTGGGCAGAGCGGTGAGCGGGTCGTAGTAGGCCAGATAGTCGAGGCGCTCCGCCTTGGCGATGTATTGCAGGGCAAATGAAATATCTCCCGCCAGTTCGCGAGCAGGCGCTGTTCTTCCGCGTCGAAAAAACCAGCCTCGCGCGCGTAGAGCATCAACACGCCGACCAGTGCTCCGTCCCGGCTCAGGGGGAGCGCGGCCCGCGACCGGACATCCAGGCCCAGGGAGGATCCAGCGGCCCGGCGGCGGACTCCTCCAGGCGCAGATCGTTGCGGATCGACACCCGCCCGCTGTCGAGCACCCGTCGCGCCTCGGCCTCGTCCGCGGCGCTGACCGCTGGTCCAATGGCTTGGGGGTGCGCCTGCGGATCCCGCGCCCGCCATGCGCGCGGTCGCAGTGACTCGCCGTCCGGCAGACCGATCCAGGCCAGCGCGAACGCCCCTTCCTCGACCGCGTGGCGAAAGCGCAACTCGCTCGCGCGCCGCTCGGTCACCTCCCGCTCCAACTCGCGGGCGTACTCCTGGGCCTCCTCGAAGAGCGCGAGGTTTTCGCACGCCAGGGCGAGTTGGGCGGCGAAGGTGGCGGCGATCTGTTCGTCCTCAATGGCGAAGGCGTCCGCGCCCAGCTTGTCGGCGAGATAGAGCCAGCCGTAGGTGCGCACTGCCGAGTGGACGGGCAACGCCAGCAGGGTCCGCAGGGGCGGATGGCCGTCCGGCAGTCCCGGCGGCGGAGTCTCGCCGGACCAGTCCCGAATGCTTTGCGGGGTTCCCTGTCGCAGCGCTTGGGCGATCAGGCCGCTCGGCGGTTGGGTGGCCAGGGCGTGATGCACCGCGTCCGGCAGCCCGCGGGTCGCCAGATGGACGACCCGGCCACCCTGATCCATTAGACCGGCCGCCGCGTGGCGGACGTTCAGAATGTCCTGGGCGGCTCGCACGAACAGCAAGGCTTGCGGCCGTCCCAGCAGCGTCGCCACCGTCTCCAAGGCAGAAACGCCTCGACCTGACCGACGAAGGCACGGGGCGCGATGGGCTTGGCGAGATAACCGTAGAAGCCGGCGGCAAGCACACGTTCCCGGTCGCCTACCATGGCCAGCGCCGTCACCGCCACCAGCGGGATCTGGCGCAGCCGCGGATGGGCCTTGAGCCATTGCGCCAGCGCATTCAATGCCTGACCGACCGCTTCCGCGCGGGGATAACCGAAGACGGTCTCCGCGCCTTGGCTCCAATAGATCACCCGTCCCTGAGCGTCGGTCGCGATCAGCGCGTCGGGCGATTCGCCAAGCAGGCGTAAGGCGGCATCAGTGTTCATGACGTTGGTCACGGGAGTCGCAACTGATTCAGCGCCCAGGATCAGGCTATCTCTATTAGGTCGCGGGATGGTCAGATCAGTTCCAGAGAGATCGATTGCCTTTTATGCGGGGCACAGATCAGGGTTCAGGGATGTGACGGGGAAATCGCGGACGCGCCGGCCGTTTGGGTTAAGCTTCGCGTTGGTGCCGAGTCCAGAGGCTCGTCATGACCAGCGTATCCAGGGCCGACCAGATGACAACGCCTTCCCAGTGCTCGATCATTTCGCCATATCCGCCGAAAGCGGCTCTCGAAGCGGCTTTCCAGGCCGTGCGCAAAGCCAGGGTTCCGCAGATTCCCGATGTGGTGCTCGCGTTGCGCGCGGAACTGACCCGACCGGAACCGAACCTGAGGGTCGTCGCCGATCTCATCGCGCAGGATCTCGCGTTGACCGGACAGATTCTCAAGAAGGTCAACGCGCCGATCTTCGCGCGCCGGACCAAGATCGCCAGCGTTCAACAGGCCGTCATGCTGCTGGGGATCAACCAACTGGTCAATCTGGTCACCGCGACCTCGATCGAGCGCATGCTTGGAGACGCCAAGGGTTCGGCCCGCGTCGTCTGGGAATCCATCATGGAACAGGCCCGCGTGGCGACGATCATCTCGGGTCTGGTCGAGGGCATCGGCTCGGAAGAAGCCTACCTGTTTGGCCTCATGCACGATGTCGGCAGCCTGATCTTCGCCGATCTGCTGGAGAATTACGGCTACGAATGGGTACTGCGCTTCGGCGCGCCCCAATCGCTGATGGAGCACGAACGCGCCGCCCTGGGCGCGGATCACGCCACCGTCGGCTTCCTGCTGGCCAGCACCTGGCAGCTTCCCGAACATCTGGCTTTGGCGATCTATCATCATCACGCCGCGCGTGACCATGCGCTGGACGATCCACGAGTACACTCGCTGATCGCCATCGCGCAACTGTCGCATTACCTGATTGCACTCTCGCTGGGGAACCACGAACTGCCCGAGATGATCGCCTATCGGGACGCCGCCCGGCGGGAACTGGAGCTTTCCGAGGATGACTGGTCGTCGTTATGCGGGCGGTCGCTGCAAGACGGTTGGGGCGCTTAATCCGCCGCAGGCATCACATGCGTTCTCTTGCGCATCGGCTCTGGACGCGCTCGCGCCAGCAGGCGCTGTCACGGCGGTTTATTCGGCGATGCAGGCCCACTATACTGCACGGTTTTATCCGCCGGAGCCGACCATGCTCGATCTCAACCCGATCACTTCCCAGATCAACGACCTGCGGGGGCGCGTCGAGTCCCTCCGGGGGTATCTTTGACTATGCGGATCGCCAGGAACGACTGACCGAGGTTCTGCGGGAGCTTGAGGATCCGACCATCTGGAACGATCCGAGCCGCGCTCAGGCTTTGGGCCGCGAGCGTGCGCAGTTGGAAGCGATCGTGCTCACCATTGACGAGCTGACGACCGCGCTCACCGACACCGATGACATGCTCTCCATGGCCGTCGAGGAAGGCGATGAGGCGACCGTCGAGTCGCTGGTCGCCGATCTCCAGACCCATGAAGCGCGCGTGGCCGAACTGGAATTCCGGCGCATGTTCGCCGGCGAGATGGACGCCAATAACGCCTTCGTCGATATCCAGTCCGGCTCGGGCGGCACCGAGGCGCAGGATTGGGCCGAAATGCTGTTGCGCATGTATCTGCGCTGGGGCGAGCGGCGCGGTTTCAAGACCGAACTCATGGAGGTTTCGCCCGGCGAAGTCGCGGGGATCAAGTCGGCCACCATCAAGTTCGAGGGCGATTACGCCTATGGCTGGTTGCGCACCGAGATCGGCGTGCATCGGCTGGTGCGCAAGTCGCCGTTCGATTCGGGCAATCGTCGTCATACCTCCTTTGCCTCCGTGTTCGTCTCGCCCGAGGTCGACGACAGCATCGAGATCGAGATCAATCCGGCGGATCTTCGCATCGATGTCTATCGGGCGAGCGGTGCCGGCGGTCAGCACGTCAACCGGACCGAGTCGGCGGTACGCATCACCCATCTGCCGACCAACACCGTGACTCAGTGCCAGAACGACCGCTCGCAGCATAAGAACAAGGATCAGGCGATGAAACAGCTCAAGGCCAAACTCTATGAGCTGGAGATGCAGAAGCGCCGCGCCACGCAGGACGCGCTGGAGGACACCAAGTCCGACATCGGCTGGGGCAGTCAGATCCGCTCCTATGTGCTGGACCAGTCGCGGATCAAGGATCTGCGCACCGGCGTGGAAATCGCCAATACGCAATCGGTGCTGGACGGGAATCTCGATCCCTTTATCGAGGCTAGCCTCAAAAGCGGGCTTTAAGCGCCCTGGGAGCGCCGACTGCAAGTCGGCGCTCCCAGGGTGGCGCTCCCAGGGGGCTCCGACGGTGCTCGGAACGACGACCAAGACGAAGAATCCTGTCAATCTTGCTAACTCCCGTGAATCCTGTCCCTTGCGCGCCTGGGTGCGCCGAGATGCGGTTTTCCGGAAATCACCCTGTTGCCCTGGAGATCCCAAACGGATGAACGAACCCCCGACCGAGACCAATCCCAATTCGGCGCCCCATGAGGTGCCGGACGAAAACAAGTTGATCGCCCAACGACGCGAGAAGCTGACGCATCTGCGCGAGCAGGGCATCGCCTTCCCAAACGACTTTCGGCGCGATGCGGTGGCCGGCGAACTCCTGGCCGAGTACGGCGAGCAGGAGGCCGAATCGCTGGCGACGCGCGATCTGCGGGTCAAGGTAGCCGGGCGTCTGATGACGCGCCGCGTCATGGGCAAGGCGAGCTTCGCGCACCTTCAGGATCTGTCGGGGCGCATCCAGATCTTCGTCCAGCGCGATCTGATCGGCGAGGATGACTATGCCAGCTTCAAGCGCGATCTGGATCTGGGCGATATCCTCGGCGCCGAGGGCGTGCTCTTTAAGACAAAGACCGGCGAGCTGTCGATCCGCTGCGACAGTCTCCGTCTCTTGACCAAGGCGCTGCGTCCGCTGCCCGAGAAATTCCACGGTCTGACCGACATGGAAAGCCGTTACCGTCAGCGGTATCTGGATCTCATCATGAACAGCGGGACGCGCGAGACCTTCCGCATCCGCACGGCCATCGTTCAGTTCATCCGCGAGTATCTGAATGGGCGGGGTTATCTGGAAGTCGAGACCCCGATGATGCAGGTGATCCCCGGCGGGGCGGTCGCGCGCCCTTTCGTGACTCACCATAACGCGCTGGACATGCAGTTGTTCCTGCGCATCGCCCCCGAGCTGTTTCTCAAGCGACTCGTCGTCGGCGGTCTGGAAAAGGTCTACGAAATCAACCGCAATTTCAGAAACGAAGGCTTGTCGACCCGGCATAACCCCGAGTTCACGATGCTGGAGTTCTACGAAGCCTACGCGGACTATCGAGATCTGATGGACCTGACCGAGGACATGCTGCGCCAGATGGCGCTTCAGGTGCTCGGATATACCCGCATCGAGTATCAGGGCGCGAGCTACGAGTTCGGCCAACCCTTCGCGCGGATGAGCGTGCGCGAGGCGATCCTGCACCACAATCCCGAACTGACGCCCGAGGATGTCGACGATCTGGAGCGCGCCCGCGCGGTGGCCGCACGCTTGAAGATCGCCCTCAAACCGACCTGGGGGCTGGGGAAGATTCAGATCGAGCTGTTCGAGCAAACGGTTGAAAGCCGGCTGCTGGATCCGACCTTCATCACCCAGTATCCGACCGAGGTGTCACCCCTGGCGCGGCGCAACGACGACAATCCATTCGTCACCGACCGTTTCGAGTTCTTCGTCGGCGGGCGCGAGATCGCCAACGGCTTCTCCGAGCTGAACGACGCCGAGGATCAGGCCGAGCGCTTCCGCCAACAGGTCGCCGAAAAAGACGCCGGCGATCTGGAAGCCATGTTCTTCGACGCCGATTATATCCGTGCCCTCGAACACGGCATGCCGCCCACGGCGGGGGAGGGGATTGGGATCGACCGACTGGTGATGCTCTTCACCGACTCGCCCTCGATCCGCGATGTCCTGCTGTTTCCGCACATGCGCCCGGAGGCGGCGACCTGACGGCCGGTCGTCACATCTTTGTCGGTCGATCAAGATGTCGGCGCCCCGAGAGCAAGACATGATGCGCCTCGGCGTCCAGGAGTCCCCCATGCGATTTTTCAACACCGAAGGCCCGAACTGCCTCGCCGATCATTACACGCTTCCGCCGCTCGCGCGATGGGATCTGGATGAGGTGCTGGCGCTGATCGATCGCAAGAAATATTTCCTGCTCCACGCCCCGCGCCAGACCGGCAAAACCACCTGTCTGCTGGCGCTGATGGAGCACCTGAACCGGGAGGGACGCTACCGGGCGCTCTACGTCAATATCGAGGCCGCGCAGGCTGCGCGCGAGCGAGTCGAGGCCGGGATTGGTGCCGTTGTGCAGGCGATCGCCAATAGCGCCGGCTGGCGCTTGGGGGATGCCGGGGCCGACGCGCTGGCCCGCGAGGTGCTGCAGGGGCCATCGGCGCTGGTGGGCCTGGAGGCGTTTCTCACCCGCTGGTGCGCCCAGTCTCCGCAACCGCTGGTGCTGCTGCTCGACGAGGTGGATGCCCTGGTGGGCGATACCCTGATCTCGCTGCTGCGCCAACTGCGCGCCGGTTATCCGCAGCGTCCCGCGTCCTTTCCGCAGACCGTCATTCTCTGCGGGGTGCGGGATCTACGCGACTACCGGATTCATGCCAGCTCGGAAGCCACGCCGATCACCGGCGGCAGTGCCTTCAATATCAAGGCAAAATCGCTGCGTCTGGGCGATTTCGACGCCGCCGAGGTCACGGCCCTGTTGCGCGAGCACACCGCCGAGACCGGGCAGTCGTTCACCCCCGAGGCGCTGGAGCGGGTCTGGACGTTGACCCAGGGGCAGCCCTGGCTGGTCAATGCCCTGGCCTATCGTGTCTGCTTCGAGATGCCGGAGGGACGCGCCCGCGCCCGCCCGGTCACGGCGGCGCTGATCGACCAGGCGAAGGAGTATCTGATCGTCAATCGGGTGACGCATCTGGATCAACTGGCCGACAAACTGCGCGAGGAGCGGGTGCGGCGAGTCATCGAGCCGATGCTGGCCGGAACCGCGCTGGAGACGGTGCCGGAGGATGAGCGGCAGTATCTAGTGGATCTTGGCCTGCTGCGCCGCGATGGCGCGGGTGGGCTGGTGGTCGCCAATCCCATCTACCGCGAGGTCTTGCCACGCGCCCTCGCCAGCGGCCCGCAAGACTCGCTGCCCCGGATCGCCCCGACCTGGCTGAACGCCGACGCCAGTCTGAACCCCGACCGCCTGCTCGACGCCTTTCTCACCTTCTGGCGCCAGCATGGCCAGCCGCTGCTGAAAAGCGCGCCCTATCACGAAATCGCCCCCCATCTGGTGCTCATGGCCTTTCTGCATCGTGTCATCAACGGTGGCGGGACGCTGGAGCGCGAATACGCCATCGGCTCGGGCCGCATGGATCTCTGTCTGCGGTATGGCGCGGTCACGCTCGGCCTGGAACTCAAGGTCTGGCGCGAGGGGGCGGTCGATCCGTTGGCCGCCGGACTGGAGCAGTTGGATGGGTATCTGGCCGGATTGTGGCTGGACACGGGTTGGCTGATCGTCTTCGATCGTCGCTCGGGTCAGCCGCCGATCGCCGAGCGCACCGTCAGCGCCGAGGCGATCAGCCCCCAGGGCCGACGGATCTGGGTCGTGCGTGCCTGACGTTAGGATTCGGGAAACCCATAGGGCGGCGCTTGCAGGCGCAGCACCGGTCCCTGTTCGCCAAGTCGCACCTCGCCTCCCTCGGCCGCGCTGACCTCGACGACCGCGAGCAGCGCATGGCGCCCTTCGTCGATCGGCGCGGCATCGACCACCCAGCCGGCGGCCTGCTGGGAAGTACTGGAAGGCGCGTGGAGTTCCTCGCCCGGTTGCGGCGGCGCCGGCGAGTCGACCTCGGCGAGATACATCCGGCGTTTGATTTTGCCCAGATGCTGCATGCGCGCGACCACTTCCTGGCCGGTGTAGCAGCCCTTGTGGAAGCTGACGCCATCGATCAGTTGCAGATTGATCATCTGCGGGATGAAGACCTCGGCGGTCTGGCTGTGGATATTTGGAATCCCCGCCCGAACATCCAGCAGCGTCCAGTCGAGACGGTTGGCGGGCGTGGCCTGGCCGGCGAGCTGATCCCAAAGCGGACCGATGGCAGCGAATGGGCCGAGGATCTCGCAACGCGGGATTGCTCCGGGGAGTCGGATCACGGACAGCGTTTCATCGCTCGCGCAATCGTTGTCCCGTTCCGGCAGTATAAGACCCTGACCGGCGAGCAGATCCGCGAGGCGATCGCCGGCGATACCGATGCGAATCAGGTCGTTGCTCGCGTCTTCCAGGACGACCTTGCTGCGCAGAATGAAGATACGCAAGCGTTTGAGTGCGTCGGGCGACCGCTCCGCGGGCGTCTGAAGATAAAGGGTGTCGGCGATGCGCATGACCCGAAAACTCGCCAGGAGGCGTCCCTTCTGGCTACAGTAGCCGCTCAGATGCGTATGGGTCGCGGTGACTTCGCGAATGTCGTTGGTCAACTGGCCTTGCAGGAAAGTGTCCGCGTCCGCGCCGCGGACCGCGATCAGCCCCAGATGAGACAGATCGAACAACCGGTTGTCGCTCGGGCCATCGACCTTGGGAAAGCGGAGGCCGCCGTCGTCTTCAACATGGGCATTGCGGGCGGTGAGAAAATCTCGCCATTGATTCGTCATACGGTCAATCCTCGAAGCGGCTGGCGTCTGAAACGGATCTCGGTAAGGTGGCGCATTTCGTACGATACTCAAGTTGCGCCATTCCTTCGTCAAGCCATCGGCGCTGCACATGGTGATAGATGCAGATTCCCGGTTCATTGATCCCGTCATCCTATCCGCTGCCCGTGGAGCAGCGGCTGGAAAGGGATGCTCGGGTAATCCCCTTCGTTTCGCCGCAGGCGCAGACGCAGGTGCCCTTGACCCGTCGCGCCGTGCCGAATGTTCAGCAGGCGGAACCGATGTCTCTCCGTCAGCGGGCTCCCGAGCCGATCCGTCTGGCGACGGACAATCTCCATGCGCGGCGCGCGCTCTCGGCGTATGAGTCCGCTCAACGGGTTCAGGTCCGCGAGGATCTTCGCGCCTTCGTTGGCGTCGACGCCTATGCGTGACCTCGCGCATTGATGACAAAATCCCGGTGTTCAGAAAACGTTGCGACGGGGTGAATACCCCGTCGCGCGGTCGTCGTTCTTGTTTTCACTGTCGTTGTCGTTGTCGTTGTCGAATCGGATAACGACAACGACAACGACAACGACAAGGATCGTCGCGGATGCCCCGTTCCAAACCGCCGTGCAATGGTTTGATTCGCGCTCCCTCGCTGGTCGTGATTGGAAGGCATTGACCGGTTGGATCCTCAATGTTTCCATGATTCGAGAATAGCCTGTCCTGGACCGCCATGAATCCTGACGGTCGGTGGTCTGGCAACCTTTGGAGTAACCCGCATGACCCTAGAGGGAGAACCCCACGACACCACGATCGCCGAACGGATCGGCCTTGCTGGACGACGGCCGGGCTGGCAACGGCCATGGCTCTGGCTGACCGCCCTGGCGGTGCTCGGACTGACATTGGCCGGAACGCTCCTGTTCGGGAACCAGAACAGCGATCATATCGATTTCAAAACGGATGAGATACGACGCGGCGATCTGACCGTCAAGGTGACGGCCACCGGGCAGTTGCAGCCGGTGATCCAGGTCGATGTCGGCACCGAGGTGTCGGGCACCATCCAGAGCGTGGAAGTCGATTTCAACGCCCGGGTCAAGCGGGGAGAGGTGTTGGCCCGGCTCGATCCGGACCAATCGCAGGCGAAGGAGCGTCAGTCCGCGGCGGCGCTGGAATTGGCCAGGGCGCAGGTCGACGAGGCCCAGGCAACCGCCAACGAGACGGCGAGCAAGCTCGGCCGCACGCGCGATCTGGTCGCCAAACGTCTCGCCTCGCCGGAGGAACTCGACACGGCGGTCGCGGCGGCCGAGCGGGCGAGCGCCGCGCTGGCGGTGGCCCATGCCAAGGTCGATCAAGCTCAGGCCCAGCTCGACGCCGATCGTCGGACCCTGGAAAAAACGGTCATCCGCTCGCCCATCGACGGCATCGTGCTTAATCGCGTGGTCGAGCCGGGGCAGACCGTCGCCGCCTCGCTGCAAACGCCGGTGCTCTTTACCCTGGCCGAAAATCTCACCCAGATGGAACTCAAAGTGGCGGTGGACGAGGCGGATGTGGGGCAGGTCGCGGAGGGCCAGCCGGCGACCTTCACGGTCGACGCCTATCCGCACCGGACGTTTCCGGCGACCATCACCCAAGTCCGCTTTGCCCCCGAGACAGTCAATGGCGTGGTGACCTTCGCGGCCCTGCTGGCGGTCGACAACGCCGATCTGTCGCTGCGTCCGGGGATGACCGCGACCGCCGATATCCTGGTGCGCGAGGAGCGGGATCTGCTGCTGGTCCCCAACCTCGCCCTGCGCTTCACCCCGCCCCAGCCCAAGGCGGAAGAGAGCGGTCCGAGTCTGGTCGGTCTCTTGCTGCCAAGACGCCCGCCGAGATCCAAGCGGCAGACCGAAACCGGTCAGCGTAACGGCAAGGAAGGGCGCGCCTGGATTCTTCGCGATGGCGAGCCGGCCTTGATCACCTTCAAGATTGGTCTCACCGATGGAGTCATGACGGAGGTGCTTGGCGACCCGCTGGAGCCAGGCACTCCGGTGCTGGTGGACGCGGAGCGTCCGGGGCGCGCCTCGTGAATCAGCCCGATGCGACCTCCACGACAAGCGATCCGGCGCCATTGATCGAGTTCCGGCAGGTCGCCAAGGTCTATGGTAGCGGGCTGGCCGCGATGCGCGCGCTGGACGGCGTGGATCTGATCATTCGTCAGGCCGAATTCGTCGCCGTGATGGGACCGAGCGGTTCCGGCAAATCCACCGCCATGAACATTCTGGGTTGTCTGGATACCCCGAGCGGCGGCTCCTATCGCTTTCGCGGGGTGCTGGTGGAATCCCTGGACCGCGATCAGCGCGCGCTGCTGCGCCGTCATTATCTCGGCTTCGTCTTTCAGGGCTTCAACCTGCTCAACCGGACCTCGGCCCTGGAAAACGTCGAACTCCCGCTCATCTATCGCCGCACGCCAACACTCGAACGGCATACCCGCGCGCGCCAAGCCTTGGAACGGGTCGGACTCACCGGCTGGGAGCACCATACGCCAGGCGAACTCTCGGGCGGTCAGCAGCAACGGGTCGCCATCGCGCGCGCCATTGTCACCCAACCCAGCCTGCTGCTCGCCGACGAGCCCACCGGCAACCTCGACACCGCGCGCAGTCACGAGATCATGGAGCTGTTGACCGGACTCAACCGCGACCAAGGGATCACCGTGTTGATGGTCACCCACGAGGCCGAGATGGCTGACTATGCGCATCGGGTCATCCATTTTCTGGATGGCAGGATTGCCGACACGGGACATTAGAATGAGCCGCCAGCCGCCAGCCGCCAGCCGCCAGCGGATATGTTGAGGCTGGAAGCTGACTGCTCTTTTTTAGGTGAAAGGAATCAGGCAAGGCATCGCTTCAGTCGCCCTCTGCCAGCAGTGCCGAGAGCCTGGCCAATGCCTCGGAGACGATGCGCCCCTGCGCCTCGATATGGCCGATGATCTGTTGCGGGGCGCGGGTATCCTCATCGACCACCGCTGTCGGGTTGACCGCTTTCAGATCGAACACGGTCGGGAGCTGTCGATGACATGTCTGGGAACTTTCTCCGCTGAAACCACCGCCAGATTAGCCGCTGGCGGCAGGTTTATGCACACGCCCCTCGAAAATTCCGTCAGCCATCCATAGCGCCTCGACAGAGAGCTGCGCGTGGCGCGCGAAATTACTGAGTGCGTGGATCCGTGTGAGGCAGTCGAGCTAAGACCGTGCAGATCGAGAGGATCGCGTGGTTACCCTGCGTACGCCGCGTCCGTGTCGGTGATTGGCCAAAGCCGCCTTGGACTTGAGCGACGTGTGATCCTCCTCGACCTTCCACCATTTTTGATGAAGGTCGGCGACGTGCTCGCTATCGCACGTGAGTTGATCGCTCACCGATTGGCAATCATCGACACTGACCACGACTCCGCTCAGAACACCTCTTCGCGAGATGTCCTTGGGGTTTGGCGACTTGATCGGCTGGGCCGCTCCTTGCCTCATCTGATCGCGGTTGTTGCCGGACTGGAGGCGCGTGGTGTGGGATTTCGCTCCTTGAGCGAAGCCCTCGACACCACCACCTCCGGCGGTCGCCTCATCTTCCACGTTTTCGGTGCGCTCGGACAATTTGAGCGTGATCTGATCCGCGAGCGCACCAAGGCAGGTTTGTCCGCCGCCGTGGCCCGGGGCCGCAAGGGAGGGCGGAAGCCCGTCGTGACGGTGGTTTTTTATTTCCAAGCCAAACTGAACCAGCGCCGTTTCTTTACACACCCACTCAATGTATGGATGATACATAACTAGAGACTAAAAACCACGCTCGATGCCAGGCATAAGGCGAACCATATCCAACGGATGGTTAATGTGATGACGAATCTTGCCCTCCCACTGCCGCACCGAGCCGACTCTGCTCCCGCGATTTCCGCTGTCGTTCCCATCCCAGGGACAAGATGCTCTTTCGGAGTGCCCAAGCTGTTTGGCAAGCGCCTCAGCAGGCCGATCGTCCGCGCATCTAGCATGGTGCTTCCTCTTTCTCTGCCGCCGGATGCTGACAGGCCACGCGGTCGTGGCGAACGCATGGTGTCGCCTGGATCAGCCGCCCTTGTGGGCCAACCGGCGTCTCGCCTCGTTCCCATTGGCATCCCCGAGGACACGGGCGGGGGAGATTCGTACCGCCGCCATGGCTGCCGACCCCGCGACGGATCCGGTGCGCGACGGTTGGTTTGCCGTGATGGCGCGATGAGTGGTTTTGTGCCGCGAGATCGACCGAGATCGTTGACAGGAGCGGCTGGTATCGATCGGCGGCCGCAGGGCAAGCAGGCTCTACATTCAGTGCCGACCGCTTCCGCAGCCCAGGCCCAGGCAGGCGTGATTGGATCATTAGCTTCGTCCTCCCCCGGCAGCGCGGTTTTTGTCGTGTGTCCATGCAGTCGAAAAACGATTCGACTCGCCTCAATACTTAAGTACATCAACAGAATCAAGAGTGGAGAATGAAAATATCGACTTCAATTTAGTATTTTAAAAAACATTTAAAAATCAATATTTTATATTAATATGCTCAGTACAGTACAAAACTAATCAAGCGCCACCATTAGGGCCAGGCACGCCTCACGTCACAAGCCACCGAGAAGGGTCGCCCGTCGAGGATGAATCCCAGGACACAGAGGAATTCGGCGCCGC
>NZ_NHSQ01000040.1 GCF_016653465.1 Thiocystis minor | reverse complement strand
AAGGCGACCCGCGCCGAGCCGGCGCAGCTGGCGATCATCCAGGCGCTGGGCAGCGATCCCAGCCCGGGAGGGATACAGAAAATGATTGTCTGAATCGTCCGGTTTCACAAAATTTCACGAATGTAGTGCCACTGAGCGATTTTTTCCGCTGTAAGCGGATGATCTTAAAAGAGAAATAATCTGAGGCGTTAAACTTGGGCTAAACCATGGAGTCGTCAAGATGTCTCAATCCGCTTCTCAACCCGCAATCATGGCGACTCATTTCACCTATGGCGATTATTGCCAATGGCCCGACGATCAGCGTTGGGAACTCATCGATGGCGTCGCCTTCGCCATGGCGCCCGCGCCCGCGCCCACGCGCCTGCATCAGGATTTCGTGGTCGAATTCGCCGCGCAGATCCATCCGCAACTGGCCAGTTCGAATTGCCGCATCTATGTCGCCCCCTTCGACGTGCGCCTGCCCAAGGGCGACGAGGCCGACGCGCGCGTCGACACCGTCGTGCAACCCGATGTCGCCGTCATCTGCGATCCGTCCAAGCTCGACGACAAAGGCTGTCACGGCGCGCCGGACTGGGTCGTCGAAATCCTCTCGCCCTCCAACGCCGTCCACGATCAGATCCGCAAACGCGCGCTTTACGAACGTCATGGCGTGCGCGAATACTGGCTGCTGCATCCGATCGACCGCGTCTTGACCATCTACCGGCTCGGCGAGCAGGGCGCCTTCGGCAAGCCGGACGTGGTGGAACTGGAAGGCACGACCGCCGTGTCCGCCATCGCCGGGCTGGAAATCCAGTGGCCCGAGATCCCGTCGTCTGAAAGTGCAATTTGAACCGCTGTCTGGCGGGCTCGGACCTGCGACACCACTGCCACACTTCATCGCCTGCAAATCAGACTCGGCACAGCGGAATCGACATAGGATCCAACGATGGACACGACCGCAATCAAAAACGGCTTCGATCGCTCGGCCAACACCTACGATCAGGCCCGGCGACAACTGGTCCCCGGCTTCGATGACTTTTATGGGGCGGCCGTCGCCTGTCTTCGCTTCCAGCCTCGGGATGCGTTTCGCGTGCTGGATCTGGGGGCGGGCACTGGGCTGCTGTCCTGGCTGATTTCGGAACGCTTCACGCAGGCACGGTTCACGCTTCTGGATCTCTCCGAGGCGATGCTCGCCCAGGCCCAGGCGCGGTTTGCGTCGGCGCCCGAACGGTTTACGTTCGTGGCGGCGGATTATTCCGAGTCGCTCGCCGGACAGTATGACGTGGTGGTGTCCGCGCTCTCCATTCACCATCTGACCGATGCGTGCAAACAAACCTTATTTCAGCGCGTTTATGCTCTGCTTCCCACTGGCGGCATGTTCATGAACGCGGATCAAATACTTGGCGCCACGCCCGATATCGAGAAAGTCTATCGCGACACCTGGATGGAACATGTCCGTCGGGCGGGCATTCCCGAGGTCGATTTAACGGCGGCCCTGGAACGGATGCGGGAAGACCAGTCGGCAACGCTCGACGCTCAATTCGCGTGGCTGCGGGAGGCGGGTTTCGGCGAGGTCAAGTGTTGGTACCAAGAGGGCCGTTTCGCCGTCTTCTCGGGGCTGAAACGCTGATCGGCTCGGCCTCGGTATCGCTTTTCTCCTGATAGAACGCGCTCTGGAGGCGGCGAGGATTTCAGTCTCGGCGTCCTCCCGCCCTTCCAGGCGCGTTCTTTCATGACTCACTCGCCTGTCTGGCCAAGATGTCATGCACCGCTGCCGCTTCGAACGCCACATCCCAACACCAGCGACCAAAACCGCCCTTGGCATTGACCGTCCGCACCCAGGCATCCAAAGCCGCCCGCTTCGCCTTGTTCTGTTCGCTGTCCTGACCCTTGATCTCCAGGATCAGAATCAGGCCATTGCGCAGGCGGATCAGGTAATCGGGCACAAACCGGCGGCGGCTGCCGTTCCAGAGATAGAACACCTGGAACCCGAGATGATCGTTCTTGGCGTAGGCGCTGACCAAGTCGCTCGTTTCCAGGACGTTAGCCGTGTAATGCTCCCAGGTGCTATCGGAAATGGCGTGGCTGATCTGCGATTTGATGGTCGGGGTCACGGGCTTGGTGGTGTACCAGGTCCGCATCTCGCGGGTCGAGCCGATCGGCGCCTCCTCGTCGAAGACCGGTTCCAGCCGCTCGGTGTTCTGCTCGCGCACATGGCGCAGCAGATGCTGGACGATGACATCGATGTTCAGCGCGAACAGAATCCGTTTGCGGAGCGGCTCCTGATGAAACAGCGACGGAATCTCCAAGCGGTCTGAGTCGAAAAACTGCTCGACCAGTCGAATCAACTGCAAGGTCAGATAATCGTTGGTCCCGTGGAACGATCCCGTCATCTCCGCGAACGCCTTGCGCGCCGCCAGAAAGGTCAGGCGCTGTAACCGGAATCCCTCGGGCAGTCGTTCCAGATCGATGACATGGACCTTGCTCAGGTCGGTCGCCCCGCCCAGCGCGGGCGCGATGTCGGCGCTGATGATGGTCTCGGCGGGATTCAGATTCAGCGGCTCGACCGCCGTCCAGTCGATCACCAGTTCCGGCCGGACCACCGTCTCCACCCGCAACAGGTTCGGCCAGCGGATCTCCAGGTCGTTGCGCTCGGGTAGCGACTCGACCTGAACGCTGCTCTTCGGGGGCGGCGGCGGTTCTCCGCCGTCCCCGACATCCTGGAAGATCGAAAGCGGCACGCCGAAGACGTTCACGTATTCGGGCATGAACAGTCGACGGGTCACGCCATCCTCGCCCGTGACATCCTCCATGTCATGGGCCACGCGCCGCAGTCCGCGCCCGATCACCTGCTCGCACAGCAATTGGCTGGTGAAGGCGCGCAATCCCATGATGTGGGTGACATTCCTGGCGTCCCATCCTTCCGACAGCATGGCCACCGAAATGACGTTCTGGAGATCCTGGCCGGCGCGCCCGCGCTTGCCGACGCTATCGACGAGCTCGCGCAACAAGTCTTCCTTTTTCAGTTCCCGCATCAGCTCCTTGCGCGTCTCGGGGATCGCCGCCGCCGTGACGATGTGATTCAGGGTTTCCTCGTAATCCTTGTCCGCCACCGCGTTCTCGCCGATCTCGGCCTTTTCCAGCACCCTGGAATCCACCCGCAGCAGGCGCTTGGGATCGTGCAGCTCCGGCCAGTGGGCGTCGCCCTGGCGGAAATAGCCTTCGATCCGCGCGGCGGTCTCGGTGCGATTGCAGACCGTCAGCATCACCGGCGGCGAGACATGCCCCGCGTCGCGCCAGTTCTGGCGCGCCGCCCGCCAGTCGGCCCCCAGCAGGGTATAGGCATCCTGCACCAGCTTGGGCAACGGCTCGTGCGGCTCCGCTTTGGAATTGAAGTCTTCCGAGACCGACGGATCGCGGTAAAGGTGATAGAGCTTGGAGCGATAGGTCTTGGCGTCAGGCAGGGCGTCATCGCGGATCACCACGCGCGGTGTCTTCACCAGACCCGCCTCGATGGCGTCATTGAGCCCGAAATCGGAGACGATCCAGCCGAACAGCCCGGCCTCGGTACTTGCCTTGCCGGTCGGCGCGAAAGGGGTCGCCGAGAGATCGAAACAGCGCAGGATGCGGCGGGTCTTGTGGAGGCGGTCCAGGCCCTCGATCCAGCGGGTCGCCTCGTCCAGGTCGATCCCCTGTTCCGCTGCCTGCTTCTTGCTGATCTTGGCCTCGGCGGGTACCCGATAGGCGTGGTGCGCCTCGTCGTTGATGATCAGAATGTCCTTGTAGCCCGACAGCTTGCCCAGCACCCGCCGCGTGAATGCCTCGTCGCTCTCCTGGCCCTTTCGCACCACCGAGCGTTGCGCGCCCTTGAGCGGCATCAGGCTATGCCAGTTCTCGATCAGGATCTCCGCCTGGTTGAGTCGCTGGCGCAGCGCCTCCGAGGGGCAAATCTGGAAGGCGTCATAATCGTTGTCCGGCTCGCCGGGATACAGCACCCGCAGCCGGTTCTTGACCGTCAGGCCCGGCGCGACCAGGAAAATCGCCCGCGCGAAATCCTGGTTGCGTTTGGGATAGGTCAGCGCATTGAGCACCTGCCAGGCGATGATCATGGCCATGACCGTGGTCTTTCCCGAGCCGGTCGCCATCTTGCAGCACAGCCGCTGCCAGGGTCCGCCATCGCCGGGGATGTGGATGCCCTGCCGATAGGACGGCGCGGCCTCGATCAGCCAGATCAGGGTCTCGATCGCCTCCAACTGGCAGTAGTAGAAAGGGTGATCGCGGACCGAACGGTCGTGCCAATGTTCCAGCAGGCGACGGGTGACGCTGGTCACCCCCGGATAGCTCTCGGCGCGCCAGTCATCCACCCGCCCGCGAATCGCGTTGACCAGATCCAGCCGCTCGATGCGCCGGGTGTTATTGCGCACGTCGTAGAGTTCGTAACCGGCCGAGCGGCGCGCAGGGATCAGCGTCAGCGTCCGGTCAGCGGACTGCTCCCAATGCCGGGTCGGCGGGTCGAAGGGGGAATTGAGGATGAGCGATTTGGGGTTGGTCACTGCCCGTTTCCGGAGAACAGTGGAACCTGAAGCGGTGTGAGACGGGCTTGCCCGATGAGATCGAAAACATGCTGGCGCCAAAATGGCCAAACGTTATGCACCGCGTTGAAATCTGCAAATGCCTTGAGCGCCTCTTCCGACACCTCTCGAAGCATGTCGTAAACGACCAGATAGTCCGCTTCGACCCCGAAATAAACTTGCGGATCATCCTTCGCGGCGTTATCGACCACACGTTCACCGAGAGAAACGAGGACACGAAACTCATGGGTCAGGGTCTGTCCATTTTCGCACTCGCCGATTGAGAACCTGACCCCTCGCTTGTGCTGCTGGAGAGCTTCAAAATCCTCTACGTCCGGCAGAACGCATTCGCGGAACAAGCGGGATTCGTACAGGATGACATCCCGCAACCGCAGTCCATCGGCTGCTTCGCGAATGAGGTTTTCAGTTTCAGGCTTCACGCGGCGCGCGTCCGTTTCCATGTTTCGATCTCAACGACAGTCGAGTTTTCCCGGCAAACGGCCGATTGGTACGCGGTGCCACGCAACCGGACGGTATTGCCGCTGGTATATCCGCTCCGATAATTCGCCGCAGCTAACTCCGTTTTGTCTTCGCCAGTCTTCAATTCGGCGAGTAGAGAAGGATAGCGGCCCATAAGACGAAGTAACCGATCCATGGCGACACTCTGCGCCACGTCGCCGCGTTCATACTTCGAGAAGGCATTAACGCCGCCTCCGAAGAATTCTGCAGCATCCCTTTGGGTTAAATGAAGTCGTTCGCGCAGCGCCCGGATCTCATCGCCCGTCAGCAATCCATCGGCGCGACGCTTGGCATCCATGATCCGGCGATGGTTGCGCCGAATCTGATCTTCGAAAATCGGATCAGCTCCGCATAGAGGGCATTCATAGCCTTCCAACTCGCTGACGACCAGATCGGCGCCATGATGCTGAAAGGTATCTTCATAGGTGATCGGGAAAAGCTCACCTGTCTCGCACAAAGGGCAAATCGGTTGCTTGTCGGTCATTAGCGTTCTCGGTGGAACGACGCCAGGACCACGAGGATGCAGTCCCGGTCGAGTTTCAGCTTGATGTAAAGCTCATCGACGACACCCGTTGGGCCTGGATAAGCAACGTGATACACGTCAAGCCATGGCTCACCCGGTGCGTAGCGTTCGGTATGGTGAAAGTGGCAATCCCTGAGAAGCTGGAGACACTTTTGCACGTCCTCCAGGACATAGGGCAAGTTCTCGATGTCACGCTGCACGTTCTTGCTGCCGTAACTGACGCACCCCAATTTCGCCAGTTCGCGAACGCGAGACAGTGAATATTCTGCCTCGTTTCGTCGTTCTGGGGTGGGATCCTGGTCGTTCTTTGTAACCATTATGGTTATCCCGCTTGCTGAAATCAATCCAGGGGGACAACCTTCAGGGATTCAATCCCGCGATCATCCACGATCTTGACCGCGATCTTGCGGTTTTCGCCCGCCGCGAACGGCAGCGAGACGGTGCCATGATATTGATCCAGCAGGGCGTCGTTCAGCTCCGCGCGGATGTTCTTCTTGAGCTTGTACCAGCCATCCTTGGCCCCTGCCATCGGAAAAAAGACCTGACGCGGATAGAGCGAGCGCTCGTCATAGTCGGTATCCAGCAGCCACAGTGCAATCCGGGAGGTGCCGCCCGACACCAGTTCGCCCTTTTTGGTATCGAAATAGTCGAAGCCGTGAATCTCGACCTCGAAACGGCCATCCGGGCGCTGGCGGACCTCCACATCGGGCTGACCCATGAGCCAAAAACTCTGATTGCTGGCGCGGCCCTTCTTCAGATCCTCGGTCAGCAGATCGGCGTTCATCTTCGCCTTGAGCGCCGTGATGCCCTGGATCGCATCGATATCCTTGGCCGCTTCCGGGTCGAACTCGAAGGCGCAGAAGACGATCATGGTCGGCAGCGGAAACAGCGAGCCGGCCTCGCGCAGCGCCAACTCCACCTGACGCTGTTCCAGTGCGGCATAGGCGGGGCCGAAGCTCACGACGGCGCGTTCGCCGGTCTCGGCCAGGGTGCCGCTGATGTGCAGATGCCGAGTGCCCGGCAGGGTCTCCAGCTCGGCGAAGACCAGCACCTGACCGCCCTTGCCGCGCAGCCCGGTCTTTAGCAATTCGTCGCGCCATTCATGTTGACGGGCGGACTCGCCGGAGCGGGCCACGGCGGCGTCCGCCACCTCGGGCGGGCGCGCCTCGTCCAGCGAAAGCACGGTGGGAAAAGGCACCGCCTCGACCGAGAAGGGGCCGGTGATCCGCAGCTTGCGCTTGTCCGGCGCGGGCTGATCGTAGAGCGTTTCCTGATCGGCATGGGCGGCGATGGACGCATCCATCCGGCGCTGCATCGCCTGACGCGCGGTCTGGAAGGCATCGAAGGGCGCTCGCGCCGCCTCCGGCCAGTCCGTCGGAAAGTCGAAGGGAACCTCCCACGCCTTCAACTCATCTCGGGCAAGATCCAGGATCCGTAGCGATTCGTTCAGCGCCGCCAGCGCCGCGTCGATGGCCGGGTGCATGGCCTCGAAAAGCTCGTCAATCTCTGGATTGTTCGCGATCGACTTGAGTGTGACATGCGGAACGGTCTTGTAGATGAAGCCAGCCTTCAACCCCTCGTGGGGATAGCGCAGGCTGTAGTAGTCGAAGCTCGCGGTCAGCAGGCGCTGCTTGGCCAGGGTCAGCGCCACGCGGGAGGTATCGCAGGTGATCCAGCGCCGGCCCCATTTCTCGGCGACGAAGGCCGAGGTGCCGGAGCCGCAGGTGGGATCCAGGATCAAGTCGCCGGGATCGGTGGTCATCAGGAGGCAGCGTTCGATCACCGATGCCGCAGTTTGGACAACATATGACTTTTCTACTCCAGCCTTGGTGTTTTCCCAGCGATCATGAATCGGTACAACTGGAAAGTCCGTCTCAAACCGCCTGTACATCACGATGCGCCCAAGTTTTGCAATTCGATTTGCTTTGCTTAGTCGATACATTCCGGGAATGTTTGTCTTCCAATGCGTACCCGACCGACACATAAAAGAGTCATCGCAAAAACAAACGTCGAGTCTTTTCCAGAATCTTCATCTGAATAGATAACATCAAGTTTGACTCGGGTTCCTTCACTAGAGAGCATCCCTTCAGCAATCTCTTCGCGAGAAAGCCTACGAATTTCACCCGACGGAAGCTCAACTGCGTCATATCTGTCTAGCAGCCTGTCGGACTTTCCCGGTGCCGCGCGGCACTGCCGCCGGTAGAATAGGCGCATCACCCCTGGGATGCCTGAGCCGATGAGCCACTTCCGTCCGATTCTGCGTGATGTCGACTTTCTGCTTCCACCGTCGGTGCAGGATTGGCTGCCCGAAGGGCATCTGGCGCGCGACGTCGTCGAGGTGGTGGAAGGGTTGGACCTGAGCGAATTGGAGCGGGCCTATGCTGGGCGCGGCAGTCCGCCCTATCACCCCGCCACCCTGCTGTCGCTCTTGATCGACGGGTATGCCACCGGCGGCTTTTCCAGCCGCAAGATCGAGCGGGCCACGTATGATTCCTCCTGATTAGAAAGATTTTCCAGCAGGCCAGTTTTTCGCTGGAAATAGGCGCACAGTGGGTTACCCCGTCTCGCTGAGGAATCCCGTCATGCCCATGAACCGTATCCAATTCCAAGCCGGGCTGTCAC
>NZ_NHSQ01000039.1 GCF_016653465.1 Thiocystis minor | reverse complement strand
CACCCATAAACCGCCAACATCTATCTTCAATAGGGGCATAGTAAATGAAGATTTATTGCGCCTAATAAAAAATAACTTAAAATTCATTAATTTATGCGACAGTCAAAGTTAACAAAGTAGAATTAAGGGGCGGCGGCGAAATCCTTGAGCGTCATGTCCTTCAGCGCGCCGGCAATCGCGGTCTCGATGTCCTGCTCGACTTGTTGGACGCCCGCGTCGGACACCGTGCCCGGACAGCCGCTATCGCGTTCCTCGAAGCGACGGGTCGCATCGAGCAGATCGACGATCCTGATCGACTCGGGCGCGCGCGCCGGGACATAGCCGGGATCCTCGTCGGCGGTGCGAAGCAGGAAACCCGATTGTTCCAGCATCGTCAGGGTTTTTTGCGTATTGGCGGCGGGCACGCCCAGCACGATGGAAAGGGTCTGGCAATTCCAGGCCGGTTCTCCGGCCGCATAGCGGTGGGCGATCTGGCCCGCGACCATCAGCGCCAAGCGTTCGCGCAGTCGATTGCTCAGTCGCAGGTCGTGAGTGCGGGTGGTCAGGTATTCCGGGTGCTGATGATAGAAGGCGATGCTGGCGCCGATCAGTAGGATCGACCAGCCGATATGGATCCAGATCATCAGCAGCATCAGGATCGCTAGGCTGGAATAGATGGCCATGAAGCGGGTGGAGCCGACCATGAAGGCGGAGAACAGGTCGCCGACGATCTCCCAGAGCAGCCCGGCCACCAATGCGCCGATCAAGGCCGAGCGCAGCCTGACCCGAGTACTGGGAATGACCATGTAAAAAAAGGCAAAGTTCAATGAGATCATCAGGTAAGGCCCAAATTGACCGAAGGTCTCCATCAGGGCTGTGACCGCTGGGGTGGCGATCAGCGGTTGTCCGGCGAGATGGCTGCTCAAGGAGGCGGAGAGTCCGACCGCCGAAAAGAACAGCACCGGACCGATCAGCAGTACACTCAGGTATAGGCTGAAGCGCTGTGCGAAACGCCGTTGTTCGACCACTCGCCAGGTGCTGTTGAAGACCTGTTCGATTTTCTGAATCAGCGAGATGACGGTGAACATCAGCGTCGCGAGTCCCACCGAGCCTAGCACGCCCACCTGCATGTTATCGACGAAACCGATGATCCGCCCGACGATCTCCACCCCGGATTCGCCGAGCGGCTCCAGGGCACTCAACAGGAAGGGTTCCAACTGATTGTGCACGCCGAAACCCTTGAGCACGGAGAAACTGACCGCCAGCAGGGGGACCAGCGAGAGAAGCGTGGTGTAGACCAGGCCCATGGCCTGCAGCGACAGATCCCCCTTGGTCAGATCGCGCAGCAGTGCGTAGATGAGCCGCGCCAGCCAGATGAGACCGGCTTGCCAACGCGGTGGCGCGGCGGCGGGGCGATCCCACAGCAAGGCGTTAAGACGTTCGGAAACGGTCTGGCGCTGGTTCATTCGGGGCTCGACTGGACAGGCGGACGGCTGTTCTTGAGCGATTTTGCTCATGAACCGGTATCCCAATTCTACGTCTGCTTGGTCGCCCACAGGTGAAGCTCTGCGTGTTGATGTTGAGCGTCGTCGAAAGCACAACGTCGTCGATCATCATACTAAACCGCATCCAGCGCGGTATGCGCCGTTTTGAGTGGTCAGCCAGTTTGGCGTCCATCCGCGACGTCGGCGTCGACGCGGTTTAAAATCGATATTTTTGAAAAACTTAAACCGCGCCCGCTCCGACCGTCGTCGATGCGGTCGAGGTTGATCCAATCTAAAACCATCGCATGCCACGCTGGGCGCGGTTTAATGATCGCCTGCCTGAATTTAATGGTTTTCCACAATCTGTAGAGAGTTGCCGCATGAAACCTTTGCTCCGATGCTTGTTCGTTCTCCTTCCCTGCTGGTTTGGCGCGGTCGCTGGTGCTGGGGAGGAGCAAGCCCTGACGCCGGTTGAGAATCAGGCGCCTGCCCCGGATTTCAATCTGCAAGGTCCGGACGGACAGACCTATCGGCTCGCGGATTATCGCGGCAAACCCATCATCCTGAATTTTTGGGCCACCTGGTGTCCGCCCTGTCGCGCCGAGATGCCGTCCATGCAGCGCGCCCATGACATCCTCGCCAGTGAGGGTATCGCGGTGATCGCCATCAATGTGGGCGACGATGCCGAGGCCGTGCGGCAATTTCTCTCCGACACCCCGGTCAGCTTTCCGCTCCCCATGGACTCCGATAGCACCATCGCCCAGCGCTATCCGGTCATCGGTCTGCCAACGACCTTTGTGATCGACGCCGAGGGTCGGCTAGCGTTCAGCGCGACCGGCGAGCAGGAATGGGACGATCCCGCGCTGCTGGATCAGGTGCGCGCGCTCCAGCGTTTACACTGATCGCCGTGTCGGTCAGCTCGAATCAGGTTGCTACCAGGGTGCGCGACCGGGAAGTTGCGCACCGACAAGCTTGGTCATCTATCCCCCTATCTTCTTCTCAGGTCCAATGGATTTTTCCGACTCTTCGCGCGGCCTCCGGATGGGTAGACTAGCGTCCCCCGAGCCTCGCTCACCACTGCCTAATCAGGACACAGCGTCTCCGTGGATCCCCGTTTCGTCCATCTGCATCTTCACTCCGAATACTCGCTGGTCGACGGCCTGGTGCGGATCAAGCCGCTGGTCAAGGCCGTGGCGGCGGCCGGAATGCCGGCGGTGGCCGTCACCGATCAGGTCAATCTCTTCTCGCTGGTGCGGTTTTACAAGGCTGCGGTCGGGGCCGGTCTCAAACCGATCGCCGGGGCCGATCTCTGGGTACGCAATCCGGAGGACGCCAATCAACCGCATCGACTGGTGCTGCTGGTCCAGAACGAGCCGGGCTATCGCAATCTGACCCGGCTGATCTCGCGCGGCTATGTGGAAGGTCAGCATCTGGGCGTGCCTCAGGTCGACCCCGAGTGGATCGAATCCGCCGCCGGCGGCCTGATCGCGCTTTCGGGCGGTCCCCAGGGCGATGTCGCCCGCGCCCTGCTCAACGGGCGGCCCGAGGTGGCCGAACGTCTGCTCGACCGCTGGCTGACCGCGTTCGGCGACCGCTATTATCTGGAGCTGATCCGTACCGGCCGCGAGTCGGAGGCGGAACTGATCGAGTTGAGCGTCGATCTGGCGATCCGCCGCGGCGTGCCGGTGGTCGCCACCAACGATGTGCGTTTTCTGGCGGCGAGCGACTTCGAGGCCCACGAGGCGCGGGTCTGCATCCACGAGGGGCGCACCCTGGACGATCCGCGCCGTCCTCGCCTCTACAGCGACGAGCAGTACCTGCGTACCCCGGACGAGATGGTTGAACTCTTCGCTGATCTCCCGGAGGCGCTGGAAAACTCGGTCGAGATCGCCAAACGCTGCAATCTGGAACTGACGCTGGGCAAGAATTATCTGCCCGCCTTTCCGGTGCCGGCCGGGATGACGATCGATGCCTTTTTTGCCGAACAATCCCGCCAGGGACTCGACTGGCGTCTGGAACGCATTTTCGACCGGAACGCTCCCGATTTCGCCGAGCAGCGCCGCGCTTATGACGAACGCCTCGCGCTGGAACTCGACGTCATCGTCCAGATGGGCTTCCCCGGTTACTTCCTGATCGTCGCCGACTTCATCCAGTGGGCCAAGGACAACGGCATCCCGGTCGGGCCGGGGCGCGGCTCGGGCGCGGGGTCGCTGGTCGCCTACGTGCTCAAGATCACCGACCTGGATCCGATCGAGCACGACCTGCTGTTCGAGCGCTTTCTGAACCCCGAGCGGGTGTCCATGCCCGACTTCGACGTGGATTTCTGCATGGAAGGCCGCGACCGGGTCATCGACTATGTGGCCGATAAATACGGTCGCGAGGCGGTCTCGCAGATCATCACCTTCGGCACCATGGCGGCCAAGGCGGTGGTGCGCGATGTCGGGCGGGTGATGGGGCATCCTTATGGCTTCGTCGACCGGGTCGCCAAGATGGTACCCTTCGAGCTGGGCATGACCCTCGGGAAGGCGCTGGTCGAGAGCGACGACCTCAAGCTCGCCTACCAGGACGACGAGGAAGTGCGCGCGCTCATCGACATGGCCCGCAAACTGGAGGGGTTAGCTCGCAACGCCGGCAAGCATGCCGGCGGCGTCGTCATCGCGCCCACCAAGCTGACCGACTTCGCGCCGCTCTATTGCGAACCGGGCGGAGTGAATCTGGTTACCCAGTTCGACAAGGACGACGTGGAACAGGTCGGGCTGGTCAAGTTCGACTTTCTGGGACTGCGCACGCTCACCATCATCGACTGGGCGCTCAAGACCATCAACCCTATCCGCCTGAGTCAGGGCGAGCCGCCGGTCGACATCGACCGCATCGACGCGCACGACGGACGCGCCTTCAATCTGCTCAAGCAGTGTCAGACCACCGCCGTGTTTCAGCTCGAATCGCGCGGCATGAAAGAGCTGATCAAGAAGCTCCAGCCCGACAACTTCGGCGACATCACCGCGCTGGTCGCGCTGTTCCGACCCGGCCCGCTGCAATCGGGCATGGTCGACGACTTCATTAACCGCAAGCATGGGCGCGCCGATGTCGCCTATCCGCATCCCGACCTGGAGCCCGTCCTCAAACCCACCTACGGCATCATCCTCTACCAGGAGCAGGTGATGCAGATCGCGCAGGTGCTGGCGGGGTATTCGCTGGGCGGGGCGGATATTCTTCGTAGGGCAATGGGCAAAAAGAAACAGTCCGAGATGGATAAGCAGCGGGAGATCTTCGAGCAGGGTTCGGTCGCGCGCGGGATCGATGCGTCGGTTGCGACTTATATTTTTGATTTAATGGACAAATTTGCGGGTTATGGATTTAACAAGACCCTACACCGCCTCACAAAAATCCGCACGCTAACCAGCGACAAACATATCGAAGACTGCCGAGCTGGCGACGTTGTTTTTAGCATGAATCCCGATGGCAGTCTTGTGCAATCCACAGTGGTTGCCCTGCACGATCATGGGCAAGTGCCTTTATGGTTAGTGGAATTCGACGATGGTACAAGCGAGCAATGCACCCTCGATCACAAATGGCTGACCGATGCCGGGCAAGTTCCGCTCTGGAAAATCCTGCAAACGAATGAGCGAGTGTGGGGGACGGATCCCGCGGTTCGAGAACAGGGGCATGGAGAGTTGGCAGGGCATGCGGTGTTTCGGCGGCCGGTACGAGTCACTTTCGTCGGATGGCATCAAGGTTACGATCTCGAAGTAGACCATCCCGAACACAATTTTCTGCTTACGTCGGGCCTTTGTTGCTCTAACTCCCACTCCGCCGCCTACGCCCTGGTCAGCTATCAAACCCTCTGGCTCAAGGCCCACTATCCGGCGGCTTTCATGGCGGCCGTGCTCTCCGCGGACATGGACAATACCGACAAGGTGGTGACCCTGATCGACGAGTGCCGGGCGATGAAGCTCCGGGTCGAGCCGCCGACCATCAATCGTTCCGCGTACCGCTTCACCATCGGCGACGCGGGCACCGTTATTTACGGCATGGGCGCGATCAAAGGGGTGGGCGAGGCGGCGATCGAATCCATCCTGGAAGTGCGCGCGGCGGGCGGGGATTTCCGCGACCTGTGGGATTTCTGCCGTCGGATCGACCTGCATAAGGTCAACCGGCGCGTGCTGGAGGCGTTGGTTCGCGCCGGCGCGTTGGACGGACTCGGTCCCAATCGCGCGACCCTGATGGCGCAACTGCCCCTGGCGCTCAAGACCGCCGAGCAGCATAACGCCACCCAGGCTGCGGGGCAGGCGGATCTGTTCGGCGCGCTGGAGCCGACCGCCGCGCCTCCGCTGGATCCGCAGTTGGCGAGCGAGATCCACGCCGATTGGGAGGACGAACAACGACTCCAGGGCGAGAAAGAGACGCTCGGGCTCTATCTGACCGGACACCCCATCGACCGTTACGAGGCCGAGCTTAAGGCGATGGGCGGCGCCCGCATCGCCCGACTGCTGGAGACCGACCGGGAGCTGGGCCGGCGCGATCGGCGCGATCGCGAGAAGCGCACGGTAGTGGGGCTGGTGGTCAGCGTCCGTCATGGCAAAACCCCGCGCGGGCGCATGGGCTCGGTGCTGCTCGACGACCGCACCGGACGCATCGAGGCGACCGTCTTCTCCGAGCTTTACGATCAGTTCCGCAATCTGCTGGTTCCGGATCAACTCCTGAGCATCGTCGGGAGCTTGAATTTCGACGAGTTCCGCGATGCCTGGACCTTGCGCGCCGACGCCGTGCGCACCTTCGAGCAGGCGCGGGAGTCGGCGGCGGATCATCTGGCCCTGATCCTGGATCTCTCGGACCCGGCGGATTACGACCAGGGTGCCGCGCGGATCGAGTCGCTGCGGGAGGCGCTTGCCGCCTTCCGCGATGGCGATCTGCCGGTGCGTCTGCGGTATCGCCGGCCCGGCGCGGTCGGCGACCTGGTGCTGGGCAATGCCTGGCGCGTGCAGCCGACGGATGCCTTGCTGAAGCGATTGCGGCAACTCCTGGGGTCGGATGCGGTGAAGGTTTCCTATGAGCGGATCCTGCTGTCCGCGCCGATGCCGGAGACGCAGACACGTCGTCTCGCGTCCGTTTAAGGTCACGAAGGATGTCTACATGTCGGGATTATTCATCGTCAAACGCCTGTTCGCCATTTTCCTCTTCAGTGTGGCGGTCGCCCTGCTGGTGCATCTAATCGGCGATCTGAACCGGGTCAAGACCCTCAAGACCGATCTTGCCGAGATCGAGAGTGTCCGGTATGGCCTGCTGGATGCCGATCAATGGGTGTCGAAAATTTCGGCCATCGTCGAGCGACAGGTGAGCGAATTCGAGCTGACAGATGAGAATCGGCCGCGCATCAAGAAGGCCGTGGAGCAGGTGCTCGAAACCATGCTGGTCGAGATCGAGCGCTATCTGCGTCAGCGGAACCTGAGCGGCGGCGGTACCTGGATGGATCAGCTTCAGGGGGTGCTGCAGCAGGGCGTTCAGGATCTGCTGATCGATTTCAGGAAGTTGCGCAAGAAGATCCCGCAATATGCCGATGCGGTGGTCGAGCAACTCGGCAAGCCCGCGGCGAAAGAAGAGATCAAGACGCAGGTGCTCGGTCTGCTGCGCCAATCGGCGGATTCGACCTTTGCCCGAACCGACCGCGCGCGTCTGGACGCGGTGTTCGTGCGCCAGAGTTGTGTCGCGTCAACGGCTTGCTCAGAGAAACTGGAGACCCTGATCGAGACGGCGCGGTTGCCGATTCTTCAGCAACTCGCGGGGTTGGCGGGTCTGGTGGCGGGGTTGTTTTTGGTCTGCCTGAGCGGGTCGTCACGAGTCGCCAGGGAGGCCGACCTGACGGTCGGATCGCGGCGGGGCAGGGGGGGATTCGATTCCTTCAGACTTCTGCTGCTGACCGGGGCGATTCTGATTCTGCTTGTGGGCGGCTTGCTCACGCCGATGATCGAGATCGATGCCCGCATCGGCGAACTGCGTCTGGAATTTCTGGGCGAGCCGCTGGTCTTTTCGAATCAGGTGCTGTATTTCCAGAGCAAAAGCATCTTCGATGTGGTGAGGATCCTGGCGGAGACCGGGGCCGCCGACATGCTGCTGGTGGCGGTGCTGATCACCCTGTTCAGCGTGCTGTTTCCGGCGCTCAAGCTGATCGCGACCTATGTCTATTACTACGATGTCAGGCAGGCGCGCGGATCGGGCTGGGTTGGGTTCTTCGCGTTGCGCTCCGGCAAATGGTCGATGGCGGACGTGTTCGTGATCGCCATCTTCATGGCGTACATCGGGTTCGATGGGCTGGTGGCGAGTCAGCTTGGCAGTCTGGGGCGGGTTGGCGAGGGAGTGGATCTGTTGACGACCAATGGGACTTCGCTGGAGCCGGGGTTTTATCTGTTTCTGTCCTTCGTGCTGGCGAGTCTGCTGTTGTCGGCCATGCTGGAGAAGGAATTCGCTTAAACCACCTTCGGCAGTGCCGATTGATCGTCGGCTGCCCCGCCCAGCCTGCCGACGGAACGTCGGCAATCCCAGGGCCGATAACCTGTCGGCGCTTCCAGGACGGTCTATTCAGATCCGTGTAATTGCCCGTTCCATCTCACCCTTGATCGTCTCGCCCGCACGCTCGGGATCGGCATCCTCGACCGCGATCCAGTGGATGTAGATGTCCTGATTGTCCATCTCCAGCGTGATGGTGCCGGGCGTCAGGGTGATGCTGTTGGCGAGGATGAGACGTTGATAGGGAAGGGTCAGCTTGGTTGGAACTCGCACGATACCCGGGTTGATTGGCAGCCTGGGGTTCAGCACCCGGCTGGCGACATCGATGTTCGCAAGGACCAGCGCCTTTAAGAAGACCGGGAAATACGTCAGGAGTCCAATGAGGCTCCAGGGCTGGTTTTCCGCGTTGACGGCTCGCGCCGGAATGGTTAGCCAGACCAGGGCCGCGGAGATGATGGCCCCCGCCAGCAGCTCCTGCGGATGAAATGGGTTGGTCAGACCCAGCCAGACGATGAAGAGAACAAAACCCCATTGAAGTCGTTGCATTTATTGATCCTTCGGCATGTACAGAAAACTCCCGGCATCCTCGCTGGCATAGATGCAGTCGCTTTCGAGACGCAGCGAGTCCGGGCCGCAGACATCGGTGCAGAGACCGCACCAGCAGCAGCGCCCGTAGTCGATCCGGGGCACCAGTCCGCTGGCGTTCTTGGGGTTAATCTCGCCCACGGCCTCGACCATGTCGATGGCCTCGTTCATGCAGATATCCTGACAGTTCCCGCAACCCACGCAGAGACTCAGCGTGTTGAGGTGAAAACCGCGATAGCCATCGACATCCTGACGTTTTTCGACGGGATAGTTCAGGGTGTAGGGCTGCTTGACGCTAAACTTGAGCGCGCTGAAGGGCTGAATCAGCCCCTTTAGATCGAGATTCCAGGCCATGAGCTGCTTTACCTTGGGTGCTTAATTCTACTTTGTTAACTTTGACTGTCGCATAAATTAATGAATTTTAAGTTATTTTTTATTAGGCGCAATAAATCTTCATTTACTATGCCCCTATTGAAGATAGATGTTGGCGGTTTATGGGTGATTATAGGCGCTCAACGCGCCACTAGAACCCTATTGTTTATGTGTATTTTTGTTTATTATCATAAAATTTAAACACTTAAAGATTTTTTGAAGGTAACAAAGTAGAATTAAACAAGTCGCAATTGTTTCCGAATCAATGCGCAGAGACTGTCCTTGATCTCCGGGTGTCTGGGGACCGGTGCCTGCATGCCATTCGCCGGATTGACATAGATGTCGTGCCGACTGCCATGACGCTTGAGAGAGCAGCCAGCGGCGATTAGTTCACGCACGAAGTTCCCGCGCTTCACGCTACATCAAGCAGAATTTGCTTGGTCATGGCGGATGGACGACTGCCGTCGGAATCGCTTTCAAGGAGCATGCGATAGGCGTCTTCGATGTTGGTTTCCAGCTCCTCCAAGTTTTCGCCTTGGCTGAAAACACCCGGAATCTCTTTCAGTCGACCAACATACCACCCGTCATCCTGCCAATATTCCAGTGTGAAAGGATGCTGCATCGGTACCTCGTCACGTTTAACGTTCGATCTCCGGCGGACAGATTCCCAGCGAGTTCATGATCAGCGCCACATCCGATAACTGCGCGCCGACCAGCAGCGGTTCCAGCAGGGTGTAGGCATGGACGATGGACGGGCCGCGGACTTGCAGCCGGCGCAGATATTCGCTGTCGTCGCCGGCCATGTAATAGCTGAAGGCGCCGCGCGCGGATTCGGTCTGCACAAAGGTTTCGCCCCGAGGGAGCTTGAATTTGCGGTGCTTGGGCAGTTTGCATTGAATCTCGCCCGCCGGCATCCGGTCGATGACTTGTCTCAGGATACGGATGCTCTGATCCATCTCGGCGCGGCGCACCAGCGCGCGGGCATAGGCGTCGCAGCCGGTCTGGGTGGGTACATCGAATTCGAGCTGATCGTAGACCAGATAGGGCGAATCACGGCGCACGTCGCGCGGGATGCCGCAGCCACGGATTACCGGGCCGGTATAGCCGTTGGCGATGGCCTCGTCGCGTTTGACCACGCCGACGTTTTGCAGCCGTTTCTTCACCCCGGCGTTGTCGAAGAAGATGCGGTCGTATTCGGGCAGGCGACGTTCCAGCTCGACCAGTAGATCGCGCAGACGGTCGAGAAAGCCATCCGGCAGGTCGCGCTTGACGCCGCCCGGATAGATGTACATGTGGTACACCCGCCCGCCGGTCAGTTGCTCGAACAGATCCAGGATGAAATCGCGCTCGCCGACCGCCCATTGCGGGACGACTTCATGCCCGATCGAGCCGCCCTGACCGGCCATCCAGAGATAATGGGCCTGGAGCCGCGCCATCTCCAGGACCATGACACGGATATACTTGGCCCGCTCGCTGATCGTCAGTCCGGCGAGTTCTTCGACGCCGCGCGCATAATTTTCTTCGTTGGGGTCGGGTTCGGGCACGCAGATCCGGCAGACGATGGTGAACGCCTGAATGATCGTGCGCCGCTCGATCATTTTCTCGAAGCCGCGATGCAGATAGCCGACATGGGTGGTGGCCTTGACGATGGTTTCGCCGTCGAGGTCCAGTTCCATGCTCATGTTGCCGGTGACGCCGGGATGCTGCGGCCCGTGGAAGATCTTGATGGTGCCGCCGGCGTCTCTCTGGTTCTGGACTGGATCGTTCATGACGACTCTCCGCCGGCCGGCTGGGCTTTGCTGGCCTTCTTTGACTCCTTGAGTTTGCGGATCGCTTCGCGAACGTCCTGATTGTCCTCGCGGCCCTCGCGCATCGGGTAATTCTCCTGCACGAATTTCAGCGTGTCGAACTCGCGTCGCATGGGCGGTGTGTGGGTCCAGCCCTCCAGCATAAAATCGCCAAGGCTGGGGTGTCCGACGATCGAAATACCGAACATCTCGTGCAATTCACGCTCGAAAATCTCGGCCTGGGGCCAGAGCGGCATGCAGGTCTCCAAGTCCTCGCCCTCGCGTCCGATGTGGGTTTGCACCCCGAGGACGCGGTCGCGCCCGGCGGTTTCGAGCAGATAGGTCAGACCAAAAACCTCGTCCTCGATCCAGTCGGCGCAGGCGATGGTCGTCAGGGTCACGAAACCGTGTCCCTGTTTGAGCAGGACGAGCAGCGAAAAGAGCTGGGCCTTGGGGACGCGCAGGAAAGCCTGTCGCTCGCCGCGCTGAGTCTGCGCGAGGATCTCGAAGCCGTGAAGCCGTGGCAGGAGTGCGTCCAGCATCAGGCGAGGTCTCCGGTGTGATACCAATCGTAGGTGTAGTCGGGCGGCATGTTGTCGCCGAGCACCTTGCGCTGATTGGCCTTGTACCAGTCGATGTTCTCGCGATAGCGCGCGTAACCGCCCTTGTCCCCGCGCTTGATCCGCTTTTGCAGGGCCACGAAGCCCTCGATCAGCGCCTCGGGACGCGGCATGCAGCCGTTGATGTACATATCGACCGGAAGATACTGATCCAACTGCTTGATGGTGTTGTAGGAGTCCCAGTACATCCCGCCGTTGATGGCGCAACTGCCGAGCGCGATGACGTATTTCGGTTCCTGCATCTGTTCGTAGCTGCGAATGACCCGCTTGAGTGTCTTGATCGCGAGATAGCCGCTGACCACCAGCACGTCGGCCTGACGCGGGGTGGGCGCGCCGATGATCCCGAAGCGTTCGGCATCGAAGCGGCTGGTCATCAATGGGCGCATCTCGATCGCCCCGCAGCCGGTGCCGTAGGCGAGCACGAACAGGCTGCGTTGACGAAACCAGGCGACCAGCCGGTCAAGGATGCCGAATTCGCCGTTCGGCTGACCCAGCGAATCCTCAAGCATCCGCTGCTCGCACTGAAATCCTTCGCATTCGTTCTTGTGATACATTTTTTAAACCGCGTCCAGAGTGAATTGCGAAATTTTCATATTGTGTCCAGCTTTGGGGGTTTTTCCGGCCTCGGTTGAGACACGGTTTAAAACTTTATATTTTTAAAATCTTAAACCGCGTCAGCTCCGACACTTTACTCAATGCTGCCGAGGCCAAATCAATCCCAAAAACTGTGTATACCGCGCTAGGCGCGGTTTAACTCCAGGGCAACCAGACGGTTGCGATGACCCCAATGACACCCAGCGCGAGGGGGATCTTCCAGAAAAAATCCACCGTCTGCTCGGTCTTGAGGCGCGGAAAGGCCAGACTGATCATGGCGGTCAACAGAAAGAGCGCGAACGCCTTGACAAGCAAAATCGGTACCGTCGTGGCGCCGCCCAGAAAGAGGTCGACGATCAGCACCAGCTTGGCGACGGTCATCATCATGTTCTGGGTCATGAGGATGCCCAGCAGTCGCCCGCCGAATTCGACCCGCGGCCCGGCGTAGACCTCGACCGGCGCGCCGACGACATCGAAGGGCGAGGCGTTCTGACTGGCGATGAAGGGCAACAGCATGACAATGAAGGCAATCGGATTGGTGAAAAGGTTCCAATTGGCGATGCCGTCCTGCGCGGCCATGATGACGTGCACCGAGGCGCTTTGGTGTTGCAGCATCACGAGGGCCAGACCGAGAAAGAACGGCACTTCCAGCCCCATCAGCCGGGTGAGACCGCGGGTCACGCCCATCACGCCATAGGGGTTGCCGCTAGAGCCAACGGCGAGGGCGTTCCCAAGCGGGCCGACGACCAGCAGATAGATGATGAGGATCAGGTTGCCGGATTGCGAAAAGCCCTGGAGCCAGATGGAGTCCTTCAGGAAGGGGACGAAGAGTACCGTGGTGATCGCGCCTGCCATGATAATCATGGGGCCAAAGAAGAACATGGCGCCATGACTGACGGTCTCCGACTTGAACAGGAACTTCATGTTATCGAAGAAGTTCTGCCAGATGCTCGGTCCCCAGCGGCGTTGGACGCGGGCGTTGAACTGGCGGTAGAAGCCATAGAAGAGGAAGCCGATGACATAGCTCATGCCGAGCATGGCCAGTGCGTCGAGGAGGTGATGGATCATGTCAGGCTCCGGTCAGGGTCTGGACGGTCAGGGTGGCGGCCAGGATCAGGACGGCGAGCAGGATCCAGGTCTGCGGATTGCCCGAATAGAGCCCGCTCAGAAGTCCGGCCGCAGCCTGGGTTTGGCGGACCAGGCCGGCATAAAAACCCTGTGTGCTGTGACTCAGAATCCAGCCCACCAGCGGGATACGGCGCAGTTCGCGACCCAGGCCTGCACCATAATGCAAGGGTGTCTCGGCGGTTGGAACCTCGCCCGCATAACTGAGATCGTAGGGGCTACCCGCCTGACGCATCCGCCCGCGCAGCAGGAAAAAGATCGCCGTTACCAGCACGAAAACCGTCGCGAACACCGACATCAGCACCACGCCGTCATAGCCGCCATAGGCGGTGGCGAGTTGTCCCCAGGCCGGCGCGCCGATGGGCGTCATCCCCAGGGCGGTCAGGACGGGATCGATGAGGATCTCGATGGCCCAGCCCGGAAAGATCCCGAGCGCGACCAGCAAGCCCATGAGGACGATCTGCGGCACGAGATACTGCCAGGGCGCTTCGGTCGCCACCCGGGCCTCGGGCGAATTGGCGTGACCCAGGAAGGGACCGTAGATCAGCTTGTAGCAATAGACGAAGGCCGCGGTGCTGGAGAGGATCATGGCGGCGAGCAGCAGCAGCCAGTGCGCCTCCAGCAGGGAAACGTAGATCAGATATTTGGACGCGAATCCGGGCAGCGGCGGCATGCCGGCCAGACCGATGATCCCGATCAGGACGCCGAAAAAGGAGATCGGCATACGGCCGATGAGCTGGCCGAGATCGATGAAACGGCGGTGTCCGGTTTGCAGGACGATCCCGGCAATCGCGATGAACAGCAGCAGCTTGACCAGGGTATGCACTAGCGAATGAAACAACGCCCCGCCGATGGCCAGCGAACTGCCCACCCCGATCGCAGTCACGATATACCCAACCTGCGCGATGGAGGAATAGGCCAGCAGACGCTTCATGTCCTCCTGCGAGATCGCCTTGAAGGTGGCGACGATGGAGGTGATGACCCCGATCCAGGCCAGCACGTAACCCGCCGCCGGACCCTTGAGAAACTGGCCGAAGAGTCCCGCGAGCCCTTCCGGGAACAGCGTCAGCAGCAGGATCAGCGCATAGATCCCCATCTTCGACATCAGCGCCGAGAGGAAGGCGCTGAAGACATCGGGCGCCTGATCGTAGCTGCGCGGCACCCAGAGATGCAGCGGCAGCGCGCCGACCTTGATCAGGAAGGCGAGCCCGAACAGGGTCAGCAGCGACAGTTGTTGCAGGGTATTCAGTCCGGTGACGGCATGAATTCTGAAGTCGCCGGTGAAGCTGTAGAAAACCAGCATTCCGGCCAGCAACAGAAAGGCGGAGGCAAGGTTGAAGAGGATATAGGACTGCGCGCCTTCCAGATTGGTCCGTGGAGAGCGCAGCAGAAGCAGATAACTGCTCCAGGTCATGATCTCCCAGCCGACGAAAAAGCCGATGAAATCGCCTGCGAGCAGCAGAAGCTGCATGCCCAACAGCAGCAGCGCGTAGAGTGCATACGCCGGCTCGTCGCGCGGCCCGCGCAACATTGGTAGGGCGACCAGAGGCGCGCCGAGCGCCAGCAGCAGCAGGAAAAAGCCCGGCACCGGATTGAGGTCGAACAGCAGCGTGATCCCGCCGAACAGCGGCCAGGCGACCCCGCCATCCCAGGTCAGCAGGGTCATGGCGGGCGTCAGCGAGAGGGCGAGAAAGAGCAATTTAACGATCAGGTTCATGGCTGAACTCCCAGCACGCTTTCCAGAAAGGCCCCGCGTCCCAGCAGTGCCTTTGCAGCCTGCACGAACCAGTCTTCCAGCAGGAAGGGCGCCACGCCGAGCAACAGCAGCAGACCCGCGATCAGCAACAGCGGCGTATAGGCCCAGTCACCCTCGGCTTGACCCGCCGTTACCGGCGGTTCGGGCGCGTAAAAGACCTTGATCCAGCGGAAGTAATATCCGGCCTCCAGCAGCGCGGCCAGCAGGATCAGCGCGATGGGCCAGAAGACCTGCGCCTCGGCGAAGCCCTTGAGAATCCAGAGTTTGCTGGCGAAGCCGCTGAGCGGCGGCAGGCCCAGCACGGCTAGCGCGCCGAGTACGAACAGCCCCGCCGCCAGCGGCATGGCGCGCCCGAGACCCTGGAGATCCGCCAGACGAACCGACAGGAATCGCCGCAGCATCAACGCGGTCAGCAGGAACAGCAGCAGCTTGATCAGGGTGTGGTTGACCATGTGAAAAAGCGCGCCGGCGGTGGTCGCCTCGGACGCGAAGCCGAGCGCCAGCGTGATCAGACCCACCTGACCAAGCGAAGAATAGGCCAGCATGCGGCGCAGATCCTGTTGGCGCAGCGCGACGGCCTCCGCGACGAGCATGGTGGTCGCGCCCAGCGCCATCAGCCAGGTCCGCGCCACGGCGGGATCGGCCAGCAGCAGGAACACCAGATGGAAGAGGACGAACAGGAACGCCTTGACCAGCACGCCCGAAAACAGCGCGGTGATCTCGGGATCGGCGCCCCGGTAGATATCCGGCACCCAGAAGTTAAAGGGGAAGAGTTCGGCCTTGATGGCCAGGCCGATCAGCATGAGCAACCCGATCAATGCCTGCATCGGGGCCGGGATGTGGCCGAAATCGCGGGCGAGCGCGGCCAGGTTCAGTTGGCCGGTTTGGAGATACAACAGAACGATGGCGAACAGGATAAAGATCGCGGCGACCGAACCGACGATCAGATATTTGAGCCCGGCTTCCAGCGCCTGCTTGTCGCGCCGCAGCGCGGTGAGGGCATAGGCGCTCACGCCGACGATCTCCAGGAAAACATAGAGATTGAAGATGTCGCCGGTCAGCACCATGCCGCTGCTGCCCGCGATCAGCAGCAGGATCAGAATGAAAGCCGGACGCCCGCGCAGATGCGGTTCGGCATGGCTCAACCAGAGAAAGGCCGAGACGACGGCTCCGGCGACGTTGAACAGCGCGACCAGCAGCAGCGAGACCGCATCCAGATGCAGATGAATCCCCAGCGGCGGGGCGATGACGATGGTTTCCAGCAGCGGCGCGACGCGCACGGTCGGAATCCAGGACAGCGCCAGCGCGAAGAGTGCGACATGCGCACCCAGCAGGATTGGCATGAGCAGACGCAGCCGGACCCACAGCGGCGACAGAAAGGCCAGCAGCAGCGGAACGGCGATGAACCAGACGGGCGTGAAATGCAGTGTCATCGTCAATCCTTCAGTTCAGTCATCTCGCCGACGCCAACCTTGCCGGTGAGCCGGTGATATTGAATCGCCATTGAGGTGCCGAGCGCTGTCACCGCCACGCCGATGACGATGGCGGTGAGGGTCAGCGCCTGCGGAATCGGGTCGGCCATGCCGGTAAACGTCAGCAGGCCATCCGAAAGAATGGGCGCGGTCTCGCCGGGCGAGGTGGCAAGCGCGATCAGGATCAGATAGACCGCGAGTTCCATGATCTCGATGCTGACAAAGATCTTGAGTAGATGCCGCTTGGCGAGCAGTCCGTACAGGCCGATAAAAAACAGCATGAGACTTCCCAGGAGATAAATGCCGTGAAACACCCTGGGGCTATCGAGAAATTCCAGCATGATTACAGTTCCTTGGCGGCGTGGTCGTGATCAGGCGCGGGCTCCGGTTCCAGCATGTCCTGGAAGATCGCGCCAACCTCCGCGCCGACCTTGATACCGACCAGCAGATAGATCAGCGGGATGACGCCGGCGCTCACGAGTTGACCCATGGCTGCGACCGGGTGCGGGATGAAATTGCCGAGAAAGCTTGCCGTGCTGACCAGCACCAGCCCCAGCATCCCAAACAGCACGAAGCCGCTGCCCGACAGCGATTCATAGAAGTCGACCCGCGCGTGATCGAGGGTAAACGCGGGATCGGCGATCATCCGCAGGAAGAAGGCGGTGGCGACGATGACGCCGCCCTGAAAGCCGCCGCCGGGCGAGAGATGACCGTGCAGGACGACATAGACGCCGAGCATCAGGAGCGTCGGAAAGAGCAGGCGCGTTCCCGTCACCATGACCTCGTTGGGATGGCTGTCGCGGTCGCGGGGAACGGGGGAGGAGGTCAGTCCACCGGCAAAGAGCAGACCCACGCCGGTCGCGGCCAGAAACAGCACGGTCACTTCGCCGAGGGTATCGAAACCGCGATAGCTCACCACCACCGAGGTCACGGCATTGGCGGAGGCGGTCTCACTGTTGCGTGCCAGCAGGGTATCGCCGACGCCTGTCGTCAGTCCGTCAAGGCCATGATTGAGCAGGAGCGTCAGATGCAGCATCAGCAGCCAGCCGCAGAGCAGGATCAGCAGCAGGGTCTGGACGCGGAAGCGTTTACGCAGTGGGACGCGGCTCATTGGAGATCCTTCCGTTCGGTGCGTCCAAGCTGGCGCACGCCCATCAACATCACGAAGCTGCTCGCCGCCGCGCCGATGGCCGCCTCGGTCAGCGCCACGTCGGGTGCCTGGAGCAGAAAGAACTGACCGACCGCGCCCAGGCTCAGGAGCGACAGGCCAAGGGCGGATTGCAGGAGATCCGACTGGACGATGGCCATGATGGCCGCGCCGATCATCCAGGCAAAGAACGCGATGGCGAGTAATCCGGTCATGCCTGGGCCTCCTCGGCGGGTGTTTCCGGTGTCAGCGCGGCTTTCCGTTCGGCGCAGGCGTCACAGGCCAGCGGCACCATCTGCGCGCCGCTACGGTAGGCCGCACGCGCCAGGACCGAGGAACTGAGTGGGTTGGTCAGCAGGATAAAGACCGCGATGATGAGGATCTTCGGTGCCCAGGCAGGCATCAGACAGGCCATCCCAAGCAGCATCAGCAGCGAACCCAGCGTCGACGCCTTGGCGCCGGCGTGCATCCGCGTCAGGACATCGGGCATGCGAATCAGCCCCAAACCGCTGACCCAAAAGAAAAACATGCCTCCAGACATCAAGAGATAGCCCAGATACTCCACTTAAACCCCCTTTTCCAGAAAACGACTGAAGAGGATGACGCCCGCGAATCCGACCACCGCGAAGATCAACGCCACGTCAAGATAGATGCTGCGTTGATAAAACAGCGACAGCAGCGACAGCAGGGCAATGACCAGAATGCTGAGCGTATCCAGCGCAAGAATGCGGTTAGCCGCATCGGGGCCTTTGAAAAAACGCCAGAGAATCATCAGGATTGGTGGCAGGAGAAGCAAAATCATCACGACGAGCATGAGCGCTACCTTATTCCGTTGCGGTCATTAAACATCTAAACCGCGTTCAGGGTGATCTGTCTTGTTGCGAGCAGCCTTGCGGCGAAGGGCGCCGCCGACCCTGCGGCTTTGCTCATCGTGCTCAGCAAAATCCAAAAAATGGCATAAACGTGGCATCGCGGATGCGGTGTCACATGAAGTATTGATGCGAAAATTTTGAGGATATTGATCGGCTGGCAACGGGTTGCTGGCCGTGTGCGCCTAGATATCGAGAGTGAGTGTTCGTGGCTCTTTTCGTCGATTATCGGGGCGTGATCCGCGTCATGCCACGCCGCCAAATTCGGCAATAAAAGTATTTTATCGCGAACCCCATCACCAATACAGTGTTTTCTAATGGTTCAGGGGCTCGCCAATATGATTCCGGTCGCGAATTGATCTGGATCATCGATAAACTGACGATTGGTGTCACGCAGCGTTTGCAACTGCGTTGACCAACGACGATCAGCACAGACGCGGTTTAACCGATGGACGGCAGACCTGACAGCGCCATCGCGACCTCGTTCTCGGCGTAGTCCAGATCCTTGAGCTTGCCGCCCAGATAATCCGTATACGCCTGCATGTCAAAGTGACCATGTCCGCTCAGATTGAACAGGATGGTCTTGGCCTCGCCGCTCTCGCGACATTTCTCGGCCTCGTCGATCACGGCGCGCACCGCGTGGTTGGCCTCGGGTGCCGGGATGATGCCCTCGGCCTTGGCGAACTGGATACCGGCGGCGAAACATTCCAATTGATTGTAGGAACGCGGATCGATGTAGCCGAGCGCGGCCAGATGGCTGATCTGCGGCGCCATGCCGTGATAACGCAGACCGCCGGCATGGAAGCCCGGCGGGACGAAGGTCGAGCCGAGCGTATACATCTTGCACAGCGGCGTCAGATGGGCGGTGTCGCCGAAATCGTAGGCGAACAGCCCCTTGGTCAGGGTCGGACAGGCCGAGGGTTCGACCGCGATGCTCTGGATCTTGCGCCCGCCGCGCATCTGTTCGCCGATGAAGGGAAAGGCGATGCCCGCGAAGTTGCTGCCGCCGCCGGTGCAGCCGATGACCATGTCCGGATAGGCGTCGGCCATTTCCATCTGCTTCTGCGCCTCAATCCCGATGACGGTCTGATGCAGCAGCACATGGTTCAGCACGCTGCCGAGCGCGTACTTGGTGTCGTCGCGCTGCGCGGCGAGTTCCACCGCCTCGCTGATGGCGATGCCCAGGCTGCCGGTGCTGTCGGGGTGTTCGGCCAGGATCGCGCGGCCGGATTCGGTGGTGTTGCTGGGGCTGGCGATGCACTCGGCGCCGAAGGTTTCCATGAAGGCGCGGCGGTAGGGTTTCTGGTTGAAACTCACCTTGACCATGTAGACCAGGATTTCCAGCCCGAACATCGACCCCGCCAGGGCGAGCGACGAACCCCACTGACCGGCGCCGGTTTCGGTGGTGATCCGCTTGACGCCTTCCGCCTTGTTATAGAAGGCTTGGGCGATGGCGGTGTTGGCCTTGTGGCTGCCGGCGGGGCTGACGCCCTCGTACTTATAGAAGATCTTGGCCGGCGTATTCAGCGCCTTTTCCAGCCGCCGCGCGCGAAACAGCGGGGAAGGACGCCATTGACGCAGCACCTCGCGCACCGGCTCCGGAATCTCGATTTCGCGCTCGGTGCTCACCTCCTGCTCGATGACGGCGCGCGGGAAGATGACTTCCAGTTCCGCCGGGGAGATCGGCTGTTGGGTGCCGGGATGCAGGATCGGATCCAGCGGCTTCGGAAGATCCGCATTGATGTTGTACCAGAAGCGGGGAAGGTGTTGCTCATCGAGCAGGTATTTGACCGTGTCGCTCATGCTGTCATCGGGCCTCGGTGGTGGAGAGTACGACCGGCGGTCAGGTCACCGCGGGTCTCTGTCGTCGGTTGGCAAGTGTGCCAGTTTTACGGCGGCGGTTGTATTTTAAACCGGGTCCGGCATGGCATGTGTGGTTTGCGCATCGCCTCGCCTGAACGAAACCGCATTCAGTTGATTGCTGGGAGGGCAGGATGCCTTGAAACAGCGCCCAGTCACTCTGGATGCGGTTTAGACGATCGCGTGGATCGGCGTTGATTGCGCGGATTGTCTCACTGAACCCTGATCCGCACCTGTCCAGCGCCTTGAGGATCGACCAGGTGCACGGCGCAGGCGATGCAGGGATCGAAGGAGTGGACGGTGCGCAGAATCTCCACCGGTCGCGCGGGGTCGTGTAGTTGATGCCGGTCTTGCAGCGCGGCTTCATAGGCACCGGGTTGGCCTTGATGATCGCGTGGACCGGCGTTCCAGGTCGTGGGCACCACTGCCTGATAGTTGGCGATCTTTCCATTCTCGATGTCGATCCAGTGGCCAAGTGCGCCACGCGGGGCCTCCATGTAGCCAACGCCCCAGCACCGGGCTGGCCAGTTGACCGGATCCCACAGATCCTGGTTGCAGGTTTTGGTCTCGCCGGCCTTGATGTTGGCGATCAGGTCGTCGTACCAGGTCTGCATGGCATCGACCAGAATCTGCGTCTCCAGGGCGCGGGCCAGGGTGCGGCCCAGGGTAGAGAAGAGCGCCTGCGACGATAGATCAAGTCGACGGAGGGCCATCTTCACCAGTTCCCTGGTCTGGCGATGACCGGTGGCATGGAGCAGCAGGACGCGGGCAAGCGGCCCGACCTCCACCACATGACCCCGCCAGCGCGGCGATTTGATGAAAGAGTAGCCGTCATCGACCCGCAACTGTTGGTAGGGTGGCGGGACGCCGCCGCAGCCTTCGTAGTCGAGTGCGGTTTCGCCCGCATAGGGGTGGAGCCCCTGTGCGTTGCCGTCCTGGTAGCGATACCAGGAATGGGCGACGTATTCCTCGATCTGATCACGGGCGTCGAGATCCAGCTCATGCACCTTGCGCAGGTCGCGTCCGAGGATGACGCCGCGCGGGAGGAGGAAACTCGCCGGATCCTCTGCGCCCCTGGCCGGCAGATCGCCATAGCTCATGAAATTTCCCAGCCCCTCGCCCCGCTCGCCCCAATCCTTGTAGTAGCTCGCGATGCTCAGCACATCAGGGACATAGACCTGGGTGACGAACTCACGCATCTGCTGGATAAGATCCTGCACCTGAGCCAGCTTCCTGGCGTTGATGGCCGTGTCCGAATCGAGGTCGATCGGCGAGGCCACCCCGCCCACGACCAGATTCGGGTGCGGATTCTTGCCGCCAAAGAGGGTATGCAGCTTGACGATCTCCCGCTGCCAGGCCAGCGCGTCCAAGTCGTGGACTAGGGCGATCAGGTTGATCTCGCGGGGCAGTTTGTAAGCCGGATGGCCCCAGTAGCCGTTGGCGAAAAGGCCGGGCTGGCCGGACTTCAGTAAATCGTGCAATCGTTTCTGCACGTCCGTGAAATGGCCGATTGAATCCAGTGGCCACTGTCCCTGGCGTTGAGCAAGCGCCGCGGCGGCTTTGGGATCGGCCCGCAGGGCACTGGCGACATCGACCCAATCCAGCGCATGGAGATGGTAGAAGTGCATGACATGATCGTGCACATGCTGAGCGGCGATCATCAGGTTGCGGATGAGCTGGGCATTGGGCGGGATGGCGCCCTTGAGCGCCGCTTCGACCGCCCGGACCGAGGCGATGCCGTGGACCAGCGTACAGACACCGCAGATCCGCTGGGCGAAGGCCCAAGCCTCGCGCGGATCGCGTCCGCGCAGGATGAGCTCCAGGCCGCGCACCATGGTTCCCGATGAATAGGCCTCGGCGATGCGCTCGCCGTCCATCCGGGCCTCGATGCGCAGGTGACCCTCGATGCGGGTGACCGGGTCGACGACGAGTCGTTCAGTCATGATGCAGCGCCTTCGGTGGTGAGGTCCGCGGTGTCTCCGACTGGCCCTCGGCGGGAAGATTCTCCGCTTCGTCCGGCAAGCGGATCCCCATGCGCATCAGTGCCTTCTTTTTCGCGATCGGCAGATCATCGACCGGCACCCGGAACTTGGCCAGTTGATCCTCCGTCAGGGGATAGGCGAAATCGGCGACCATCTGCATCAGATCGGCGCCCTGCTTGAGGAAGATCCACTTGTCCATCTGACCCGGCTGGGTGACGTCACCGGTGAAGTTGGCGAAGTCGAACTGCAATGCCCGCTGCCAGTCGGGTGGAATCGGGATCATGCCCGCGGTGACGACGGGCTTCTTCTTGCCCGCGTCCCACTTGGTGACCGTGATCTTGCCGGTCTTGTCGTATTCCTTCAGTGCCTGGCTGTCATGGCAGTATTCGCATTGGTGGGCCTTCTCGGTCACCGTGTGCGAGAAGAAGGGCGCGATGGTGTAGAAGGTCCGGCCGTTGTAGACGACCGACTGGTAGCTGGCCGGATGCACCTGATCATTGCCCCGCGGCCCATAGCCGCGCCGATTGACGAGCATGATGAAATCGCGCTCCTGACCCGTGGCGCGCTTAATCTTCCCCTGCACCGCCAGCTCGGTCTCGAAATGACAGTTGTTGCAGGTGAACACCGATTTGATGTGACAGGTCACGCAGGCGACCCGCTCGCCGTGCAGGGCGTGGTTCGTCAGGCTGAGTTTCTGCGGTTGATGGCAATCCTCGCACCGGGCATCGGTGCCGCGCGGATCCAGCATCGAGCGCTGCTTCCCGGCGCTGTCATGCATCTGATCGCCGGTGTGACAGGAGATGCAGGTCATGTCGTTGCGGAAATGGACGTCCTGCCACTCCAGGTTCTTGGGCTCTGGGAGCTTGTCGAAAAAGGCCATCTCCGCGGCCTGTCGGGTGTGGCATTCGAGGCAGACCTCGGGTGACTTGACGCTCGGCTCCTCGTAGAAGTTGTGGCAGTCCTCGCAGCTTGAGACGTAGGCATAGGGGATCGGCTTCCCGGTCGGCAGCTTCCCCGATTTGTGATGACAGTTTTTGCATTGCAGCTCCCCGAACGGGATATTGGTCAGGAGTTCCAGACCACCGTATTCCTTATGGTAGAAGAGACCTTTTCCCGTCCGCTCGAAGTGATGCGAGGTCGGCAGCGGAACATAGGTGATATTGGTTCCACCCCAGGCGACTCCCTGGTACAGGAGAGGGGCGATCAGGACAAGACACCGCAAGACGTTCATCGCAATCCTCCGCTTGAGCTTGGTCATCAATCGAACATCGGATGGTTCGGATGGCTCTCCGAGAGGATGACGTCCTTACGGGGAGCGGTTGTGCATGGCGAGATTCACCTTGATTGGATGGTAGAGCCCATCGCGATCCCACGCGCCCGGCTCGCTACAGCCCAGGCAGGGATGACCGCTCTCGACGGGAAAGCTCAGGCCGTCGTTCCATTTATGCAGTGAGCAGGCGTTGTGGGTCGCCGGACCCTTGCAGCCAAGCTTGAACAGACACCAGCCGTTGCGGGCACCGAGATCGTCGAAACGCTCGGCGAACAGGCCCTGCTGGAAGCAGGAGAGTCGTGAGCAGTGGTCATGGATGGTCTGACCGTAGAAGACGACTGGACGCTTGCGCGCATCCAGTCGCGGGAAGGCGCCAAAGACCACGATATGGGCGAGCGTCGCCGCCATCGCGATCGGAAGGGGCGGACAGCCAGGCAGGTTCACCAGGGGCCGTTGCGGGATGCGTCCGGCCACCATCAGCTCATGAACGCTGTGAGCGCCGGTCGGATTCGGATGCGCTTGGGGTATCCCGCCAAAGGCGGCGCAACTCCCGACCGCGATGATCGCCGCGGCCCCCTCGGTCGCTTCCGCGAGCTGTTTCAGGCCGCTCTGTCCGGCGCAGGTCGCATAAGCGCCGTGGGCATGGATAGGAATCGCGCCTTCGACGATGAGCAGATAGCGCCCGAAGTTGGATTTTATCGAAGCCTGGCAAGACCGTTCCGCCGCAGTCCCTGCGGATGCCTGCAAGAGAGGGTGGAAATCGAGCGAGACGAAGTCGAGGATCAGCGATTCCAGCGTGGGGGTCGCTGAGCGTGTGAGTGATTCGGCACAGCCGCTACAGGATTGAAACGACAGCCAGATGACTGGAAGGCGCGGGGTGCGTTCAAGCCCCGCCGCAATCTGGGGAATCAAGGAGGCGGGGAGCGCCAGGCTCGACGCGAGGTAACCGCACCACTTCAGGAAGCCTCGTCGACTGAGACGGGTCTCGAACGGATCAAGCACTGACATGACCACCCTCCCTTGCCAAGCAAGCTGAAGCCGATATGCCACTCGTCGATCACTACTACGGAATTTTCTTACTTTATTCTTTATGCGAAATTGAGTGTAGCTTGCGGGACAGGATCGGCTATCCGTATAAATACGGACTCGCAACGGCTGCTCGCGGGCTGACGGGAGCATGCTCGACAGGTTCCGTCGGGCGTTGGAGCGACCCTGTTTCTGCGACGAAGAGCACGTAGAAAAGTCTTCCGGACAAGGCAAACATCCTTCCGGCTTGTTGCCGTGAGGAGGCATGGACGTTAGCATCAACCACGAAAAAAAAGGGAGTCCTCACCTGGGCACCAAGAAACCGTCAGTTCATTTGTGCTTTCAACAACGGATGTCGTTTTATGAAGAATCTCCGTATCGGCTGGCGCGTTCTCATTGGGTTTGCCCTCCTTCTCGCCTTGACCATCGGAATCACGCTGCCGCTGGTTCTGTCGCAATTGAGCGCGATGTCCGATCACGCCGAGCGTCGTCATCTCGATGACCTCTTTTTCGCCCTGAACAACGCCATCGCGGAGCAGGGCGAACGCGCCCAAGCCTTGAGCGCGGCCATGGCCCAGATTCCCGAGATCCAGAAGGCGTTCGCCGAGGGGGATCGCGCGCGCCTGACCGAACTGACGCACCCGATCTTTACCTACATGAAGGAACGCCAGGGGGTACGTCAGTTTCAATTCCTCACCGCTCCCGCCACCTCCTTTCTGCGCGTGCACATGCTGGAACGTTTCGGCGACGATTTGTCCGCGATCCGTCAGACGATTATCGAGGCGAATCGCACTCGTCAGCCGGTGCGGGGTCTCGAAAACGGCGTGGCCGGGTTGGGGGTGCGCGGGGTCGAACCGGTCTCCTGGCAGGGCCAGCCGGTGGGTGTGGTCGAGTTCGGTCTGTCCTTCGATCAGACCTTTTTTACGTCCTTCAAGGAAGACTTCAACGTCGATGCCGCGCTGCAACTCCCGGACGGAGACGGTTTCAAGACCTTTGCCGGGACCATCGAGGGTGGCACCGTGTTCAGCCCGGAAGCGCTCAAGCGTGGCTTGAACGGCGAGATTCTGACCCGGCATCTGGACGTTCAGGGCGTTCCCGCGGTGGCCTATGGACGTGTCATCAACGATTTCTCGGGTCATCCGGTCGGGGTGCTGGAGCTGCTGATCGATCGCGGCGACGCGGTCGCGGCCTATCGCACCGCCCTCGTTTCGATCCTCATGGCCGGCGGCGTGCTGCTGCTGATTGGGCTGGCGCTCGCCTGGTTCACCGCGCGTAGCATTACCGGGCCGATTCGCGCTACGGTCGAGCGTCTGCACGCGATCGCCGAGGGCGATGGCGATCTGACACGCCGGCTTGACGCGATTGGACGCAACGAGCTGGCAGAGCTGGCACGCGCTTTCAACGGCTTCGTGGACAGGATCCATGAACTGGTCAGGCAGTCCACCGGTGCCGCGTCCCAGATGGCCGCCGCCGCCGAGCAGCTTGCGCTGAGCAGTGCCGAGACGAGTCGTCAGGTTCTGCAGGAACAATCCGAAACCGATCAGATCGCGACCGCCATCAATGAGATGACCGCCACGGTGGAGGAAGTCGCCCGGCATACGGCGGAGGCCGCCCGCATGGTCCGGGACACACAGCGCGAGGCCGACGCCGGCGATCGGATCGCGCAGCAGGCCGTCACCGCCATCGAGGGTCTGGCGGCGGAGGTCGAGCAGGCGGGCGCGGTAGTGGCGCGCCTGTCCGAGGACAGCAAGGAGATTGGCGCGGTGCTGGAGGTCATTCGGGGCGTGGCCGAGCAGACCAACCTGCTGGCGCTGAACGCGGCCATCGAAGCGGCGCGCGCGGGCGAGCAGGGACGCGGTTTCGCGGTCGTGGCCAACGAGGTCCGCACCCTGGCCAGCCGCACCCGCGCCTCGACCGAGGACATCACCCAGAAGATCGAGCGCGTGCAGACCGGCTCGGGGAGCGCCGTGGCCGCGATCGATCGCAGTCAGACCCAGGCGCGCGCGAGCGTCGATCAGGCGCGTCAGGCCAGCGAATCCTTCAAGACGATCGGTGGCGCGATCGCCTCGGTCAACGATCTGAACACCCAGATCGCCAGCGCGGCCGAGGAGCAGACGGCCGTCGCGGAGGAAATTAACCGCAACATCCACGTCATTTCCAGGACTGTCGATCAGACCGCCACCGGTTCCGCGCATATCGCACAGGCCAGCGACGCGCTGGCCCGTCTGGCGGTCGAGCTGCAGGACGTGGTGGGGCGGTTCAGGATTTGAGGGTTGACGGAACATGCCACCGACGCTGGAACCGCCGTGGGCAATGATCAGGATCTCTTGACAGTACACAAGATAAGGATATCTGATGTATGCCAACCGAGCGCCCCTCAACCTCAAGGATTCCATAACATGCGCCTGTTCGACATCCTAGCCCTGCTGATCGGGCTCTCCGCCCTCTTCAGTTGGCTGAACGACCGCTTCCTGAAACTCCCGAACGCGATCGGCCTGATGCTCGTCGCCCTGGTGTTTTCGCTGCTGCTCCAGTTGCCGCTGCCCTTCGCGCCGGGGTTGGAGGGGCAGGTCGCGCACATGCTGGAAAGCATCGACCTGACCGAGGCGTTTCTCCATGGAATGCTCGGATTCCTGCTGTTCGCGGGTGCGCTGCATGTGGATCTGAGCGAACTCGCCCGACAGAAATGGGCCGTCATCACGCTGGCCTCCGCCAGTGTCGTCGGCGCCACCCTGTTGATCGGCATCGGAAGCTATCTGCTGTTCCTGGCCCTCGGGATCCCGGTGCCCTTCCTCTACTGTCTGGTCTTCGGCGCCCTGATCTCGCCCACCGATCCCGTCGCCGTGCTCGGTATCCTCAAGAGCGCCAAGGCCCCGAAGTCGTTGGAGATGAAGATCACCGGAGAATCGCTGTTCAACGACGGGGTCGCGGTGGTGTTGTTCATGGCACTGCTGACCCTTGCCACTGGCGAAACGACGCTGGCCCTTGGCGAGACTCTGTTCCTGCTAATCAAGGAGATCCTCGGTGGGCTCCTGTTCGGGGTCGTGCTCGGCTGGGTCGCGCTTCAGATGATCCGGCACACGGAAAACTATCAAGTCGAGATCATGGTCACCCTGGCGTTGGCCATGAGCGGATACGCGATCGCCGCGCACGCGCATGTCTCGGCCCCCATCGCCATCGTGATCGCGGGCCTCATCATCGGCAACCATGGGCGCGCCACTGCCGTGACCGAGGCGACCCGGCATCGGTTGGACGACTTCTGGGAACTGGTTGACGAGGTGTTGAACGCCGTCCTCTTCGTCCTGATCGGCCTGGAGGTACTGGTGATCGAGGTGACCGGCGACCTGGTCCTGGCGGGTCTGCTGGCGATCCCGCTGGTACTCGTCGTCCGTTTTGTCAGCGTCGGCGTGCCGATTCATCTGATGCGCCGCTCCCGCAGCTTCGAGCCTGGAGTCGTGCCGATTCTGACCTGGGGCGGGTTGCGCGGCGGTATCTCGGTGGCGTTGGTGCTGTCGTTGCCGAAAGGGCCGGTCGCCGACATCCTCTTGACCGTGACCTATAGCGTCGTGGTCTTCTCCGTCCTGGTGCAAGGTCTCACGCTCGGGCCTCTGGTGCGGGCGGTCGCCGCGTGGACTCGGCGCGACAGCGTCTGAGGCTCCTCGAATCGGTCAAGCCTGCGCTAGTGCAACTGTGCGAAAGTCCCAAGACCGTCTCAGGTCGTTGTCGTTGTTGTTGTCGATGATTCGCCATGTCGAGACCACGATCACGACAACGACAAGGCTCCGGTCTCTGTCTCGGAACTTGAGCAGCGAAGTCGAAGGGCGTCGGGCGGATTCCGATTCGACCGGGGACAGGCTCAATCGTCCGGGGTTGGCGAATCGTCGGCGCGGAAATCGAAGCGATAGAGCAGGCTCAACGAGAGCAATACCCCGCCCAGGAACCAATCGGGTCCGATCAACCAGAACAGGAACGGGGTCGCGAGCAGAAAACCTCGGGTGCCCCGGTTGTAATGTCCGCTGGCGCGGTTGAGGGTGTCGGCGGTCGACGCCAGACCAGATCCGGTGAAGTACGTGGACGGCAGGTTGATCAGGAAACCGGTGTGATTGTAATAGCGCAACGCGAGGGCGAAGTGCAGAAAGCTGCCGAAAAAGATGGCGGCGATCAGCAACAGCTTGAGCCGGACCAGATTCGCGCTGCTCGGCGCCAGACTAAGCGCCTGGGACAGATCGGCAAGATCGACGCCGTTAAACGCCACGCCCATCACCCCTAGTCCGATCACGATGGAGGTGGATGCGAACAGCGTGGCGGACATCACCCAGTTGCGCAGGGTCTGGATGGCCAGAATGCCGTTGGCGCTGTCGCGCATGGTTTCGACCCAGGCGCGGCGGAGGCGGTTGGAACGGCCACGGTGGGTGCGCTCGGGTTCCACGCGAAAGACGCTCATCAGATAGAACTGGTAGCCGATCAGAAGCAGGAGCCCGCTGGAATCGGCGATCCACACCAGCGGCGGGCGGGCGAGCATGGTCAAGATGTCGTCAATCTGCATCGGTCTTCGCTTCCGGTCGTGACGGAGACTGGCCTAAGTGCGCCGTATCGGGTGGGTCGATCGCTCCAGGGATTTAGACCATCTTTCTGATCTCGTATTCCAGAATGCCCTCGGCTCCGGCGGCACAGAGTCGCGGGATGAGGTCGCGTACCTGATCGGCGTTGACGACGGTCTCCAGCGCGAGCCATTGGCGGTCGTAGAGATGGCTGACCGTGGGTGCATGCAGGCTCGGCAGCAGGGCGACGACGGCGTCGAGACGCTCTGCCGGCACGTTGCATTTGAGCGCGACCTTGTGTCGGGCCGTCAACGCGGCCTGCAACATCAGCGCGATCTGTTCGATGCGCGCGCGTCGCGCCGGATCCCGCATCGCCGCGCGGTTGGCGATCAGTCGGGTGTCGGTGACCAGCAGATCCTCGACGATCCGCAGTCCGTGCGCGCGGATGGTGCTGCCGGTCTCGGTGATCTCGACCACGGCGTCGACTAGGCCCTCGACCGCCTTGGCCTCGGTGGCGCCCCAGGAGAATTCCACCTCGGCCTCGATGCCACGCTCGGCCAGATACCGGCGGGTGAAGCCGACCAGCTCGGTGGCGATCTTGCAGCCCTGCAGATCCGCGACCGAGCGGATCTTGGAGTGTTCGGGGACGACCAGCACCCAGCGGCTGGGACGGTTCGACGCCTTGGAATAGGTCAGGGTGCAGATCTGCTCGACGTCCGCCTCGGCCTCCAGGATCCAGTCCAGGCCGGTCAATCCCAGATCCAGGGTGCCGCGCTCGACATAGCGCGCCATCTCCTGGGCGCGCAGCAAGGAGCAGCGGATGTCGGGATCGTCGATGTCGGGGAAATAGTTGCGCGAATGCGCGGTGATGCGCCAGCCGGCCTGGGCGAAGAGGTCGATGGTCGCCTCTTCCAGGCTACCCTTGGGGATCCCGAGTTTCAGCAGAGACATGATGGTTGCGGATCGAAGTGAAATTGGTGGATACGGCATTATCCCGCATTCGTGCCCCGATCACGAACCGGGATGGACTTCACCGCCTCGCGTCCAGCATACTCGAACCCCGACGGTCCCTGTAACGGAGGCGCCTTCCGGCGCTTGCCATCGTTCGTATCCGGTTCATTGAGAGAGCCCCCGATGAGTATCGATTGGAACGCCTATCCCTGCGAGGATTTTTACGACGAACTGCTGGCCGCGCCGGGTCAGGGGCGCCCCGCGCTCGCTGGCCTGCTCAAGGATCTGGAATCGTTGGGGTCCGAAGAACTGGTCGCGCGTCAGGAGGCCGCGAACGTTTCCATCAAGGAGATGGGCATCACCTTCACCGTCTATTCGGAGGAGGGTGGGGCGATCGATCGGACCTGGCCCTTCGATATCATCCCGCGCATCATTCCCCAGGCCGAATGGGAGCGGGTCGACGCGGGATTGCGCCAGCGGGTGCGGGCGCTCAATCTTTTCATCGACGATCTGTATCACGATCAGAAGATCATCAAGGAGGGCGTCTTTCCGGCCGAGGTACTTGCCAAATCGGTGAATTTCCGGCCGCAGTGCGTCGGCGTCGACCCGCCGCTCGGGGTTTGGGCGCATATCTGCGGCTCCGATCTCGTGCGCGATGGGGACGGTACTCTTTATGTGCTGGAAGACAATCTGCGCGTCCCCTCCGGTGTCTCCTACATGCTGGAAAACCGCTTGGTCACCAAGCGGGTGTTTCCGGAGCTGTTCGAGCACTACGCGCCGCTGCCGGTCGACGACTATCCGTCCCAGTTGTTCGATACCCTGGCCGCGCTCTCGCCGCGTCCGGCGGACTATCCGGCGGTGGTGGTGCTGACGCCGGGGATCTACAACTCAGCCTATTTCGAGCATGCCTATCTGGCCCAACAGATGGGTTGCGAACTGGTCGAGGGCCGCGATCTGTTCGTCGATGATGACGACTGCGTCTACATGCGCAACGTCGATGGCGCGGCGCGGGTGGATGTGGTCTATCGGCGGATCGACGATCTGTTTCTGGATCCGGAGGCGTTTCTCCCCGACTCGACCCTTGGCGTGCCGGGCCTGCTGCGCGCCTGGAAGGCCGGGAATGTGGCGTTGGCCAACGCGCCGGGGGCGGGGGTCGCGGACGACAAGGTGGTCTATGCCTTCGTGCCCGAGATCATCCGCTATTACCTGGACGAGGATGCCATCATCCCGAACGTCCCGACCTACCGTTGCATGGAGCCGGAGGCGCTCGCCTATACCCTGGAACACATGGAGCAACTGGTGGTGAAACCGGCCAACGAATCCGGCGGGTATGGGATGCTGGTGGGACCGGCCTCGACCAAGGCCGAGCGCGAGATCTTCGCTGAACTGATCAAAAAGGATCCGCGCAATTATATCTCGCAACCGGCGCTCAAGCTCTCCACCGTGCCAACCGTGATTGGCCGCAAACTGGAACCGCGCCACGTCGATCTGCGGCCCTTTATCCTGTCCGCCGACCGCCAGCAGGTCACTATGGGCGGCCTGACCCGAGTCGCCATGCGCAAGGGCTCGCTGGTGGTCAATTCATCGCAGGGCGGGGGCAGCAAGGACACTTGGATTCTGCCCGAACAGCCGGAGGCCAATTAAACCGCGTCCGGTACGGTCTGCGTTGTCGGCGCATCGGTTCGGCCTCGCCAGCACCCAGGAAGGTCGGAGCTGACGCGGTTTAGATAATTTTTATTTTTCAATCATGTAAACCGCGTCCGCTCCGACGGCCATGGATGCCTATAAACCTGGCCACTTACCCACTACGGCGCGGATCATGATGGACGCGGTTTACATTAGGGGGTCGGATCGCATGTTGTCGCGTGTCGCTGAACATATTTACTGGCTGGCCCGCTATGTGGAGCGGGCCGAGAATACGGCGCGTATCGTTACGGTCAATGCCAACCTGTTGCTGGATCTGCCCAAGGGCATCGCTCCCGGCTGGCGTCCGCTGGTCGACATCACGGGTTCCAACGCGCTGTTCGAGGAGCATTACAAGGACTACGGCGAACGTCAGGTGGTGCGTTTCCTGATAGGCGACGAGCGCAATACCGGCTCGATCCTCTCGGCGCTGGTGTCGGCGCGGGAGAACTGTCGCACCATCCGCGATTTCGTGCCCCGCGAAGCCTGGGAGATGCTCAACGAGCTTTATCTCTTCGCGCGCGAGGAGTTGGATAAAGGCATGACGAAGGGTGGGCGACACGCCTATCTCAAGCGGGTCATCCAGGGCACCCAGACCATCAATGGCATGCTCTCGGGAACCATGTTGCACGACCAGGGCTATGACTTTCTGCACCTGGGCCGGTTTCTGGAGCGCGCCGACATGACCACCCGCATCATCGACGTGCGCTCGGCCAATCTGCTCCCCGAGGAGACCACCGAACTGCGTCCCTTCGAGACCATCCAGTGGGTCAGCGTGCTCAAATCGCTGACCGGCTATCAAGCCTATCGGCGCAGCGAGCAGGTGCGTGTCCTGCGCGGTCCGGTCCTGCGGTTTCTGTTTCAGCATGCCGACTTTCCTCGCTCGGTCAACCACAGCGCCGAATCGCTGCGGGACAGTCTCGCCAAGCTGCCGCGCAACGAGGGAGCGCTACGGGTCGCGGGTCGGCTCAAGCGCACGCTGGAAGGGGTAGAGCCGCGCCGGTTGAATCAACAGCAACTCCATGCCTTCGTCGACGATCTCCAGGTCGGCATCGGCGAACTGCACGACGAGATCGCCCGTACCTGGTTTCCGCCACCGCTGGTGCCGGAGACGCAATCGCAGTCGCAAGGCTGAAGCGCAGTGCCCGTCGCTGCGGATTCCAGCGCGATTGATCCTAATTCCACGACAGCCATTGAGATGCGCCATAGGCTGCTTCAGTTGGGGGTAGCGCTTGAGTGCCTGCGACAGCGCTTCGTCGGTGCGCTCAAACATGGCCATGTGGGGGCGGTGTAGAGTAACCATCCCCCGGCAGAGCCGGGGGATGGTTACTTCCGTGCATCATCCGTGTTCGTTCAGGAGTCAACCATGCCAGCCACCCTCGAACGCATCGACCTGCAGATCTCGGCGGAGACTAAAGCCCTGATTGCGCGCAACGACACGATGGATCATGCTGATATTCCCGTCGCTACTGGCGATGAAGGCTGTGCATGTTCATCGGGCGACGAGAAGGAATCGCTTCCACCGCCTTCTGATCCCTGGCCGTTCACCCGGTGAGCGGGAATGTGGAGCCTCGTCTCGGCAAGCCCCACGATCAAACCCGCGGCAGATCGCTACGTCCCCGGAGATGACGGTCCACGGCCTCTGCGCATTGGCGCCCTTCGCGAATCGCCCAGACGATCAAGGACTGTCCGCGCCGCGCATCTCCGCAGGCGAAGACGCCTTCATGGCTGGACTTGTAGTCTCTGTCTCCGGAGGCGATGTTGCCCCGTCCGTCGAGACGCAGATCCAGTTGTGCGATCACATCGCCATGCGCGGGATGTTCGTAACCGATAGCAATCAGCACGAGTTGAGCAGGCAAATGCCACAGCTCGCCGCTGACGGGCTCGCGCCGCCAACGCCCGTCATCCTGCTGGCGCCATCTCAAGCGCTGCAGATCGACGCCTACAACGCGCTGGCCATCCGACGCGAAGGCGACCGTTTCCCACCCCCAGAGGCGCCGGCCGCCCTCGGCATCATGATCATTCGGCTTCAGCTCGGGTACCCGCTCTGGCCAGTGTCTGAGCACGTCGCCATGGTGCGGGGGCTCCGCTTGATATTGGACCTGGGTGACGCTGCGCGCACCTTGTCGAATCGCGGTTCCCACGCAGTCCGAGCCCGTATCTCCACCGCCGATGACCACGACGTCCAAGCCGCGCGCATCGATGGGCAGTGTCCGAGCCGCTCGCCCGGGCTCCAGGGAATGATTCTGTCCGGTCAGATACGCGAGCGCAAAATGAATGCCGGTGAGCCGCCGGCCCGGAACAGAGATGTCTCTCGACGTGCACGAACCGCTCGCCACCACGAGCATCTCACCGTCCTGCATCAGCTCTCTGGCGTCCATGTCCACGCCCACTTTCACCTGGGTCAGGAAGCGCACGCCCTCGGCCCGCATCTGCGCCAGGCGTCGATCCAGAACCCATTTTTCGAGCCGGAAGTCGGGAATGCCATAACGCAGCAGCCCGCCGATCTTTGGTGACGCCTCGAAGACGGTCACCTCATGTCCGACTCGGACCAGTTGTTGCGCGCAGGCGAGCCCAGCCGGCCCAGATCCGATGATGGATACACGCCCCCTCGACTGATCCAGCGAGGCATCGGTGGGCCGTTGCGGCCTGACCCAGCCGCGACGCCAAGCGCGTTCGATGATCGCGAGTTCGATGGCGCGGATCGTGATCGGAGCGTCGCTCAGTCGCAGCGTGCAGGCATCCTCGCAGTGCGCCGGGCAGAGCCGTCCCGTCAGCTCGGGAAAATTGTTGGTGGATTCGAGCTGCTCCCAGGCAGCCCGCCAATCGCCTTCGCTGACCAGCGCGTTCCATTCAGGAATCTGGTTATGCACGGGACAGTAGCCGTGGCACCAAGGCACACCGCAGTCCATGCAGCGCGCGCCCTGGTCGGATCGGCTGGGGAAATTGCGCTGCCATCGAGCAGGCCGCGAAAGGACGCCGGACAGGAGGTGGAGGTACCCTTCGCGCCGGGACGCACGGATGCCACGCAGGAGCAGACCGATGCGGGACATTCCTCTCGCCTCGATCAGGAACTCGCGCGAAGCTCTTTCGGGCGGAGCCCGAGCGCAAGCAGCGCCCCAAGATAGACCGATGCGCCAATTGCAATCCACATCAGCAGGTGCCAGGCGCGCGCGCGCGCTGTCATCGCGATCCAATCCGCGGTGCTGCCGGTGCCGAGAGAAACCAGGATTCCCATGGCCAGATTGGCGGCTAAAACTCTCGCCAGAAAGGAAGTCCAACCGGGTCGCGGGATCAGGATGCCTTGTTTCAGGAGGCCGCGCAGGAGTAAGCCGGCATTGATCGTTGCGGCGATGGTGGTGCCCAACGCAAGACCGCTATGGCCAAGCGGAATCATGAGAACCAGATTGCAGCCAATGCCGACCAGCAAGGCGATGACGGCGATCCGAACCGGGGTTCTCATTTCCTGGCGCGCATAGTAACCGGGCGTCAGAACCTTAATGCCCATGAAACCGATGAGTCCGAGCGAATAGGCCATCAGGCTATGGCTCGCCATTGTCACATCGTCGGCGCCAAATTCGTTCGAATGGAACAGGGTCGCCATCAATGGGCCGGCCAGTGTCAGCAGTCCGATCGCCGAGGGGACGCCGAGTAGCAGGAGCCAGCGCAACGCCCAGTCCAGAGTCTGGGAGAAGGATTCCGGGTCGTTCGCGATATGGCGTCGGGATAAGCGCGGCAAGATGACGGTGCCGAGCGTGGCCGCGAGAATCCCCAGGGGAAATTCCATCAGTCGATCCGAATAATAGAGCCAGGAAATACTGCCGGTCGTCAGGAAGGAGGCCAGCAGGGTATCCATCAGGAGGCTGATCTGGGCCACCGAGACGCCGAACAAGGCCGGTCCCATCCGCCTGATGACACGTCTGATGTCGGGGTTGCGGTCGTTGAAGCGGGGACGTGGCACAAGATTGAGTTGAGCCAGGAAAGGGAGTTGAAAGGCGAGTTGGATCAGACCGGCGAGCAAAACGCCCCAGGCCAGTGCCATGATGGGACGTTCCAGGTGCGGCGCTAACCAGATTGCGCCGCCAATCAGCGATAGATTCAGCAGTGCCGGGGTGAAGGCGGGGACACCGAAACGGTCGTAGGTGTTCAGGATGCCACCGGCAAAGGCGGTCAAGGAGATGAACAGCAGGTAAGGGAACGTCAGACGCAGCATGGCGGTGGCGAGTTCCCATTGGGAGGCGTCATTCGCGAAGCCGGGAGCGAAGATCAGGACCAACACCGGCGCGCCGAGCACCCCAAGCGCGGTGATCAGCAGCAGGGCGGCGCCGAGCGTGCCCGCGATGTCGTCGATGAAACCCTTGAGCGCCAGGAAGCCACGCTGCTCCCGATGTTCGTTCAGGATGGGCACGAAGGCCATGGAAAAGGCTCCCTCGGCAAACAATCGGCGCATGAAATTCGGGATCTTGAAGGCGACAAAGAAGGCGTCGGTGCCCGCGTCCGCGCCGAATAGGCGTGCCACGACCAGATCGCGGGCAAAGCCCAGGATGCGCGAGAGAAGGGTGTTGCCGCCGACCTTGGCGAGCGAGGCTGGAAGTGATGCCAAGGCTGGGGCTCCGTAAGAATTGATCGACGGGCTCTCCACTGAACCGCGTGCCGGTATTCATTATCCTCGGTCCGGAGGAGAGTTCCAGGCATGGTTTCTAACCGCCACGGCTGGTCTGGACGACCTGGAGTGGCTCTTTCGTGCCAAGATCGAAGAAGGGATTGTTGAGCCGCGTCCGCAACCTGTACTCGCGGCTGGCGAGACGGGTCTGGCATAGTCCGCGGTATCCAGACCATCAGGCGAGCCTAGCCATGTGCGAGTCAGACCCGCGTCATCTGCTCAAGGGGATCCCCGAAAATCCTGGCGTGTACCGTATGCTGGATGCCGACGGGACGGTGCTGTATGTCGGCAAGGCCAAACACCTGAAACGACGGGTCGGCAGCTATTTCGGTCGCGTGCCGACACGGCGCATCCAGCGCATGGTGAGCCTGATCGTCGATATCGAGGTGACGGTCACCCGCACCGAGGCCGAGGCGCTGCTGTTGGAGAGCAATCTCATCAAGGCGCTTCAGCCGCGCTTCAATGTGCTGCTGCGCGACGACAAGAGTTATCCCTATATCCACCTCACCACCCAGGACGCGTTTCCGCGACTGGCGTTCTATCGCGGGTCGCGCAAGGGGGCAGGGCGTTTCTTTGGACCCTATCCCAGTGCCGGGGCGGTGCGCGAAACCCTGCAATTGCTCCAGAAGCTATTTCCGGTCCGCCAATGCGAGGACAGCTTTTTCCGTCATCGGTCGCGCCCTTGTCTTCAGTATCAGATCAAACGCTGCGGCGGTCCCTGCGTGGGGCTGATCGACGCGGCCGAATATGCCCAGGATGTGGCGAGCACCGTCAAGTTTCTCGAAGGCCGTGCCGACGAGGTCGTGGACGATCTGGTCGGCGCGATGGAACGAGCCTCCGCCGCGCTGGAGTTCGAACGCGCCGCCATCCTGCGCGATCGGATCGCGACCTTGCGTCAGATCCAGCAGCGCCAGTACGTGCACGGGGAAGGCGGCGATCTGGATATCGTCGCCTGCGCCCTGGAAGGCGGTTTGCACTGCGTTCAGGTCTTTTTCATCCGTGGCGGGCGCAATCTCGGCAACCGGGGATTTTTCCCCCAGGCGCCCGAGGACACGGAGATGGCCACCGTCATGGCCTGCTTCCTGGCGCAGTTTTACACCGATAAAAACGTTCCGCCCGAACTCATCGTCAATATCGAGCCCGAGGATTGCGAGTTGCTCGAACAGGTCTTCTCCGAACGCGCCGGGCACCGGGTCCAGATCAGGTCGAAGGTGCGGACCGAGCGTGCGCGCTGGCTGGAGATGGCGCGCGGCAATGCCGAGGTCGCGCTCAAGTCGCGACTTGGCTCCCGAGCCGGATACGCGCGTCGGTTAGCGGCATTGCACGAGGCGCTGGCGCTGGAGTCGCTGCCGGCTCGGATGGAGTGTTTCGACATCAGCCATACTCAGGGCGAGCGCACCGTCGCGTCCTGCGTGGTGTTCGATGGGGAGGGACCGCGCAAGTCCGATTATCGGCGTTTCAACATCGAGGGCATCACGCCCGGCGATGACTATGCCGCGCTGTCGCAAGCCCTGACCCGCCGCTATACCCGCATCAAGGATGGCGAGTATCCGCTTCCCGACCTGCTCTTCATCGATGGCGGACGCGGCCAGCTCAGCGCCGTGGACATGGCGTTGCGCGAGGTCGGTGTCGCTGGGGTGCGGCTGGTGGGTGTTTCGAAAGGGCCTGATCGACGCCCCGGAACCGAACAGCTCTGGTTGTTGGGGCATGAGGTGCCCGTTATACTGCCGAGCCATTCGCCGGCCATGCATCTGATCGAGCAGATTCGTGACGAAGCCCATCGTTTTGCGATTACCGGCCATCGGCAGCGTCGCGCCAAGGCGCGGATCACGTCGTCGCTGGAAGGCATTCGAGGCGTCGGTCCCAAGCGCCGGCAGGAACTCCTGAAGCAGTTTGGCGGCCTGCGCGGTCTGGCGCGCGCGCGGGTTGAGGATATCGCCGGGGTGGATGGCATCAGCCGGCAATTGGCGCAACAGATTTACGATGCCTTTCATCAAGAAGTTCCAGGATACTGAGCGATGTGGAATTTACCGAATCTCCTGACGATGCTGCGGATCCTGCTGATTCCGGTGTTTGTCGTGGTGTTCTATGTCGACGCCCCTTGGGCACCGTATATCGCCGCCAGCGTGTTCGGCGCCGCCGCGCTAACCGACTGGCTCGACGGCTATCTGGCACGGCGCTGGTCTCAGACCTCGCCGCTAGGTGCCTTCCTGGATCCGGTTGCCGACAAGCTCATGGTCGCCGTGGCCCTGGTGGTGCTGCTCCAGGCCGATCCGCGGATCCTGCTGGCGCTGCCCGTCATGGTCATCATCGGTCGCGAGATCACCGTCTCGGCGTTGCGTGAGTGGATGGCGGAGGTTGGCGCGCGCGCGGCGGTGGCGGTATCCATGCTCGGCAAGGTCAAGACCACGGCGCAGATGATCTCGATCGCGCTGCTGATTCTGCGCGACTCGGTGTTTGGTCCCTGGCTGTATCCCGTGGGCGTCGTGCTCGTCTATATCGCGGCGATTCTCACGCTGTGGTCGATGGCGGTCTATTTGATCGCCGCATGGCCGAGTCTATCGGGTAAGGCGTTCGCGGAGAGTGGAGAAAAATTTTGACCACAAGAAAGGCTTGACAGGATTTTGAAAGACCTTAAAATTGCTGGCTCGTAAGCGGGAATAGCTCAGTGGTAGAGCACAACCTTGCCAAGGTTGGGGTCGCGAGTTCGAGCCTCGTTTCCCGCTCCAATTTCTCTGTAACGCGTTGATTTGCTTCCTGTAGTGCGCCGCCACGGCGATCAAAATCCCAGCTTTAGGGTTTTGATTATTTTGCCCCAGCGGGCACCTATCCTCTTCGACATCGCCTGAGTTCAACCGCACTACCCTGGCGCGGTTGATTTCACTTGTCTAACGCGCTCGGATCGCATGCACTCCTCGCCATCACCTCCCATCTGGCCGAGCCTGGTCAACTCATCGCAATTCTCCGGTTGAAATTTCCCTCTTCAGGGGGACCATGCGCACGGGAAGAGGGTTTAAGACGATTTCCGGGAATGAGTATCCCGCTCAGACTGGCGCAAGCCTTGTAGGGCGAATTCATTCGCCGCGTTGATTATGCCGATGATCGGGTCGGGCTGACGGGATTGCGCCCGTCAGCCCTCCCACACCACCGGACATGCGGTTTTCCGCATCCGGCGGTTGGACCCAGCCACCATTAAGCGGCGGCGAGGTCTGATGGAACCCACAATC
>NZ_NHSQ01000038.1 GCF_016653465.1 Thiocystis minor | reverse complement strand
GTCCGCCAGGAGCGCCTCCGGGGGCTGATCGAGGCCGGTGAGCGCGGCGGGATAGGGCAGAAACACCTGGCCCTTGACCGTGATCGGGAGTGCGGGGAGCGCGATGCGGCCCTCGGCGATCGCGGCGGAGAGTTGCATCAGGGCTGGCCCGGCGGGGGCGTGTTGGTGCAACCAGGCGCGCGCGGTCTCGGAAGCGGCAGTGGTGTGGGCCGCGACGGACGTGGGAATCGACGCCGTTGGGGCGACGGGCTTCAAGGCGACCGGCGCGTGATCGTGCAAGACGACGGGTGCGGGGTCGAGGCTCCACGGGGCTGGCGCGCGCACGGGTTTGACGCCGACACCCCCGGCGGGGTTTGGCGTCCCCGGCGCGTCGGCAGGCGTTGACGCCGACGACACGATCTGGTGCGCCGTCTCGACGGCGGTTTTTTCCGCCGCCGTTCGCGTCTCCGATCGGTCCTCGGTTAGCTTGCTTTTCTGGCCCTCCGCGTCCGCCTCCAGCGTGGGATCGCCCGAACGCACGACCAGCGGCACGGGGGCGGGAATCACCCCGGAGAACAGCAACTCGGGCGCGGACAGGCGCAGAAACGAGAGTTCCAGGGGGCGCTCGCGACGCGTCGATAAGCAGGCGGGCGCGAGCCGCCAGTAGCGCACCGGATGTTCCGGGCGATGCTGTGGACCGGGCACCGCCAACTGGCGATCGATGAGGATCTCCGCCAGGGTGTCGGGATCGCGGGGAATGCCGGGGACGCCCAACTCGGCGAGCCGTTGCACGACGGTTGGCGCACAGTCCGACCAGACCAGATGCAGGCCGCCGGGATGAAAGGTCCAGACCTGCGCCCCCGGTCCATTGACCGTCCAGGTGCCCTCGCGCAGCAGCGCGCGCATGGTCTCGATCAGATAGCGTTCGATCGGCACCCCGAGCGAGAGCGCCTCGGGATCGAGATGGTTCTCGCGCAGATCCTGCGCCACGCTGGCGCGGTCGGCGTCGTGCATCAAGCGATAGAGCAGCGATTGCGTGTCGCTCCCCGCCAGCACCCGGCCCAGGGTGTGCCAGATCAGCGGATCGGGGTCCATCAACCAGTTGCGCACGGCGGGCGTGAGCAGTTGATGGAACACCGAGGCGGTAAAAATTTCGTGTCCGTGGTGGAGGCGTTGGGCATTCCAGCGCAGGAAGTAATGGTCGATGTTCAGCCGCCGCGCCCAGTCGACAATCGTGTCGTCGACCGGTTGCCAGCGGCTGGTGCCGGCGCGGTCGAACACCGAGACATCGACCACGGGCTTACCGACATCGTGCAGCAGTCCGGCGACGAACGCGGCCAGGTGCCAGCGCGGTTCCAGAACACGGCGCTCTTCGGGCCGCCGATCCAGCGCGAACAGCTTTCCCCGGCTGGCGCGCGCGGCCAGGGCAGCGACTTCCAGGCCGTGGCGCAACAGCCCGCCCGCCCCGCGATGGTGGTGCGTTTCCGAGGCAGGCAACAGATGGACAAAGGCGGCGTAGCGTTCCAGCAGCGGCGGCACGAGGGCTGCGTAGTCCGCGTCGGTGATCGCCAGCGCATTCTGGAACGTCGTGATCAGATCCTGTTGGGTGTCCAGGATCTGCGCCGAGGTGGCCACCGGCAGACCCTTGAGGAACGGCGGGTAGCGCGGAATCTCGGGGTCGCGTTCAGCGGCGTCGTTGGTGGAAGATGGCGCGCGTGCGACCGGCGCGCGCGCGTCGGTTCCCCGTAAGACGGACCAGGCGATCTGGCAGCGAGCAAGGAATCCGCGCATGGAGGCAAGGGCGCGCGAGCGCGGNAAGGAAGAAACGCCGATTGAACCATCCTGGCGTGCGGGCCGCGGCAAGGAACGGTGAAGGCGTCGCGAACCGTTCTGCGCGATTCCCGGCACGCGACCGATTCACCGATGCGCGCGGATCTTGACCGTTGTTCGCGCTAGGCTCCGGGCTGGTCTTTTTTCAGGAGCGTCGTGTGATCGCCAAGCCCTGTGTTGTCTGGATTCCACTGTCTCTCGTCGGCGTGCTGGTCGGCGGTTGCGCGTCGTCTCCCACGCCGCCGCCGGCCCTCCTCATGGAGCCGCGGATGCCCTTCCCGCAGTACGTCACGCATCGCCTCCCGGAAAGCCGGGGCGGTGCCGCCTGGCGGGGCGGCGAACGCGAACCGGCGCTGGCGCTCGACGGTCAGTCGTGCGGCCTTGCCCTGGACGGGCGCGTGCGCTGCTGGCGCCTCCCGCCCACCACGCCAACACCGCTGGCGGCGATGTTGCCGCCCCAGAGCCAGGTAGCCGCCACGTCCCCGGCACCCGCCTTGGCGGTCAATGGCCCGCTGGTGACGCACTGATGCCGCCGGCAGACCGCTGCTCGCGCCCCGGCGAAACGCTGGACGCGGTGGCGGCGCCGTTGGGCATGACCCGCAAACGGGTGCGCCAGATCGAACTGCAGGCACTGAATAAGTGCCGCCAATGGTGCAACGAGCAAGGATGGATGCTCGACGATCTCGTGAGAGACGCTGCCGTGCGGATGTCGTCTCAGGATGGCTGCGCGCAAAAGCGCGCGGGAATTGAGCGCGCCGAGTGAAACCCGCGTGGCGGGGCTAAATGGTCGGGTTTTCCGGTTCTGAGCCGGGCACGATGCGTCGCTTCTTCTTCACCACGACCGCCGCGACCGACTTCGGCGCGGGCGCGATCACTGGCTTTGGCGCGGGCGCGGCAACTGGCTTCTTGGCCTTTGCGGGTCTCTTGTGTGCCTTGCGCGCCTTGCGTCCGCGCCGTGCTACCCTGGAGAATCTGCTGCGGCGTAGGCCATCTATCCGATCCATCCAGGATCTGGATGGACTGTGTCTGCCCATTTTTAATCAATCACTTGACTCATGGGCAGACAATGAAAACACCCACAGCAAACACCGTCGTCATCTCCGCGTTGGTCGCCGCCGTGACGACTTTTCCCCCTTTCGCCCTTGCGACGCCTGGCGCGAATCACCCTCAGGGTGACCGTTGGTGTTTCATCGAGGCTAGGAATGTGAATTCAGGGGGCGGATTCTAGCCTCGCCACCATCCATGACTCACGGCTCGGAGTTCGACCGCGCCACCAGGACGTCACTCCCCCGCCCTGGGCAGGACACGGGCCTGGCGAGCGGCGACCTGATCCCTGGTGGTGGAGGGGCGATCCAACCTCGCCACACGCCGCGCTTGAATGGGCCATCACCCTGTTGTCAACCACCGCACCGCGGGATGGTCCTCAGTGCTTGGTAGAAACTGGCGGATTCCAACCTCAGATGGCAAATCGCCGAAAAACCATCGAGCGTCTGCGCGCCAAATGCCCCTGTAGGGCGTCCCACGTCGGGGATGCCTAATTTCCACCTTGCTCACCGCTTGCCAACGCCGTCACGGGCGCGAGCAGTGATCTCAAGCCGATTCCTGCACGGACTTCTGCGCCGCCAACCGTTCCAGAGCGTCCAGCGCCTGCCGTTTGCGTTGCGCAAAACGTTGGCGTTCGGCGGCGTCCTGCGCGGCGGGTGTGGCTGTCGCGTCGACGGGCGCGACCCGCCCCGTAATCGCCTCGCGCAACGCGCGCATCCGCTGGCGGGTGACGGCATCGGCATCCAGCGGCAAGGCAATCACCTTGCTGCGGTCGGTCAGCGCGCCAGCCATCAGGGCGGGGAGGCCCTCGGCACGCGGCGCGGGCAGATGCGCGCGCACCTGCTTTGCCGTCAGCCGTCCCGACCGTACCGCGTCCTGCGCGGCCACGGTGCGCCGTTCCGCGTCCCAGCCCAAGGACAATTGCCACCTCGGCGTCTGCCCGCTGGCCCGGCCTTCGCTCACCAGACGCCCATAGGCGGCTTTGAACGCCATCCGCGCGCCCACCGTGTCGCCGCTGTTCCACACCGGCGCGGACGCGCTGACGGCGGCCAGGATTTCGTCGGTGACGCACACCGTCGCGGCTTCGTCAAACGTGTCCAGGGCCAGCGCCCAGGCTTCGTCGGCTTCCGGGCGCTGGTCAGTGC
>NZ_NHSQ01000037.1 GCF_016653465.1 Thiocystis minor | reverse complement strand
CCAGGGCGCCCAGGCCGCCCTGTTCCGACCGTCAAGGGTTCAATCCGCCCGCTTCGCCCGCGTCGGCCCCCCTCCTGGCGACTGAATCGCCTTTGAACCCCACCAAGATCGTCGGTTTCTGGACCTGCCCACAGGTCTATGAAATATCCGGGTTAAACCGCGCTCAGCGCAATCCGTTAAGTATAAGCCTTTCCAAAAATCGCCTGAAACCGCAGTTGAGCGCGCACACGCGACCCGGCATCGCGGCGCTTGCCCGCAAGCATCAACGACCGGGCAACCGGCATGAACGCCGACCGGAACCGTCATGGCCGCTGGCTCGCCCGCGGGCGGTCGGTCGGGGTACACTCGCACGCTACCGATTCCGATCACGGTGATAGACGATGCCATCGCGCCCCATCCTGCTGTCGTTGCTGACGGCGACCTTTTTGATCACCGGGTTCATCCTTCCTGTCTCCGCCGCAGCCGCGCCGGACTGCCAGCCGGGCGGGCAGGCCCGCGTCTGGACCGCGCCGCTGCGCCCCCGCCCCGGAGAACCGCTGGAGGTGCTGGCGGTCGCGACCGACGGCGCGCTGGATCGGCTGCTCGTCACCGATCCCGCGGGCGGTCAGACCGACCTGCGAAGCAGCCAGAACGGCGGGCCGCCCTGGTCGCTCTACGGCACGCTGTTTCGCCCCAGCGCGGGAACCTATCGCATCGAGGCGATCCGCAACGGTCGGGCGGTCGCCTGCGCCGAGGCCGAGGTCGGGGGTCCGGCGGGAGAGCGGAGCGGCGGCGAGTGGGATCTGGCGACCGAGGCGCTCTACTCGGCCTGGATCGAACATCTGTTCGACGCGCCGCCCGATCAATCCATGAGCTTCGATTCGCTGGCGCCCCTGCTGCGCGATCCCGAGCGAAATTTTTTGTTTAACTATCTCAGCGCGAGCGAGGACAACCGGCTCCCCGCCGAGCCGGACTGCGCCGACCTGCCCTATTTTCTGCGCGGCTATTTCGCCTGGAAGCTGGGCCTGCCCGTCGCCTACCGCGCCTGTAGCCGCGGCAGCCGCAACAGCCCGCCGCGCTGCGAACAGCCGATCGTCGAGGGACGTTTCGCCGCCGCCCCAGCGCCGCTCGCCACCTTCCGGGAGGCCAGTCGGCGGATCGTCGACACGGTCCACTCCGGCAGCGCCCGCACGGGCCTGGGGGACGAGGCCACGGACTTTTATCCGGTTCCGCTCACGCGCGCGAGCCTGTGGCCCGGCACGGTCTATGCCGACCCCTATGGTCACATTCTGGTGGTGGTCAAGTGGATCGCCCCGCGCGGCGGACAGAGCGGACTCCTGCTCGCGGTCGACGCCCAGCCGGACAACTCGGTGACCCGCAAGCGCTTCTGGGAGGGTACCTTCCTGTTCGCCCAGACCCCGAGCAGCGGTCCCGGTTTCAAGGCCTTCCGGCCGCTGGTGCGGAGCGCGTCGGGCGTGCGCGCACTGCCCAACGGCGCCTTGGATGGCGCATCCGGCCTGCCGCCCTACTCCACCGAACAGGCCGCGCTGGCGCCCGCGGACTTTTATGCGCGCCTGGAGCAACTCATCAACCCCGCCGGGCTCGCGCCCGAGAGCGCTTACGAGTCGACCCTGGCGGCGCTGATGGAGCAGCTTGAGACCCGCCTGACCTCGGTGGACAACGGCGAGACCTTCATGCGCGCCCATCCCGCCACCGTCCCCATGCCGAGCGGTCCGGCCATCTTCGAGACCACCGGCCCCTGGGAGGACTACGCGACCCCCTCGCGCGACATGCGTCTGCTGATCGCCATGAAGGTGCTGGAAGGTCTGCCCGAGCGCATCCGCCGCTATCCGCGACTCTACGTCCTGCGAGGCATGAGCCCGGAGAGCGCCGCCGCGCGGATCGAACAGATCCATGACCGGCGTCTCGACGAGCAGTTCATCACCTACAGGCGCAGCGACGGCAGCCCCTGGCGGCTCAGTCTCCGGGAGATTTATGCCCGCCGGTCGGGGCTGGAAGTGGGCTATAACCCCAACGATTGCATCGAGCGTCGTTGGGGCGCTTCAGCGGATTCCCCGGACGGCGCCACCTGCCGCCGGCGGGCGCCGGCGGATCAGCGGGCGCGCATGGAGGAATACCGCCCCTGGTTCCGCGACACCGTCAGACCGCCGCGATAGCGCGACGGTTCGCCGGAGTCCGATGATTGAAACCACCCGGATCGACGCCTCCCACACGGCGACCCCATCCCCCCGACAACCATCAGGAGTTCACCACGCCGTGCCGATCCAATCCACCGTTTGGAAATGGTCAAGACTGGCCCTGCTCATCCCGTTCTGTCTCGCGCTGGCGTCCTGCGGAACCACTCCCCAGACCCCCGAGGCCGACTCCAGGGACAAATCCGGAACCTGGGCGGGAGCCAGGATTGGATCGGCGCCCGCCTCCAACGCCAGACTCAAACAGGCGATGATTTCCCGTGCCACTCGCGAATGGGAGTTTTTCGACCGTCAGACCGTGGTGTTAAAAGGATCCGAGGAAAGCATCCCGCATGTCGGATCCTGGGAGGACGACGGCGGGCGCCACAGCGGCCGGGTCAATGCCTACTGGCGCGCGGTCGGCAAACCGCGATTGGACGGCATGGATTGTCAGCAGCCCTGGTCCGCCGCCTTCATGAGTTGGGTGATGCAGTCGGCCGGCGTCCCCGAGAGCCAGTTTCGCCGGTCGGATTCGCATTGGGTCTATCTCGCCAGCATGATCGACGAAGCCGGCTATCCGGGCCGCTGGTTCGTCCCCCGCCGGATCATGGATTACAGCCCCCAGCCAGGCGATCTGATCTGCGCCTCCCGCGGCACGTCCCGCCCGAGAACCATCAATGGCTATACCAGCGCCAGGGCACTCAATGGCGCCAGCACCCATTGCGACCTGGTGGTCGCCAAGACCCCCCGGACCCTGGAGGCGATCGGCGGCAACGTCCGCAACTCGGTGTCTCGCACGACCCTGGAGCTGGATAGCCAGGGACGCCTGCAGCCGGCGCCAAGGCGTCCCTGGTTCCTGATCATGGAAAATCGCTTGTAATCATCCGCGCGTGCTAGCCTGTATTCGACTCCAACCTCACCAGGCCATGCACATGCAGCAACTCACACCCGAAGGTCAAAATCTCGTCTCCGAGCTGGCCCAGCGTCACGGCTTCAGCACCGACGCCGTCACCCACATGCTGTTCGCCGTCCTGCACGGCAACGGCTCCATGGCCCAATTCGGCCATCCCGAATTCGGCGGCGGCGGCCAATGGATGCAGGGCGGCATGATCATGCTCGGCGACATGTTCAACCATGCGCTGAAGGGCCGTGTCGACTCGCTGTGCAACGATCTCGCGGGCGTCCTGGCGCGCCAGCCCGGATTGCTCCAGAGCGGCAGTTTTCAGTCTCAGAACCAGGGGGGCGCGGGCTACCAGAGCCAGACCGCGGGCGGTTTTCAGGGCCAGTCCAGCCTCTTCGTCCCGGACCCGTCAGTCAACTGGTGGCCCGCCGAACTCGGCTCGCCCAGCGCCACCGGCTCACAGAACAACGTCAAATATGCCTATTTCGCCAACGCCCGCCGCCTGGCCGTGGACACCGGCGGCAGTTGCTGGGTCTATGACACCCTCGACCATCAGATCGGCGGTTTCTCCCAGCAGCAGGGCGGCGGCTCGTCCATCACCTTCACCAGCCAGTACGGCACCGTGAATCTGGCGAGCCTGCCGGTGGTGATGCGCAATGGTTAGTCGGTGAGGTAAGCACCCTCCAGAAAAACCCGCGCACCCCCGTAGAGGCAGGGCAATGCCCTGTCTCTACAACCGTTCCCTCGGATTGTCCTACCGAATTCTTAGCATTGCAGAAAGACGGCTGCGATATAATCGCTGTATCGCTTGTACCGCCTGCTTTGAACGCTTTCCGGGAAATACCATGATCAACAAGCCCGACATCGATCCTCAAGAGACACAGGAATGGCTCGACTCGCTCGACGCCGTGCTGGAAAACGAAGGCGTCGAACGCGCCCATTTTCTGCTGGAGCGCCTGATCGACAAGGCGCGCCGTTCCGGGGCCTATCTGCCCTACAGCGCCAACACCGCCTATCTGAACACCATCCCCGTGCAGCGCCAGGAGCCCTTCCCCGGGGACCGGGCCATGGAGCGGCGCATCCGCTCCTTCGTGCGCTGGAACGCGATGGCGATGGTGGTCCAGGCCAATCGTCTGTCGACCGAACTGGGCGGACACATCTCCAGTTTCGCCTCCTCGGCGACCCTGTTCGATATCGCCTACACCCATTTTCTGCACGCCCGCGACAAGGATCACGGCGGCGATTTGGTGTTCTTCCAGGGTCATTCGGCGCCCGGCATCTATGCCCGCGCCTTCCTTGAGGGTCGTCTCAGCGAGGAGCAGCTCTACGGTTTCCGGCAGGAAGTGGATGGACAGGGGCTCTCCTCCTATCCGCATCCCTGGCTGATGCCCAATTTCTGGCAGTTCCCCACGGTTTCGATGGGGCTCGGCCCCCTGATGGCCATCTATCAGGCGCGCTTCATGCGCTATCTGCGCGACCGCGAAGTGGTCAATACCGCCGAGCGCAAGGTCTGGGCCTTCCTGGGGGACGGCGAGATGGACGAACCCGAGTCGCTCGGCGCCATCTCGCTGGCCGCCCGCGAGCGACTGGATAACCTGGTGTTCGTCGTCAACTGCAATCTCCAGCGGCTCGACGGTCCAGTACGCGGCAACGGCAAGATCATCCAGGAACTCGAAGCCGTCTTCCGCGGCGCCGGCTGGAACGTCATCAAGGTGATCTGGGGCAGCTATTGGGATCCGCTGCTGGCGCGCGACAAACAGGGCCTGCTGCTCAAGCGCATGGAAGAGTGCGTCGACGGCGACTATCAGACCTACAAGGCGCGGGGCGGCGCCTACACCCGCGAGCATTTCTTCGGCAAATACCCCGAACTCAAGGAAATGGTCGCCAACATGACCGACGAGGACATCTGGCGTCTCAATCGCGGCGGGCATGATCCGGTCAAGGTCTATGCCGCCTATGCTCAGGCGATGACGGCCAACGGCAAGCCCACCGTCATCCTGGCCAAGACGGTCAAGGGCTATGGCATGGGCGTGGCTGGCGAGGGGATGAACATCACCCATTCGCAGAAGAAGATGGGCGAGACCCACCTCAAGGCGTTCCGCGACCGCTTCAATATCCCGATCTCGGACGATCGGATCGGCGCGGCCCCTTTCTACAAGCCACCGGCCGATAGTGAAGAGATCCAGTATCTGCACAAGGTTCGCGAACGGCTCGGCGGTTTCCTGCCGGCCCGCCGCGACGAGGCCGCGCCGCTTGAGGTACCGGGGCTCGACGCCTTCGCGTCGCTGCTCGAAGGCAGCGGCGACAAGGAGATGTCGACCACCATGGCGCTGGTGCGCCTGATGACGATGATCATCCGCGATAAAGGGATCGGGAAGTATGTCGTCCCCATCGTGCCGGACGAGGCCCGCACCTTCGGCATGGAAGGCATGTTCCGCCAGCTCGGCATCTATGCCTCGCAGGGTCAGCTCTACGAGCCGGTGGACTCCGATCAGGTGATGTATTACCGCGAGGACAAGAAAGGACAGATTCTTCAGGAAGGGATCAACGAGGCCGGCGCCATGTCGTCCTGGATCGCGGCGGCCACGGCCTATGCCAATCATGGTCAGAGCATGATTCCCTTCTATATCTATTACTCCATGTTCGGTTTCCAGCGCATCGGCGATCTGGCGTGGGCGGCGGGCGACATGCGCGCGCGCGGTTTCCTGATTGGCGGCACCGCCGGGCGCACCACGCTCGCCGGCGAGGGTTTGCAACATCAGGACGGACACAGCCCGATCCTGGCCTCCACCATCCCCAACTGTGTCACTTACGATCCTGCCTACGCCTACGAGATGGCGGTCATCGTCCAGGACGGACTGCGACGGATGTACCAGGAGAAGGAAAACGTTTTCTATTACATCACGGCGATGAACGAGAACTATGTCCAGCCGGCCATGCCCGAGGGCAGCGAGGCGGACATTCTCAGGGGCATGTATCGCGTCCAGCGCGGCGAGGAGCGTAGCCATCGCGTCCAGTTGCTTGGCGCCGGCACCATTTTGCGCGAGGTGCTCGCCGCCGCCGACCTGCTGGAAAAGGATTTCGATGTCGGTTCGGCGGTTTGGAGCGTGACCAGCTTCAACGAGCTGCGGCGCGAGGGCATCGACGTGGAGCGCTGGAACATGCTGCATCCCGAGCAGGAACAGCGCACCACCTATGTCGAGGCCCAACTGGCCGGAACGCGCGGCCCCATCGTCGCGGCCACCGACTACATGCGCACCTATGCCGATCAGATCCGACCCTATGTTCCCCGCCGCTATCTGGTATTGGGAACCGACGGTTTCGGACGCAGCGACATGCGCAGTCAACTGCGCAAATTCTTCGAGGTCAATCGATATTACGTGGCGATCGCCGCGCTCAAGGCACTGGCGGACGAAGGGGAAATCCCCACGACGATGGTCTCAGAAGCCATCGCGAAGTACCGCATCGACCCGGATAAGCCCAACCCGGTCACGGTTTGAAGCACCCGGCAACACAGGCCCAGGAGGACACAGCGTGGCAACCGTCGAAGAAATTCTGCTGCCCGACATCGGGGATTTTTCCAATGTCGAGGTGATCGAGATCCTGGTCGCCCCCGGCGACCGGATTGAAGCCGAGCAATCCGTGCTCACACTGGAAAGCGAAAAGGCGACCATCGAGATTCCCTCGCCCAAGAGCGGCGTGGTGAAGGATGTTGCAACCAAGGTCGGAGACAAAATCAGCCAAGGCGCCCTGCTGATGACACTTGAGGTGTCGGAGACGGCGGAGGCAAGCGAGGCCACGACTCCGACAGCGGAGCCAACCGTCGCGACACCGGAAGTCCAACCGCATCGGCCATCGGCCGCCGCGCCCGCGACCCGGCCCGCACCCAAAGCGGCTGGAAAATCCGCCGACAGTGGCGAGACGGTTTCGGTCGTCCTGCCGGACGTGGGCGATTTCAGCGATGTCCCGGTGGTCGAGATTCTGATCGCCCCCGGCGACCGGATCGAGGTCAATCAATCCCTGCTGACGCTGGAGACCGACAAGGCGACCATGGAGATTCCCTCGCCCCAGGCGGGCGTGGTCGAGGAAGTGGTCGTGAAGCTGGGCGATACCCTGAACCCCGGCGATCTGATCCTGACCCTGCGCGCCGAACCCGGCGCCGAGACCAGTCCGCCAGCAGCCAGGGAAGCGGACACCGCCTCGCGGCCGTCGCCCCGACCGACGCCGAGTCAGACCGCTACATCGATCCCCGACACCGCCGCCGAACGCTCGACCGTCAGCGTGCGTGCACACGGCGAGGCCGAGCGCCGACAGGCGCCGGTGCTGCCGCGTCCGGAGGATATGACCGCCATCGCCAAAGGCCGTAAGCCACACGCCAGCCCCGGCGTGCGCCGCTTCGCGCGCCAGCTCGGCGTCGACCTGGCGCGAGTCAAGGGGTCAGGCCCCAAGGGTCGCGTGGTCAAGGACGACGTGCAGAACTTCGTCAAACAGGCGCTGACCCAGGGCGCGGGCGCCGCCTCCGCGACCGCCCTGCCCTTCCAGCTCACCTCGGCTCCCGAGATCGATTTCGCCCGTTTCGGCGAGGTCGAGCTGACCGAACTGCCGCGCATCAAGAAGATCAGCGGTCGACATTTGCATCGCAGTTGGATCACCGTCCCGCATGTCACCCAATTCGACGAGGCGGACATCACCGAACTGGAAGCCTTCCGCAAGGGCCAGCAGGAGGCGGCCGCCAAGGAAGGCGTCAAGCTCACCTTCCTGCCCTTCCTGCTCAAGGCCGTCGCCAGCGCGCTTCAACGAATGCCGATCCTCAAGGCATCCCTGAGCGGCGATGGCGAACACCTGATCCACAAACGTTTCACGCATATCGGCGTGGCGGTCGACACCCCCAAGGGACTGCTGGTGCCCGTGGTACGCGACGTGGACCGGAAAAGTCTTTACGCCCTGGCCCGCGAACTGGCCGACTTGAGCGCCAAGGCGCGCGATGGCAAATTGTTACCTGGCGACATGCAGGGCGGCTGCTTCTCCATCTCCAGTCTCGGCGGTATCGGCGGCACCGCCTTCACGCCCATCGTCAACGCTCCGGAGGTCGCCATCCTCGGCGTCTCCCGCTCCGCGATCAAACCGGTCTGGGACGGCGAGGCGTTCGCGCCGCGACTGCTGCTGCCGCTCTCGCTTTCCTACGATCACCGCGTCGTCGACGGGGCCGATGGGGCGCGTTTCACGGTCCTGCTGGGGCAGTTGCTGGGGGATATTCGCCGGTTATTGCTGTAAACCGCGTCCACGATGGCATGCGTCGTTTTGAGTGGACAGCTAATTTGGCACCCATCTGAGGCGTCGGCGTCGACGCGGTTTAGTAACGAGAAAAGCAAGTTAAACAACGACATCGAATACCATCGTTGTCGTTGTCGTTGTCGTTGTCGTTGTTTCGGATCGTTTCGATGCTGAAAAAGCTCGGACAGCAAATCCATGCGGGGCGGGAGAATCCGGGCCGCGATGATCACATCGATTACGACAACGACAACGACACAAAAGTATTCGCTAATGGACTTGTTGAGTTCATCAATGAACTGCTCCTTTAGCATTCCTATTCTGTGCCCAAAGAGGCCAACCACATGAGCACGCAGAGACCGCGACGCCTTGGCGTCCTGACCAGCGGGGGAGACGCTCCCGGCATGAACGCCTGCCTGCGCGCCATCGTGCGCACGGCCGTGTATCACAACCTGGAGGTCATCGGTTTCCAGCGCGGTTATTGCGGGGTGCTGCTTGGGGAATACCTGACCCTCGACGCACGCTCGGTCGCGAATATCATCCATCGCGGCGGAACCATCCTCGGCAGCGCGCGCTGTCCCGAGATGCATCATGTCGAGGGTCTGGAGCGCGCGGCGAGCACGCTGAAAGGACTCGGGATCGACGCACTGCTCGTGATCGGCGGCAATGGCTCCATGCAGGGCGCGCTATCGCTCTCCGAGCATTGGTCCGGGCAGATCATCGGACTGCCGGGCACCATCGACAACGACCTCGGCGGCACCGACTGGACCATCGGCTTCTTCACCGCGCTGGATACCGCGCTGGATGCCGCCGACCGTCTGCGCGACACCGCCGAGGCGTTCGACCGCATCTTTCTGCTGGAGGTCATGGGGCGGCATGCCGGCTGGATCGCCCTGTTCACCGGCATCGGGGGCGGCGCCGAGGAGATTCTGATTCCCGAACACGCCTACGACCCCGACACCATCGTCAAGCGCATCAAGGAATCCCGTTCCCGCGGCAAGCGCAGTCATATCGTGGTCGTGGCCGAGGGCGCCTGCGACGGTGGCGTGAGCCGGGTGGCGGCGGACATCGAGAGCCATGGCTTCGAGACGCGTACCTGCGTGCTGGGTCATGTCCAGCGCGGCGGATCGCCGGTGGCGCTGGACCGCTATCTGGCCACCGAGCTTGGCGTCTTCGCCGTCCAGGCGGCGCTCGACGGCCAGAGCCATGTCCTCGCGGGGAAGCAGGGGAAGACCAACCAACTGACCCCACTGAGCGAGGCCCTGGATGGAAACAACCAACCGCCCACGCATCTGTTGGAGATCAATCGCTTCCTGGTGACCTGAACCGCCCGCCCGGTTGTCTCTCGCGATCTCCCCTGCGCCGACCGTTGTTCGTTTCGCCTCGCGCGCCCGGATCGTTTAGCATTCCCTCCCAATCGAATTCATTGATCACCCAGCGCCGCTTCAGGCCATAGAGAAGTATTGCACCATGAGCGAAACGATCGAAATCAAGGTTCCGGACATCGGCGATTTCAAGGATGTGGAAGTCATCGAGATACTGGTGTCGCCCGGCGACCAGGTGACTGAAGAAGCCTCGCTGATCACCCTCGAAAGCGACAAGACGACCATGGAAATTCCCGCTCCCTGTGCCGGGATCGTCAAGTCCGTCAGCCTCAAGGTCGGCGACCGGGTTTCGCAAAACGATGCCATCCTCACGCTGGAGGTTGACAGCGAAGCCGCCGCGCGCGTCAGATCCGGCGCTGCGTCAATCGCCGCCGGCGATCAAGTCCCCGCCGACCTAGTCACCGAGGTCGTGGTGCTCGGCGCCGGTCCCGGCGGCTACACCGCCGCCTTCCGCGCCGCCGATCTGGGCAAGAAAGTGACCCTGATCGAGCGTTACGAGACGCTCGGCGGCGTCTGTCTCAACGTCGGCTGCATCCCCTCCAAGGCGCTGCTGCATACCGCCGTCATCATGGAAGAGGTCAAGACGCTGGGCGTCATGGGCGTGACCTACACCGCCCCCGAGGTCGATCTCGACCAGATGCGCGCGGGCAAGAATCAGGTGGTCGCCAAGCTCACCGGCGGTCTGGCCGCCATGGCCAAGCAGCGCAAGGTCCAGGTCATCCAGGGCAGCGGCCGCTTCGAGTCGCCCAATCGCATCGGCGTCGAGACCAAAGAGGGCCGGGTGCGCATCCAGTTCGACCAGGCCATCATCGCCTGCGGTTCGTCCTCGATCAAAATCCCCGGCTTTCCGCATGAAGACCCGCGCGTCATGGACTCCACCGACGCGCTCGCGCTGGCCGATGTGCCAGAACGGATGCTGATCGTTGGGGGCGGCATCATCGGCCTGGAAATGGCGAGCGTCTACAGCGCGTTGGGAACCAAGATCGACGTGGTGGAATTCAAGGACCAACTGATGCCCGGCTGCGACCCGGATCTGGTGCGCTGCGTCGAGAAGATCATCAAGAAACGCTACGACCGGATCATGCTGGACACCAAGGTCGCCAGCCTGAACGCGAGCGCCGAGGGCATCAAGGCCGTCTTCGAGGGCAAGCATCCTGGCGAGTCGACCTACGACAAGGTGCTGGTCGCCGTAGGCCGTCTGCCCAACGGCAAGCTGATCAATGCCGAGGCCGCCGGGGTCAAGGTCGATCAGCACGGCTTCATCAAGGTCGACCAGCACCTGCGTACCAACGTGCCCAACATTTTCGCCATCGGCGACGTGGTCGGCGGCCCGATGCTGGCACACAAGGCCACCCACGAGGCCAAGGTCGCCGCCGAGGTGATCGCCGGCCTGCCCGCGCTCTTCGATCCGCTCACTATCCCTTCAGTCGCCTACACCGACCCCGAGGTCGCCTGGATGGGTCTGACCGAAACCAAGGCCAAGGCCGACGGCATCCCCTACGAAAAGGGCGTCTTCCCCTGGGCCGCGAGCGGTCGCGCGCTCGGCATCCATCGCGACGAAGGCATGACCAAGCTGCTGTTCGACCCCGAGACCAAGCGCATCCTGGGCGCAGGAATCGCCGGTCCCAATGCCGGAGAACTCATCGGCGAGGCGGTGCTGGCCCTGGAGATGGGCGCGGACATGGAGGACATCGGGCTGACCATCCACCCGCATCCGACCCTGTGCGAGACCATCGGGCTGGCGGCGGAGATGGCGCATGGGTCGATTACGGATTTGATTGCGCCGAAGAAGCGTTAGGGTGCAAAGAAGAGGCGCGCCATTGCCTTCGACCATCGAATGCGACAGATTGCGGGTTTCCAGGGCGACCGATGCGAGGAGAAAGTCTCAGCTCGGTCAGTTTTTGACACCCGCCAGCACAGCAATCTTCATGGCGCGGCTCTTTCCGACGAGTCGCGGGGTCTGCCGCTTGCTCGACGCCGGTGCCGGTATCGGTTCACTGTCAAGTGCGTTTCTCGACCGATGCGCGGAGCAGGATTTCCATTTTGAGCGTATCCATGTGACGGCCGATGAGATGGACGAATCCAACTGGTCTACGTGACCGCGTTCCCGATCCGCGCCGTCATGGCCCGCTATCTGGGCGAGATCACCTGGGAAACCGAGGTGTGGGTCGCCGACGCGCCGTCGCACCTGATTCAATTCAACGGCGAACGTTTTCTTGGTCCATACAACAACCACTCGCACTGACGCGGTTCGTTCTGGACACGGTTTAATTCTACTTTGTTACCTTCAAAAAATCTTTAAGTGTTTAAATTTTATGATAATAAACAAAAATACACATAAACAATAGGGTTCTAGTGGCGCGTTGAGCGCCTATAATCACCCATAAACCGCCAACATCTATCTTCAATAGGGGCATAGTAAATGAAGATTTATTGCGCCTAATAAAAAATAACTTAAAATTCATTAATTTATGCGACAGTCAAAGTTAACAAAGTAGAATTAAGCATCACATGAACGTCACTTGACGGATTTACTATCCTTTTTCGATTGCACCGCCAACGACGAGGAGACCGCCATGACCGCCACTGCAACGCAACCGACCGCGACCCCGCTGTCCCCCGACCAGCTCGCCAAACTCGACGCCTACTGGCGCGCCTGCTGCTATCTGGCGGTGGGCATGATTTATCTGCGCGACAACCCGCTGCTCAAGGAGCCGTTGCAAGAGGCGCATCTGAAGAGCCGGCTGCTCGGTCATTGGGGCGCGAGCCCTGGGCTCTCCTTCATGTACGTGCATCTCAACCGGATCATCAACCAGCACCAACAGTCGGCGATCTTCCTCGCCGGCCCCGGTCACGGCGCACCCGGCGTGCTCGCCCCGGTCTATCTGGAAGGCACCTATTCCGAGATCTATCCCAACAAGAGCGAGGACGAGGAAGGCATGAAAGCCTTCTTCAAACAGTTCTCCTTCCCCGGCGGCATCGGCTCGCATTGCACGCCCGAAACCCCCGGCTCCATCCACGAGGGCGGCGAGCTGGGTTATTCCATCTCCCATGCCTTCGGTGCCGCCTTCGATAATCCGGATCTGCTGGTCGCGGTCGCGGTCGGCGATGGCGAGGCCGAAACCGGTCCGCTCGCCACCTCCTGGCATTCGAGCAAGTTCCTCAATCCCATCCGCGATGGCGCCGTGCTGCCGATCCTGCATCTCAATGGCTACAAAATCAACAACCCGACCCTGCTCTCGCGCATCCCCAACGCCGAGCTAGCCGATCTCCTGCGCGGCTACGGCTGGACACCGCACTTCGTCGAGGGCGACGACCCCATGGTCATGCACCAAACCATGGCCGCGACCCTGGATACCTGCTATGCCGAGATCCGCGCCTTCCAGCAACAGGCCCGCGCCAGCGGACAGGCGACCCGCTGTCATTGGCCGATGATCGTGCTGCGCACCCCCAAGGGCTGGACCGGACCGGCCGAGGTCGACGGCCACAAGGTCGAAGGCTTCTGGCGCGCCCATCAGGTGCCGCTCTCGGGGATGCACAACAACCCGACGCATCTCCAGCAGCTCGAAGACTGGATGCGGAGCTATCGACCGGAGGAACTCTTCGACGAGACGGGCCGGCTGATCCCGGAACTCAGGGAACTGGCTCCGCAAGGCACCCGGCGCATGAGCGCCAGTCCGCACGCCAACGGCGGACTGCTGCGCCGGGCGCTGCGCCTGCCGGACTTCCGCGACTATGCCCTGACGCTGGAGCAACCGGGCCGAATCCGCGCCTTCAACACCAAGCCGACCGGCGAGTTGCTGCGCGACATCATGGCGAAAAACATGGACAACTTCCGGGTCTTCGGTCCGGACGAGAACAGCTCGAACAAGCTGGACGCGGTCTATGAGGTCAGCAAGAAACTCTGGCTGTGCGATTACCTGCCCGAGGACGCTGACGGCGGCGAGTTGTCGCCGGACGGTCGCGTCCTGGAAATGCTTTCAGAGCACACGCTCGAAGGCTGGTACGAGGGCTATGTGCTGACCGGCCGTCACGGCTTCTTCGCCACTTATGAAGCCTTCGTGCATGTGATCGACAGCATGTACAACCAGCACGCCAAATGGCTGGCGATCTGCGAGGACATCCCCTGGCGGGCGCGCATCTCCTCGCTGAACCTGCTGATCACCTCCACCGTCTGGCGGCAGGACCATAACGGCTTTACCCATCAGGATCCCGGCTTTCTGGATGTCGTGGTCAACAAGAACCCCGAGGTCACGCGCATCTATCTGCCGCCGGACGTCAACACCCTGCTCTCGACCGTCAACCACTGTCTGAATAGCCGCGACGATATCAACGTCATCGTCTGCGACAAGCAGAATCATCTCCAGTACCTGGACATGGACGCCGCCATCAAGCACTGCACCAAGGGCATCGGCATCTGGGAGTGGGCGAGCAACGACCAGGGCGGCGAGCCGGACGCGGTGCTGGTCGGCTGCGGCGACATCCCGACCAAGGAGGCGCTGGCCGCCACTGCCCTGCTGCGCGAACATTTCGAGGACATCAAAATCCGCTTCATCAACGTGGTCGATCTGTTCAAGCTCCAGCCCGCCGGCGAGCATCCGCATGGACTGACCGATGCCGATTTCGACAGCCTCTTCACCAAGGACAAACCGGTCATCTTCAACTTCCACGGCTATCCCTGGCTGATCCATCGCCTCGCCTACCGCCGCACCAATCACAAGAATCTGCATGTGCGCGGTTATAAGGAAAAGGGCAATATCAACACCCCGCTGGAGTTGGCGATCAGCAACGAGATCGACCGCTTCAGCCTGGCGATCGACGTGATCAATCGCGTTCCACGCTTGCAGGTCGCCGGCGCACACGCCAAGGAGAAACTGCGCGATCGTCAGATCGAGTGCCGCCAGTACGCCTATGAGCACGGGATCGACAAGCCGGATGTCGATGACTGGATCTGGCCTTTCTAAATCGCGTCTAGCGTGACATGAGTCGTTTCGAGCGATCGGCCGGGTTGGTAAAATCCCCTGCCACTAGATGTAGACGCAATTCAAGCGATTCATTACGAGACGTCACCATGACCAAGGCGCAGCCCTCCGAACCCCTGTCTCCGGCCCGCGAACATACCCGCACAGGCATGTCCAAAACGGCCTTAAAACAGGCGTATATCGATAACCTCTTCTATATCCAGGGCCGTTTCCAGGAGGTGGCGACGCCGCACGACCTGTACATGGCCGCGGCCTTCACCGTGCGCGACCGCCTGCTGGCGCGCTGGGTCAAGTCCGCGCAGTTTTATAAGACCAGCCATGCGCGCACGGTTTGTTATCTGTCCGCCGAGTTTCTGTTGGGGCCGCATCTGGCCAACAATCTGGTCAATCTCGGAATCGCCCAGGTCTCGCGCGAGGCGGGCGAGGAGCTGGATCTGGACTTCGCCGCCATCCTGGAGGAAGAAGAGGAGCCGGGCCTGGGCAATGGCGGGCTCGGACGACTCGCGGCCTGTTTCATGGACTCGCTATCCACCCTTGGCATCCCCGCCATCGGCTATGGCATCCGGTACGAATTCGGCATCTTCGATCAGGTCATCGAGAACGGCTGGCAGGTGGAGAAGAGCGACACCTGGCTGCGCAACGGCAATCCCTGGGAGATCCCGCGTCCGAAGATCTGTTTCCCGGTACGGTACGGCGGTCATACCGAGCAATACCGCAATCACGATGGACAGACCCGCACGCGCTGGGTGCCGAACATTGAAATCAGTGGGATGGCCTATGACACGCCGATCCTCGGGTACGGGGTCGGCAACGTCAATCTGCTGCGGCTCTGGAAGGCCGAGGCATCGCAGTCCTTCGATTTCCAGGCGTTCAACGTCGGCGACTATTACGGCGCGGTGCATGCCAAGATCGAGGCGGAGACCATCTCCAAGGTGCTCTATCCGAACGACGAACCCGAGATCGGCAAGGAGTTGCGCCTAAAGCAGCAGTATTTTTTCGTCTCCTGCTCAATGCAGGACATGATCCGGCTGCATCTGAACACGGTTGGACCGCTGGAGACCTTTGCCGAGAAATTTGCCGCCCAGCTCAACGACACCCATCCGGCGCTCGCCGTGGCCGAACTCATGCGACTGTTCATGGACGACCATGACATGTCTTGGGAGCAGGCATGGGACATCACCCGTCGCACCTTCTGCTATACCAACCATACCCTGCTGCCCGAGGCGCTGGAGACCTGGTCGGTCAGTCTGTTCGAGCGGCTCCTGCCCCGTCACCTGGAGATCGTCTACGAGATCAATCGGCGCTTCCTCGACGAGGTGCGCGTGCATTTTCTCTGTGACGAGGAACGGGTCGCGCGCATGTCGCTGATCGCCGAAGGCGACCATCGCCGCATTCGCATGGCCAACCTGGCGGTGGTCGGCAGCCACGCGGTCAACGGCGTGGCGGCGCTGCATTCGGAGCTGCTCAAGACGACCGTCCTCAAGGATTTCCACGACCTCTGGCCGGAAAAATTTCACAATGTCACCAATGGGGTCACGCAGCGGCGCTTCGTGGTGGTCAGCAACCCGCGGCTGTCCGACCTGATCACCGAGATGTGCGGCAGCGATCGCTGGATCCGGGATCTGAGTTGCCTACGCGAACTCGAACACCATGCCGACGACCCCGACCTGCAGGCGCGCTGGCGCCGGGTCAAGACCGCCGCCAAGCAGGATCTGGTCGCCTGGCTGGAACGCAACGACGGGGGCGTGCTGGACCCCCAGGCCCTGTTCGACGTGCAGGCCAAGCGGCTGCACGAGTACAAACGTCAGCACCTCAATCTTCTGCACATCGTCCGCTTCTATCAGCGCATCAAACAGAATCCGAGCCAGGATTTTGTCCCGCGCGTCTTCATCTTTGGCGGCAAGGCCGCGCCAGGCTATTACCTGGCCAAGCTCATCATCAAGCTCATCAACTCGGTCGCCGAGGTCGTCAACTACGACCCCCAGGTCAACGGCTTCATCCGAGTCGCCTTCCTCGCCGATTTCAACGTCAAGAACGGGCAGCGTCTCTATCCGGCCGCCGACCTCTCCGAGCAGATCTCGCTCGCGGGCAAGGAGGCATCGGGCACCGGCAACATGAAATTCTCGATGAATGGCGCGCTCACCATCGGCACCCTGGACGGAGCCAATGTCGAGATTCGCGAGGAAGTCGGAGCAGAGAATTTTTTTCTCTTCGGCATGACCGCCGAGGAGGTTCGACAGAAGCAGAGCGAGGGTTATCGGCCATGGGACTACTACCACGGCGATCATGAACTCAAGTCGGATATCGACCTGATCAATTCCGGACTTTTCTCCCACGGCGACACCAATCTCTTTCGTCCGCTCACCGACCATCTGATCAACCATGACCCCTTCATGGTCCTGGCCGATTATCGTGCCTATCTGGAGTGTCAGGACCGAGTCAGCGAGGCTTGGCGCAATCCGTCGAATTGGGACCGGATGTCGATCCTGAATGTCGCGCGGATGGGTAAATTTTCATCGGATCGGGCCATCTCGGAATACGCCGACAACATCTGGAACATCAAGCCGGAACCGGTCGATCTTTGACCCCTGTTGAACGGCTCGGCACACGATCAGGTCGGTGGTCATCCATTCACCCAGTTTTCCAGCAAGAGTCCAGGAACCCTGGAAAACTCGCCGAGGTTGTTGGTGACCAGACATGCATTCAAACTGAGCGCATGCGCGGCAATCATCGTGTCCAGCGCGCCGATCGGCTGGCCACGGCGTTCGAGAGCGGCGCGTACCTCGCCATAAACCCACACAGCTTTGTCGTCGAACGGCAGGATCTCCAGAGGCGCCAGAAACATTTCCAGCGCCTGACGATTCCGCGCAGAACCGCTCTTGGCGACACCGTAGGCAAGTTCTGCGGCCGCGACACTGGACAGCCCGATTTCACCGAGGCGAAACCGCCGAAAGCGTGCCAGCACTTCCGGCGGCCGGGCGTTGATGAGATAGATGCAAATGTTGGTGTCCAGCAGGATCATGTCGCGATCTCGGCGCGCTCCTGACTTTCCGGCTGATCCCGCGTCAGGACAAATCCCGGCTCGAAGGACGACAACGCCGCTTCGAGCGTGTCCCATGGGTTCTCGAGCGGGAGTAGTAAAACGCCGCTGCCAAAATGTCTCACACCGACTTCAGTGCCGGTCAAGCGAAACTCCTTCGGGAGTCGAACGGCCTGACTGCGTCCGGATTGGAAAATGCGTGCGGTATCCATTTCGATGTTCCTCGGGCGACGATAATCATCAATGGTAGTTATCATTTGGAAGAAAGCAACCTTCCCATGTCGCGAGCGAGTACAACCGCGCCGACGCTTCGGTCACTCGCGCTTCGCTGCACAAGTTCCGAGACCGGAGCCTCCTCGTTGTCGTTGTCGTTGTCGTTGTCGTTGTCGAATATTCGCTATGTCGAGACCGCGATCACGACTAACGACGTTCCAAACCGCCGTGCATTGGTTTGATTCGCGCTCCCTTGCTGGTCGTTATTGGAAGACATTGACTGGTTATTTGCGGGGAGTTGCCTTAATTGTACGGATCCTCCACGCACGCGGGGAGGCTGACGGTGAAACGGCTCCCCTGGCCGGGGGCGGATTCCAAACCGATCTCGCCGCCCATCCGATGCGCCGCCTTGGCCACGATCGCCAGCCCGATGCCCGTGCCGGGATCATCCTCCTGACTATGTGGACGCTGAAAAACCTGAAAGATTTTTTCGGCATCGTCCGGATCGATGCCGATCCCATTATCGCTTACGCCGATCACTACCCGGGCGCCCGGGCGCCGAGCTTCCAGAACGATGTGGGGAACGCCATCCCGACACCGGTACAAGAGCGCGTTGTCGACGAGATTGTTCAGGATCAGCCCTGGCGCACCAGCAACTCGAACATCAGCACCATGGATAGCAGGAGTGCCGCGTTATGGATCAGCGCCAGCAGGTCCAGATCAGTCACGACGGTCTTCCGCCGGTGTCTCGCCAATCAAATAGCATCCTCAAGTCGCTCCTGCTACATTCTGAAAATCGCTCACAAACCGCTCGCCTGTCGCGCACCGCCATGACCCGCGCCACCCTGGTTCGACAACGTCTGCTGACCCTGTTTCTCGCCGGGCTGCTGCTGTTCTTTTCGCCACTGGTTCCGCGGTTCGAGACGCTGGGCCGGTGGCAGGGCCTGCCGCTGCTGCTGATCTATCTCTTCGCGGCCTGGGCCGCGATCATCGCCCTGGCCGCCTGGATCCTAGCGCGGCATCGGGACTGATCGACACGCCATGATCATGACCGGTCCGTTCATCGTCAGCGTCTCTTTCGTCTACCTCGGACTGCTGTTCGCGATCGCCTATTGGGCGGATCGCCGCGCCGATCAGGGGCACCCCGTCACTGGACACCCGACCGTCTACGCCCTCTCGCTCGCCGTCTATTGTACCGCCTGGACCTTCTACGGAAGCGTCGGACGCGCCGCCGACAGCGGCCTCGGCTTCCTGCCGATCTATCTTGGCCCGACCCTGATCGCCCTGCTCTGGGGTTCTTTGCTGCTGAAGATGGTCCGGGTCAGCAAGTCCGAGCGTATCACCTCGATCGCGGACTTCATCGCCTCGCGCTATGGCAAGAGCCAGGCGCTGGCCGGGTTGGTCACCGTCATCGCGGTGATCGGCGTGGTGCCCTATATCGCGTTGCAACTCAAGGCCATCGCCTGGAGTTTTACCATCCTGCAGCACTATCCCGAGGTGCGGATGCCGGATCATACCGCCTTGCCGCTCTGGCGCGACACCGCCTTCGTCGTCGCCCTGCTGCTCGCGGCCTTCACCATCCTCTTCGGCACCCGCCAACTGGACGCGAGCGAGCGGCACGAGGGAATGGTCGCCGCGATCGCCTTCGAGTCCATCGTCAAGCTCGTCGCCTTCCTGGCGGTCGGGCTGTTCGTGACCCTCGGCTTCCTGGGTCTGGGTGGCCCCGAACCGCCGAATCCCGTCGAGAACGCACGCCTTGCCACACTGCTCAAACCGCTTCTGGAGCCCAGTCTCGCACCTTTCCAGGACTGGTTCGCAATCTCGCTGCTGGCTGGTCTGGCGGTCATCTTGTTGCCCCGGCAATTTCAGGTCGCGGTGGTGGAAATCAGCGACGAGCGCCATCTGCGCCGCGCCATCTGGCTGTTTCCGCTCTATCTGCTGCTGATCAACCTGTTCGTGATCCCGATCGCCATCGCCGGTCTGACGACCTTCCCGGATGGCCGGGTCGACGCCGATACCTTCATGCTCACCCTGCCGATCGCCTTCGCCCAACCCTGGCTGGCCCTGCTGGTCTTTCTCGGCGGTCTGTCGGCCGCGACCGGGATGGTGATCGTGGAGACCATCGCGCTCTCGACCATGGTCAGCAACGACCTGATCCTGCCCGCCCTCATGCGCCACTGGCGCCGGCAGCCGCCCGCCGCCGACCTGGGCCGGTTGTTGCTCGACATCCGCCGCGGCGCCATCGTCCTGGTTCTGGTGCTCGGCTATCTCTACTATCGCTTTGCTGGCGAAGCCTACGCGCTGGTCAGCATCGGGCTGATCAGCTTCGTCGCCGTCGCCCAATTCGCGCCCGCCGTGATCGGCGGACTCTACTGGCGCGGCGGCACCCGCGAGGGCGCGCTGGCCGGACTCCTGGCCGGCTTCCTGGTCTGGATCTATACCCTGCTGCTGCCCTCGTTCGCCCGCTCCGGCTGGCTCCCGCCGGCCTTCATGGACTCCGGACCGGGCGGCATGGATCTGCTGGCACCGCTCGCCCTGTTCGGACTGGTCGGCTGGAACGAGATCACCCACGGCCTGTTCTGGAGTCTGACCGCCAATCTCGGCGCCTTCCTGCTGGTCTCCTCGCTGCGCGAACCGAACGCCGTCGAGGCCACCCAGGCGCGCCTCTTCGTCGACGCCCTGCGTCAACGCCATCCCACCAGCTTGCCGCTCTGGCGCGGCCGCGCCGAGATCGCCGAGTTGATGGCGCTAACCGAACGCTTCCTCGGGGTCGCGCGCACCCGCGAGGCCTTCGCCCGCCATGCCCGCGCGCGCGGGATCGCCGACCCCGCTCGACTGCCGGCGGACGCCGAAACGGTCGCGTTCGCCGAGACCCTGCTGTCCGGCGCCATCGGCGGCGCCTCCGCGCGGGTGATGGTCGCCTCGGTCACCGAGGAGGAGGCCCTGGGTCTGGACGAGGTGCTCGATATCCTCGACGAAGCCTCTCAGGTCCGCGCCTACAGCCACGAGCTGGAACAGAAGTCGCAGGCTCTGGAAGCGGCCACTGCCGATCTGCGGGCGGCCAATCTGAGTCTGACGGAACTGGACCGGATGAAGGACGATTTCATCTCGTCGGTCACCCATGAGCTGCGCACCCCGCTGGCCTCCATCCGCGCCTTTTCGGAGATCCTGTTCGACGATCCGAGGCTCGATCTCGCGCAGCGCAAGCGGTTTCTCGGCATCCTGGTCAGCGAGACCGAGCGTCTGTCGCGCCTGGTCAATCAGGTGCTGGATCTGGCCAAGATCGAATCCGGTCATGCCGACTGGCGCACCGAGGCGGTCACGCTCCAGGAGGTCATCGAACAGGCGGTCACGGCCACCGGGCAACTCGTCGAGGATCGCGGCATTCAGGTGCGACTCGACCTGCCCGCGCAACCGGCGCTCGTCTGGGGCGATCGCGACCGCCTGATCCAGGTGCTGGTGAACCTGCTGTCGAATGCCGCCAAATTTGCCCCTGCGGGAAGCGGGGAGCTGGGAGTCAAGCTGTCCCAGTCTATGGCGCGCGGCACCGATCCGGGCGATCCGCCGTGGCGGGTCTGCGTGAGCGACAATGGACCGGGGATCCCGCCGGCCGAACTGGAGCTGGTCTTCGAGAAATTCCGCCAGGCGACGATCGATGGCGCCAAACCCGCGGGCACCGGGCTGGGATTGCCCATCAGCCGCCAGATCGTCGAGAATCTGGGCGGACACATCTGGGCTGAAAACGCGCCCCAAAAAGGTGCTAACCTCTGTTTCGAGCTTCCCGCCCATCCCGTGGACCCTTTCGACCATAAGGCACCCTTATGAGCAAGCGCATTCTGATCGTCGACGACGAACCCAACATCGTCATTTCACTCGAATTCCTGATGATGCGCGAGGGCCACGAGGTGCGCGTGGCGCGCGATGGCGAGGCCGGTCTGGCGGCGGTGCGCACCCATCGACCGGACCTGGTCGTGCTCGATGTCATGATGCCCAAGCTCGACGGTTTCGCGGTGCTGGAGGCGGTACGGGCGGACCCGACCCTCGCCGGCACCCGCATCCTGATGCTGACCGCCAAGGGACGCGAGGCCGAGCAGAACAAGGGCCTCGCGCTGGGCGCCGATGCCTACATGCCGAAACCCTTTTCGACCAAGGCGCTGGTGGAGAAGGTCAAGGAACTGCTCGCGAGTACCGATTAACCCCCCGTTTTCATGTCGATTCGCGGCAAGCAAGTGACGAGCGGAGTGCCCATGATGACCGAGAGCGAGAGCCAACCCAACGTCAGCGGACCCGATGACGCCTCCCTGCGTTCGCTGGCGCACGGACAACCGCTGGTGGTCACGCCCGCGACCACCCTGCGCGAGACCCTCTATCGCATCAGTCAGGGCCGGGAGGACGCGGCTGTCATCGCCGATGAGGCGACCGGACTGCCGCTGGGGCTCGTCACCCTGCGCGAAATGCTGCATGTCATCAGCTTCGAGGGCGGCGGCCTGGAGGATCCCGTCGCGGTGCACATGGTCGGCGCGCCGCTGACCCTGGCCGCCGATGCGCCCAGCCATCGCGCCAAGGTCATGATGGCGAAGCAGGGCGTCGGTCATCTGCTGCTGACCGAGCCGGATGGCCGTCTGTTCGGCCTGATCAGCCCGGCGGACCTGCTGGGTCTGCGTGCCGGCGGCGCGGAGGCGTTGATCGCCGACATCGGCGCCGCCCGCGATCTGGACGCCATGACGGTCGCGGCGGATCGGGTGCGCCGGCGCGGCGCCGAACTCTTCCACGCGGGGATGGGTGTCGAGTCGCTCTGTCAGTGGATGTCGGGGCTCAACGATCTGATCGGTATGCGAATCGTCGAACTCATCGAGGATGAGTTCGAGCTGCCGCCCGTCCCCTGGTGCTGGCTGATCTTCGGCTCCGAAGGGCGTCTGGAGCAGACCTTCGCCACCGATCAGGACAACGGTCTGCTGTTCGTCCCGCCGGATCCGGAGAGCACGGAAGCGCTGCGCGAAGCCTTCCTGCCCTTTGCTCAGGCGGTCAATCGGGCCTTGCATCATTGCGGTTTCGAGCGCTGTCGGGGCGACATCATGGCCGGCAACCCCAACTGGTGCCTGAGCGCGGCACAATGGCAGCAACGCTTCACCGACTGGCTGTGGACGCCGGACCCCGAGGCATTGCTGCACAGCACCATCTTCTTCGATTTTCGCCCGCTCTACGGCAGCAGCGAGCCCGTGGACCGGTTGCGCGCCTGGCTGATCGCCGAGGCACCGAGTCACGGCCGCTTCTTTCACGCGCTCGCCGAGCTGGCGCTCGGCGCCGCGCCGCCGCTCGGCTGGGCCGGTCAGTTCACCTTCGACCGCAATCGCGACTTCCCGCACACCATCGACCTCAAACTTCAGGGCGCCCGTTATTTCATGGATGCCGCCCGACTCTGGTCGCTCAAGCAAGGCATCTGGGCCACCAGCACCGCCGAGCGGCTGCGCGCGTCGGGCGACACGCGCGGGCGCCGCCGCGAAGACACCGCGGCCGAGGTCGAGGCCTTCCACCTGATCCAGCGCTTTCGCATCAACCAGCAGCTCCAGAGCAAGGATCCCGACGCGGTCAATCGCGTCGATCCGGACGATCTCAACGAACTGCATCGGCTGATGCTCAAGGAAGCCTTCCGGCAGGCGCGCAAGCTCCAGATCCGGTTGCGTCAGGAGTTCGGACTCTAATCATGATGGCCGGCTCCATTGGCCGATCACCGAATTCACGTTTTTTTTCAAATAACCCAAGGTAGCAAAACCATGATGACACGCAGATACACCATTCTCGCCCTGGCCACCGCGCTGAGTCTGAGCGGCGCGGTCAATGCCGATGACGTCACCGACCAGTTGGAGAGCGCGAAAAAGGCCTATGAATCCGGCGAACTGCGCACGGCGGTGGAGACGCTCAATTTCGCGATCGCCAAGATTCAGGAACAGATGACGGCCGGTCTTCTGAAGCTGCTGCCCGAGCCGCTGGCCGGCTGGCAGGCCGATACCGGCGAATCCCAGTCCGGCGGGATGGCGGCGATGATTACCGGAACCACCCTGAGCCGGCGCTATTTCCGGGAGGATGGCGCGGAGGTCACCCTGAGTCTGATGGCGGACTCGCCCATGATGCCGATGCTGACCATGGCGATGTCCATGCCCTTCGTGATGCAGTCGAATCAGGACATGAAAACCTATTCGCTCAAGGGCAATCGCGGCATGCTCGAACATGCCGCCGACAGCGACGCCTACGAGATCACCCTCATGGTCGGCAACCGTCTCGTGATTCAGGGCAAGGGCAGCAAGCTTCAGGATTCCAAGGCGGTCGAGCAATATCTGGAGGCGCTGGATCTGGACGCTATCCAGAAGGCGCTCACCAACTAAAGGCATCGTTTCGACTCCCCGGTCGAAACCTGAGCTTGCCTCACGAAGCGATCTTTCTTGCATCAAGACCGTATAGCCAACTCGAAAAGGTGCTCTTTGCAATGAAAAAATGGCTTGGATACATCTTCGTGCTTATCGCCGCGCTGGGACTTCCATCCTCTTTAGTCGCGCAAACTCAAGGCTCTTCGACGCCCGAACTCTTGCTGGTGTATTGGAGTGCCATGGATTGTCCCTATTGCAAGCACTGGGAAAGCGAAGCGTCCGGAATGGAGAGCAGCCTAAAAAATTCGGAAGAATTCAAAAAGTTGACCTACCGCGTCGTCAAGAACAAATCGTTAACCGATCCCTATGTCGAGGAAGATTTTCCGCCGGATATACGGTGGATCAAGGAGCGGATTGACCGTGGCGAGGAAAAACCGCTTGGCAAGCCGGGATGGGGCTTCTATGTGGATCGGGTTCGGATCGCCAAATTCTATGGCACCAAGAAATGGTACGAAAAAAATCTCCCTGAAATCAAACGGCTCGTTGCAAAATACTCAGGCGGTCACTAAGGCCTCCGCCTGAGGGGATGGACAGGGACCACATCGCGCGTCCCTCCATCTCAACGTCAGCATCGAAGGCCAAGCGCCACTGCGCCGGTCGTCACTGCTTGGCCAGCGCCTTGATCTCCGCTCCCGTCAACGCGCGTCGATAAAGACGAAAGTCATCCATCGCACCAGTCATCCAGTTGTGAAATGGATCCTCGGGGAACTCGAAGGGCTTGTTGTTGGCCCCGACCGCCAGAGGATAATCGTTTTTGGTCACTTGGCCAGCCACGGCTAAGGAGCCGCGTCGAGCGCCGTTGATATAAACGCGCAGAAAAGACCCGTTGAATGTCCCGGCGACATGCACCCAGGTTCCGTCGTGGGGTACTTGAAGATCGCTATCGACCGAACGCTGCACGCCATTGATGATCGCCCCACAACGAAGTCGATATGCGGTGCGTGGCGAATCATGACCGTTGCGGACATTGAGCCAGTAGGCGTAGTCCTTCTCCGCGATCTCCCAGTTTCTTTCCTCTGTATCGGATTCGGTAATCCTGATCCAGGCGGCAATGGTGAAACGGGTCAAGTCGAGAGAGGGCTGGGCGCCAGTGCCGACATCGATCCGCTGTTGTCGTGCGCGATCGAAGATCAATGCGAGACCAGTCCCATTGTGGCCCACTTCCAGCACGGGAGGCACATCGAAATACACCAGGGTTCCGTGATTCCGTTGTCCCGAGAGATCCAGCACAATCCGATTGAATCGATACGAGTCGAAAGAGTAATGCACAACGCGGCCGGCATTCAGATCGATGGCGACAGCCGGCCCAGGACACGCTGCAAAAGCCGCCAAACAAAGAAACAATGCCGAGCAAACATGACGCCAGACGGAATTTGCCTGAGCCGCGATTCCAGCGGATCGGCCGCCCCGGAAGTCAGTTCGCCGATACCGCAGAGAGGTCAGGGAAAAGGTATTGCGCGGATCTGTTGACCGAATCATGGAACACACTCCTCATTGCGTCCGCCTCAAGGGGGCATTCGATTCAGGGCAGCCAGGCCGGTCACTCGCAATGACGCCATTCATGATGAACGCGGCTCACTTGCTTATAACCTCAGCTTACTCGCGAGTTTAGACGATCAGAAAGCATAGCGTTCCGGAGCATGCGCAAAACGCCAGCGGGGCAAATGTTCGACCGGCTTAATCCTTGATCCAAGCGGGGCGAATAGCGCAAACTCCAACCGCCCTTCTATCCGCTGCCGGCTCCGACGGTCCTGTTCGAGCGAACCCAGTCGATCAGGAGCCACGACGATTTCCATGGCCGATGCGGGTTGGGCGACATCTAAAAATAATCGATCCGAGGACTTTCCAATGAGCACCCATCAGGCTCCGATGCCGCTTTGCCAGCGGGCATTCTCGCAACTCCTGATCATCGACGCCCAGGAGCGTCTCGCCGCCGCCATGCCCCAGGATGAGCTGGATCTGGTCGTCGGCAATATCAACCGGCTGATGACCGCGGCCAAGACCCTTGGGATCCCGGTCATCGCCACCCAGCACAACTCGAAGGGGCTCGGTCCCATCATCGAGGCGATTGGCGCCAACATGCCAGAGGCGGCCATACCGACCGAGAAAACCGCCTTCTCCTGCTGCACCGCGCCCGGTTTCGAGCGCAACATCTCCGCACATCCGGAGCGCCGGCAGTTAATTGTCGTCGGCATGGAGGCCCATATCTGCATCGCGCAGACCGTCTCCGGACTGCAGCGCTGGGGCTATCAGGTCTTCGTGCCCGCCGATGGCATCATCTCGCGCAAGCCTTCTTATAAGGCAAACGTGCTCGAACGCATGCGCGCTTGCGGCATTCAGGTCGTTTGCACCGAGTCGGTCGGGTTCGAGTGGATCGGCGATTCGACCGACGCACAGTTCCGCGAGGTCTGGTCGCTCTTCAAATAATCTTTCGAGGGGAATCGCCAGCGTCTTGCGATTCCCCGATCAGCCCCTCGATCAGGTCGATCAGTCGCTCCAGCGCACCCCGGTTGCGCGCCACCACCCGCCGGCCCCGCGCGCCGATACCCGCCCGCCGTTCCGCGTCCGTCAGCCAGTCGATCATGAGCTCGGCCAGGGCATCGGCGCCCTCAATCCGCGCGGCCGCACCCTCGCTCACCAGCATGTCCATGATCGCCGCGAAGTTAAAGGTGTGTGGCCCAGTCGCCACCGGCACGCCCGCGGCGGCGGCTTCCAGCGGATTGTGACCGCCGGTCGGCACCAGACTGCCGCCAATAAAGGCCGCATCCCCGGCGGCCAGAAAGACCGGCAACTCGCCCATGGTGTCGCCGAGAAAGACCGCCGTCTCATCCCGACAGGCGTCATGACGGCTGCGACGTGCCAGGGACAGTCCATACCGCTCGACCAGCGCGGCAACGCGCTCGAAACGCTCGGGGTGACGCGGCACCAGCACCAGCAGCGCGCGCGGAATCCGCTCCAGCACGCGCCGATGCGCTTCCAGCAACGGCCCTTCCTCGCCGTCGTGGGTGCTGGCCGCGACCCAGATCGGACGGCGTTCGCCCCACCGCCGACGCATCTCCCGCGCCCGCGCGGGCAGGTCGTCAGGCGGGCGCAGATCGAACTTGAGACTGCCCGTGACGCGCACCCGTCGCGGATCGGCTCCGAGTGCGATGAAGCGTTGCGCGTCCGCGTCCGCCTGGGCGGCGATCAGCGCGAAGCGCTCCAGGGTCGCACGGGTCAGACCGGCGATCCGGGCGTAGCCGCGCGCCGAACGCTCCGACAGACGGGCGTTCGCCAGAACCACCGGAATCCCCCGGTGCGCGCAGAGGTTCAGGGTGTTGGGCCAGATTTCGGTCTCCATGACGATCGCCAGTCGTGGCCGTGTCCGATCGAGAAAGCGCTCCAGAATCGCGGGCAGATCGAAGGGCGTATAGCGATGCGAGACGGCGTCCCCGAACAGCGCGCGCAGACGTGCCGCACCGGTCGGGGTGGTGGTGGTGACCAGAATCCGGCGGGAGGGGGTGCGTTCAAGCAGCGACCGGATCAGCGGTTCGGCGGCCTGGACCTCGCCGACCGACACGGCATGAATCCAGATCCCGACGCGCGGCGCGGGCGCGCCCCAGGCCAGTCGCTCGCCGATGCGATGCCGATAGGCCGGGATTGTCAGACCGCGCCAGTAGAGCCGCGCCAGCGCGAGCGGCAGCGCCAACCGCAGCAACAGGGTATAGACGGCGAGCGTCATCGGGTCTGGCGCAGCGCGTCAAGGATCAGGCTAGTGGAGCGCCCCGGCAGAAAATCGAGAACCCGCACCTCGCCCCCGTTGGCGCGCACGCAATCCGCGCCAGCGATGTCGTCGGGCCGATAATCGCCGCCCTTGACCAACAGATCCGGCTTGACGCGGCAGATAAGATCTTCCGGAGTCGCCCCGCAGAAGGCGCAGACCCAATCCACCGAGGCCAACCCGGCCAGCACCGCCATGCGCTGTTCGACGCCATTGATGGGTCGACCGTCACCCTTGAGTCGACGCACCGAGTCATCGTCGTTCACGGCGACGACGAGCCGGTCGCCGAGCCGCCGAGCCTGCTGAAGATAGGCGACATGGCCCTCGTGCAGGATGTCGAAACAGCCGTTGGTCATCACCACCCGTTCGCCGCGTGCGCGGGCGGTCTCGACCGCCGCGACCAGCGCGTCCTGGAGCAGGACGGTCTGCCATTCGGTCCCGCGATAGGCCCGCTCCAGTTCCGGGGCGCTCACGGTGGCGGTCCCTAGCTTGCCGACCGCGAGACCCGCCGCGCAATTGGCCAGGGCGCAAGCCTCGGCGAGTTCCACCCCGGCGCCCAGCGCGGCGGCCAGGGTCGCGATCACGGTATCGCCGGCGCCGGTCACGTCGAAGACCTCGCGCGCCTGGGTCGGCAGATGCAGCGCCTCCGCCGACGGACGCAGCAACAGCATGCCGCGTTCGCCCAGCGTCACCAGCAGGGCATCCAGATCGAGTTCGACACGCAGCCGCTGACCTTTTTCGATCAGCGCCACGTCGTCTCCACAGACCCCGACGATCTCCTCCAGTTCGCCCCGGTTGGGGGTCAGGAGTGTCGCGCCCCGATACCGGGCGAAATCCCGCCCCTTGGGGTCGACCAGGACCGGGATCCCCGCGGTCCGGGCCAGCGCGATCAGGGCTTGCGGATTCGCCAGCGTCCCCTTGGCATAGTCCGAGAGCAGCAGCAGATCGACGTCGGCGAGCCGTTCCGCGAGCAGCGCCGGCAGCGGATCCGCGTCCCCGTCGCGGGGCGCGAGCGATTGCTCGAAGTCGAGCCGGATCAACTGCTGATGGTGGCTCAGAACCCGCAGCTTGGTGACGGTCGGCACATCGGCGCGCCGGTGCAGCCGGGTCGCAATCCCCACGCCGGCGAGCCGCTCGGCCAGGAGATCCGCCGCCTCGTCCGCGCCCGTGATGCCGACGAGCGCGGTACGCACCCCGAGCGCGGCCAGATTGAGCGCGACATTGGCCGCGCCGCCCGGTCGCTCCTCAACCCGCTCCACCTGCACCACGGGCACCGGCGCCTCGGGCGAAATGCGCCGGGTCGCGCCGCTCCAGTAGCGGTCGAGCATGAGGTCGCCCGCCACCAGAACGCGCGCGCGGGTAAAGTCGGGAAAGGCTGGCGATTGGATGAGGCTCAAGGTCGGCTCCAGGGACGGCAAGAACCCGAGTCTAGCCGGAACCGCCGCCGCCTGGCGACCTTTGCGGTCAGGACGACCAGCGGTCCACGGGGATGGGCTTCCGGCATGACACGCGTGAAGCCCGTCCCCGGCGTTTCGCTGGCGTGCGCGGCCACGGCCGATTCAGGCAAACCCAAGTCGGACTCGAAAACAGCGCATGTCATACCGGGAGGCGGTTTAGAATGCACGCATTGCTGTCAATCCTGTTCGCGCAATCCGTTTTTTCTCTACACCCATCTCTGTTGCTGGATGCAGTTACTCCTGCTTTCATTGTAAAACCCTGGAGAAGCCATGTTTTTTAAGCAGTTAAAAGTTGCAACCCGCATCAGGCTGCTGGCCGCCCTGATGCTGCTGGGCATGCTTGCGATCAGTCTCGTCTCCCTGTTTCAATTGAAGGAAAACATGCTGGAAGACCGCAAGGACAAGACCCACAACCTGGTCGAGGTCGGCATGGGCATCCTCGCCCACCATCATCGACTCGCACAGGAAGGCAAGCTGTCCGAGCCGGAGGCGCAACAGGCCGCGCGGGAGAGCCTGCGCGAGATTCGCTATGCCGAGAACGACTATTATTTTATTTTCGATACCAATCACGTCTATGTGCTGTATCCGTCCAAACCTGAATTCGAAGGACAGAACAAGAAAGACCTGCAAGACTCCGACGGCAAATACCTGATCCAGGAACTGGTCACGACCGCCCGCCAGGGCGGCGGCTTCGTCGACTACCGGTTTCCCCGCGCCGGACAACAGCAGGCCGAGCCCAAGCTGTCTTATAGCGCACTCTTCGCTCCCTGGAACTGGGTGATCGGCACCGGCATCTATATCGACGACATCGACAGACAGTATCGCGCCATCGCCATCCTCCTCGGCGGTCTCTCGGGCGTGCTGCTGATCGGGCTGGGTCTGTTGGGATGGCTGATCGGCAACAGCGTGCTGGCTCAGCTCGGCGGGGAACCGACCGCGGCGCAATCGACCATGCGGCAGGTCGCGCAGGGCGATCTCGCCGTCTCGGTGGGCGACCCTCCGCCGGACAGCCTGCTGGACTCCCTGGGCACCATGATTGCCTCGCTGCGCGGCTTGGTTATCGAGATCGACGGCGAAGCCGATTCGCTCGTCAAAGATGCCGCCGAAATCAAACGGGCCTCCAACGAAGTGTCCACCGCCGCCAGCCAGCAGTCGGAGGCAACCTCGTCGATGGCCGCCGCCATCGAACAGCTCACCGTCAGTTCCTCGCATATCTCCGCGAATGCCCGCGAAACCGAGAGCGATTCAAGCGACGCCATGGAACTGGCCAGCCAGGGACGCGAACGCGCCGACCAGGCGAGCCATGCCATTCAGACCATCGCGATGACCATGACGGACACTTCGGATCGGATCCGCGCTTTGGAAGAACGCGCCAACCAGATCTCCTCCATCGCGGGCGTCATCAAGGGGATCGCGGGCCAGACCAATCTGCTCGCGCTCAACGCTGCCATCGAGGCGGCACGCGCGGGAGAACAGGGACGCGGCTTCGCGGTGGTGGCCGACGAAGTCCGAAAACTGGCCGAACGCACCTCCACGGCGACCATGGAGATCGAGCAAATGATCGTGGGCATTCAAAGCGACACCACAGGCGCGGTCGAGGCGATGAACAAAGCCCTGCCGGAACTGGATGTCGGCGTGACACTGGCCAATTCCGCGTCCGAATCGCTGCGGATGATCGAGGACGGCGCCAGCCACACCCTGAAGCGGATCCACGAGGTGGCCGACACCACCCGCGAGCAGGCCGCCGCGTCGAACTCCATTGCCCGGCATGTGGATCAGATCGCGCGGATGGTCGAGGATACGACGGTCACGATCCGAGGCACGGCGGACACCGCGAATCGGCTCGAAGCCATAGCCATGAATCTCAAGCGGCAGATTTCCCGCTTCCGGGTTTAATCGACGATCTCGGCCTTTTCGATGACGACATCCGCGACCGGCACGTCCTGATGGCCATTGCGGGTGCCGGTGCTCACGCCCTTGATGGCCTCGACATGCTCCATCCCTTCGACCACGCGCCCGAAGACGCAGTAGCCCCAGCCGTCCTGACCGGGATAGTCCAGAAAACCATTGTCGGCCACATTGATGAAAAACTGCGAGGTGGCCGAATGGGGATCCATGGTGCGCGCCATCGCGAGCGTTCCGATCAGGTTCTTGAGACCGTTTTTCGCCTCGTTCTCGACCGGCACGCGGGTCGGCTTGGGGCTGAAATCCGGGGTCATGCCCCCGCCCTGAACCATGAAGCCATCGATGACGCGGTGGAAAATGGTTCCGTCATAATGACCGTCGCGGACATACTGCTCGAAGTTGGCACAGGTCTTGGGCGCTTTTTCGGCGTCCAGTTCGACGAGGATGTCGCCATGGCTGGTGGTGAATTTGATCATGGTGTGTCGGATTCTCTGTGAAGTGGAACTGAATGAATGATGCGTCACATGGTAAGGGCTTTATGGCATCCGGGAAAGCCACAAGGAAGCCACCGGCGGCTCGTCGCAACCCGCCAGTCAATCCCGCAGACGCGCCCGCCCACCCGGCAAGCCAGTCCGGCAGATCCTCGTCTTGAGCTGAAGCGGATCGTCGTCGATCAATAGAATATTAGGCACGGGGCTCCCCCTTGTTCTCGATCTCGGCCAGCACGGCGGCCAGGCGCTCTTCAAATGGACGCATTCCTTCGACGATGGCGGCACCATCGCCAGCCTTGCCCGCCTGCTCGAGGCGCTGGCAACAGTCGCCCAGGGGCAGTGCGCCGATGGAACGGGCGGCGGATTTGAGCCCATGCGCCACCGCGCGGACCGTCTCCCAGTCGGCGACGGCCACCGCGTCCCGCATCCGGGTCGCGCCCTGCTCCGCCGAACTCCAAAAATCCGAAAACAGTTCGACCATCAAGGCGGGGTCGTCGCCGATCAACCGAATCAAAACCCTCTCGTCCAGCGTGAGCGCATCCACTGGAAGCCCTGGCGATTTGCGTTGGATCACGGCCTGGACCGCGGCCAAACGCTGATCGAACCTGCCCATCCAGTCCGCGATGGCGTCGCGGTCGCCGTCCCTGACCGCCTGCCCGATGCACCGGCAACAGCCGCCCAGGGGCAAGGCGCCGACGGTGAAGGACGCGGATTCGAGTTCATAGGCCACCGCGCCAACCCTTTCCCAGTCGGCGGCGGACGCCGCGGCCCGCATCCGGTCCGCGCACTGCTCAGCCGTCCGGCTGAAGTCCGACCACAACTCGGCGATCAGGTCGGGATCCTCGCCGACCAGTTGCGCCAGCACGCGCTCGTCCAGGGGCGGCGCCTCCGCGAGGACGCCCGGCGACGCGGGGATAGCCGGCGCGGGCGCGGGCGCGGACAGTGGCGGCAGCCATTTTTCCAGCGTGGCCATGAGTTGCTCAAGGACGACCGGCTTGGTGAGGAAGTCATCCATGCCGATGTCGCGGCAGAGTTTAGCGGTCTCACTGAAGGCGTTCGCTGTCAGTGCGACGATTGGCAGATGGCGACTGTCGCCTTCTTCCGCTCGGATCGTGCGTGCCAGTTCGTAGCCATCCATTTCCGGCATGTGCAGATCGGTCAGCAGCGCGCCATAGTCGTTTTGTCGCCACTCCAGCAACGCCTTCTGTCCATTGTCGGCCAGGTCGCAGACAAACCCCAACAAGTTCAATTGGCGGCGGATCACCTTCTGATTGACCTCGTTGTCCTCGGCCACCAGGATCAGACGCCCCTGCGCGATGGCGTCCGCGCGATCCGGCGGAGAACAGGCCATGTTCATGGCGTCGACGTTCGGCGCCGGCAGCTCCGCGGTAAGGCGTCCGGCCGCGATGCCAACCGCGGTCAAGAGGGCCTCCTGGGTCAAAGCCGTGAGATCCACCTGCACCACGCCGGGTCCGAGCAGGCACCGCCCGCGATCGACGATCACGAGCGCCGGCAAGGGAGTGACGGGCAGCTCCGAGCGCCAGTGTTCGGCCACCTTCGGCTCGGCTTCCAACACCAGAACCTGGCGCCCGGCGGCGTCCGGGGTCAGCCTCCGCGCGGCGGCTTCCCAATCCTGGAACGACTCCGCGCACGCGCCGGCATGCTCCAGATAGCGGCACCAGTCGTCCGCCTGGCCCGCCTCGCGCGCGATCGCCAGACACTCCAGGCCGGCGAGATCGGGGCGGCATTGTGGCATGGGGTCGGGGGCCGGCTCAAACGGCAGGATGACTCGAAAGGTCGTCCCCTGCCCCGACGCGCTCTCGACCTCGATGCGTCCTCCCAGCAGTTCGAGCAGGCTCTGCACGATCGAGAGTCCCAAGCCTGTGCCGCCAAAGCGGCGCGTGGTCGAGGTCTCGGCCTGCACGAAGGGGCTGAAGAGTTTGGCCTGAACCTCGGGTGTCATGCCGATGCCGTCGTCGCTCACCGTGAACCGCAACCAGGCTCCACCGACCGGCTCGACGCGGATCGCCACCTCTCCCCGCCGACCCTCCGCGCTCGAGAATTTGATGGCGTTGGAAAGCAGGTTATTGAGGATCTGGCGCAGCCGCAGGCTGTCGCCGAGAATGCCCGCGGGCAACCGGGGATCGGTGAACATCCGCAGCCTCACCCCGCGCCGCGCCGCCAGTGCCTGAAGCGCGCCACAGACCGTTTCCACCACCTGCCGCGGCGAGATGGGCTCGCGCTCCAGTGCCATCCGGCCCGCCTCAATCTTGGAGAAATCGAGGATGTCGTTGATCACCCCGAGCAGGCCGATTGCCGACTCGCGGATCGTGTCCGTCAGTTCCCGCTGCGCCGGATCGAGGTTCGACCTGGCGAGCAGATCCACGCTCCCGATGATGCCGTTGAGCGGCGTGCGGATCTCGTGACTCATGATCGCGAGAAAGGCCGATTTGGCGAGGCTTGCCTGTTCCGCCACCAGACGCGCCGCGCGGTCGGCCTCCTGTTCCTGACGCGCGGTGAGATCGCGCACCGCCGCCGCCACCATCGGACCCTCCTCGGTCTCCATGGGGTTGAGGCTGATCTCGGCCGGAAACTCGCTGCCATCCTTGCGCAGCCCCCGCAGGCTGTCGCGGTGCGTCCCGGCGAGGGGTCGCAGGGCGGGCGATTCCTGAAAGCGTTTGCGCAGGGCAGGATGGCGCGTGCGGGCGCTGTCCGGGATGAGAACCTCGATAGGCTGACCGACCAACTCCGTGCGTGACCAGCCAAAGAGGCACTCCGCCTGGCGGTTCGCCAACCGGATTGTCCCCTCTCGATCAGTCATGACGATGGCGTCGGGGGCAAAGTCGAACAAATCGTGGAAGAGGTGTTGCGCGCGTTCGGCGGCCTGCTGCGCCGTCTTCAAGGCGGAGACATCGGTGATCGCGATCAGCAGGTACAGCGAGGCGTTGACATGGAAAGATCTGATGCGAGCATGAAACCAGCATTCCCCCCGCGCGGTTTGACAGCGATATTCCTGAAACCAGTCCACGCGCGTCCCCCCGGCGACGGCGCGCACCGCGTCTGCCATCCAGGCCGCGGGCTGGCGACCCGCCGCCGCGCTCCGTTCGCAGGCCGCCAGGTAATTCATGCCTTCGCTCGCATGCCCGCACTCCGGGCCATGCTCGGTCATGAACAGGCGCCAGGCGCGATTCGCGGCGATGACATCGCCATCCATATTGAGGACCGCGACGTGAGTCTCCAGCGCATCGAGCGTCACCCGCTTGAAATGCTCGCTGGCGGTCAGCGCCTTGCTGACCCGCTTGCGTGCCGTGATGTCCTGGATCTGTCCGATAAAGTAGTCGGGATTGCCTGCCGCGTCCCGCACCAGCGAGGCGCTAAGGAGCCCCCACACGATGTGTCCATTTTTGTGTAGATAGCGCTTCTCCAGTTCCTGGCGCTCGACGCCATCCTCAAGCGTCGCGCGGAACAACTCCGCCGAGGTTTCCCGGTCTTCCGGATGGGTCACCGATTGAGACGTCATCGCCAGCAATGCGTCCCGGTCATAGCCGAGGAAGCGGCAGAACGCCGGATTGATATCGAGCCAGCCGCCATCGAGCGTCATCAGGGTCATGCCGACCGGCGAATGCTCGAGGGTAGCGCGCAGCCGTTCCCGACTCTCCCGCAGTTCCGCCGTGCGCGCGGCGACCCGCCGTTCCAACTCCTCCTCGGTTTGCTTGCGCGCCGTAATATCCCGATGGGTGCCCACCATCGTCAGCGGCTGGCCATCCGCGGTCCAGACGATGACCTTGCCGGTATCCTGCACCCACACCCAATGCCCATCGCGGTGGCGCATCCGGATCTCGCATTCGTAATTGTCCGTGGCGCCGGCAAAATGGCGTTGCAACCGTACCTGGGCTTCCGCCACATCCTCCGGATGCGTCAGTTGCATCCAGGTTTCGATGGAGATCGGTGCCAGTTCGTCGAGCCGATAGCCGAGCATCCCGGCCCAGCGAGGATTGAAGACGGTGGCCCCGGTCTGGACACACCATTCCCAGGTGCCGAGTCGCGTGCCGTCGATGATGCTGGTCAGGGTCGTCTGCGTCGTCCGCAGGGCGTCTTCCGCGTTTCGGCGATCCGTGACATCGTGCGCAGTGGCGTAGACCAGATCCCCCGCGGCAATGAGCTGGGCACGCCAGCACAACCATTTCCAGGCGCCATCCCGGCAACGGTAGCGGTTCTCGAAGTGTACGGTCGGGTGTCCCCGGCGCAGTTGCTCCAGCTCGGCGCGCGTGCGCTCATGGTCATCGGGATGGAGTAAATCGAAGTAGGAGTGCGCCAGCAGTTCTTCGGTGGAGTAACCGAGCGTCTCGCTGAAGGCGGAATTGAGTCGCCTGAACCGCCCGTCGAGATCCGCGATGCAGAGCATGTCGAGCGAGAGCGAGAACAGCGTATCGCCGTCGATCGGTGGGTAAGGTTCGTCCTGATCCGAGAGTTCCTGGAGGGGCGCGGTGGGTGGCTGCGACATAAGCTGAGCGCCTATGGCGCGCGTTTCTTGGCTTTATGATCATAATATGCACGAACGGCTAGCGGATGACCATCTCCGGGAGAGTGTTCAACGCCGCCTGGCGGAGCGCCGGTCGCGAGCAGGCCGGGCGCGACCAACAGTGATGCGTCATTGCCAATCTGCTGGGGTAGTAGAGACAAGGCAATGCCTTGTCTCCACTCTTGTTTAGCCCAGCCAGACATCCGTTGCGGTCGCACCCGAGCAGACCAATTTCGCCAAACAATCCTGACGTCTTTGCTACCATTAGAGCTTCGTTTCGGTCACCATCGAACCAGATCCTCCCAATGCTACAGATCTACAACAGCCTGACCCGTCAGAAAGAGACTTTCCAACCCATCGCGCCCGGTCGGGTCAGCATGTATGTCTGCGGCATGACGGTCTACGACTACTGTCACCTCGGCCACGCGCGGGTGCTGGTGGCATTCGATGTCGTGTACCGCTACCTCAAGACGCTGGGCTATGCGGTCACCTACATTCGCAACATCACGGATATCGACGACAAGATCATCCGCCGCGCGGCCGAGAACGGCGAGCCCTTCCCGGCGCTGACCGAGCGTTTCATCCAGGCCATGCACGAGGATGCGGAGGCGCTTGGGATCCTTCCGCCCACCGACGAGCCGCGGGCGACCGGGCACATGGATCAGATCCTGTCGATGGTTCAGACCCTGATCGAAAAAGAACTCGCCTATGTCGCCGACAATGGCGATGTCTATTATGCGGTCAGCCGCTTTCCGGACTATGGCAAGCTCTCGGGCAAGGATCCGCAGGATCTGCGTTCAGGCGCGCGGGTCGAGATTGGCGAGGCCAAGCGCGACCCGCTCGATTTCGCACTCTGGAAGGCCGCGAAACCGGACGAGCCGGCGTGGGATTCGCCGTGGGGAGCGGGACGGCCGGGCTGGCATATCGAGTGCTCGGCGATGAGCACTTGTGCCCTGGGCAACCATTTCGACATCCATGGCGGCGGCGCCGATCTCCAGTTCCCGCACCATGAAAACGAGATCGCGCAGTCCGAGGGCGCGACCGGCGAGCCTTTCGTGAATGTCTGGATGCACAACGGGTTCGTGCGCGTGAACGAGGAAAAAATGTCCAAATCGCTGGGCAACTTTTTCACCGTGCGCGAGATTCTGCAACGCTATCGGCCCGAGGAAATCCGCTATTTCATCCTGACCAGCCAATATCGCAGCCCGCTGAATTACGATGACGAGCATCTCCAGAATGCCCGCGCCGCACTGACCCGGTTCTACACGGCGCTGCGCGGTCTGCCCACGACCGAGCCGGCCGGTGGCGAGACCTTCCGCGAACGCTTCAACGCGGCCATGGACGATGATTTCAATACCCCGGAAGCCCTGGCCGTCCTGTTCGATCTGGCGCGGGAGATCAATCGGGTACGCGCCGACGAGCTTGATCGCGCCGCCGCCCTCGGCGCCGAATTGCGGCGAATGGGCGAAGTACTTGGCCTGCTCCAGGACGACGCGGAGCGCTATCTGCGCGGCGATGCGACGGCTGGCGGGCTTGCGGCTCGCGACATCGACGACTTGATCGCACAGCGCATCGCCGCCCGCGCCGCGAAGAATTGGGCCGAGGCCGACCGGATCCGCGCCGTTCTGACCGAGGCCGGGATCGTGCTGGAGGACAATCCACAGGGCACGATCTGGCGCCGGGCGTCCATGTAGCCCGTCAGAAGCGGCTCGGAGGCCGACAGGCGCTCTCGCATTCGCGATAACGATTCGTGCAGTAACCAAAGCGATTCTCGGCGCAGGACCACCAGGGGTAACCGCACTCGCCCTGTTCGCTCGCGGATGCGAGACACCAGCGGTACACGCGAAACGACGAGCCGTAGCCTGCCTGGCATTGGCGGTACTCGTCACGGGCATCCGCATTGCACGCTTCCCGCGTCGCGCGACACTCGCCGATACAACCGAGTTCGGCGATCTGCTGGGGCAAGGTCGCGTCGAGCACCAGCGGCCTGGCGCAGGAGACCAGCAGCAACAGGGACAGCAGACCGATACCCGCGCGAATGCCGGTCTTCTGGACGGATCGGCGGCGAGAGAGTAAAAAGCGGAAATCGAACCTCATCTGGATCACTCCGTGTCATGAAAGACATAAGGGTCGCGTCCCATGACGCGCCACCCTGAACTGTAGCCGGAAATCGTTGTATTGTGCGTGATCCAGCGTCACGCCCAAAGCCGCGATCAGGCTAAACTTTAACCCTGGTCATGCTTGATACACCAACAACACTTGCCACGCCGGGCGCGGTTTCAGCGGAGAAAGTCGATGTTTCGATCGGTCGCCATCGTCGGTTTATCCATTCTGTGCGGGGGCTGCGGGCTCTTTCCGCCCAGCCATTTGGGCGGTATCGCCACCACGGTCACGCCCGAGGATTATGGTCAGCGACTGTGCGGGCATCTGGATCTGGAGGACTATCCGTCCTGTCTGAGTCAGGTGCTCGACTCTTTCGAGCAACCGCGGGCCAATACGCTGCCGCCGGGCCACTCCACCTCCGGCCCCTTCGCGGTCATGATGGAGAAGGATGTCTATCTGGGCCATTACCAGTCCGATATTTCTCAGGCAAGTTTCCGCGTATCCAATGGTCGCAATGGTTGCCGCGGCAGCTATAACGCCTTCGCGGGATCGCCGGACGCGATCTACGATGTCTATTGCGACGATGGCCGCAGCGGCTGGGCCGACATCATTCGCGACAGCGACGGTCGCAACGGGATCGGCAAGCTCGCGCTCGACGATGGCACCCAGGGCGAGATCGTCTTCGGGTATGTCCCGCTGGGGCAGGCCGATCCTTATCCGTATGCGCCATAAGTCGGAGCAAATGTTATGGGGCACTTGTTCGCTGATATCACGTTGAGCAATCCACGCAAGCCGGAGTTGAATCCCATCACGCTTCAGGCGCTCGTGGATACAGGGGCGCTCATGCTCTGTATCCCCGAGCACGTTGCCTTGCAGCTCGATTTGCCAACCGAATCCTTGCGGGAGGTGACGGTCGCCGATGGCCGCTCCATGCGCGTGCCTTATGTTGGCCCATTGAAAGTCGCTTTTGAAAATCGCCTGTGCTTCGTGGGGGCGCTAGTGATGGGAGATGAAGTGCTGCTGGGCGCCGTTCCCATGGAGGACATGGATCTCGTTTTGTCTCCGAGTCGACAAACGATCATGGTCAATCCGGACAGTCCGAATATTCCTCATGCGCGCGTCAAGTAACGGCAATGAACCTTTCATGACCGCCTTACAAAAGCGGGGATTCTAACGCCCTTCTTCTCCGCGCAACTGCTGGGTCAACTTCTGAAACTCGCGCTGCATTTCCAGATTCTCGAAGGGACGCAGCGTCGGGATCTGGCGATTCATCAAGCTCTCCAGCAACTGTTGACTGGATTTGACCAGACCGACCAACTCCCCGGAGACCCGAACCGTCTCGTAGGTGTTCCAGGCGGCGTCGATGTCCCGATCCAGTTCCTGCCGCGCCTTGCGCACCTGTCGGGCCTGCTCGTCGAGATATTGACGATAGACGCCGGCGGCCTCGATAGTGAGTTGCTGCGCCTCCAGATTGGAGGTCAGCAGCGCCTGCTTGTCGGGCGAGACATGCAGCAGACGCCGAGTCTCGCCGGAGAGTGCCTGCGCCTGGGCGACGATGCCGTCGATCTGGGGCAGATATTGCTCGCCGATCGCCTCCTCGATCTGAAGATGCATGCGCTGGAGCGCCCGCAGCAGCACAACGTAAAGACCGTAATAGCGCCGCGCGCTCTGGAGATCCTCGCCGCTCTCGGCCACCAGCCGTTCGAGCTGCTGCGTGATGGACTTGACGTTGTCGAACAGGATGCCGAGGTCGACCAGATTGTCGCCGACCACGGTGGAGAGCAGGAATTCGACCTGCTCGTCGCCCAGTTCGAGCCCCATGGCGCGAAGCTCTTGCGCGAACTCCCGCTTGACGCTGTCCGCCTCTCGACTCAAGCGTTCGATGTCGTCCTCGCGGATCTCGATCAGGCGGTCGTAATCCGCGACCGTCTTGCCGATCGTCGACTCGCTCGGCGCCGACACCCGTTTCTGGCGGTACTCGGCAATCTCCGCGCGCGCCTTTTCGATCTCGGTCTGCACCGCCTGGATGCGGTCGCGATGGCGGAGCGCGGGCGACACCGAGAGGATGTCCACCGCCTGATCGAGCAGTTTGTCGATCTCGGCGCGATTGGACGCCTGATCGGCGCCGAACCAGGCCGATTCGGGCAGTTCCGATTGACGCTCCTCCAGGGTCAGCGCACCTTCCAGCTTCGGGATGGCCGCATCCCAGACACGCCCGAAATCCCGGTCGTCGGAGAGCAGACGGCGGGCATCCTCAAGCGCCTGCCCCGCGTAGTCGCGGGACTGCTCCCACCATCCAGTCGCCGTCTCGCGGGTCAGGCTCCAGACATCCCCAGTCGGCGGGGCCGCCGCGTCTTCCGCCCACAGCGGACCGATGCCACCAATCAGCAGGGAAGCGATGAAGATCGGAACCAGGAAGGAATGTAGGCGCATGAGAGACCGCTTCAGGATGAACGTTTAAACCGCGCCCAGAGCGAGAAACGTCGTTTCGTGGCTCTTCAACTCGCTTTGCGTCACCATGGACGGTCGGCGGGGCGCGGTTTAAATATTTAAAAATTAATGAATTAAACCGCGTCGACTCGGATTTCACAGGTGAGCGCAAACACGGCGGACGACTCAAAACGACGCAGACCGTCATGGACGCGGTTTAAGCCTCCAGCCAGAACGTCACCGGCCCCTCGTTGACCAGCGTCACCCGCATCTCCGCGCCGAACCGCCCGGTCGCAAGGAGCGGATGGGCGATCCGCGCCTGTCCGACCAGATACGCGAAGAGTCGTTCCCCTTCGGCGGGCGGAGCGGCCGAGGTAAAACTCGCGCGCGTCCCCTTGCGGGTGTCGGCGGCGAGGGTGAATTGCGGCACCAGCAGCAGCCCGCCGCCAATGTCGCGAAGACTCAGATTCATGCGGTCATCGGCATCGGGAAAGACGCGATAGCCTAACAGACGCTCCAGCAGGCGGTCGGCACGCGCCTCGGTATCGCCTGGCTGTACGCCAACGAGCACCAGCAGACCGCGCTCGATGGCACCGATCAACTCGCCCGCCACCTCGACTTGCGCCTGACTCACCCGTTGCAGAAGACCGATCACCGCCCGCTCCCCGTGCCTTTGCGATGCCGGCTCATCCGAGTTCGCGCGCGAAACGGTCGGTCGCCGCAACCAATGCCTGACGGATGCCCGGCTCGAAGGCCGAATGCCCCGCGTCCGCGATCACCTGAAAATCGGCCGTCGGCCAGGCCTGGTGAAGATCCCAGGCCGAGCGCATGGGACAAATGGCATCGTAGCGGCCCTGCACGATGACGCCGGGAATCGGCGCCAGGCGGTGGGCGTTGCGCAGCAACTGATCGGGTTCGAGAAAGGCACGATGGACGAAGTAGTGGCACTCGATCCGCGCCAGACTGAGCGCGACATGCGGATCGGCGAAATGCGCCTGAATGCCGGGGTTGCCCAACAGGGTCGCGGTGCGCCCCTCCCAGACCGACCACGCCTTGGCCGCCGCCATCCGCGCCACCTCGTCCGCGCCGGCGAGCCGCCGGTGATAGGCCGCCAGCAGATCGCCCCGTTCGTCCGCCGGAATGGGCGCCAGATAATCCTCCCAGTCATCGGGAAAGATCCAGTTCGCGCCATCCTGATAAAACCAGCGAATCTCCACGTCCCGGCAGAGAAAGATCCCCCGCACCACCAGCGCGGCGACCCGCTCGGGATGGGTTTCGGCATAGGCCAGAGCCAGGGTCGAGCCCCAGGAACCGCCGAAGACCAGCCAGCGCTCGATGCCGAGTCGCTCGCGGATGCGTTCGAGATCGGCGACCAGATCCCAGGTGGTATTGGCCGTCAGCGACGCATGGGGCGTGGAGCGTCCGCAGCCGCGCTGATCGAACAGCACCGCCCGATAGCGCTCGGGATCGAAGAAACCGCGATGCGCCGCCTCGCATCCGGCACCGGGACCGCCATGTAGGAAGATGGCCGGGATACCGTCGGGGCGACCGCATTCCTCGACATAAAGACGGTGACCGTTGTCCACGACCAGTTCATGGGTCGCGAAGGGTTCGGCGATCGGATAAAGGTCTTGTCTGTTGGTGTCCATTCGGTTGTCAGTCGTCAGATGCGCGATGGCGAAAAAAGGTTGGCCCCTCGTCCAGGATTTTGTCTTTGAGGCGCTCATTGGACAAACGATCCCAATGCAGCAGGTCGATCTTGAACACGATGGGCAAGTCATCGATGTCATTCCACAAACGGCTAAACTGCCGATCGCTCATCCTGGGCGCGAAAACCGCCAGATCGATGTCCATGGCGATCCCCGCCT
>NZ_NHSQ01000036.1 GCF_016653465.1 Thiocystis minor | reverse complement strand
CGGCTGCTCACCATGCCGGCGTAGCGTTGCACGAAAAAGGGCACCGGCAGACGCAAGACATGCCAGACCAGCCGCGTCGAGAGGACGACGGACAGCCGCGCGCCGATCCGGGCGACCAGCGTCAGCCTGAGATAAGAGAGTAGCGCGAGCAGCGGCACCGTCACCGCGAGTACCGCCAGCAGTGGATAGACCCAGGCATCGAGCCGGCCGATCAGGATCTTGTCCAGATAGATCCGCTGCAGGGCCGGCATTAGCATCATGAAGACCGCCATCAGTGCGCCGGCGAGCAGCACCAGCGCGATTGGGCGCAGGGTGGTGCGGGTCATCTCGAACAGTCGCGGCAGCAGCGGCTGTGGTCGCCCGCCGGGCTGGAAATCCGGTCCGGGCGTGAAGGCCAGCAGGATGCCGGAGAAAAAGCCGTCGAATTCCTCGCCGCTCAGCACCCGGCGCCCGCTCGCCGGATCGTTGATCCGAAACCCCTGTTTGACGACCCCCTCGAACACCACGAAGTGGTTCATGTTGACGAAGAGAATGGCCGGCACTGGCAGATTCGCCAACTCGGCGGGCTCGCGCCGCTGCCCCTTCGCCTCCATCCCCAGTGAGCGCGCGGCCTTCAGCAGATTGACCGCCTTGCTGCCATCGCGCGAGACCCCGCAGAGCACCCGCAGTTCCTCCAGCGGCAGCCAGCGCCCGTGATAGGCCAGCACCATGGCGAGCGCGGCGGCGCCGCACTCCAGCGCCTCCATCTGCAGGATGGTCGGGGTCTTGACCGGACGGCTGCGCTTCATTCTAAATCCGGAAATTGGAACCACAAAGGCGCAAAGGACGCAAAGAAAAACAAGGCTTTGAAATACTCATGATATTTACCAAGGGGCAAATGTCGTCATGGACACAAGGAACTGAAACCCTTTGCGTTCTTTGTGTTCTTTGCGGTTCAAAGGATCTTTACCAGATTCATCGTGTCGCGGCCCGATACCAGCCGAAGACATGATCGAAGACCGGGAACAGCAGGCTGATCAGGTGGGTGCGTCCGACCACCACCTCGGTCTGGGTCAGGATGCCCGGCTGGATGCTGACCGCCGGCCCCTTGCCGGACGACCAGACATAGCCGCTCGGGTTGACCGGGCTTGGGCGCAGCTCGACCTCGATCTCCAGCGGCGGGCCGGCGGCCAGGATCTTGTCCACCAGCACATCGTTGCGCAGCCGGTTCATCAAACTGGCCCGGTTCGAGGGCAGCTCCGCGACCCGGATCACGGTGCCGAGCAGATAGCCGTCGAGTTCACGCTTGACGATCGAGAGCGCGACCCGCGCCTCCATGCCGGTCTGGATGCGCTTGCCGTCGGCGGCGGGCACGAAGGCCATCGCCTTGACGCCGCGCGGATTGCCCTCAACCGAGGACAGCAGATGCGCGATCGCCTGCCCTGGGGTCAGCGGATCGCCCTCGCTGACGCTGACCTCGACCACCAGACCGGCCGCCGGCGCCCTCGCCAGACGGTCGCGTTCATACTCCCGGCGCAGATTCTCGGCCTGATCGCGCAGCAGGTCCGCCTGCATCCGGGCCTGATCGAGTTCTCGGCGCTGTTGATTGCGCGTCGTCTCGTGCTGCACCTCCAGCTCCGTCACCTGGTTGCGGATCGTGTGCATGTTGTCTTCCAGATCGCCAAGCCGCGCCTGGCTTTCGATCAGCGATTCGGTCGAGATCGCGCCCTTTTCGCGCAATTTCGACATGCCCTCGTTGAGCTTGAGCAGGATCTGGTGCTGCGCCTCCAGACTCGCCAGATGCTCCCGATAGGCGCGCAGCAGACGCGTCTCCTGTTCATCGGACAGTCGCCATTGCGTCTCGTTGGAGCGCTGGAGCGCGTCCTGATAGTGGCGGGACTGTTCGGCCTCCGTGACGGCGCTTTGCCATTGATCGAGCAGGTCGGGGCGTCGGATCTCGGCCACCGGCGCATCCTTTTCGACGACATCGCCCGGTCGCACCAGCAGGCGCTCGACCCAGCCGGTATCGGGCGAGGTTACGACCCCGACGCCAGCAGTCGAGAGCAGCACGCCCTCGCCGCCAACCCGCTCGGGCGCGGTGGCGAGGATGCTCCAGAGGACACCGGCGAGCGTCACCGCCGCGACCAGACTCAGACCCAGAACGTGCATGGGCCGGACGATCTCCAGCGACCGATCCAGCTCATCCGGGTCCGTGACTTTGGCGAGCGCGGCCTGGCGAAAGAGCATGTTCATCAGAATTTCAAAATGGTTCCGGCGGCCCCGACAGGGCGAACTCACCCACCGAGGTTTCCTCATGATAACGGGTTCCAGCGGCGGCGGCGAACCGCTCCGAGTCACCCGCCCCAAGCGCGCAGGGGGCGAGTCCCAGCGCCGTGGCGACCAGATAGAGCTGCTGATACATCACCCCGACATGCTTGAGGATAGCCGCATAGGCCATGCTCTCGTATTTCCAGGCCATGCGCGCGAAGCGCGCAGCCAGGGTGATGAGCACATCCGGCGGGATCTCCATCGCGGCGGCGCGCATGGCGTCGTTCACCAGCCCCTGGGTCGCGGCGCCCGGCGCGGCGATCCACTCCAGCTCGTGCGCGCCGGGGTCATAGCGATAGAGCGCCGGCTCCAGGCCCGTGCAACGGGTGACGGTCAGATAGAGTTCCAACTCGTGCATGGCACCGCCGCCGGACACCGGCCGGAGGCTTGACCCGTACTGACGGGGATCGTCCGGATTGGCCGGACGGTGGATCTGTACCCGCGCGACATGCCAGAGCAGGGTGCCGAGTTGCTCCAGGGTCAGCGGCTGGGCGCCGCCCTGACGGATCGAGCGGCGCGACTCGACCACCGCGAAGAACGCCGGACCCACGCCGGCAGGATCGGGTCTCGGCAGCACCGCCCGCCTCCCCGGACCCGGTGGCTTGAGGGCCGGCGCATGGGGCAGTGCGTCGACAAAGCGGAAGGTGCCGCCAAGCGGCGCGTCGTGGCGTCCCATCCGGCTGCGCGCATGGAACAGCAGGTCATGGGGCTCCCACTGACGCAGCGCCGGGTCGCGGTCCTCCGGGATGAGGCCCGCGTCATCGCAGNGAATGTGCCGCCAAGCGGCGCGTCGTGGCGTCCCATCCGGCTGCGCGCATGGAACAGCAGGTCATGGGGCTCCCACTGACGCAGCGCCGGGTCGCGGTCCTCCGGGATGAGGCCCGCGTCATCGCAGGCGAAAACGGCCTGAAGACTCATCAGCAATTGAATGAGTCCCGCCGCCGTGACCGGTGTCAGCTCGGGCAAGTCCGCCGCCAGCGTCGCCGCCGTCTGCGGACTCGCCAGCACACCCAGAACGGCAGCCAGACGCCCGTCATGCAGGCGCAGACGGGCGTGGCCCAGCGGACATTCGATCAGCGTGTGCTCGCCGTCGCGGCGCAGTGTCGCGAAGCGCGACAGCCGATAAGACGCCGCCGGATCGGCCTCCAGCGTCGCCAGCCGAAAGGCCGGGGTCATCGGCTCCAGGGTCGCCAGGCGCTGTCCCTCCTGAACCAGGCCATAGGACAGCAGTCCGCGCTGTTCCAGGCGATTCAGCAGGTAATACAGCGTCGCGCCCGCGACGTCCGGCTCGGCCGCCTGAGCGCGCGCGATCAGATCATCGGCCAACCCACCGGTCTCGGCCAGCGCTTGCAGCAGGGTGCGCGCCGCCGGACCGGGCGCGCGATGGCGCAACGCCGACTCCACGCCTCGGGCGATCAACCAGTCCTCACCCTCGGTGAGGAGACGAGCGCCAGGGCAGAGGCGCAGGTGGAAATTAGAATTCATCGCGATGAGTGTCCGGAGGGATTTTGATCGACAAGGCAATCTCTTCAAGAACCAGCGCCAGTTCAGCGCCCCTGGAAGGCATCACGGTGACGTCTTGATTCCTGGCAACATGCTTGTGGTGTGGAAAGGTGGCGACTTCTGGCCAGTGCGTTGCATTGTCCCAGCGAATGATCAGATCCCCTTCTTGAGTTTGCCATTGATAGGCATATTTCAGCAGGCGTCCGTCGATGACCATCTGTCGGATGCGGAGCTGACTTCCGTCCACAAAAATTATCTGCGCCTTCAGTCTGAAGTCTTCACCTTCCCGGTCGAAATTCGTGACCGTCCAGGATTGGACAATGGCGCTGTATTGCTCGATCAGATCAATCAACATGCCGCAGCGCGCCCAGTTTTTCATGCCATCCGCGCAACGCGCGATCGGCAAACTCCCAATCCAGCAGGTCGTCATCGGCCGCGAAATCTTCCTGGTTTTTCATGGCGAGCATGCGCCGCTGGAAGGCGTCGAACGGCTCGGCATATTTGGCCTCGAAGAGCGCACACTCCGTCTCGTACCGACTGATCTTGGAGAGTGCGAGCAAGATGAGATGCTCTTTGAGCACCTGCGATTCAGTCTCGCCAGCCTGTTTCAGCATGTCCGCAACCGTCATTCTTGCGCACCTGATTCGTTGACGCGCCTCGAGCGCGGTTCAAAAAAAGATCGGAATCGGATTGAGTTCATCCTCGGTCAACGCCCGTTCCAGCCAGCCCATGGCCACCGGCACCTCGTACAACCGCCCCGGCCCGAAGCGCGCCCAGAAATGGCGCAGCCCCGGCACGATCACCTTGACGACCGGCATCCTGACATCGGCGCGGGTCTGATCCAGCACCAGCACCTCCATTCCGCGCGCTTCGACGATGGCGCGGCAGGTCGCGATGTCCGCGAGCAGATCGCCGCTGTGACGCTTGGGAAAATCCGCCAGCGCGCGGGGCGGCGTGGCCGGATCGGGGGCCAGATAGGGCTGATTGTCCAGGGTCGCCGTGGTCAGCCAGTACAGCGTCTCGGCATCCTCGATGGCCAGTTCGCCCGCCTCCTGGCCATCGCTTGCCAGACCCAGCATCTGGTTCATCTCGGCGAAGGCGCGTTGCAGCGCGATCCGCGCATCCAGATGACACCCCAGACCGAACAGCAGGCGCTCCTGGGGTCCGTCGCGCCGTCGCGACACCGCGACGAAGGCCGGAATCCCCAGATCGCTGGTGACATCCAGCGCCCAGGTGTCGCGCCCGAGTCCGTCGTAATAGTCGGCCAGATCCAGCAGATAGGGCTCGCCGAAGCTCGCGATCTCGACGCCCGGCACGCGCCGCCGGTTGTACCACCAGAGCGCCACCGCATCGCGCTCGACCAGTTCGAACAAGCCCTGCAACACCGCCTCCTCCAGGTTATTGCCCGAGGCGTTGCCGTTGGAGCAACCCATGGCGAAGAAGCGGTCACAGTCCGCGCTGGCCGGCGAGGCGTAATAGAGCAACTGGGTCGGCAGGTATTTGTACCCTTCCTGCGTCAGCGACCACACCGGCGTCCAGTCGATCGGCAGGGTCTCGTCGAGCGGTTCGGGGACGC
>NZ_NHSQ01000035.1 GCF_016653465.1 Thiocystis minor | reverse complement strand
GCGCAGCGGCTCTTGGGTAAACTGGGACATGGGCGACCTCGTTTGGCTTCTCCGAAGCGTTCTTTGCAGAACACCAATTTTATCAATTGGTTAAACGAGTGTCGCCCATTTTTATGAATAATTCGGGTTAGGTCGGTCAACCGTGCAGGTGAAGCCCGCCTCGGCACGTTGCAGCAACGCCGCCACTTCGCCTTGGAGTGGTTCCTCAAGCCGGTTGGCGTAGGCCCAACTCAGGGCCTTGTGCTGGCTGGCGTTGGCTTTGATCTTGGTGCCGTCCAGGCTGACCGTCCCGAGCTTGAGCAACCCCATCGCTTGCGCCCAGCGCAGGATCGCCACGAACAACTCCGCCAGTTCCGTCAGAAACCGTTGGCGGAAATCCGCGATGGTGCGGTGGTCGGGATGGGGATTGGCGCAGATGAACCGACACGCAATCGAGTCATCCGTCGCTTGCGCCAGTTTGCGACGGCGAGACAGCCCCGTAGCACCCCCGTCAAACAACAACGCTACCAGCATCGCCGGCGGGTAGAACTGGGAACCGGTGCCCCGATACGCCTCGACCAGCGCACGCAAGTCCAACTGGTCGACGATCTCCACCACGAACCGCGCCAAGTGCCGCTCCGGGAGATAATCTTGGATACACGGCGGCAACAGCAGGGGGGCGTCTCGGTCGATGGGGATGAACTCGACAGCCATGGAGGCTCCGCTGGGCTTCGGGGTGATGGTCACGATGTTACCCGAGATGCCGGTTGTAAGCCGGACAGACTCCTAGGAAGCCCCCCTCGCCCGCACACTCGCGGGTCGGATGCCTCACTGACTTCAGGCCCGCCACCGAACCGATGAGCGCCAGGTGCCGATCACCGTCTCGGACACGCGGCGAAACTGTCGGAAAAGTGCCCGTTCTTGAATCATCCCGCCGTTTCGCCACGCACCAAGCGGCGATCACGCGCGCGACTGGCGTGGGGGCCGCCAAGGCCCGATCCCGATCGCCAGCCCAGGCTGGACCGCGATCACGGTCGTCGCGGCGTTCGCTGGCGCGATCGGTCGCGTCGCGAAACCACGGCGCCCCTCTGCCGGACTGACCGGGGCGCGCGGTGTCACTCAGCGCGCAACCCGTCCGGCCTCCGCCAGGCGAGGAGCCCCAACAAGCTCGCGAGCAGGAGCAGCGCCCACGCCGACAGGGTGGGGATGCCGGTCGGCGTCAGCCGGGTCATCCAGGCGGGACCGCCCGGATCGACGATGGTGCCATTCTCCGCGCCATCCGCGTCGAAGGCGTCGCCGTCGGTGAGCGTGAATTCGATCCGGGTCTTGGTACCCTCGGGGCGGATGTCGGTGGCAATGTCCCGCCAGACGCCATCGGCGTCTCGCTTGTAATAGGCGTTGACCGGGATACTAGCGTCGACATAAACCAAGAAGTCGACGCTGCCGCCGTGGGGGGTGACGCCGTTGACCTCAAAGCTCAGTTGCCCGAACGGCAGGCTGACGCCGGCGGGGAGATCCGCCGGGGCGGGGCTGGCGGTGACGTGGATCTGGGTCAAGTGGCTTTTGTTGGCGAGGGTGAGGAACTGAGGCGCACCGCCGGGCGTGGTGGCGGCGGGGATGGAGGTGACGTAGGACTGGTCGGCATCCGCCGTCCCGTCGCCGTTGCCGTCGCCCATGGTGGTGCCATTGGGGCTGGGGACGAAGCCCTCGACATAGTCGGGGACGGTGTCGGCGTCGCTCGCGGGGAGGTTGGGCCAGTCGCTGACCGGCGGCAGGGCCGGGGGTGTCACCACGGGCGGCAGGGTCGTGGGCTTGGCGCTACAGGTGGCGGTAGTGCCACCGGCGCGGCCTTGGCATTGCCAGGTCCAGGGGCCGGCGCCGCTGAGGCTGGCGGGAGTGGGATCGCCGCGACTGCACAGGGCGGCGCCGCTGGGGGCGTTGTCGACAGTGGTGCCGCTGGCGCTGCCGCAGGCGCCATGGAGCGGGGTGTTGGTTAGGCTGAAGCTGACCGGGGTGGCCGCGCCCACCGCACTGGCGCTGACCGAATAGGGACCGCCCGCCGTGTCATTGGCGCTGGCAGTGACGCTGGCCGCGCCGGCGGCGATGGTCGCGGGACTGGTGGCGAACGTGGCACTGGCGCCGCTGCCGGGTGCCGTGAAGGTGACTTGCCCGCCATTCACCGGCTCCTGACTGCCGGGTTTCGCGCTCACCGTCACCGCCAGCGGCTGTGTAAAGGCGGTGCTGACGGGGGTGCTCTGACCACTGCCGCCGCTCGCGGCCAGGGTGAAACCCTGGGACTCGAAGGCGCCGATATCGCAGACCGCGCCTGGCGGGCGGGCGATGCCGCGCTGGTCGAGGCCGTTGACGGTGGTGACCTCCGCGCAAGCATCGGGATCGCCGGCGCCGATGGCCGGACTGCCGGGCAGCAGCGGCAGGGTCTGGGTGACGCCGCCGTAATCGCCCAGGGTGCCGAGCCGGGGGTCGGTGTCGCTCAGCGAGCCGTGACTAGCGGCAAACCCACAGTCGGCGCGGCGATCGAGATTGTGCCCGCCATTGGTGACGGTGACGGGGCCGGCGCAGGTGGCGTTATCGTTGTCGATCAGGCTGTTGGTGAGGCTGACCGTCCCGCCCATGACGGCGAGTTCACCGCCGGGCGCCGTGCCGGCAAGGCTGCTATTGAGCAGCGTCACGGCGCCGCCAGCGCTGGCCAGGCTCGCGCCGCTGGGGGCGTTGTTGCCAGCGAAGGTGCTATTGATGACGTTCAGGGTCCCGGTCTCGTTGTAGAGCGCGCCGCCCGTATTGGTCGCGGTGTTGCCCGTGAACGTGCTGTGACGGATCGTGACCGTGCCGCCGTTGTTCTGGAGCGCCCCGCCGGTGGTCGCGCGGCCCTGGGTCAGGGTCAGTCGGTCCAGGGTCACGGTGGCGCCAGTGTCGACGACGAAGATCGGCGTCGTGTTCTGGCCGTCGAGTGTCACCCGATGCCCGGTCCCATCGAGCGTCAGGTTCTGGGTCAGCGTCAGCGGCGTGGCGAGGTTGATCGACACATCGTTGCTGAACGTCATCCTGTCGCCCGCCTCGGCGGTCGCGATGGCCGCGCGCAAACTGCCCGGGCCGCTGTCGTTGCTATTCGTAACGATGGCGGAGGAGACCTCGATCGCGCCCGTGTTGTCCAGTGTGCCCGCACGCCACCGCAATCCGGGTGTGAGCAGCGGCGGTAGGGTCAGTGACGAGAAGGCGCCACTGAAGCTGGCGGCGTCGAACAGGTCGAACAGGTCGCCCTGCGCCAGCGGATCACCACTGGCGGTTACGGTGAGCGGACCGCCATAGGTCAAGGTGGTGGTGGTGTTGGTGTTCAGTTGGTCGCTGGTCAGGGTTGAACCACTTTTGTGCAGGTTCATCACCACACCGTTCAGCGCAGGGGGTGCTGAGGGCACTTGCAGCGTCACAATCTGATCGCCGGTCCCCAGGGAGAGGCTCTGGGCAAAGGCGACAGAAGGAGCCGTCAGGATCGTGTCGGCGGTGATGGTCACCGCATCGTTGTACGTCTGAGCCCCGTCAGTCGTCACGTTCGCGCCGATCCGCGTCGACCCGGCGGCGTCGGTGGTTAGACTGGCCAGTGACGTGGTGCCGCCCACCGCCCCCATAAACGCCGTGGTGCCGCTGCTCGTGACCTGCAAATCCTGGGCTCCGGCAGTCGCGCCATCAATTTCCCTAAAGGAGACGTTCCCGTTCGACGTGGACAACAGGACCGAGTTGCCAGTGAAGGTCACCGCATCGTTGTACGTCTGATCCCCGGTTGTCGTCACGTTCGCGCCGATCCGCGTCGTCCCGTCCGCGTCGGTGGTCAGACTGGTCAGGCGATCCACCGCACCCTGAAACGCCGTAGTGCCGACGCTGTTGACCCTTAACGCATCTGGACCGCCAGAGTTCCCGTGGATTGTCCCCTCAAAGGAGACGGTGCCACCCAACGTGGTCGTCAGGGTCCGGATGCCGTGGACGAACACCAAATCGTCGTAGCTTTGATCATAGGAGGTCGTCACGTTCCCGCCGAGCACTATCGTCCCACCGCCGTCGGTGGTCAAATTTTTCAGGCTCGTGTTTGCACCCACCGCCCCGTAATACGCCGTGGTGCCGTTTGTAGTGACCGTCAACGCCTGGGCTCCTGAGGTCGAGCCGTTAATTTGACCCATAAAGGTGACGTTCCCGCCAGACGGGGACGTCAGGACCGAGTCGGCAGTGAGGGTCACCGCATCGTTGTACGTCTGAGCCCCGGCAGTCGTCACGTTCGCGCCGATCTGCGTCGACCCGGCGGCGTCGGTGGTTAGACTGGCCAGGGACGCGGTGCCACCCACCGCCGCCTGAAACCGCGTGACGCCGCTGCTATTGACCGATAAGGAGTCAGGGCCTTGAATTTCCCCTGCAAAGACGACGTTAACCGTCCCGGCCGCCAGGGTCGTGACGGCGTTCAGCGTCACATCCCCGGTTATGTTCACGCTTGTCTCGCCTGGAACACTCGGATTCACAGCCATCTCGAACGATGAGAGGGCCTTGTCGATCGCGAAATCCGCTGTGTATTCTCCCCCATAGACGGTCACGCTGCCGTTCGGCGCCACCTGGTTCAGGCCGTCCGCGATGGTTGCGAAGGCGTTGCTGCCGAAGATCAAGCCCGTGAGGGACGAGGGCGCCGGCGTCGCCCCGTTCGCGGAGCCCCCCCAGTTATCGTCAATATACACCGCAGTCACTGGATTGACGGTGAGAGTTACGACTACGCTGGGCCACCCTGTACACTCCGGTATGATCGGAGCCGGCACTGCATAGGTCGCCGTTCCCACATAGCCGAAGTTCGCGGTACCGTCGAAGGTTAACCTTATCGCTAGATAATCAAGAAAGTGCCCTTGATACTCAGTGGTCAGCGAAGGTGCTCCCGATGCTGTGGGCCCCGTCGCACCCGCGCTAGGGATATGTACGGAGGCTTCATGAAGTAACCCATCACCGCAAAAGAAGCCAGCGGGGTGGTACACAACCCACGTTGGCATAGATGGCTGCCCCGCCAGAGCTGTGACGCTAATCACTAACCCCCCGTCGGCCCACGCGCGGGCAGTGATGACCGCACCCACTACCCCTATCCCCGCCCACCCGAGCCACCTGGCCAGATACCGCGCAATGCGTTCCTGCGACGCACCCTGCTCATAAAGCCGCGCGAGCTTCTCATCCCGCCGTGACCGGCTGGCGTCCGACACCCGCACGCCGGTGGGCCGGCAGTGGAACCCGAGAAAGTCGACCCCCTAGCCACCGGGCCGATGAAGGTCTTGTCGGGGTGCATCGTGACGCGCAACGCCTGCAACACAGCGGACTGGTCCTTCAGCGCCCGACGCAAGCCCTGACGCTTGGGCAGCACCCAGACCCAGTCGTCCATGTAGCGCCGATAGAAACCCTCGCGCGCGCCCAGCGCATCGAGCGGACTGAGGTAAACCGCCCCCAGCAGCGGCGAGAGCGCGGCCCCCAGCGGCAGGCCCCGCTCGCAGTCGCTGTAGCGCCCGCCGTCCTCCACCGTGCGCCGCAGAAAGGCCCACAGCAGTCGGTGCAGGGCCGGCTCATGCGGCAGCAGGTAGCGCAGTTGTTCGGCCAGGATCACAGGGTCGATGTGGGCGTAAAAGCCCTGGACATCGGACTTGATGACGTGCTGCCCGGGATGGGCGGCGAGCCAGTCCTGCGTCTCGCGCACCGCGCCAGGCAGCCCGCCGTGGCCCTTGAGGTGAGTACAGCGGGGCGAGAGCACCGCGCCCAGGGTCGGTTGCAGCACCTGCGCCAGGGCGCGGATGACGAGGCGGTCCTCGGCGGCGCGCACCTCGCGCCGTTCCCAGTCGCCCGCCTCGGTGCGGATGGTGACGATCCGCGCCGGCTGGAAGCGGAAGGTCTCGCGTTGCAGCTCGCCCGACAAGGCCGCCCGCCGCGCCTCCCAGTGTCGGCGATAGTCCCAGACATCGCTGTTCGCCCCGGCGTCGTCGGTCTGCGCCCCCAGCCAGTCAAAGGCCGCGTCGAGATTGGCCATGCTCCAGACCTGACGCCAGAGCAGATGCAGCGGCAGGCGTTGCGGGGTGAGTCCAGCCAGGGTCGGCTGACGGCGGAACGGGCGGGTGATCCAGGACGATATCGACATGTTGGGCGACTCCTTCAAGCAAACTTCCATCGGGCTGAGCGGGGGTGACCGGCGCGGGTCGGCGTCGGCCACGGGCAATGGGGCGAGAGCATAACCTTTTTATTCGTGCGCACAATTGCCCTTTAGGGCATGCCCGATCTTTTCGGCTGGCTCCCATGACGCTCGGCTGGCTCCCATCTATGGCCCGCCCCGCGATGCAAGAGGAAAATCGTTGTTGGGCAGAAAGCGCCGTTGCAGCCATCTATCCGGCATCGTCTTGATGGATCGTTGCCGATGGCGGCCAGCAACGCCGTCGCGATCAGGGCGCCGATGCCGGGGATCGTCATCAGCCGTTGGGCGGTCTCGTCGCGCTGGGCGATGACCTGAAGCTGGGTGTCATCATGGGCGACTTGCGCATCGAGGTGGCGCAACTCCTCAAGCAGGCGATTCAGTTCGGCGCGAAAGCGTTCGCTCAAGCCGTTCTCGGCCGCTTCGAGGATCTCGGGCAGGCGCCGCATCAGCGCCGCGCGCCCCTGGGGGATCTCGATCCCATCCTCCAGCAGCAGACCGCGCCCCAGGTTGACCTGAGCGGTGCGCCGCTCGACCGTGAGGCTGCGCATCCGATGGATCGCCTGGATGTCCTGCGGCTCGACGGTCTTGACGGCCACGAAGCGCCTGTTCGGCCGCTGTACCGCCTCGCCAATCGCCTCCGCGTCCACCGCATCGTTCTTGTTGGACTTCACGAACGGTTTGACGAACGGCGGGGCGATCAAACGCACCTCGTGACCGAACTCGCGAAACACCCGCGCCCAGTGGTGCGCGCTCCCGCACGCCTCCACGCGCACCGCTTTCCGGGGACCAGAAATGGACCAGACCCCCGCTAGACTGGCATAAAAAACCCCTGCGTCCGGCATGAACACAAGGGTTTTCAAGGTCTTATTGGTGGGCCGTGTAGGATTTGAACCTACGACCAAGGGATTATGAGTCCCCTGCTCTAACCGCTGAGCTAACGGCCCGAATACGGTGGGGCTTAGCATGCCGTTCCTGGCCGCCTGTGGATCACTCGTTGTCGAGGAAACTGCGCAGTTTATCCGATCGCGTCGGATGACGCAGCTTGCGCAGTGCCTTGGCTTCGATCTGGCGGATGCGTTCGCGGGTGACATCGAACTGCTTGCCAACTTCTTCAAGTGTGTGGTCGGTGTTCATGTCGATGCCGAAACGCATGCGCAACACCTTGGCCTCGCGGGAGGTCAGGCTGGCAAGCATGTTTTGCGTGGCTTCGCGCAAACCCTCCGCCGTGGCCGAGTCGACCGGGGAGATGACGCCGGAGTCCTCGATGAAATCGCCCAGATGCGAGTCTTCGTCGTCGCCGATCGGGGTCTCCATCGAGATGGGTTCCTTGGCGATCTTGAGCACCTTGCGAACCTTGTCCTCGGGCATTTCCATGCGGATGGCTAACTCTTCCGGGGTGGCCTCGCGGCCCATCTCCTGGATCATCTGACGGGAGATGCGGTTGAGCTTGTTGATCGTTTCGATCATATGCACCGGAATGCGGATGGTGCGCGCCTGGTCGGCGATCGAGCGGGTGATGGCCTGACGAATCCACCAGGTGGCATAGGTGGAAAATTTGTAGCCACGGCGATACTCGAATTTATCGACCGCCTTCATTAGACCGATGTTGCCCTCCTGGATGAGGTCCAGAAATTGAAGCCCGCGATTCGTGTATTTCTTGGCGATCGAGATCACGAGGCGCAGGTTGGCCTCGACCATTTCCTTCTTGGCGCGGCGGGCCTTGGCCTCGCCGATGGACATTTTGCGGTTGACTTCCTTGATCTCGCCGATGGTCAGGATATTTTCGCGTTCGAGTTCCTGCAGCTTGCGCTGGGCACGACGGATATCCTGGGCAAGCTCGGCCAGACGCGGGGCATAGGGTTGGCCGCTCGCGAGTTGCTGTTCGAGCCAGTCCGGATTGGCCTCGTTTTTCGGGAAGCTGTCGATGAACAGTTTGCGCGGCATGCCGGCCTGTTCGATGCAGAGCGCCATGAGGAGACGTTCCTGCGCGCGAATCCGCGCGATGGTGGTCCGCAGGATCTCGGTGAGTTCCTGAAAGACCGGCGCGACCAGCTTGAATTGCAGAAAAACCTCGGAGACTTCGGCCATGGCGGCGCGGGAACGCTCGTCGTCGCGACCGTATTCCTCCAGCGCGCCACGGAGCACGTCGAAGCGCTCGCTCAGGAGCGCCGCGCGCTGGGCCGCGTCTTCCGGATCCGGACCGGTATACACGACCGCCGTGGAGGCATCGTCGTCGTCGGCATCGGCTTCGAGGTCGGTGTCGGCCTTGTCGGCCTGAATGTCCGGCTCCGTGGGGACGTGGGCGACGGGCAAGGCCACCTCATCGTCACCGTCGTTGAAACCGGAAATGACGTCGGTCAGGCGGGTCTCCTCGCGTTCGACGCGCCCGAAAATCTCGATGAGCTTTTCGACGGTACGCGGGTAGACGGACAGCGCGGCCAGGACTTGATTGAGGCCGTCCTCGATGCGTTTGGCGATGATCAGCTCGCCTTCGCGCGTCAGCAGTTCGACCGTTCCCATCTCGCGCATGTACATGCGCACCGGATCGGTGGTGCGGCCGAATTCGCTGTCGACCGTCGCGAGCGCGGCGGCGGCGGCCTCGGCGGCCTCGTCATCGGAGACGGCGGAATCGCTCAGGGTGTGATCGACGACATCGGGGGCGACCTCTTGGACCATGATCCCCATGTCGTTGATCATGCGCACGATGTCTTCGATCTGATCAGTCTCGACGATGCCGGGAGGCAGATGATCGTTGACCTCTGAATAGGTCAGATAACCTTGTTCCTTGCCCTTGGCGATCAGTTGCTTCAGTTGAGACTGTTGCTGTTCTTGATCCATGGGATACCTTGACTGGGGTGCAACGGAAGGCGGATTAAAAGCGAACTTGCAAGCATAGCATGGAATTCCGATCTTGCATGCGGAAATGCGATTTTGAGTCCTCCCGGTCAGCGAACATCTGGAATGCTTCGATCTTTATACGAGTAAGCATAGATCAATACGATCGATCAGGTTTCGTCGCGGCGCACACGAGCCGATTTAGCGTCGTGCTCCGCGCGCGCGCGCACCTCGTCGGACCAGTCGGCGGTGCTGCGCTGGTTGAACGGGCGATGCCGCTCCACCTTGCGGACTTCCTCGGTCAGTCGGTTCAAGGCCCCGACGAACTCAGCGGCGACGTCCCCCTGGGCAACATCCTGTAGAAAAGGATCGACGCTGAGTCGTTGTAAATACGCGAAATGCGGATGCTCACGCCAACGCTCAAGCAGGGTTGCCTTATTCATACCTGGGTAGACCGCAAGCGCCTCAAGCAGTTGCACCAGGATGTCGGTGCCGGGGGACTGGGTGCGGCGCCAGGCGCCGTCCAGTGGTGCGGCTTCGGCAGCCAGTTCTGGGTGATCGAGCAGCAACGCGATGGCCTGGGCGACGAGACTGAGACGCCCGGGCTGGCCCGGCTGGTGGCTCCGGCGGCGGGCGCGCGTCGGGCGCGCGGCCGATGGATCGGCCAACCCCGCGAGTTCGGCCAGTCGTTTGTTCAGCAGGTCACGGTAGATGCCCGTCGGCAGCCGCTCGACCAATGGCCGGGCCAGCTGGACAAGCTGGGCGCGACCGTCGAGGCTGGTCATCTCGGCCTGCTCGGACAGATGATCAATGAGAAACTCCGACAGCGGGGATGCCTTTTTGAGGTGTGCCGCGAAGCCGTCCGCGCCCTCGCGACGAACCAGCGTGTCCGGATCATCGCCCTCGGGCAGAAAGAGAAAACGGATCGACTGATGGCCAGTGACCAGTGGCAGCGCGGTTTCCAGGGCTTTCCAGGCCGCCGCGCGCCCGGCGCGGTCACCGTCGAAACAGAAGATCAGCTCCGGGACCGTGCGCAGAAGCAGTTGCAGGTGTTCGGGCGTGGTGGCGGTACCAAGCGTGGCGACCGCGTTGCCGATGCCGAACTGGGCGAGTGCGATCACGTCCAGATAGCCCTCGACCACCAGCAGCGAGGTCAGCTTGCGATTCGCCTGCTGGGCCTCGAACAGACCATAAAGCTCGCGGCCTTTGTGAAAGATCGGCGTTTCCGGCGAGTTCAGATATTTCGGCTTGCCCTCGCCGAGGAGCCGTCCCCCGAAGCCAATGACCCGCCCGCGGCGGTCGCGGATCGGGAACATGATGCGGTCGCGAAAGCGGTCGTAGCGGCGTCCGTCCTGTTCGGCGATCAGACCGCAGGTCATGAGACGCTCGCGCTCGACGGCGCCCGCGCCCAGCCGGGACAGGATGAAGTCGTAGCCGGGCGGGGCGAAACCGAGGTCGTAGCGGGCGGCGATCTCACCAGTCAGTCCGCGGCCTTTCAGATAGTCCACCGCCCTGGACGCCTCCGCATGCTCTCGCAGTTGCTGGCGATAGAGGATGGCGGCCTGTTCGAGCAGATTGAACAGTGGCGTTTGATCGGGCGCGGCCGGCACGGCTTCGCCGCTCGACGGAACCTCAAGCCCGGCCCGCTGGGCCAGTTCCTCGATCGCCTCCCGGAATGGCAGGTGATCGTATTCCATGAGAAAGCCGATCGCGGAACCGTGGGCACCGCAGCCGAAGCAATGATAGAACTGCTTATCCGCGCTGACGGTGAAAGACGGGGTTTTTTCGTCGTGGAAGGGGCAGCGGGACTGATAGTCCTTGCCGGCCTTGCGGAGCTGGATGCGGGAACCGATCAGATCGACGATGTCAGTCCGCGCTAGCAGGTCATCAATGAATTCGGGGGGAATTCTGCCAGCCATGCCGGAGTCGCAAGCGATGGGATGGAACGGCGCGGATCAGCCCGCGAGTCGTTGCTTGACCATGGCGCTGACGGCGCCCATGTCGGCGCGGCCCTGAACCTGCGGGCGGACGATGGCCATGACCTTGCCCATGTCGCTCATGGCGGCGGCGCCAGAGCTGGCGATGGCCGCGTCGAGCAGCGTGTTCAGCTCTTCGTCGGTCAGGGCGGTCGGCAGATAGCCCTGGATCACCTCGACCTCGAAGCGCTCGACATCCGCCAGATCCTCGCGCCCGGCAGCACTGTACTGGGTGATGGAATCGCGGCGCTGCTTCAGCATCTTGTCGAGCACCACCAGAACCTGCGGATCGTCAAGCTCGATGCGTTCATCGATTTCGCGCTGCTTGATGGCGACCAGCATCAGACGGATGACACCGAGCCTGACCTTGTCGCCCGCCTTCATGGCGGTTTTCATATCATCCTGGATTTGCTGCTTGAGCATGGCTAACGACGCTCTCTGAAAGCTGATGTGTGACGGGGCAAAATATCAAGTCATGAACCCAATCGCGCGGAACGGCGATTGAATCCGAAAGCAGGAGACCGATCTACTCTGGCCGCATCCAGCGCAAGCCTGGATGCCAGCCTTCGCCCGATCAGTATGGGCGTTCCCAGCGACGGGATTCGCGTTGCAATTTTTTCTGATGACGCTTGACGGCCGCCGCTTTTTTGCGTTTCCGCTCGGAGGTGGGCTTTTCGTAAAACTCACGACGGCGGACTTCGGCGAGCACCCCTGCCTTTTCGCAGGAACGCTTGAATCGCCGCATAGCGACTTCGAATGGCTCGTTTTCTTTGACGCGAACGCTGGGCATAGAGTGTCCTTGGGTGTCTCCAGATGGGAGGGGCCGGTGAAAAAGATCGCCAATTTTACCGGAATACCCACCTTGATTGCAAAGCTAAAATGAAACCGCCCAGCAATTCTCAGGACGCCCCGATCGAGACATTCGAGCATTCGTCCGGAGTAGTATAGGGGGCCTGAATTGCCGAACTGGCGCGGTTTAAATCTGGATCTGAAAAATGCGTGTATTAGGTATCGAGACATCCTGCGACGAAACCGGGGTCGCGGTCTATGACGGCGATCTCGGGCTGCTCGCTCACGCCGTTTACAGTCAGGTGGAGATTCACGCGGAATACGGCGGCGTAGTGCCCGAGCTGGCCTCGCGCGATCATGTCCGCAAGACCCTGCCGCTGATCCGCCAGGTGCTCGACGAGGCTAGGCTGCCGCCGAACCGGATCGACGGCGTGGCCTTCACCGCCGGACCCGGCTTGATCGGCGCGCTCCTGGTCGGGTCGGCGCTGGGGCGAAGTCTGGCCTGGGCCTGGGGAGTACCGGCCGTCGGCGTGCATCACATGGAGGGACATCTGCTGGCGCCGCTGATCGAGAATCCGGCGCCGGACTTCCCCTTCGTCGCGCTGCTGGTCTCCGGCGGTCATACTCAATTGGTGGATGTCGCGGGCATCGGACGCTACCGGATCCTCGGCGAATCGCTCGATGACGCCGCTGGCGAGGCGTTCGATAAAACGGCCAAGATCCTCGGCCTGCCCTACCCCGGCGGACCGGAGCTGGCCCGGCTCGCCGAACGAGGCGATCCGCTGCGTTTTCGCTTTCCGCGCCCCATGACTGATCGGCCAGGACTGGAATTCAGCTTCAGCGGACTCAAGACCTTCGCCCTCAATACGCTCCATCGCGAGCTGCCGATCGCCATGGATCCAATGCAAATCCGCGCCGACATCGCGCGCGCTTTCGAGGAGGCTGTGGTGGACACGATGGTCATCAAATGTCGGCGCGCCCTGCGCGAAACCGGCCATCGCCGGCTGATTCTGGCTGGCGGCGTGAGCGCCAACCGGCGCCTGCGCGAGCGCATGGACACCGCCATCGCGGCCGAAGGCGGCGAGACCTTTTATCCCCGCCCCACCTTCTGCACCGACAATGGCGCCATGATTGCCTTCGCCGGCTGGCAGCGGCTGCGCGCCAGTCAGTCCGAGCCGCTTGTTTTCAGGCCAAGGGCACGCTGGCCGCTGGAAGAATTGCCGCCAGTTTGAAACAGCGTCTAACCGCCCGCCTGGCAACCCCAAGACGCGGGTCACGCACCATTCGCTCGTCGCACTAAACACGAGCCAGCGGCAGCGTGAAATGAAACTCGGCGCCTTCGACCGGATGCGGTTCGGCCCACAGGCGTCCGCCGAGCGCCTCGGCAATCGCCCGACTGATGGCGAGCCCCAGCCCCAGGCTGGAATCGCGCGTCGACTCGAAGATATTAAACAACATCTCGCGCCGGTCCGCTGGCAAACCAGGCCCCGTATCCGTCACGATCAACTCGATCTCGTTCGACCCCAGCACAACCTCGACAACGATCTCGCGGCACGGCGGTCCTGCCCCATCGATGGCCTGCACGGCGTTACAGATAAGATTGACCAACACCTGTTCCACCTGCACCGGGTCGGTCAGAATCTCCGGCAGTTGAGCCGGCGCCACAAGTCTCAGCTGAACCTCATGGTCCGAGGCGAACCACTGCACCAGATCGAGAGCGTGCCTGAAAACCTGCTCCACCGGCACCAAGACCTTTTTCATCTGGCGCCCGCGCAGAAAGGAGCGCAAGCGCTCCATGATATCGCCCGCCCGCCGGACCTGGTCGTCAATCCGCGCGATCACCTCGACCAGACGCTGCGGGTCGGCATTCGGACCTTCCGCCAGTTGTTGCGCCGCACTACAGAAAAACCCGGCGGCACTCAGGGGCTGGAGCATTTCATGGATCAGCGAGGACGCCAGGATACCAACCGCATTGAGCCGGTCGACCTGGGCGATGGCGTCGCGCGCGCGTCGCGCGGCTTCCTCCGCCTGGCGGCGCTCGGTGATGTCCATGTGCACCACCACGGCACCGTCCAGTTCGCCGCCAAGCGGAGCCACGTTCATCAGGAACCAGCGCTGTTGTTGTGGCGAGTGACAGGAATACTCGATGCTGAAACCTGAGCGACGATGCTGGATCACCTCCCGGATGCCGGCGGTGGCAGGCGGAATATCCGTGCCTGCGCCCTGCTCTGCCTGCTCTGCCTGCTCGCAGATTTCCAGATAATTCAAATTGGCGGCATCGCGCAGTGCGTCAGTCCCGCCGTTTTCCTCGGCGAATTCGCGCCACGCACGATTGACGGCCAGGATGTGTCCAGCGGGATCCAAGACGACGATCTGCGCCGGCAGCGCGTCGAGGACCGACTGACGCAGTTGCTCGCTCGCCAATCGGCGTTCCTCGGCCTCGTGCTCGGCGGTGATATCGAGCAGAACCGTGAAGCACTCGCTACCGACGGCGGTCTCGCGACGGATCGAGCGCAGCCGCACCACCCGCGCCTGTGAAGCGGCATGCAGACGCTCCACGAGATCGAAAGCCGCTGGCGGCGCCCCCGCGTCCGCGAAGACCGCCTGAAGGTGCGCAAGAAAGGCACTGTTGCGCCGACCAACCAGGAAGCGCTGGAATGGGCAACCCGCAAGCCGATCGGCCGGTTGGCCAAACAGGGCCGCCGCCGCGCGGTTGATCGCCCGGATCCTGCCAGCCTCATCGAACACCACATACCCTACTGGCGCGTCCTGGAAGAGGCTGGCGTAGTGATCGCGAGACGTTTCCAAGGCATCCTGGCTCTTGCACAGCTCGCGTCCCTGCATCTCCAGTTCGATCTGGTGGCTTCGCAGATCGAGCATGAGCAACTGGGTCGCGTCATTGGCTCGGCGCGCCGAATTGAGCGCTGAGACCAGATTCTGAAACTGCGCCCGCAGAAGCCCTTTATCCAGCAAACCGGTCTCTGCCGGATGCTCGCCCTCCCTGCCATCGCTCGCGGCCAGGGATACTGCGGGGATCTCCCGCATCTTGTTGCGCATCGCCGCCTCCCGATCAGGGATGACCATGACATCGATCTGTTGATCCAGCCGCCAGCGACCAGCCTCCCGCCGTTGTTTTATCGAGGTTTTCGCTGGCCGACGCCGTCCCCCGATGAGTGAACTGCGGCAAGCGAGGCGCAATGGCTAAGCGTCTGATTCAAAAAGCTGGCCGCTGGAAGCCATAAGCTGAAAGCTCTTTATCAGGATGAAGCAAACCCGAACCTGCATCGCTCGCTCGGGACACGGTTTACTCCGGCGTCGACACCAACCGATCTTCCTTGCCCGTGAGCAGATTCCGGATGTTGCTGCGATGACGCCAGATCAGCAGACCGGTGATGATCAACTGCATGCCGATCAGCACGCGATCGGGCCAGAACGCCCAGACAATCGCTGGCGCGAGCGCCATGGAAATCAGTCCCGACAGCGAGGAGATCTTGAGCACCTTGGCGACGAAGAGCCAGATGGCCGCGACACAGAGACCGATCGGCCAGTAGAGCCCGAACTGCACGCCCAGGGCGGTCGCCACGCCCTTACCGCCACGGAATCCGAAAAAGACCGGATAGAGGTGGCCGATGAAGGCCGCCAGACCGATCCCCGCCAACACCGCCGGGCTTGCACCGACCGCATGTCCGACGAGCATCGGAATCAGCCCCTTGAGGCTATCGCCGAGCAGAGTGATGGCGGCCGGTTTCTTGCCCCCGATGCGCAGCACATTAGTCGCGCCGGGGTTGTTGGAGCCCTGGGTGCGCGGGTCGGGCAAGCCCATCAGCCGGCAAACGATGATGGCACTGGAGACGGAGCCCAACAGATAGGCGGCGGCGATAAGCAGTAGGCTGATAGTCATAGTCGGAATTGGACCTGTGATAAGGGTTGAGGTCAAGATAGGATAACTACTCAAGTCGCTGGCGTCGTATCCGGAGGTTCCCCCCATGGACATCGTTTTCATCCGCGGTCTGCGGGTCGAGACCATCATCGGTATTCACGATTGGGAGAAGCGTGCGCGCCGTCCCCTGATCCTGGATCTGGAAATGGCCAGCGACATCGCCCGCGCCGCCGCGACCGACCGGATTGCGGACGCGCTGGACTATGACACCGTATCCCAACGCCTTGTCCAGGCAGTCTCGGAGAACCGCTTCGAGCTGGTGGAGACGCTTGCCGAGCACTGCGCCGCGATCCTGCGCGAGGAGTTCGGCATCCCCTGGCTGCGCCTGACGCTGAACAAGCCCAGCGCGGTGGGTGAAGGCGTCGATGTCGGGGTTGTCATCGAGCGCGGCGAGCGCTCGGCGAACAACACCGTCGGTATCCAGTCTTCAACCGCCAGCCAGTGAAGCGCCAGCGCCGCCGCGCTGCCACACCAGCGTGCGATTGTTGACCGGCATGGCGTGATTGTCGGTGAGCGTCAGATTATGCCGGGCGGCAAGCGTGCGGAGATCGTCCAGATCGCGCAGACCCATTCTGGGATCGCGCGACTTGAGCGCGGCATCGAAACGCCGGTTACTGTCGCTGGTATAACGTCCGCCTTCGTTGAAAGGGCCGTACTGTGCGAAATGGCCGCCGGGCGCGAGCACCTCGCCGACGCCGCGAAACAGGACCGCGACATCCGCCGCCGACATGATGTGCGCGGTATTGGCGCTGAAAACCGCATCGAAAGGTCCGACCGGCCAGTCGTCGTTGACATCGAGGGTCAACGGCAGCGGAAGGTTGGGCAGCGCGGCCTCCTCCAGCCAGGCGCGAATGCCCGGCAGATGCTCCGCGACATCGCTGGTCTGCCAGGTCAGATGCGGCATGGCCGCCGCGAAAAAGACCGCGTGCTGGCCGGTGCCGCTGCCGATTTCGAGCAGATGACGCGCCGACGCGAACAGCGGACGGATCACAGCCAGGATCGGCTCCCGGTTTTCGTCGCAGGAGGAGGCATAGGGTTTCCCGTGCGTGGACATCAGCTGGCCTCCCGGACGAGGTCGGTCACCTCGATCATCACCTCGTTGCGGCGCAGAAAGCCGGGGGTGAAGGGGTCGTTGTAATAGGCATAAACCGGCTGGGCGGCCGGGCACAGACCGCGCGCGTCGATCCATTCGCGCAAGGCATCTTCCTGGACCGCGATCGACTCATCCGTGGTTCTGCCGTTGAACCGCACCACCGCGATGCGGCGCGCCGGCAGCTCGCGCAGCCGCACCTCGGCGCCAGCCGGCGTCGGAAGATCTTTCAGACCGTAACTGGCGGGCATGATGAAACGCACGGTCCAAACGCCCTCCGCGTCCTGGGATTGGGTGACTGGCACGGTCATGGCGATGGGCTCGGCGCGCTGCTGGATCACCGGGGCCGTCATCGAAACCCTGTCGCCCGCCCGCTCCTTGGCGAAGATGTAATTCGCCAGCGGAGAGAAACCGGCGCTCAGCGCCTTCCGACGTTCGCCCCTGACGGTGACCTCGGCGACCACGAGTGGCGGGTAGTCCCGGATTTCAAAGGGGCCTTCCTGTTCCACCACCCGATACTCGGGCGTCTCGACGTTCTGCACGACGAAGACGAACACCGCCATCGCAGTGACGGCCAGGAGGAACAGTGCGGCAACATCGATCAGCAGAATTTTCATGGGCGAGCGGACCTCGCGTGGGGAGCCAAGGAACGGTTCATGAGTAAATTACACAAATCCATTAGCGAATACCTGTGGAATCGTTGTCGTTGGCTATCGTTGTCGTTGTCGTTGTCGTTGTCGTTAGTCATTGTCGTCACCAATGTGATCAACGCGGTCAGCATTTTCCCGCACCTCATGGTTTTGGTATCCGAGCGTTGCCCGCATTCCAAGGCCGACCCGCGAGCGATTTCGAACAAGCGGCGCCGATCGGTGTCGGCTCCCTGGCCGTTGCCTTCGGCGAGGTTCAAAGGTCGACGGCGAGGCCCGAAGCCGTTGGTTCCACGCGTGGCGATCGATGCCTTTCACACGCTTGTGGGTTTCTAGCCCAAGCTATGGACCGGATCGAAACCCGGTCAACATCGCGTTGCTTATGGTCAAATTGCGTGGATTCCTCGACAACGACAACGACAACGACAACGACAACGATTGTATTCGTTATGGCCGATCAGGGCAGGCTTCGCGGACCATCGTCCGCGTGACCGATCCCGCCGATCCGCAGCAACTGGGCGACCAGTTCGCCCGTCTCGTCGGTCCGGTCGGCCTGCTCGGCCGGGATCCAGGAATAGTCGGTCTCCAACCGGTAGGAGCCGACAAACCGGTGTGGCGTGGAGCCGCCCCACTCCGCCGGCGACAGCATGGAGAAGAAGGTGCGGCCATCCGTGCGGCGATAAAGGTGATAGGTCTTGCCGGGGATGCGCTGGAAGGCGCATTGCGCCTGATTCAACGTCTGATCCTCCCGCGCGTCGTCGAGCACCTTGCGGGCCTCTTGCTGGAGCAACCGGATCTGATCGGCGATCACCCGCAGCTTGGCGCCCGTGCGTGCGCTCAACATGGATTCGGCCTTGGCGACCTCGGCGGCCAAATCGCCGGTATCGAAGGCCGGCGCCAGCCGGCTGACCGGATACGGCGAACTGTGCTCGGCACCGCGATGGAGAATCGCCTTGTGGTTGTCGTTCATCGAAAATCCTCTGGTGGAAACATCTGTTGCGCGGCATCGCCAAGGGGCGAATTTATTCGCCCCTACATCTCCGGCATCCGCGCACCCAACGCGGCGCATGAATTCGCCCCGATAGCCCTGCATCCTGCTCAAGTGATTGACGAAATCCTGTAGATCCTGCGCAATCCTGTCCATGAATAGCCTCTCCGTGGGAAGATGCTTTTCAGGAAATCACCTAACCGACCGCCGCGGAAAGCCCGAATGAATCATCGCGACAACCCACCCCCGCCTGAGCCCGACGCGGCGGATCGCGCCGACCTCGGCGCCCGACTCCTCGCCCGGATCCGCGCGGCCATCGCCGACGCCGACGGACTGCTGCCCTTCGACCGCTACATGGATCTGGCGCTCTACGCTCCAGGGCTTGGCTATTATGTCGCCGACGCGCCCAAATTCGGGCCGGGCGGCGATTTCGTCACGGCCCCGGAGCTGTCCCCACTGTTCGGCCAATGCATCGCGGCACAGTGCGCCGAGGTTCTGGAGCGTTTAGGCGGCGGCGATCTGTTCGAGTTCGGTGCCGGCAGCGGCGCGCTCGCGGTCCAGGTGCTCCGGGAACTCGACCGGCTCGGCGCCCTGCCCCACCAGTATTGGATTCTGGAACTCAGCCCGGACCTACAGGCCCGCCAGCGCGAACGCATTCAAGCCGAAGTACCCTCTCTGACTAACCGCTGCGTCTGGCTGACTGAATGGCCCCGCGGCCTGCGCGGCGTGGTGTTGGCCAATGAGGTTCTGGACGCGATGCCGGTCCAGCGCTTTCGGGTGCGCGAGGATGGCGGTGTCGACGAGGTCTTCGTCACCGATCGCGCGGGCCAACTCGTCGAGACGACCGCGCCCATCCGCTCGTCCGGACTTGCCGAGGCCGTCGCCGTCATCCAATCCGAGGGCTTCGCTCAAACCGCCGGCTATACCTCCGAGATCAATCCGCATCTGGCCCCCTGGCTGTCGGCATTGTCGGATGCGGTGCAATCGGGTCTGGTCTTATTGATCGACTATGGCTATCCCCGGTCGGGCTATTATCAGGCGGACCGAACCATGGGTACGCTGCTATGCCATCATCGCCATCAGGCGCACGACGATCTCTATCGCGACCCTGGATTGCAGGACATGACCGCCCATGTCGACTTCACCACCGTGGCCGAGGCCGGGCTCGCCGCCGGTTTCGAGCTGGCCGGTTTCACCACCCAGGCGCATTTTCTGCTCGGCTGCGGGATCGACAGTCTGATGGCTGACGCATCCGACGCGCTCGATCAGGCATTGGGCGCGAAACAGTTGCTCTTGCCCACCGCCATGGGCGAGCGCTTCAAGGTACTCGGCCTGAACAAGGGAATAAGCGACCCGTGGCGCGGGTTTTCAGTGCGGGATTTGCGCGAGCGCCTATAAGCCAGCCGCCAATTTCCAGGGCGGACAATTGAGATCGCGCGGACCAACCCCCAGCTTTTCGGGTTCATCGAATCCCTCCGGAACCCGCCATGCCCGACACCTTCACCGCTCAAAACGACCTGGAACGCCAACTGATCGAGGCGCAGGAAGGGCAGATTCCGCCCGAATCCTTCATTGCGACACTGCTCGGCTCCGAAGTTTTCATGCCGGTCTACGAAAAGCACCAGATCGGCGGACTGCAAACCCAGCAGATCGCCCAGCCGTTAAAACTCACGACCGACGAAGGCGACGAAGTCCTGGTTCTGTTCACCAACCCCGAGCGGGCCAAGACGTTCGTGAAGGACTTTCCCGGCTATGGCGGGGGACTCGTGGCCGACTTCACCTGGATTCTGGAGAAACTCGGCGTCGGCTTCGCCATCACGCTCAATCCGGGACTGCCGTTCGGCATGGACTTCGAGGCCCAGGATGTCGCCCAAATCGCCGCCATGCCGAGAGCGCATTGAGGACGACTTAAAATGGCCGCAGCAACCGCTCGCGATAGTGGCGCAGTTCGGCGATGGATTCGCGAATGTCGTCCAATGCCAGATGCTTGGATTCCTTCTTGAAACTGCTCGCAACCTCGGGCGCCCAGCGCAGGGCCAGAATCTTCAGCGTGCTGACATCCAGGTTGCGGTAGTGACAATAGGCATCCAGCCTGGACATCCAGCGGGCGAGGAAGCGGCGGTCCTGACAGATGCTATTGCCGCACAGCGGCGACGCGCCGGCGGGCACGAAGTCCGCCAGAAAATCCAGGGTAGCGGACTCCGCCTCGGTCTCCGAGACGCGGCTCGCGCGCACCCGCTCCAGCAAACCGGACGCGCCGTGATGCTCCCGGTTCCAGTCGTCCATCCCGCCCAGAATGTCGTCCGTCTGATGGATCGCCATGACCGGACCCTCGGCCAGAATCCGTAGCTGAGTATCGGTGACGATGGTGGCGATCTCCAGGATGCGGTCCTGGAAAGGATCCAGCCCGGTCATCTCCAGATCGAGCCAGATCAGGTTATTTTCGCTCTTGTTCATGCAGTCATGTCCATGCAACGCCTCGCTAGGGAGGCCAAATGATCGGTCAGGCGGAATCGTGCGGAACAACGATGGTTGGTCTACTATGGTTTGTCAAATCGCCACGGAGCCATCCCATGATTAACCGTTTATCTGTTCTTGCTTCCACCCTCGCGGGTCTCGTCCTGATCGCTGGAACCCCTGCCCCCGCGGTCGCGACCGACGACGCCGAGTCGCTCTATCAAACCCACTGCATCCGCTGTCATGGCAGCGAGATCTATACCCGGGAAGATCGCAAAATCAGTTCCTTCGAGGGGCTGGAACGTCAGGTCCAGCGCTGCGAGCTGTCGCTGGGGCTCCAGTGGTTCGACGAGAACATCAGCGACGTCGCCGCCTATCTAAACCGTCATTACTATCAATTCCCGCGCTGAGCCGATGACCAAACGCCGGCTGTCCGAACGTCAGATCGAACGCATCCGCACCATCCAGGAACGTCGCCGCCAGCGGCTTGAGTCCCGCCCGGACATTGTGCTAACTGAACTCGACGCGGAGACCGAACCGGAAGAGGGTCGCGTGGTGGTCCGCCATGGGGCCAATCTGGCCGTCGAGGACAGCGGCGGGCAGCTCTTCCACTGTCTGTCGCGCCAGAATATCGGCCATCCGGTGTGCGGTGATCGGGTGGTGTGGCAGCGGATCGCCGACGAACAGGGCGTCGTCACGGCCATCCTGCCGCGCACCACCGTCCTGAGCCGGCCCGATTTCAATGGGTACGCCAAACCGCTCGCCGCCAATCTGACCCGGTTAGTCGTCCTCATCGCGCCCGAGCCCGAACCCAGCGGTTATCTGGTCGATCAGTATCTGGTGGCCGCCGAGACCATCGGGGTCGAAGCCGTGCTCGTCGGCAACAAGATGGATCTGCTCGACGGCGAGGCGCGGACTGCCTTCCAAAACCGGTTCGCGCACTACCACACCATCGGCTACCGCACCCTGTGGATCAGTCTGCGCGAACCCGACACGCTTGCCACCCTGATCGCGGGATTGGCCGGCGAGGTCAGCGTGCTGGTCGGGCAGTCGGGCGTCGGCAAGTCCTCGCTGGTCAAGGCGCTGCTCCCCGATCGGGACATCCAGATCGGGCTGCTGTCCAAGGCCACGGGGCTGGGACGCCACACCACCTCGGCGGCGACCTGCTATCGGCTGCCCGGCGAGGGTTTGCTGATCGACTCGCCGGGCGTGCGCAGTTTCCGGCTCGGCGCCATCGATCGCGCGGGACTCCAGCAAGGGTTTCGCGAATTCAGGCCCTATCAGAACCAATGCCGCTTCGCCGACTGTCACCACGATCAGGAGCCGGACTGCGCCATCCGCCAAGCCGTGGCCGAGGGTCTGATCGCCCCCGAGCGTCTGGCGAATTTTCAGCATCTGCTCGGGGCCTGAAACCGGATCAGGCGGTCTCGAAGGCGAGCAGGCAGACCCGGTCAAAGGCCATGCCGATTCGGTGAATCCGACCGTCCAGAATTTTCAAAAAACGTGTCTATACTCTCCAAGAACTTGACACCATAACCGTTCCACGCATCGTCGGCCCCCGAATCGAGCGGGGCCTGTACCGGCCGAAGCGCTGGTCGAACTGTTGCGGCAACAGCGGATCGCATCCTGTCGGCCATCGACGTCCTTGAGTCCATGTGCAGCGATGTGCTCACACGCGGTACACGTTAGCCATCCCAATCCACGTTTTGGGCTTACCCCCTCATGTCGAACGTGGTCTGAGCAGCTGCATTAGGAATACCGGCGCGGGTCCGCACGGACTCCGCCTTGAAGTTCAGATCTCAGCAGTAAACAGGCAAAACGCAGCCTTAGCGCCATGACGTGGAATCGCCATCACGTCCATTACGGCAAAGTCATGACGAAATCGTCCGACGGCGATCGTCGCCTTGTTCATTGTACGGCTTGAAATACGCACTTCCGAGGGCTCCAGCGTTGCCTCCGGCGAAGCTCGGCTCTGATTTTTTGACGATGCCAACCGGCAGAGTTGCCTCATGAAGCCAATATTTGATCGGCTGCGACACAGCCGCAGTGTTCTCAATCAGTTCGGATTCGCCAAGTGGTTTTATCATCTGTCGCACCGGTTACTCAATACGCTGTTCTATTTCGAGCGGCTCGACATCATTGTGTTGCCGCGCGATGAACTCAAACCTCTCTCACGAGCGCCCAAGGCCGTACTGTCGACCCGGTGGGCCGACCGCTCGGATCTCGAAAGGATGCAGCAAGCTGGTACGTGGCAGATCGACGCGACGCTTCTCGGCAACTTCGAGCAGGGCGATGCCTGTCTTCTGAGTTTTGTGGACGGCCAACTGGCCGGATACACCTGGATTCATTCCTTGGGGAATCCTGAAATCATGCCGGGGCTCGTCATTTCCGTGCCCGATCAATATCTTTATAACTTTGCCGCGTTCACGCTACCCAAGTTTCGGGGGCAAGGATTACAATCTTATCGCCATCGGGTGTTGATAGCGGACGATCAATGGCGGGGCAAGCAGGGTCTTCTCGCCTTTGTGAGATCCACCAATTTCTCCTCGCAGCGTGGGCAGGATAAGAGTGGTTATCGGAGGATAGGCTCGCTATGGCTCTTGGGCGCCAAGAACAAATATTGGATATTCGCCAGCGCGGAATTAAAAAGAAGAGGGATCCGACGGATCGACGCGCAGAAGCTGAGGAATGGTTCGGACGGTTCTTGGTATCCGGATAAAGCACAAGGCTTGAAGTGACCTTGCAACAAAATGATCTTGCAGCCCTTTTGTGGGTAAGCGTCTAAACGTCCACCTTCCTGAATTTCTGATAGTCTTTCGCATCAGACGAACGAAAACCGTATTCATCCTGATCGGAAGACCCATCATGAAGACTCAGCCACTCCTCCTGCGCAAAGATCAGGAACGCCGCCTGCTCGCCGGTCATTGCTGGATCTACAGCAACGAGGTCGACACCCAGGCGACGCCCTTGAAAAACCTGGAGCCGGGCCAGCCGGTCGAGATTCTGAGCGACCACGAGCGCTGGATCGGGCATGGCTATGTCAATCCGCATTCGCTGATCTGCGCCCGGATCGTGACGCGCGACCGCAATCACCCGCTGAGTCCGGCCCTCTGGCTCAAACGTATCCATGATGCGCTGGCGCTGCGCGAACGGCTCTACAAACGCCCCTTCTATCGGCTGGTGTTCGGAGAGAGCGATGGTCTGCCGGGTCTGATTGTGGATCGCTACGACGACTTGCTCGCGGTACAGATCACGACCGCCGGGATGGAGCGGGTGCGCGGGGAAATCCTGGCCGCGCTGGAACAGGTGCTGCGGCCCAGGGCGATCGTGCTGCGCAACGACACCGCCGTGCGCGAACTAGAGGGGCTGCCGCGTGGCGTGGAAACGGTGCTCGGAACGCCCGAGGACCGTCTGACGCTGATCGAGCACGAACTAGCGTTCGAGGTCTCGCCCCTGAGCGGACAAAAGACCGGCTGGTTCTTCGATCAGGCCGAGAACCGTACCCGGCTCGCTCGCTATGGGGTTGGCAGGCGGGTGCTGGACGTGTGCAGTTATATCGGCGCTTGGGGACTGCGCGCCGCTGCACTGGGCGCCGAGGAAGTGACCTGCGTGGACAGCTCGCACACCGCGCTGGAACGGGTCGCCGATAACGCCGCCCGCAACCACCTCGACAATCGCGTCAACCATCTGCATGGCGACGCCTTCGAGGTCTTGCGCGATCTGCGCGACAAGGGGAAGCGATTCGATACCGTCATTCTCGATCCGCCCGCTTTCATCAAACGCCGCAAGGACGAGAAGGAAGGCACCCAGGCCTATCAGCGGCTCAACCGGCTCGGAATCGAGGTTCTGGAACCCGGCGGGCTCTTGGTCACGTCTTCCTGCTCCTTTCACATGGACCGCGACACTTTTTTGCGCTCGGTACAACTCGCGGCGCGTCGGGCGGGACGCAATCTTCAGTTGCTGGAAGTCGGCCAGCAGGGGCCGGACCATCCGGTGCACCCGGCCATTTCCGAGACCGCTTATCTGAAAACCTGCTTCCTCCGCGTGCTGCCGGAATTCTGAAGCTGGATTTTAGTCATCGGCTTACATAAACTTTCTGGCGTTGATTGTGAACTTTGCCGGCGGTCAGCCGGCACCGTCGATTCAGGACTCACCCCATGCATTTCAACGCCAACTATTCCCACGTCGTCGACCGCGCCCAACCACGGCACCGGCAAACCCGCTCGCTCGGGATGCGCGCACTCGTCGCGCTCGCGCTCACCGGACTGCTCGGGCTGACGGGCTGCGGCAGCACGCCGCCAGTCACGCAACAGGCTAACGGCCCGGTCGATCAGGTCGTGGTCAAAAAATCCGAACGGCAAATCGAACTGCACAGCCGAGGTCAGGTGGTGCGGAAATACCGTGTCGCCCTTGGCGGCTCGCCCAACGGCCATAAATACCGCGAGGGCGATCAGCGCACGCCAGTCGGCGATTACGTGTTGAACTGGCGTAATCCCCGGAGCAATTTTTACAAGGCCATCCATATTTCCTATCCCAACGAGCAGGATAAACTCGCCAGCCGCCAGCTTGGGTTCAACCCCGGCGGCATGATCATGCTCCACGGGCTTCCCAACTATATCCAGTCGGAAAGCATGCGACGTCTGTACATTAACCGCGATTGGACCCACGGTTGCATTGCCGTCCAGAATCATGAAATCGACGAGATCTGGAACCTGGTTCCGGACGGAACGCCGATTCGGATTCTGCCCTGATCGGTTCATCGGTCGCCCCTGTCCTGCCGCACGGTCGGCGTCAACTCCACCGTCGTCTGGCCGTTGCCGATCCAGACCTGACCGCCATCGATGGTGCACTGGAGATCCATGGAGCGCGCCACCAGTCCGGTCAGTGCCTGCACCTCGGCGCTGTTCAGGTCGAGCACCCGGAGATTGCGCAGGCGTTGTAGGCCCGCGCCGTTCTGCTGCCACCAGAGGTCGCCCGCCCGGCCCGCGAAATTGATCGTCACCACTTCCTGGGCGCGTCCGCTGGCTTGTCGGAGCCGCCGCTCGTCCGGTTGACCCAGCTCGATCCAGCGTTCGATTTCGCCGCTCAGACTGCGCTGCCAGAGATCTGGCTCGTCGTCGGTGGACAGTCCCTTGGTGAAGCTCAACAGCGGGTCCGCGAAGAGACAGAAAGCGAATAGCCGGACCATCATCCGGGTGTCGGTTTCGGAGGGATGACGGGCCAGGGTGAGCGCATGGCTGGCGTAATAATGACGGTCCATGTCGCTGATCTGAACCTGCGCCTTGAACACAGTTGCCTTAAGGGCCATGGGGTCTATCCTGGAATGAGTGAGTGATGCCCCAAGCGGGGCAGACGCTCATGGTAACCGCGAAAGCGCGGCAAGATCGGCATGATCCTTTGTCATGCCGATCATTCATTCAACGGAGAGGAGGTGTTTCCATGGCTCAATGGCGTGACGTTGCGAAGGCGTTTGCTCTTGCCGATGGCCATATCAGTCAGAAAGAAGTCGACGTCTTGCGTAAGGCGTTGTTCGCGGACGGCCGGATTTCCAAGAGCGAACTGGATTTTCTAAGAGAAATCAAGAAGGAAGCGACATCGTCGGTGCAGTTGCTCGATGCCTTGATCGCGGATTGCGAAACGTCGGTCGGCTGACGCAGCATTCAGTCCTGGCCGCCGCTCGCATGCAACGCATTCAGTTTCCCGACCATCTGATCTGGGGCGCGGCGACGGCGGCCTTTCAGATCGAGGGGGCCGCCAATCTGGATGGCAAGGCGCCGTCGATCTGGGATCGCTTCACAGCGCGGCGTGGTCGAATTCTGGACGGCACGAACGCCAGCGTTGCCTGCGATCATTATCAGCGCTATCGCGAGGATCTGGATCTCATGGCGGAGCTTGGACTGGGTGCCTATCGCTTCTCCATCTCCTGGCCTCGGGTGATCTCCAGCCCCGCGCGGCGGGTGAATCGGTTGGGTCTCGATTTCTACGAACGGCTGGCGGATGGACTGCTCGCACGCGGGATTCGTCCGTTCGCGACCCTCTACCACTGGGATCTGCCCTGGTTCGAGCAGCAGCGCGGCGGCTGGGAGTCGCGCGACACGGTCTGGCGCTTTGCCGACTATGCCGAAGCAGTCGCGCGCGCCCTGGGCGATCGGGTCAAGCACTGGGTCACCATCAACGAGCCGCTCACGATCGCTACCGCGGGCTATGTCTCCGGCGACCATGCGCCTGGTCGACGCAATCCACTGCGCGCCTTTCGCGTCGCCCACCATCTCTTGCTGGCCCATGGCGCCGGCCTTCAGCGCCTGCGCGCGCACGTCCCCGATGCCGGTGTCGGACCCGCGCTCAACCTCTTCCCGGTGCTCCCGCGTCGGCGCTCAGATGTCCGCCTGGCTGAGCGAATCGACGCCCTGGCGAATCGACTCTTCGCCGATCCGATCCTGGCCGGACGCTATCCGGCGCCGGTCCGGCGTCTGCTGTCGGTCTATCGACGGACCTTGCGTCCGGGCGATCTGGCGCTCATCGGTCAGCCGGTCGATTTCGTCGGCGTCAACCACTATTCGCACCTCATCGTGGAACGCAACTGGCTACCCTGGCTGGGTTTTCGGCTGGCGCGCAGCCTTGATCCGGACGCTCGGCACACCGACATGGACTGGCAGATCGAGCCGCGCAGCTTTCTCGATACCCTGACCTGGCTACGCACGCGTTACGGCAATCCGCCGGTCTTTATTACTGAGAACGGTGCGGCCTTCGTCGATCGGATCGAGTTGGACGGAAGCGTTCGCGACCCGCAGCGGCGCGACTATCTGGAGGGCTATCTGTTCATGCTGCACCGCGCCATGGACGCGGGCAGCGATGTACGCGGGTATTTCGTCTGGAGCCTGCTGGACAATTTCGAATGGTCCCTGGGCCTGTCGAAGCGCTTTGGATTGATCCATGTCGACTATCGAAACCTACGGCGGACACCCAAACTCAGTGCGCGCTGGTATGCGGGGGTTTGCCGTACTGGCGGTTTCGATCTCGACGAATCTCTGTATCGGTCGCTGCTTGCCACGGCGCTCGATGATTCGCTGGAATTGGTCTAACCGGCGCCAACCCCTGTCATGCGGGACGCGATTCCATTTTATCGGGGGACAACATGAAGGTCAGTGTCATCATCCCAACCCTGAACGAATCCGAACTCCTCCCCGGATTGCTGGATCGGCTCGACCGTCAGACCTTTCGCGACTTTGAGACCATCGTGGCCGATGCCGGCTCGACCGACGAGACGCGCGCAATCTGCCGCGCGCGAGGCGTGATCCTGACCGAGGGCGGGATGCCGGCGGTGGGCCGCAACCGCGGCGCCGGGGTGGCGCGCGGCGCGTGGCTGTTTTTCCTCGATGCCGATGTCCTGCCGCCAGCGGACTTTCTGGAAAAGGCGCTCGGAGAGATGGAGACGGAGGGGATGCGACTCGCGACCTGTGGGTTTGAGCCGGATTCCGACCATCCGCTCGATGCGCTCCTCTTCGAACTCGCCAACCAATTCGTCAGGCTCAGTCTCAAGACCGCGCCACATGCCGGCGGTTTCGCCATTTTCGTCGATCACGACCTCTTTGACCTTGTCGGCGGCTTCGACGAAACGCTCCGGCTGGCCGAGGATCATGATTTCGTCAAGCGCACCGCCCGCCATGCCCCGCTGCACCTGCTCGAATCCACCCAGATCCGCATGAGCGTGCGGCGTCTGGAAAAGGACGGACGCTTCAGCTACAGCGCCAAGTGTCTCCAGGTCGAACTGCACCGACTTTTCAAGGGCGAGGTGACCGAAGACATCGTCGACTACCAATTTGGCTACGCGCCCTCGGGCAAAAATAACGGAGCGGACGAGGGGTTGAAACGTTTGATCGAGCGGATGGCGGTCTGGAGACGAGAGCATGCCGCAACGCTCAAGCGGGTCGCTCGGGACGTGAAGCAGGCACCGGAAGTTCAGGACGCCATGACCGAACTCCGGCGCAGTTTCGATACCTTGAAGGAGGCCGTGCGGGCTTATCTGTCGCGCTGACGCGAGTCGCATAAAGAACCCCCGAAGCCTTGGGGTAAAGACTTCGGGGGAACGCTTTCCCGGCAGGGTGCCGGTACTTGGGGCTGCCAGGGGGATGAACAGCCCCGTTTCGCTCACCAAATGAGACCTGCATCACAGAGCGAAGTTCCCATACCGATCACCTGACGGCAGAGATTGCCAGCTTGCCATCCGTCAAGCGCGGCGAATCCGGCGGATTCTGTCATGCGATGCTGACAGGCGCCTGAACGCCTCCCGCGCTCAGTGCATCCGCGATGACGGCCAGACGCTGCCAGGCATCGCCAGGCGCCAAACCCTTGATGATCAGATCGGCCTTGAGACATTCCCGCAGCAACCGGCGCAGCAGCGCCGGCGAGAGCCGTCGCAACGCGCGTGCGATGACCTCCTGACGCGGACGGGGCACGCGATGCGCGGTCAACACAGGTTCGGGCGAAGTCCGCCGCGAGATGGCACCGGCGATCTCCGCCAGCATCCGCAGTTCGCGGGCGAGCACCCAGAGTACCAGCGCGTCGGCGGTTCCCTCGCCGCGCAGCACCGACAGGACGCGCTGCACTCGTGCCCGGTCGCCGGCCAGCGCCGCGTCGGTCAGGGCAAAGAGATCGAAACGGGCGCTGTCGGCCAGATTGCCGAGCAGATCATCCAGGATGAGCGGGCCGGGCTCGTGCAGCAGACGCAGCTTTTCGATCTCCTGCACCGCCGCCAGCAAATTGCCTTCGGCCCGTTCGGTCAGCAGCGCGGCGACGCCCGGTCCGGCCTGGAATCCCGCGGCCTGCAGGCGCTGCCCGAGCCAGGGTTCCAACTCCTTTTCCTTCATCGGCCAGACCTGCACCAGAACGCCAATGGACTCGACCGTTTTTGCCCACTGGGTCTGAAGATCCTTACGCTCCAGGCCGGGCGCGAGGATCAGTAGCAGGTTATCGGGACAGGGGCGCGCGCAATAGGCGCGAACCGCCGCACCGCCGTCCTTGCCCAGCTTGCCGCTGCCGACGCGCAGTTCGATCAGTTTGCGGGCCGAGAACAGCGACATGGCATCGGCCGACGCCGCCAGGAGATTCCAGTCGAAGTTGGCGTCCGCGTCCAGGATTTCGCGCTCGTCGAATCCCTTGCGCCGCGCCTGCTCGCGAATCAGTCGCGCGGCCTCGCCGAGCTGATACGGCTCGTCGCCGCAGAGTAGATACACGGGCGCCAGTCCATGCTTGAGTTGGCCCGGTAGTTGGTTGAAACGGAGTTGCATAACTGGCGGCTAAATCAACACGGCCCGCAGACGCATCAGAATACGGTCCGCAGCGTCGGTGGCGAAATCCTGATAGATGAGTTCTTCTTCGAGTTGCTTCCCGAGCACCTCGACATCCGGATTATCGAAGTTTCGGACCAGATCCAGCGTCTGGGGCGGGACTTTTTGCGCACCATCGGGCGCGACCGCATCGAAGCGCACCAAATAATGCAGCTCGAAGGCGAGCGTCTTGCCGTTCGCGTCCACCGCCGCGACCCGCGAGGAACGATTCTCGGACAGGATGCGCAGAATCAGCTTGGCCTCGGCGGGATTCTCGGTCAGGCGCACGTCGCTGCCCGACAACAAATCCTCGATCGCCCGGCGCACCGGCGAGCCGGGCGCGGACTGGAGATAGAGCGGATTCAGCGCCGGCGGAATCTCGATGCTGCCGCGCAGATGAAAACCGCAACCGGTTAGGATTGACAGTGTCATCAACAGCACCAGGAACCCGACGTTCCGTGACTCCGCTAAAACGCGAACGCAAAAGTCACCCGCGGGACGCTCAAGCATCTTCAAATCGCCTCTTCAAAAATCATCCTATTTTTACGAAGTAAAAACATCAGGCCACGATATTGACGAGCTTGTTCGGCACCAGAATGACCTTGCGCACGGCCTTGTCGCCAATAAATTTGAGCACCTGCCCGTTAGTCAGGGCCGCCGCCTGGATCGTCTCCCGGTCCGCGTCGGCGGGCACCTTGACGCTGGCGCGCACCTTACCGTTGACCTGCACCACATACTCGATGCTGTCCTGCCGGAGCGCATCGTCATCCACCGTCGGCCAGGGGGCGGAAAGAATATCCTCGCCAAAGCCGAGTTCGCGCCACAGATGGTGCGTGACATGCGGTGAGATCGGCGCCAGCAACCGCAGCACGATGCCCACGCCTTCGCGCACGATGGCCGCGCGCGCGGCGGAAGGCTCCAGTCGATAGAGCGTATTGACCATGGTCATGCAGGCCGAGACCACGGTGTTGAACTGCTGTCGCTCATAGTCGAACAGCGCCTTGTTCAGGGTCGCGTGAAGCTCGCGACGCGCGTCGCGGTCGGCGTCATCCAGCTCGCCCGCGAGCGCGGCGGCGGACTGGATCGACTCCGACTCGCCCACGGCCAGCGCCCACAGCCGCTTGATGAAGCGGAACGCGCCCTCGACCCCCTCATCGTTCCATTCCAGCGACTGATCCGGCGGCGAGGTGAACATGGTGTAGAGCCGCACCGTGTCGGCGCCATAGCGTTCGGTCAGCGATTGCGGATCGACGCCATTGTTCTTGGACTTGGACATCTTTTCGATGCCGCCGAAACTCACCGGCTGGCCATCGGACTTGAGAACGGCGCCCACCAGTTTGCCTTTCTCGTCGCGCTCGATCACGATGTCTGTCGGATTGAACCACTGCTTGCGTCCGTCTGCATCCTCGCGAAACCAGGTCTCGGCGACCACCATGCCCTGGGTTAGCAGGTTTTTGAATGGCTCGTCGCAGTCGACCAGCCCCTCGTCGCGCATCAGTTTATGGAAGAAGCGCGCATAGAGCAGATGCAGCACGGCATGCTCGATCCCGCCGACATATTGATCGACCGGCAGCCAGTAGTTGGCACGCGCGTCGAGCATGGCGGTGTCGCAACCCGCCGAACAGTAGCGGGCGTAGTACCAGCTCGACTCGAAGAAGGTATCGAAGGTGTCGGTTTCCCTGGTCTCCCCGCTCGGGAGATCGGAGAATGCCGGCATCTTTTTCAGGGGCGAGCCGGAGCCGTCGACGATCACGTCTTCGGGCAGACGCACCGGAAGATCAGTTTCGGGACGGGTTCCGCCATCGGCGGTCCGAACCACCGGAATCGGGCAGCCCCAGTACCGCTGGCGCGAGACGCCCCAGTCGCGCAGGCGGAAGTTGACCGTTTTCTGTCCTCTGCCCCGCTCCGCCAGCCAGTCGGCGATGGCATCGAAGGCTTGCGCGGAGGTCAGATCATCGAAGGGGCCGGAATCGAAGAGCACGCCCTTTTCGGTATAGGCGGCCTGTTCGATGCTACACGGGCTGTCGTCAGCGGAACGAATGACCGCCTTTTTCGGGATACCATAGCGATCGGCAAACTCCCAATCGCGCTGATCGTGCGCCGGCACTGCCATCACCGCGCCGGTGCCATAGCCCATCAGCACGAAGTTGGCGGCGAAGATCGGCACCGGCTCGCCGGTGATCGGATGAAGGGCGTCGATGCCCAGCCGCTGGCCCTTCTTCTCCATGGTCTCAATCTCGGCCTCGGAGGTGCCGCCCTGACGGCAGTCCTCGATGAAGGCGGCGATCTCGGGGTTGTCAACGGCGGCGCGATGCGCCAGAGGGTGTTCGGCGGCGACGGCGACATAGGTGACGCCCATGACCGTATCGGGACGGGTGGTGTAGATCCCGAGCGTCTCGTCGCTGCCCGCGATGCCAAAATCCATGTGGACGCCCTCGGAGCGCCCGATCCAATTGCGCTGCATGATCCGCACGCGCTCTGGCCAGCCGTCCAGCCCGTCGAGCGCGTCCAGCAGCTCCTGCGCGTAATCGGTGATGCGCACCAGCCACTGTTCGATTTCGCGCTTCTCGACCGGCGCGCCCGAGCGCCAGCCGCGACCGTCGATCACCTGCTCGTTGGCCAGCACGGTCTGATCGATGGGATCCCAGTTGACCGTGGTCTTGGCGCGATAAGCCAGTCCTTTCTCCATCAGCCGGGTGAAAAGCCACTGCTCCCAGCGATAATAGTCCGGGTCGCAGGTCGCCAGCTCGCGTTTCCAGTCGTACCCGAAGCCCAGGGATTTGAGCTGGTCCTTCATGTAGGCGATGTTCGCGCGGGTCCATTGCGACGGCGGAATGCCGTGCTGGATGGCGGCGTTTTCGGCCGGCAGACCGAAGGCGTCCCAGCCCATAGGTTGCAGCACGTTCTTGCCCTGCATCCGCTGATAGCGCGCGATCACGTCGCCGATGGTGTAGTTACGCACATGCCCCATGTGCAGCCGCCCCGATGGGTAGGGGAACATGGACAGGCAGTAGAATTTCTCGCGGGACGGATCCTCGACGGCCTTGAAGGACTGGTGCTCTTCCCAATAGTGCTGGGCTGCCGTCTCGACGGCGCGCGGATCGTAGTCGGTCTGCATGGAATGGTGTCTTGCTATCGGCGGTTGGAAGGGAATTCGATCTTTCGCAAGGATACCGCAGAGGCTTTTGCTATCCTAATCCCTGAACGGTGAACGTCCACTCACGCGGGAATTCGTCCATGACCGAAGAACACAAACACGACACCACCGACAAACTGGTGCATGCCTACGAGCAGATGCTCAAGCAAACGCACGAGACGATCGAAAAGGCGCAGAAGGAGTCCGTGCCCAAATTCCGCGAGATCCTCGACAAGGCGCGCGACAACATGGTCGAACTCGGTGAGTTGACCCGCGAGGAGGCGGAAAAAGTCTCCGACTACATCAAGCGCGATATCGAGGACGCCGCCAACTACATCGCCGAGACCGGCCAGGAAATGCGCGACTGGTGGCGCTTCGATCTGGAACTGATCGAGCGGCGGATGATGGATATGTTCACCCAGGTCGCCGACCAGACCAGTCTGCAACTTGCCCAATGGGCCGAGAACGCGCGCCGGATGAGTTTGTATCAGGCCGGCGAGGTCACGGGACCGGGGACGCTCATCTGCGACCGCTGCGGTGCCGAGACCCATTTCGTCAAGGCCGGGCGGATTCCGATCTGCGCCGAATGCGGCGGAACCAGTTTCCGTCGGCGCGGCGAGGAGACGGATAAAACGGCGTAGTCCCACCGCCGAAGATGCCCTGCGGGGTGTACTGCGGGGTGTCAGTGGCGGGCAATCATCGTCCGAATCGATTCAAATGTAGCGAACTTCCAGAATCTCGAACTCCCGAATCCCGCCGGGCGCGGCAAGCGACGTCACATCGCCCTCGCTCTTGCCGATCAGACAACGGGCGATGGGCGAGCCGATGGAGATCATGCCCAACTTGAGATCGGCCTCGTCCTCGCCGACGATCTGATAGCTGAGTTCTTCCTCCTTATCGAGTTCAAGCACGCGAACCGTCGCGCCAAAAACCACTCGTCCAGTGGCCGGAAGCTGGGTGACGTCGATGATCTGCGCATTCGAGAGCTTGCCGTCGATGTCCTTGATGCGGCCCTCGACGAAACTCTGTTGCTCGCGCGCCGCGTGGTACTCGGCGTTTTCCTTGAGATCGCCGTGCGCGCGGGCCTCGGCGATCGCCTCGATGATGCGTGGGCGCTCGATGCGTTTGAGCCGATCCAGTTCCTCGCGCAATTTTTCAGCGCCCCTGGCGGTCAGAGGGACCTTGTTCATGGGTGATTTCCTCGTCTGGAGACGCCGCAACGAAGCCATATCGGCGGCGATTCGAACCCCTTGCGGGCTCTCGATAAAAAATGGCGGGCGCCCAAAAAACGCCCGCCAATCACGAATCAATAAAGATCTTGTAACCGATTGACGCTGACGATGTCCAGTTGTTTCAACGCCAGACAGGTCGCCTCGGCGCCCGCGATGGTCGTGGTATAGGCAACCTTGTGCTGAAGCGCGGCACGCCGGATCGCGGCCGAATCGGCGATTGCCTTGGCCCCTTCGGTCGTGTTGACGATGAAGCCGATCTCGTTGTTCTTGATCATGTCGACGATGTGCGGACGCCCTTCGGCGACCTTGTTGACGCCGACACAGTCCAGACCGGCCTCGCGGATCGCTGCGGCCGTTCCATGGGTGCCGTAGAGCGTGAATCCGAAGTCCAGAAGATCGCGCGCAACCCGGATCAGGCGTGTCTTGTCCGCCTCGCGCACGCTCAGCAGGGCCTTGCCGCCGCGTCGCGGCAGGAGACTTCCGGCCCCTTCCTGCGCCTTGGCATAGGCCTCGCCGAAGGATTCGCCAACCCCCATGACCTCGCCGGTGGACTTCATTTCGGGTCCGAGCAGGGTATCCACACCGGGGAACTTCACGAAGGGGAACACCGCTTCCTTGACGAAATAATGCTTGGGTTTCAGCTCGCGCCGCAGCCCCTGTTCGGCCAGCGTCTTGCCGACCATGCAGCGGGCCGCGACCTTGGCGAGCGCCAGGCCGATGGCCTTGGAGACGAAGGGCACCGTGCGCGAGGCACGGGGATTGACCTCCAGAATGTAGATGTCATCGCCCTTGATGGCGAATTGCGCGTTCATCAGTCCGACCACGTTCAGCGCCCGAGCCATGCGGGCCATCTGCTCGCGCATGTGGTCCTGGATCGAGGCCGAGAGGGTATAGGGCGGCAGCGAACAGGCCGAATCGCCCGAATGCACGCCGGCCTGTTCGATGTGTTCCATGATGCCGCCGATCAGCACGTCGGTGCCGTCGCAGATGGCGTCCACGTCGACCTCGATGGCGTCGTCGAGAAAGCGGTCGAGCAGGACGGGCGATTCGTTGGAGACCCGCACCGCCTCGCGCATGTAGCGGTTGAGTTCCGACTCGTCGAAGACGATCTCCATCGCCCGCCCGCCCAGCACATAGGAGGGACGTACCACCAGTGGATAGCCAATGTCGGCGGCCTTCGCGACCGCCTCGGATTCGCTGCGGGCGGTCGCATTCGGCGGCTGGCGCAGACCCAGTTGCTGGATCAATTGCTGGAAACGCTCTCGATCCTCGGCCAGGTCGATACAGTCCGGACTGGTGCCGATGATGGGAACGCCGGCCGCTTCCAGGTCACGGGCGAGTTTCAACGGGGTCTGACCACCGTACTGGACGATGACGCCGAGTGGGCGTTCCCTGTCGACGATCTCCAGCACGTCTTCCAGGGTCAGCGGCTCGAAATAGAGCCGGTCGGAGGTGTCGTAATCGGTGGAAACGGTCTCCGGGTTGCAGTTGACCATAATGGTTTCATAGCCGTCCTCGCGCATGGCGAAGGCGGCATGAACGCAGCAGTAATCGAACTCGATGCCCTGACCGATGCGATTCGGCCCGCCGCCGAGCACCATGATCTTCTTGCGATCGGTCGGGTCGGCCTCGCATTCTTCCTCGTAGGTGGAGTAGAGATAGGCGGTGCTGGAGGCGAATTCGGCGGCGCAGGTGTCGACCCGTTTGAAAACCGGGCGCAGGCCCTGTGCATGCCGGAGCGCACGGATCTCGCCTTCCTTGCCGCCCACCAGATGGGCGATGCGGCGGTCCGAGAAGCCCTGCCGCTTGAGCGCGCGCAGACGCTCCAGCGTGAGACCGGCGCGGCCCGCGATGCGCAGCTCGCCCTCGGCGCGGACCAGATCCTCGATCTGGGCCAGAAACCAGGGGTCGATCCAGCTTAGCTCGTGGATTTCCTCCAGGCTGATGCCCACGCGGAAGGCATCGGCCACATAGAAGATGCGCTCGGCGCCGGTCTGGCGCACCTCCAGCCGGATCTTGTCAATGGCGTCTGGGTCGGCGAGATCGACGATTTCATCGAGTCCGTACCGATCGATTTCCAGGCCCCGGATCGCCTTCTGCAGGGACTCCTGGAAGGTCCGCCCGATGGCCATGACCTCGCCGACCGATTTCATCTGAGTGGTCAGACGGGCATCGGCCAGGGGAAATTTCTCGAAGGCGAAACGCGGGATCTTGGTGACGACATAGTCGATGCTCGGCTCGAACGAGGCCGGAGTGGCGCCACCGGTGATCTCGTTGCGCAGCTCGTCGAGCGTGTAGCCCACGGCCAGCTTGGCGGCGACCTTGGCGATCGGGAAACCGGTCGCTTTGGAGGCCAGCGCGGAGGAACGCGACACCCGCGGGTTCATCTCGATGATGATCATGCGCCCGTCGGCCGGGTTGATCGCGAACTGAACGTTCGATCCGCCGGTGTCGACGCCGATCTCGCGCAGCACCGCGATGGCGGCGTTGCGCATGATCTGATATTCGCGGTCAGTCAGGGTCTGGGCCGGCGCGACCGTGATGGAGTCGCCGGTGTGCACGCCCATGGGATCGAAATTCTCGATCGAGCAGATGATGATGCAGTTATCCGCGCGGTCGCGGACCACTTCCATCTCGTATTCTTTCCAGCCGAGCGCCGATTCCTCGATCAGCAGCTCGCGGGTCGGCGACAGATCGAGTCCGCGCCGGCAGATTTCCTCGAACTCTTCCTGATTGTAGGCGATGCCGCCGCCGCTCCCGCCCATGGTGAAAGAGGGCCGAATGATGGTCGGAAAGCCGATCGATGCCTGAACCTGGATCGCCTCCTCCAGGCTGTGGGCGATCGCTGAACGCGGCATGTCGAGCCCGATGCGGCGCATGGCCTGACGGAAGAGATCGCGGTCCTCGGCCTTGTCGATAGCTTCGCGCGAGGCGCCGATCAGCTCGACGCCGAAGCGTTCGAGCACGCCCTCGCGCACCAGATCGAGCGCGCAGTTGAGCGCGGTCTGTCCGCCCATGGTCGGCAGCAGCGCCTCCGGGCGTTCCTTCTCGATAATGGCGGCGACCGCGCGCCAGGTGACCGGCTCGATGTAGGTGGCGTCCGCCATTTCCGGGTCGGTCATGATGGTGGCCGGATTGGAGTTCACCAGCACCACCCGGTAGCCCTCCTCGCGCAGCGCCTTGCACGCCTGTGCCCCGGAGTAGTCGAACTCGCACGCCTGACCGATGACGATAGGGCCGGAGCCGATAATCAGGATGCTGTGGATGTCGGTACGCTTGGGCATCAGTTCTTCCGCTCGCGAATCAGATCGATAAAGTGGTCGAACACCGGCGCGACATCATGGGGTCCGGGACTGGCCTCGGGATGCCCCTGAAAACTGAAGGCGGGACGCTGGCGGTGATGAATGCCTTGTAGCGAACCGTCGAACAGCGAGCGATGAGTGGCCTCCAGGGTGTCGGGCAGACTGGCCTCGTCCACCGCGAAGCCATGATTCTGGCTGCTGATCATGACTGCGCCAGTCTTGAGATCCTGCACCGGATGGTTCGCGCCATGATGACCAAACTTCATCTTCAGCGTGCGCGCTCCACACGCCAGACCCAGCAGTTGATGGCCGAGACAGATCCCGAATAGCGGCATGTCCGTCTCCAGCAACTCACGAATCGCCGCGATCGCATAGTCGCAGGGCTCGGGGTCGCCCGGACCATTGGAAAGAAAGACGCCGTCGGGTTGCAGCGCCAGCACGGTCGCCGCCGGCATGTGCGCCGGCACCACGGTGACATGGCAGCCGCGCGCGACCAACATCCGCAGAATGTTGCGCTTGATGCCGTAATCGTAGGCGACGACATGATAGGGAAGGCGCTCGCCCACCGGCATCAAGGGTTCCGGCAAACCGCCGTCCAGCGTCCAGACGCCCTGCGCCCAGGGATAGGCTTCCTTGGTCGATGCATGCTGGGCCAGATCCATGCCCTTGAGACCCGGAAAGGCGCGCGCATCGGCCAGCGCCGCCGCTTCGTCGAGCGCGTCGCCGGCCTGAAGACAGCCGTTTTGGGCGCCCTTCTCGCGCAGAATGCGCGTCAGGCGTCGGGTGTCGATGTCCGCAATCCCGACGACGCCCTGACGGATCAGATAGTCGTCGAGCCGCTCGCGCAGCCGATAATTACTCGGCAGCATCGGCAGATCGCGGACGATGAGCCCCGCCGCCTGAATGGCGCCGGACTCTTCATCCTCGGGGTTGGCGCCGACATTGCCGATATGCGGATAAGTCAGGGTGACGAGTTGCCGGAGATACGAGGGATCGGTCAGAATCTCCTGGTAGCCGGACATGGCGGTATTGAAGACCACCTCGCCGACGCTCGTGCCATCGGCACCAATTGACGTTCCGCGGAAGACCGAGCCGTCTTCCAGAACCAGAACCGCGGGTTTTCTCAAGGGTATCTCCGAATCCGGGCGAGGACGTGCGACGACCGCGACGGGAAGTGTAGAGGACGGCATCAGCACGTATCGTATTTAGCGCCGCAGGCAGGGCGCTTATCCCGGAGGATTCTAAAGAACCGCCGCCGAACTGTCCACGCGCGCAGTAGGGGTCGTCTCAGAAAACGGAAAATAAAGCACGCTAAGCTGGTTACAGCGGGCGTAGCGGCCTGAACTTGCCCGCACCGATCTTGGCGCTGCTGCGCCACACATAATCGCCGGTCAGGTTGATGTGCTCCCAGCCGAGCGGCGACAGATACTGCAACAGTGTGTCATCGACCNGGGCCTCGCCCTTGTTCAGCCCGGCCTGGACGCGGCGGCGCAGCTCGACGCTTTGCAGCCAGTCCAGGATGAACAGCGTGCGCTCAATGCGACCCAGCTCGCGCAGTGCCACAGCCAGACCGTTCTGGCGCGGGTAACTGCCGAGCTTTCTCAGCATCAGGGAGGCCGTGACCGTGCCTTGTTTGATCGAGGTGGCCAGCCGCAGGATGTCATCCCAGTGAGCGCGGATGGCCTTGATGTTCAACCGGTCGCTGCTCATCATCGGCTTGAGTGCGTCGTAACTGGCTTCACCTTTGGGGATGAACAATTTGGTGTCGCCCAGGTCGCGGATGCGCGGCGCAAAACGGAAGCCCAGCAGATGCATCAGGCCGAAGACGTGATCGGTGAAGCCTGCCGTGTCGGTGTAGTGTTCCTCAATGCGCAGGTCAGATTCGTGGTACAGCAAGCCGTCGAGCACATAGGTCGAGTCGCGCACACCGACATTGACCACCTTGGCGTGAAACGGCGCGTACTGGTCGGAAATGTGGGTGTAGAACGTCCGTCCTGGACTGCTGCCGTATTTCGGGTTGATGTGCCCGGTGCTCTCGGCTTTGCTGCCGGTGCGGAAGTTTTGGCCGTCCGAGGATGACGTGGTGCCGTCGCCCCAATGCTCGGCGAAAGGATGCCGGAGCTGCGCATTGACCAGCTCCGCTAGCGCCGTCGAATAGGTTTCGTCGCGGATGTGCCAGGCTTGCAGCCAGGACAGCTTGGCGTCGGTGGTGCCGGGGCACGATTCTGCCATCTTGGTCAGGCCCAGGTTGATCGCGTCGGCCAGGATCGTGGTCAGCAGCCGGTTCTTGTCTTTGGCTAAATCGCCCGATTTCAGGTGTGTGAAATGCCGGGTGAAACCTGTCCATTCCTCCACCTCCAGCAGCAGTTCGGTGATCTTGACGTGCGGCAGGATCATCGCCGTCTGGTCGATCAACGCCTGCGCGGTATCGGGCACCGCTGCATCGAGCGGCGTGATCTTCAAGCCCGACTCCGTGATGATGGCGTCCGGCAACTCGTTGGCCAGCGCCAGGCGGTTGGTGGTGGCGAGCTGCGTTTCCAGTCGCGTCAGCCGGTCATGCAGGTACTGGTCGCAGTCGGTGGCCACGGCCAGCGGCAATTCGCTGGCCTGCTTGAGGCTGGCGAATTTCGCAGTCGGCACCAGGTAGTCCTCGAAATCCTTGAACTAGCGTGATCCCTGCACCCAGATGTCGCCGGAGCGCAGCGCGTTCTTCAGCTCCGACAGCGCGCACAGTTCGTAGTAGCGCCGGTCGATGCCGGCGTCGGTCATCACCAGCTTCTGCCAGCGCGGCTTAATGAAAGCGGTCGGCGCACCGGCGGGCACCTTGCGGGCGTGGTCGCGGTTCATGCCACGCAGCACATTGATGGCATCAAGCACGTCCTTGGCGGCGGGCGCGGCCCGCAGCTTGAGCACGTCGAGGAATTCCGGCGCGTAGCGGCGCAGCGTGGCGTAGCGCTCGCCGATGCGGTGCAGGAAATCGAAGTCCTCGGGCTGCGCGAGCTTTTGCGCTTCGGTGACGCTCTCGGCGAAGGCGTCCCAGGACATGACGGCCTCAATGGCGGCGAATGGGTCGCTGCCGTTTTCCTTGGCGTCAATCAGCGCCTGGCCGATGCAGCTGAACAGCCGCACTTTTGCGTTGATCGCCTTGCCGGATGCTTGGAATTGCTGCTGATGTTTGTTTTTGGCCACGTTGAACAGCTTGCCCAGAATGCGGTCATGTAAATCGATGATTTCGTCGGTGACGGTGGCCATGCCCTCGATGGCGAGCGCGACCAGGGTCGCGTTGCGGCGTTGCGGCTCGAACTTGGCCAAGTCGGCAGGCGTCATCTGGCCACCCTCACGGGCGATCTTGAGCAGGCGGTTCTGGTGAATCAGCCGTTCGATGCCGACGGGCAAATCAAGTGCCTGCCAAGCCTTGAGGCGTTCGATATGTTCCAGCATGTGCCGCGAGTTCGGCTTGGCGGGTGACTGGCGCAGCCAGGCCAGCCAGCCCAAGTTTAACGCCTCAGATTATTTCTCTTTTAAGATCATCCGCTTACAGCGGAAAAAATCGCTCAGTGGCACTACATTCGTGAAATTTTGTGAAACCGGACGATTCAGACAATCATTTTCTGTATCCCTCCCGGGCTGGGATCGCTGCCCAGCGCCTGGATGATCGCCAGCTGCGCCGGCTCGGCGCGGGTCGCCTT